>NZ_CP151633.1:1889391-2519188 GCF_038397715.1 Microbacterium sp. LWO14-1.2
CATGACGAAGGGGAGAGACAGCGCCGACGGTCCGGAGCGCACGGCGGACGGCCACCACGTCGTCATCGACGGTCGTCGGTGGCGGGCCACCGACCCGAGCATCCCCGACACCTTCCGCCAGGAGCTCGTCGACGAACTGATGTCCGCGCGCCGAGCCGTCAAGGCGTCGGAGTCCGATGCTCGCCGACGCGTCGACGACGCTAAGACCGCACTCGGCGAGCGCGGCATCCCCTGGTGGGAGGAGCGCTCCGGCGAGGACTTCGACGAGCGCATCGCCGCCGCCATCCGCACTCTCGTGCGCAAGCGCGCCGAATCGTCGATCTGCCCCAGCGACGTCGCCCGCACCGTCGGCGGTGAGTCATGGCGGACCCTCATGCCCGATGTGCGGCGCGTCGCCGCCGAGCTCGCCGACGACGAGCAGGTCGTCGTGACGCAGAAGGGAGCGGCGGTCAGCATCCGCGACGCCCGCGGCCCCGTGCGGATCGTGCGGGGCCCGGCGCTCTGACCCTCCGTCATCCTCTCGCTCGCCCGTGGACCGGGATGCCGTCAGCCGGCGTCCGCCGGACCGCGCCCCGCGTCGAAGTTCTCCGCGTAGCGGGCGCGTGCCTCCTCCAGGAGCTCGTCGGCGAGGATCGCGACGGGTTCGACATCGCGGAGCAGCGGTTCGCAGTCGGGGCCACGACCGCAGACGACGCCGCTGAGGATCCAGGCGAATCGAGAGGGGTCCTTCTCGGCCAGGTGACGGTACTGCGACAGCTGCCGTGCGAGCCAGTCCTCGAGGGGGCGCGTCCACCACTCCTCGGCATCCAGCGGGTTCACCGAGAGCCCTGGGAGTTCGAGGCCGCTCTCACTGTCGACGCTGCTGCGCTCGGCATCCTTCTCGGGCCCCTCCGAGTAGCGCACGTAGAGTCCGGGGCAGGCACGCACCACCGCGGCCAACTGGGCGAGATGCTGCACCCGTCGGAGGTCGTCGTGCGCGGGGGGCTGCGGATTCGGGGGCACGTCGGTGTGCGATCGGTGAGGCATGGGCCGACCGTACGAGAGCGCTCGATGCCGAACCGAGGGGATTGACAGGACGCGCACTCGTCCGGCCGGGAGCGTCGCCCGGCGGAAGGAAGCCCGGGAGCATATTCCCGGGGAGAGCACCGAGTCAATGCCCTGCGGGACAGCCACAGCCGATCGATAACCTCAGGCACCCCAACGCACCGTTACGGAGGACATCATGAGTGACACCGCGCGCGTCGAGCGCTACGCAGGAACCCCCATCCAGAAGACCGCCCTCATCGTGGGCATCGTCTTCCTCCTCGTCGGCATCGCCGGCTTCATCCCCGGACTCACGCACTCCGCGGAGCACCTGCACGGCGCGGGAGCCGGCTCCGAAGCTCATCTGCTCGGCGTCTTCCAGGTGTCGGTGCTGCACAACTTCGTGCACCTCGCCTTCGCGGTCGCCGGCATCGCGCTGGCCGCACGTGCCCGGGCGGCCAGGCTGTACCTGATCGTCGGCGGCGCCGCGTACCTCGTCGTCTGGATCTACGGCCTCATCGCCGTCGGCAACGACCAGCTGAACTTCATCCCCGTGAACAACGCCGACAACTGGCTGCACCTGGTTCTCGGCATCGGCATGATCCTGCTCGGCGTGTTCGTCTCGCGCGCACCCCGTGTGCCCGGCAACGACGGGCGCGCAGCCCGGGCCTGATCACCGACCACCCAGCGGGAATCCGAGCCGGGGTCAGCTGCGACCCACGCGACGAGCGTGAGCCACGGCGGCCCCGGCTCCGTCATGCCAGGGCTCGCCGTGTCCGGGAAGCAGCGTGGGCGCGGACGAGGCGAGGAACGCGTCCAGGTCGCTCAGGGCCCGGCCGCTGTCGGCGGTCGCCGCTCCCGCCACGATCCGCGGCCCTGTCCTCCCCGTGTACGGGTCGAGCGTGACGATCGCGTCGCCCGTCATCAGCACCCCCAGGTCCTCGAACCAGAATCCGCAGTGACCCTCGGTGTGACCGGGGGTCCAGAGGGCCGTCGGCCTGCCCGGCGCCTCGACGGCCGTCGCGTGGTGCACGGTCGGTGCGGCCTCGACACCGCGCACTCCGAGGGCCCCCTTCGCGGTCATGGCCAGCAGCGTCGGCACGGCCTTCGGATAGCGGAACGGGTACGTGATCCGCGCGCGCTCGTGGGCGTAGCGGTACGGATGCCGCGCCAGTCGCTGGTCCCGCGGATGCACGTGCACCGGGGTGCGCCGCTCCGAGACGAGGCCGTGCGCCATCCCGACGTGGTCGAAGTGCGCGTGGGTGAGGATGATCGCGTCGATGTCGCCTCGATGGGCGCCGAGGTGCGCGAGGAGGTCGTCGAGGAGCGGCAGAGTGCGCGGCAGACCAGCGTCGACGAGGGTCATCCCGTCGCTCGTCACGACGAGGTAGCAGTTCACGTTCGCGGTCTCGAGGCGGTACACGCCGTCGGCGATCGCGGTCCATCGGCTTCGGATGCTCATGGCCCCACGGTGCGGCTCGGTCGTCGCGGACGCAGGAGCCTTGCCGGATGCCGTGCGCGGTGGTAGCGGTCGGGTCAGCGCAGGTCGTAGTACCCGCCGAACGGCGAGTCGACGTCTCCCGTGTCGCGCGCGTCGAACGGCACGGTCGCCTCGGTGATGGTCACGTGACTGCGCGGGGTGATGAGCACGCTGAGCTTGCGGTTGCCCACCACGACGAGGTCGACGAAGGTGCCCGAGGTGGTCAGGGCCTGTTCGATCTGATGCTTCAGTTCGGCGAGATCCTGGTCTTGCGCGAGAAGGAATCCCCGCCCGTCGAACGTCACCTCGATCTGCACCATGGTCTGCACAGTCTCGACGTTACTCATGAGAGCACGGTACGCCGCATCGAGGTCCCACAAAAGGGGGGTTGCAATCCTGTCGCGAGAGTGCCAATGGGTGCACGATCCATTCCTGTGAATTTCATGAATCCCAGGTCAGAGTTGTTAACACCTTCATCCACAGCTGTGGATGAATCCGTCACCGCTCGGCCTTCTCTCACACCAGGGAGGACGCCGACCGGATCTCCTGCTCTCGCAGCGCGCGCTCGACCGCCTCGACATCGCGCACCGCGCCGCGATCGGCCGAGGTCGCCATCGTCGCGTAGGAGCGCAGGGCCAGCGACACCGCACGCTGGCGATCGCGCGGGCGGTAGCCGCCGTCCTCCAGCAGCGCCGCGCGACGACGCTCGAGCTCGGCCTCGTCGACCTGCAGCGTCAGGTCCCGCGTCGGGATGTCGATCGAGATGATGTCGCCGTCTTCGACCAGCGCGATGACACCGCCCGACGCCGCCTCGGGGGAGACGTGGCCGATCGAGAGCCCCGACGTGCCGCCCGAGAAGCGGCCGTCGGTGATGAGTGCGCACACCTTGCCGAGACCTCGGCCCTTGAGGAAAGAGGTCGGGTGCAGCATCTCCTGCATGCCCGGTCCGCCCTTCGGGCCCTCGTAGCGGATCACGACGACATCGCCCGGCTGCACCTTCTTGCCGAGGATCTTCGCGACCGCCTCCTCCTGCGATTCGCAGACGACCGCTGGGCCGGAGAACACGAGGATCGACGGGTCCACACCCGCCGTCTTCACCACCGCGCCGTCGACGGCGATGTTGCCGCGGAGCACCGCGAGACCGCCGTCGGCCGAGTACGCGTGCTCGGCGTCACGGATGCAGCCGTTCTCGGCATCCGTGTCGAGCTCCCGCCACCGCTCGGACTGCGAGAACGCGCTCGACGACCGCACGCCGCCGGGTGCCGCGTACCAGAGATCCTGCGCCTCCTCGGAGACCGAGCCGCTGCGGATGTCCCACTCGTCGAGCCAGGTCGCGAGCGACGGGGAGTGGATCGACGACACGTCGTCGTTCAGTGCGCCCGCGCGACGCAGCTCGCCGAGGATGCGAGGGATGCCGCCCGCGCGGTGCACGTCCTCCATGTAGTACATGCGGCCGTAGGCGGGGTTCGGGGCGATCTTCGCGAGGCAGGGCACGCGACGCGAGACGGCGTCGATCTCGTCGAGGCCGAACGCGACGCCCGCCTCGTGCGCGGCAGCCAGCAGATGCAGGATCGTGTTGGTCGAGCCGCCCATCGCGATGTCGAGCGCCATGGCGTTCTCGAAGGCGTTGTAGCTCGCGACCGCACGGGGGAGCACCGACGCGTCGTCCTCATCGTAGAAGCGCCGGGTGATCTGCACGGCGACCTCGCCGGCCTTCTCGTACAGCGCGCGGCGGGCGGTGTGGGTGGCGAGCACCGAGCCGTTGCCGGGCAGAGCGAGTCCCAGCGCCTCGACGAGGCAGTTCATCGAGTTCGCGGTGAACATGCCCGAGCACGACCCGCACGTCGGGCACGCGTTCTCCTCGATGCGCTGGATGTCGGCATCCGACACCGTGTCGTTCGCGGCCTCCGAGATCGCGTCGACGAGGTCGAGGGTCCGCACGCTTCCGTCGACGAGCGTGGCGCGTCCCGACTCCATCGGACCGCCGGACACGAAGACGGTCGGGATGTTCAGGCGCAGCGCGGCCATGAGCATGCCCGGGGTGATCTTGTCGCAGTTCGAGATGCACACGAGGGCGTCGGCCTGGTGCGCGTTGACCATGTACTCGACCGAGTCGGCGATGAGGTCCCGCGAGGGGAGCGAGTACAGCATCCCGCCGTGGCCCATCGCGATGCCGTCGTCGACCGCGATGGTGTTGAACTCACGGGGGATGCCGCCCGCCGCACTGATCGCGTCGGACACGATGCGACCCACGGGCTGCAGGTGCGTGTGGCCGGGGACGAACTCGGTGAAGCTGTTCGCGACGGCGACCATCGGCTTGCCGAAGTCGGCGGCGTTCACGCCGGCTGCGCGGAAGAGGGCGCGGGCGCCGGCGGCGTTGCGGCCGTGCGTCACGGTGCGGGAGCGAAGGGGAGTGGGCATCCTCTCACTGTCGTGCGTCTCGGCGATCGCCGGAAGTCGCCGCTGACACTAGTAGTGAGAGCACTAGGTTTGTGAGGTGGCCACGGATGAGCAGCAGCGCAAGGAGCTCGGCGCGTTCCTGCGCGCCCGACGCGAGCAGCTCGATCGCACGGGCTACGGCCTGCCCCCGGCCGGGCGCGGGCGCACGATCGGACTGCGCCGCGAGGAGATCTCCTACCTCTCCGGCGTCAGCGTCACCTGGTACACCTGGCTCGAACAGGGCCGCGACATCAACCCGTCGCGTCAGGTGCTGGATGCCGTCGCCACCACCCTGCACCTCACGGTCGCCGAGCACGACTACGTGCTCACCCTCGCCGGCTTCGCACCGCAGCGGCCGGGGGGAGGCGAAGCCGTCGAGACCGCGCCACCCCATGTGCAGCGATTCCTCGACGCTCTCGACGAGCACCCCGCCTACGCGCTCGCGCCCGACTGGGGCATCGCCGGGTGGAACGCCGCCTACGAGAAGCTCTACCCGAACGTCGCCACCACTCCCGCCGAGGAGCGCAACCTGCTGCGGCTCATCTTCACCGACCCCGCCGTGCGGTCGCTGCTCGACGACTGGGACGACACCAGTCGGCGGTTCCTCGCCGAGTTCCGGGCGGAGGCGGGCCCGCGGCTCGGCGACCCCCGCTACCGGGATCTCATCGGCAGGCTCGTGCAGGAGAGCGACGACTTCCGCGAACGGTGGGAGAGCCACGGCGTCGGCGGTTTCGAGTCGCGCGAGCGCGTGTTCCAGCATCCGACGCTCGGCCGCCTCGTGTTCGAGCACCACCAGCTGCGACCGTCGGACCAGACCGACGTGCAACTGGTCGTCTACACCGCGGATGCCGAGACGCGCCGCCGCTTCGCCGGCGACGCGTAGGTCACATCTCACGGGTCGTCTCACGGGTCGTCTCACGGAGTTCGAGCACGCCCTCGACCTCGACGCGGGTGTCCGGCTGGATCTCATCGACCGCGATCAGACCCATCGCCGCACGGACGGCCTCGGTGAACGGCAGCCTGATCGTCGACATGCGTGGATGGGTCTGGATCGGGAGGGCGTCGTCGCAGCCGATGAGCGCGACCTCGCCCGGTACCCGGACGTTCTCGACCAGCAGACCGTCGAGAACGCCGTGCGCCACGACGTCGTCGAAGGCGATGACCGCATCGGCACCGGAGTCGAGCACCTCCTTCGCGAGGGCACGCGCCTCGGCGTAGGTACCCGACTCGTCCCGCAGGTACGTCGCGTCGAGGCCCAGGCGGGCCACGGCGTCGCCGACCGTCCGCCGCCGCTCGCCCTCTGACCACGACCGGACAGGACCGCCCACGTAGCAGAGGCGGCGAGCGCCGCTGGCGACCAGATGATCGATACCCTGGCGCAGAGCGGTGCTCGAGCTCAGCAGCACACGCGCGAGACCGGGGGTGTCGTTGTTGATGAACACCACCCGTGTGCGCTGCGCGATGAGCTGCAGTTCGTCACCGGGGAGGCGCGACGACGCGACGATCACGCCCTCGGTCTGCGGCGCCATCGTCGCGATCTGCCGGCGCTCCTTCTCGGGGTCGTACCCGGTCTCGGCGACGAACATCGACAGTCCCCGCTGCTCGGCCGAGCGCTGCGCTGCCCGCACCAGCTTGGGGAAGAACGGGTTGGTGATGTCGGGGACGATCAGACCGATGGCCCCCGTGCGTCCCGTGATCAGCGCCTGCGCGTGACGGTTCGGCACGTACCCCAGCCGCTCAGCCGCCGCGTGCACGGCGACGACCGTCTCGGCGCGCAGCAGCTCGGGGTGGTTGAACGCCCGCGACACGGTCGACGGCGAGACGCCGAGGGCGCGCGCCACGTCGACGACGGATGCCCGGGCGACGGTCACCGGGTCGGCCCGTCGAGCAGTGCGGCCGCGACGTCGACGACGGCCTCCAGCGAGCCGCGCGCGAAGGGGCCGGGCATCGCGTAGTAGCGGTGGGCGTCGACGACCTCGTAACCGCCGAGCGCGTAGGCGGATTCGTCGGGGAGATACCCGGGGACACCGTCGCAGTAGCCGAGCACGATCGTCGGCCCGTCATGGCCGGCGCGCAGTCGGTCGGCTGCCGACAGGAACGGCTCCCCGGGGAGGGCGATGATGCGCAGCGCACCGCACGAGATCACGGAGACCCGGCCGACCCAGGAGGACGCGGGCGATGACGGGCGTTCCCGTGCCCAGCGCAGCCATCGGACGAGGAGCGCCGACCGCCCGGTGCCGTCGGCGATCTCGCGCTGCCATCCCTCGACCTGCAGGGCGACCGTGTCGTCGCTCTCCGCCGCGATGTCGAGCGTCACCCCCGCGGAAGCGAAGCCGATGGGGCCGGCGTCGATCGGGGCCGGATCGACGGAGCTCAGCGCAGCGGCGAGGACGCCGCCCACCCGGTCGGCCTCGGCGAAGGTGCGTCCGGCGCCGCCTCCGACGAACGACGACTCCGCACGGTGACCCGTGTTCACGTCGCCCGCCGCACCGGTGGCGAACACGCAGACGCTGCCCGGATGCTGGGCTTCGATCCGTTCACGCAGCGGTGCGACGAAGTCGCCGCTGATCAGCGTGTTGTCTCCGTCCAGCACGACCGGATGGCAGGGGTACGACACCAGGGTCGCCACCCGCCTGCCCTCTCGGTCGAAGCCGACGGCCTGCACGGGCGGATCGATCTCCCGCTCGAGGTGCCGTCGGTTGCGGGCGACTCCCGCGCCATGGGCTTCGGCATAGACGAGGCTGCAGGGCACCCGGTCCGCCGCGGCGCTCCGCACCGTGTCAAGGATGCTCCTCTCGACCTCGACGCGCAGCCCGGGCGCCTCGACTCCGAGGCGCTCATGCGAGATGCACGGCCCCGCGTGCGTGTGCGTGGCGTGCAGCACGATCTCGGTCACGATCCCGTCGGCCAGCAGTTCCTCACGCACCGACGCGCACGTGCGCTCGTGCAGCGCGCAGCAGTCCACGGTGACGAGCGCCACGGTGTCGATCACGAGGGCCCGCACCGTCAGCGGATCGTGCACCCCCGTGGACCCCGACGAGCGCGCCGCGAAGCCCGACATCGGCGTGCCGTCGGGCACGTCGACCGCCGCGACCGCACACCCGACCGGTACCGCACTGCTCACGCGACCGTCCTTCCTCCCGCGATCGTCTCGACGACCCTTCCCTCATCATCGAGGATGACGATGTCCGCCGGCGATCCCGCCGCCAGACGCCCCGCATCGAACACGCCACCGGTGAGGTCGCCGACGATGCGCCCCGGCAGCTCCGTCGCCATCCGCACCGCAGTCGCGAGGCCCAGGGGAGTGGCTGTCACCCAGCGGACGCAGTCCGCGAGGCTCATCGCCGATCCGGCCAGGTAGCCGGTGTCGGGATACGACAGTCGTCCATCCGCGGTGAGCAGCACCTCGCCGCCGACGGTCGTGCGGTGGCGTCCGGGTGCGGCCCCGGCGAGCTCCACGGCATCCGACACGAGGAACGCCCGCTCAGGGCCGAGCGCGCGCGTCATCGCGACGAAGGTCTCGGCGGGGAGGTGGTGCCCGTCGCCGATGAGGCCGCACCGCAGTCTCTCGTCGGCGAGTTGGGTCCAGATCGGATTGGGATGCCGAGGAAGCTCCGCCGAGATGCCGTTGCCGAGGTGGGTCGACAGCGTCGCGCCCGCCTCGACCGCCCGGGTGATGCGCGCGGGGTCGGCGTGCGTGTGCCCGATCGCCACCGCCACCCCGTGGGCGACGATCCGGGCGATCTGGACGGGGGCGTCGTCGTCGTGCGGCGAGAGGGTGACGTAGCCCACCTCGCCGTGTGCGGTCCAGCGGTGCACCTCGTCGGCGTCGATCGGACGGATCGCAGCGGGGTCGTGCACACCGCGCGGCCCGTCGATCGACGAGAGGAACGGTCCTTCGACGTGCACGAAAGGCACAGCGGCCGCGACGGCGGGGTCGTCCTTCCTCGCCGCGGTCACGGCGTCGAGGCGCGCGGTGATCTGCTCCTCGGTGCCGGTGATCACCGTGGGCACCCAGGTCGTCACGCCGCGGCCGGCGAGCGCCGCCGTGATCGCCGAGATCGCGGAGGGCTCGAGGACCTCGGCATTGACGTCGTGGCCGCCGAAGCCGTTGACCTGCAGATCCACGAACCCCGGTGCGATCCACGGCCCCGTCGCAGGACCGCCGCGCTCGACCGCCGTCACCCGCGCGCCCTCGACCACCACCCGCACACCGGCACCGGTCGCGACGTCCCGTCCGCTGATCGTGCGCGTCGTCGTCACAGCCACGACACCCGGCCCTGGAACCTGTCGATGAAGCGGGCGTTCGCCTCATCGCCCCCCGGCGCATTGCCCGACCGCCACATGGGCACCTCGTCGCCGGTCGCCCCGAGCAGGGCGAGCGTCTCGAGCATGAGCCAGTTCATCGTGAAGGCGTTGGCGAACGTCGAGGTCGCCCCCGACTTCTCGACGGCGCCCGGCACCTGGACGACAGCGTCGCCGATCGGGACCTTCGTGTCGATGTGCACGTCGACCACGTCGTGCAGGTTCGCGTGCGACGGATGCCGGGCGGGATGCTGCTCCGCCGTCTGCTCGGCGTGCGCGCGCGACGAGACGCCGATCACGTTCGCTCCGCGCTCGCGGGCCGTCAGCGCGGCGTCGATGAGCGCCGCGTTGATGCCGTACGCGTTCACGAGGACGAGCACGTCGCCGTCGCCGATGCCCGCGCGCTCGATCACGATCCGTCCATAGCCGGGCAGCCGCTCGACCGCCATCGACCGCAGCGCGCCCGATGAGAGGAGCGTCCCCTCGTCGAGGATCGCGGAGACGTGCATCAGCCCGCCTGCCCGGAAGAACACCTCCTGGCTGGCGAGGTTCGAGTGTCCGCCGGGACCGTAGACGTGCACGAGGCGGTCCCGGGCGATCTGCGCTGCGAGCACGTCGGCTGCGGCGGCGACACTCTCCCTCTCCTCGGCGCGGATGCGCGCCATCAGGCCGGTCACGGCGTCGAAGTACTCGTCGGCCAGCTCACTCATGCGGGTCGTCCTCCGGGGCGGAATCAGCGTCGACGAAGAGGTGCACGTCGGGGTGGGTGTGCAGCGCCGTCCCGGGGAACATCGGGTCGGGGTCGCGGCGCAGCGTCTCGGTCACTGCGCGCTGCTTCTGGGCACCGGGCACGCTGCACACGATATGCCGCGCGGCGAGCAATCGTGGGATCGTGACGGTGATCGCCTGTGCCGGGACGGCGTCGAGGTCCGGGAAATGCCCTTCGTCGACCTGCTGCTGCCGCGAGGTGTCGTCGAGGCTGACCGGACGTGCGGCGAGCGGATCGGCGAAGTCGGCCGGCGGATCGTTGAACGCCAGGTGGCCGTTCACGCCCAGCCCGCACAGCGTGACGTCGAAGAGCTCATCGCCCATGACGGCGGCGTAGGCCGCTGCGCTCTCCGCAGCGACGAGAGACGTGTCGATGCGATGGAACACGGGTGCCGCGGCGAGACGGGAGAGGAAGTGCGCATCGAGCCAGTTGCCGAATCCCTGAGGAGCATCCGACGGCAGACCGATGTAGTCGTCCATGTGGAAGAACACGACTCGCGAGAAGTCGAGATCGGCGGACGCCAGCCGCTCGAGCGTGGCTGCCTGCGACGGAGCGGCGGCGAGCATCACTCGCGCCGATCCTCGCGCGGCGATCGCCTCGGCGATGAGCTCCGCGGCCTGCGTGCCGGCGGCCTCGCCGAGAGCGCGGGGGTCGTCGTGACGATGCACGGCGATGGGGTGGAGGGTGGTGGACGGGGACGTCATCTCGGTCATTCTCCTGTGTCGTTCTTCGAGGCGAGGCGGTGGAGCAGCAGCAGGCTGCGTGCGATGTGGAAGGGGTCCTTGACCGGCAGCGCGACGACCTCGCCGAGGGGTTCTCCCGCGCGATCCCTGATCTGCAGCCATTCGGCTCCCGCGGGATCGGGGAAGATCCGGAACGTGTAGTCGTCGAGCCGCGCCGCCGCCAGCGCCAGCATCGGGTCATCGGTGCGGTCGGCGATCAGAGCCGTGGCGTAGAGCGATTCGACGTGCACCCACCACAGCTTCGTGTCCCACGTGCGCGTGACGAGATCCTCGTATCGTTCGGGACGGTCGGATCGGATGCCGGTGGGCGGCCCGCCTCCACCGTCGACGTACCGCAGCATCCCGCCGTGCTCGGTGTCCTCGCCGATCTCGACAGCGCGGCGTGCGAGGGCCGCGAGCTGCTCGGCGCCCGGCGCGTGCGCGGCGTCGAGGTCTCCGCGCGCCAGGCCCTGGTCGCGGGCATGCAGCAGCATCCAGGTGAGTTCGAGCAGGTGCCCCGGCGTGCGGTGGCGGGCGAGCAGCGTGTGCGCGTCGCGCGGATCCGCCGGGCGGAACTCCCACCACTCGCCGGCCCCGAGGAAGTCCGTCGTCAGCACTGACAGCGCGTGGTCGCGGACGGCCAGCGCCGTCTCGCTCCGCGGCGCCGCGCGCAGCAGTTCGGACGCGGTGTGCACGAGGGTCATCGGTCCGGCGAGATCGGAGTACCCGTGCGGCACGGGATAAGGCTCGCTCGCAGCCGTGCCGTTCGCGATGGATCGGCGCGCGGTCTCCAGCAGCTGCTCGGCGTGCGACAGCCACGCCTCCCTGCGGTCGTCGCCGTCGTCGAGCATCCGCAGAGCTCCCGCGAGGCCGAGTGCGGCGAACAGGTCGGCGAAGACGCTCGTGGCGCGTTCGCCCGCCGCACCGCTGGGCAGCGGAACCCCCTCGGCGGTGAGACGGAACGCCGTCGTGCCGTCACCCAGCAGCGCGTGCCGGCTGAGGAGATCGGCGGTCTCGATCGACCGGCGGCGCCACAGCTCCGCGTCGACGGGGATGCGGCCGGCGACCGCCTCGTCGGCGAGTTCGGCCGCGAGCCACGCCCAGCGCCCCTGCGACCACGTGTAGAGCTCGTCGCTGACGCGCTCACCGTCGTTGGAGTAGCACGTGAACACCCCGCCGCCCGGGCGGACCGCCCGCTCCCACCAGGGGAGCACCGTCGTGACGAGGTGCTCCCCCCAGCGAGTGTCGGTCTCACGCATCCGCCACACCCGCAGTCCGCTGTGCGACCGTCGGCGAGTCCGCGGCCGGCCGCGACGGAGCATCCGAGGCGATCGAGTCGATCAGTTCATCGGTCTCGACGGATTCCTCCGAGCGGATGAAGCCGATCACGATGAACGAGACGAGCGAGATCACGACGGGGGTCGCCACGGTCCACGCCTGCGCGTTGACGCCCATCGACTCGACCCAGCCCGGCCACGCCCAGCGGTTCAGGGCGAAGGTCACGAGTCCGAGGGCGGTCGAGATCAGCGCTGCCGCCGAGCCGGAACGACGGAACCAGGGCAGCATGCCGAGCAGCATCGGCACGGCGACGGGGCCGACCAGGGCACCGAACCAGAGGATCAGGAGGCCGAGCACGCCGCCGAACGAGTCGCTGGTGAGCGCGATCACCATGGATCCCGTGATGAACAGGAAGGTGATGAAGCGGCTGAACAGCAGCTCTGTCTTGGACGGCAGGAAGCTGCGCCCCTTGCGGAACATCGGGATGATGTCGCGCACGACGACCGAGGCGATCGCGTTGGAGTCCGACGACGTCATGGCCATGGTGTGGCTGAACATGCCGACCAGCACCAGGCCGACGAGGCCCGTCGGCAGCAGGTTGTCGACGAGGAGCGCGTACGACTGGCTCGGGTCCTCGAGGTTCGGCATGAGCAGCGGCGCTGCCCACATCGGGAAGAAGAGCACCAGGGGCCAGATGAGGTACAGCGCGCCCGAGAAGATCATGGATCGACGGGCCTCGCGGCCGTTCGGCGTGGAGATCATGCGCATGGCGAGGTTCCACGTGCCGCCGTTGTACGACATCGTCGAGATCAGGATGTAGGCGAGGAAGAACGGCACGGTGAGCGTTCCGGCGAACGGATCGGAGTGCCCGGCCGGGAGCTCGTCCCACATCGTCCAGATCGTCGAGAAGCCGTCGAGGTGCATCATCACCGCGACGGCGAGCGCGACGGCCGCGACGAGCTGGATGATGAACTGGCCGAAGTCGGTGAGGACGTCGGCCCACACGCCGCCGATCGTCGAGTAGATCATCGTCACACCGCCGACGAGGAGGATGCCCCAGCCGATCGGGACTCCGGCGAACACCTGCAGGAGGATCGCGGAGGCGCTCCACTTCGCGGCGACGTCGAAGACCTTGAGGCCGACACCGGACCACGCGAGGACCTGCTCGGTGGGCACGTTGAACCGCTTGGCGACGTACTCGAGCGGGGAGATGATGCCCAGACGCTCGCGCAGACGGGGCCAGCGCGGCGCGAACAGCCACGCACCGAGACCGCAGGCGATCGTGATGCTGAGCGCCCACCACACGTAGACCGCGAAGCCGGTCGTGTAGGCCAGAGCGGCGTACCCCACGAAGACCGCTGCGGAGTATCCGGACATGTGATGCGAGATCCCGGTGAGCCACCAGGGGATCTTGCCGCCGGCGACGAAGAAGTCGGCGGCGTCTTTGATGCGGGATTTGGCGTAGACGCCGATTGCGATCATCACGAGGAAATACAGCGCGACGACGATCCAGTCGAGCACACCCATAGTCGATACTCCTTCAGACGTCATTGTGGTTCGGGTTTCCGGGGCCCGTCGCCGGGTTAGCGGCGATGGTTGCATGCAAACGTTTGCACTGCAACGATCATCTGCACCGGCTCAGCCAGGGGCCGTGTGCGGCACCGAACCCCACGTGCCGGATCGACGAGGAGGGACTCGACCGTGACCGGCACCCCGACGACCGACCGGCGCGTCGCCCACCTCGGCCTCGGTGCCTTCCATCGCGCGCATCAGGCGTGGTACACCGAGCACGCCCACGACGACTGGCGCATCACCGCCTTCACCGGCCGTCGCCCCGACGCCGCACGACTGCTCGCGGCTCAGCGGTTCGCCTACACCCTCATCGAGCGCGCCGCCGACGGCGACACCGCCGAGACCATCCGCTCGATCTCCGCGGCGGTCCCCGGCGACGACGCGCGGGCCTGGCTCGACACCATCGCCGACCCGCGCACGGGAGTGCTCACCCTCACGGTGACCGAGCCCGGCTACGCGGTCGACGCCGGTCCTCCTGCTCGGATCGCCGCCGGTCTGTCCGCGAGGCGGGCGTCCGGAGCGGGAGCGATCGCGATCGTCAGCTGCGACAACCTGCCCGGTAACGGCCGGATGCTGCGCGACGCCGTCCTCGCGCACGCGCGCGCGGACGCCGCCTGGATCACCGAGAACGTGGCGTTCGTCGACACCGTCGTCGACCGCATCACCCCGGCCACGACGCCCGCGGACGTCGAGGCCGCGCGGGAGCTGACCGGCGTCTCCGACCCCGCCGTCGTCGTGACCGAGCCCTTCACGGAATGGATCCTGCACGGGGAGTTCCCTGCGGGGCGCCCCGCCTGGGATGCCGCGGGGGCGCGCTTCGTCGACGACGTCGCTCCCTACGAGGAGCGCAAGCTCTGGCTGCTGAACGCCGGGCACACCCTGCTCGCGGCATCCGGTCGCCTCGACGGCTACGAGACCGTGAGCGAGGCGTTCGCCGACGATGCGCTGCGCGACGCGGTCGAGGCGCTGTGGACGGAGCAGCGTGCGGTCATCGATCTCCCGCCGGAGGATCTCGATCCCTGGCTCGACGACCTCCGCATCCGGTTCGCGAACCCCCGCATCGCCCACCGTCTCGACCAGATCAGCCGCGACAGCGCCGCGAAGGTGCCGGTGCGCATCCTCGCACCGCTGCGCCGACGGAGGGAGGCGGGCCTCGGCGGCGGAGAAGCGCAGCGCGCCGCCGTCGGCTCCTGGATCCGCTCGCTCCTCGAACTCCCACCGCCCGACCGGACCACGCTCGATGTCGCTCGCATGCTCGAACCCCTCTCCGACGGGGAGCGCATCGACACGGTCATCGCCCACCTCACCCCCCGCCCGCATCAGAACCCGCAAGGAGACACGAAATGACCATCGACAAGGCAGAGGTGATCGTCACCAGCCCCGACCGCAACTTCGTCACGGTGAAGCTCACCACGTCGGACGGGGTCACGGGACTCGGCGACGCCACCCTGAACGGGCGAGAGCTGGCCGTCGTGGCCTACCTCACCGAGCACGTCGCGCCGTTGCTGATCGGCGCAGACGAGTCGCGGATCGAGGACACCTGGCAGTTCCTGTACCGCAGCGCCTACTGGCGCCGGGGGCCGGTCACGATGGCGGCGATCGCCGCGGTCGACATGGCCCTGTGGGACATCAAGGGCAAGGTCGCAGGGCTGCCGGTGTATCAGCTGCTCGGCGGGGCGTCGCGCAACGGGCTCATGGCGTACGGGCACGCCTCGGGCAAGGAGCTGCCCGAGCTGTTCGACTCGATCCGCGCCCACCAGGAGCAGGGATACAAGGCGATCCGCGTGCAGACCGGTGTGCCGACGCTGAAGGCGATCTACGGCATCGCGGCGCAGGGAGCCGACGTCGGCGACGCGAGCGTGCGGTACGACCACGAACCCGCCCGTCGCGGCGCGAAGCCGGTCGAGGAGGACTGGGACACCCGGGCCTACCTCAACCACCTCCCCGGTGTCTTCGAGGCCGTGCGCAACGAATTCGGCCCCGACATCCCGCTGCTGCACGACGGCCATCACCGGATGACCCCGATCCAGGCCGCGCGTCTCGGCAAGGACCTCGAACCGTACGACCTGTTCTGGCTCGAGGACTGCACCCCGGCGGAGAACCAGGAAGCGCTGCGACTGGTGCGCCAGCACACGACCACGCCGCTCGCGATCGGCGAGATCTTCAACACGGTGTGGGACTTCAAGGACATCATCCGCGACCAGCTCATCGACTACGTCCGCGGCGCGGTCACACACATGGGTGGCATCACGGCGCTGAAGAAGACGCTCGACTACGCCGCGATGTACCAGATCAAGTCAGGCATGCACGGGCCGACCGACATCTCCCCTGTCGGGATGGCCGCCGCCATGCACCTCGGGCTGTCGATCCACAACTTCGGCATCCAGGAGTACATGAAGCACGGCTCGCGCACCGACCAGGTCTTCCAGCAGTCATTCACCTGGACGGACGGCTACCTGCACCCCGGAGACAAGCCGGGTCTCGGCGTCGAGCTCGACGTCGACGAGGCGGGGAAGTACCCGTACGAGCAGGCCTATCTGCCGTACAACCGCCTGCTCGACGGCACCGTCCACGACTGGTGAGCGCGGACTCCACAGTTGTTAACAGATCTGTTAACAACTGTGGAGAGAGCCGTCGCGCCCGGCGTGAGGCATCCGCCATCGCAGAAACGAGAAGGCCCCGCACTCGGCGGGGCCTTCTCGAACTGTCTCAACACAGTGTGGAGCCTAGGAGATTCGAACTCCTGACATCCTGCTTGCAAAGCAGGCGCTCTACCAACTGAGCTAAGGCCCCGTGAGGGTACTTCTTGAGTTAAGGAGTGGGGCTACCAGGACTTGAACCTGGGACCTCTTCATTATCAGTGAAGCGCTCTAACCGCCTGAGCTATAGCCCCGTCAACCTCCAAGACTTTACCGGAGAATCTCGGAAATACCGAATCGAGGGCGGGACCCGGGAGAGTCCCGCCCTCGTGACGGATCAGGCGCCGGGGCGGATGGTGACGCTGCCCGCGGAGAGCGACACCTGGATCACGCGCGCGCTGCTCGACCCCTTGTCCACCCGGGCGTCGAGCGAGCCGGCGCTCACGTCCTCTTTGATGGCGTACGAGGTGTCGGGCACCGTGAGGTCGAGCGACCCGGCGCTGACCTCGATCGTCGTCAGCGACGGGGCACGTCCGGTGAGGTCGACGTTCATGTCGCCTGCCGAGACGCTGAGGTCGGCCTGGTCGACGCCGTCGAGCGCGACGTCCGCACGGCCGGCGCTCATCTCGACGGCCAGGCTCTCGGCCGAGCCCTCCACATCGAGCGCTCCCGCGTTGACGGTGAGGTCGAGTGCGCCGAAGTCTCCGACCACGTCGAGGCTGCCGGCGTCGAGCGTGAGGTCGGCGTCCACGGCATCCGTCCTGAGATCCTCCGGCAGAGTGAGCACGGCCGACTGGTCGTCGCCGAACCATCCGCCGAACCACCAGCCCCACTCGAAATCGGGGCTGCGGACCACGAGCTCGTCGCCCTCGCGCTCGAGCGTCCATCCCGGGTTCCGGGAGTTGGTGACCGAGAGCTCCGCCTCGTCGACGTCGCCGAACTCGACGCGCATGTTGCCCGCGTCGACGTCGAGGTCGATGCTCGTGATGCCCTCGGCATCCACCGTCTGCACCGAGTCTCCGCGCTCGCCCGAGGAGGAGAGCATCGTGCCGGTCGCGGCGACGGCCGCCGTGGCACCCGATCCGAGCAGCGCGATGCCGCCGATCACCGCGGTGGTCACGAGGATCGCGGTGACGCCGGGGCCGCGCCCTGAGCCGCCGGGTCCACCGGTCGGGGGCTCGGTGGCCGCCGGCGGTGCCTCGGGTCCGGCGACGGGAGGCGGAGTCAGCGGAGTCTGTCCGCTCCGCGGGTCGAACGCGGGATCATGCTGGGGAGTAGTCATCGTGCGGCTCCTGTCTGGCCGGTGGGCGGGGTAGCCCCGCCGGTGTTCTCGATGTGGGCGAGAGCGGCGAGCACGCGGCGGTTGCCCGACTCGTCCGGCTCGAACCCGAGTTTCTGGAAGATGGCGGTGATGTGCTTCTCGACACTCGCCTCCGAGAGGAACAGCAGCCCGGCGATCGCCTGGTTCGACTTGCCCTCGGCGATCAGCGCGAGCACGGTGCGCTCACGTTCGGTCAGACGCATCATCCGGTCGTCGCGGTTGCGCCGCGTGAGCAGCTGCGCCACCACCTCGGGGTCGAGCACGGTCGCACCCTCCGAGATGCGCTGCACCGACGCGAGGAACTCGGCGACGTCGGCGACCCGATCCTTGAGCAGGTAGCCGAGCGGACCGCCCTGAGCGGCGATGAGGTCGGACGCGTAACGCTCCTCGACGTACTGCGACAGCACGAGCAGCGGAAGCGACGGATCGGAGGCCCGCAGCTCGAGCGCCGCGCGGATGCCCTCGTCGGTGAATGTCGGAGGGAGGCGGACGTCGAGGATGCAGAGCTCGGGCGCCTCGGCGTCCACCGCCTCGGCGAGACCGTTCGTGTCGGGGAGGGCCGCGACCACGGTGTGGCCGGCGTCCTCCAGCAGCCGCACGAGACCTTCGCGGAGCAGGACCGAGTCCTCGCAGATCAGGATGCGCATGGCACGTTCACCTCCAGGCTGGTCGGTCCACCGGCGGGGCTGTCGAGACGGAACGTGCCGCCGGCGGCGAGGATGCGGTTGGCGATGCCGTCGAGGCCGCCGCCCGGCTGCACCTGCGCGCCGCCCATGCCGTTGTCCTCGACCCGGGCCCAGAGCACACCGCCCTCGCGCAGTCGCACGGTCACGCGGGCCTCGCTCGCACGGGAGTGCTTCGCGGCATTGGTCAGCGACTCGGCGATCGAGAAGTACACGGCTGCCTCGGCCTCGCGGCTGCAGCGCCCGTCCATGCGCACGTCGAGCTGCACGGGGATGTGCGATCTGCCGGCCAGCGCCGACAGGGCGGCGTCGAGACCGCGGTCGTCGAGGACCGAGGCGTGGATTCCGCGCGCCAGCTGCCGAAGCTCGGTGATCGCCGCCTTCGTCGAGGTGTGCGCTTCGGTGATGAGCTCCTTCGCGGCATCCGGATCGGTGTCGATCTTCTGCTGCGCGAGTCCGAGCGTCATGCCGACCGAGACGAGTCGCGGCTGGACGCCGTCGTGCAGGTCCCGTTCGATGCGGGTGCGTTCGACGTCGGCGGCACGCACGGCGCCCTCGCGCTGCGCGGTGCTGGTGCGGACGCGCTCGGTGAGCTCGGCCTCCTTCGCGCGGATGACGATCGAGAGCGACAGCACCCGGTGGAGCGCGGCGAGGCCGACCATGCCGAACGTGCAGGCGGCGATGCCCAGGATGCCGACGAGCGGCGCCCAGGGAGCCGTGATGCCCATCCCGCCGAACGGACCCAGGACGGTGCCGGCGCCGACGAGCGGAGCGAAGCAGATGGCGATGGACCAGACGAGGCCCCAAGCCAGGCGCAGCACGATCCAGCCGAGCACGGCCGAGATGGCGAAGTTCGCGATGGCCCGCCACATGCGGCCGTCGATCGCCTGCCGTCCGAGCGCGCGGATCCAGCCCGAGAAGCCTGGGCGGTCGCGGGGACGCCAGCGCAGCGGGGCGATGGGCGTGCGGTAGAGGCCGCTGACTCGCGCGACCTCGAACCAGCCGACGGCGAAGAGCGCGTAGACGAGACCGACGAGCAGGACGACGCCGATGCCGGCGACGAGCAGAAGGCCGAGTCCGGCGCTGAGCAGTCCGGTGAGGGCGCTGAAGATGATCCCGCCGAGCACCCCGACGCCCGCGAGATGGAGGAGCGTGAGGAAGAGACGCAGCGGCGGCTTCGCGGCCGGGGCCTGGGAAGGCGTGGCTGTCTGTGTGGTCATGGTTCCAAAGTACGGGCTCGGTGAACGTGCCGACACCGAGGGATCCCGACACCCCGCTTCCGGTTTTCCCTACTCCGTCGCGCGTCAGCCGCGCGGCGTTCGCTGACATCTGCGATACTGACAAGAAAACAAAACAAAGTACTGGTCTTTGTTTTCTTTTGTGTGAAGGGGATCCCATGCCGTTACGACACCCCGCGCCTCCGTTGGACGATCTGCGAAGGAAGGTGCTCGCGGACTCGGAGCGGGCCAATGCGCTGCTCTTCGCTCCCGCCCTCGACGACTCTCAGTATTACCACTGGGAGCAGCTCCTCCGGCGAGAGCCCCCGGCCGGCCTCACTCACGAGGAGTGGTGGTTTCGGCTGAAGCTGCAGCGGAGCTCCCAGATGCGCACCGTCGCCCTGAGGGCGAAGGACGGATCACGCTTCACGTTCGCCATGACCGACGAACTGCTCCAGCTGACAGAAGAGATCGGTCGACGGTCAGGCGGCAGCGTCGTGGGCGGCGGTGCGGCGATGACGCCGGACGGCCGCGACATGTTCGTCGTCCGGTCCTTGGTCGAAGAGTCCATCACCTCCAGTCAGTTGGAGGGCGCGTCCACGAGCCGCCGCGTCGCCGTGGAGCTTCTCAGTACAGGGCGGGACCCCCGGACGAAGTCCGAGAGAATGATTCTGAACAACTATCGGGCGATGCAGGTGGTGACGGAGTCCGCAGCCGATCCTCTCACCCCGCAGTGGGTCCTCGAACTGCACGCCGTTCTGACCGAGGGGACACTCGATCAACCCTCTGACGCGGGCCGCCTGGAAACGCCCGACCACGCGAGAGTCAGTGTGTGGGCGGGTGAGACACAGGTTCACGTGCCGCCTCCCGCTCGAGAACTCCCGCAACGACTCGCAGAGCTGACGTCGTTCGCGAACGGCGACTCCACGGACTCCCCGTACATTCCGCCTATCGTGCGCTCGATCATCACGCACTTCATGTTCGGCTACGACCACTACTTCGCCGACGGGAACGGGCGTATAGCGAGGACGGCTTTCTACTGGTCGATGCTCCACAACGGGTACTGGCTCGCCGAGTACCTCACGATCTCGAAGATTCTTCGAGCTGCCCCGGGAAAGTACGGAGACAGCTATCAGTACACCGAAGACGACGACAATGATCTGACGTACTTCATCCTCCATCAGCTGCGCGTGATCCAGCGATCTCTGAACGAGCTCGACACCTACATCGCGGCGCGGCACCGCGAGTCGCTTCGCGTGCAGAGCGCACTGAGAGGAGCGGCCCGAGAGTTCAACATGCGGCAGACCCAGATCATCGAGTGGGTCACGAGGGAGTCGCCGCTGGCGATCACCGCGACGGAGATCGCCAATCGGTACCGCGTGTCGACGCAGACCGCGCGCAACGACCTCAGCCACATCGAATCCTTCGGCCTTCTCGAACGAGGGCGGGCCAAGCACCCGATCGCGTGGTCCCCTGTGCCTGATCTCGCCGCGAGACTCTCTCGCCTCGATTGAGAGGCATGTGAGAACCCGTCGCGCGAGAACACGAGAGGGGCGGATGCCGCAGCATCCGCCCCTCTGTTCGTTCGGGCTCCGACCCTGTCGCGCGTCAGTTCGACATGAAGCCGACGAGCAGACCGCCCGTCACCTTCACGGCGAGGTTGTAGATACCGGCGACGACCGCACCGAGGACGGTGAAGACGATCAGGTTGAGGATCGACACGACAGCCGCGAAGGCCATGACCTGCGGGAGACCGGCGATCTCCGAGATCCGCACCGAGTTGTCGGTGATGGTGCTGATGAAGTCGTCGGCCTGGGACAGGATGCCCGTGGCCTGCAGCACGAGGTAGATCAGGAAGAACGACACCATCGTGACGATCGCGAGCGCGACGGCTCCCAGGAACGAGAGCTTCACAGCCGACCAGAAGTCGACGTAGACGAGACGCAGGCGAACCTGCTTGCCGCCCGTCTTGCGCGTGGACTTCTTCGCCAGCTTGTCGGCTACTGTGCTCATGCGTTGGTGTCCTCAGGGTTCTGTGTCTCGGGGGAGGCGGTGGGGGAGTCCGACTCCGCCTCGGCCGATTCCTCTTCCTCGGCGAGGCCCCGCTCACCATTGCGGGCGATGGCGAGGATGCGGTCGGCTTCCGACGTCCGTGCGAACACCACTCCCATGGTGTCGCGGCCCTTGGCGGGCACCTCGGCCACGGCAGAGCGTACCACCTTGCCGCTGGACAGAACCACCAAGACCTCGTCGTCCTCCGACACCATCAGACCACCCGCGAGCGTGCCCCGATCGTCGTTGAGCTTGGCGACCTTGATGCCGTATCCGCCGCGTCCCTGGACCCGGTACTCGTCGATCGCGGTGCGCTTCGCGTAGCCGCCGTCGGTGACCACGAACACGTACTGGCCGGGTGCGGCGACCGAGGCGGACAGCAGGCTGTCGCCCTCGCGGAACTTCATGCCCTTCACGCCGGCGGTGGCACGGCCCATCGGGCGCAGGGCCTCATCGGTGGCGCTGAAGCGCACCGACATCCCCTTGCGACTGATGAGCAGGATGTCGTCCTCGGCGTTCACCATGAGCGCCGAGACCAGCTCGTCCTCGTCATTCAGACGGATCGCGATCACGCCGCCCTGACGGTTCGTGTCGTAGCTCGCGAGGCTCGTCTTCTTGACCAGTCCGTCGCGCGTCGCGAGCACGAGGTAGTCGGCCACCTCGTAGTCGCGGATGTCGAGGATCTGCGCGATCTTCTCGTCGGGCTGCAGTGCGAGCAGGTTCGCGACGTGCGTGCCCTTCGCGTCGCGACCGGCCTCCGGCACCTCGTACGTCTTCGAGCGGTAGACGCGGCCCTTGTCGGTGAAGAAGAGCAGCCAGTGGTGCGTGGTCGTGACGAAGAAGTGCTCGACGATGTCGTCGGCGCGCAGCTGCGCACCCTTCACTCCCTTGCCGCCGCGGTGCTGCGAGCGGTAGTTGTCGCTGCGCGTGCGCTTGATGTAGCCCTCGCGCGTGACGGTGACGACCATCTCCTCTTCGGCGATGAGGTCTTCCATCGACACGTCGCCGTCGAACCCGTGCAGGATGTGCGTGCGCCGCTCGTCGCCGAAGCGGTCGACGATCCCCGTGAGCTCTTCGCGGATGATGTCGCGCTGCAGCGCCTCATCACCGAGGATCGCGTTGTACTCGGCGATGAGACGCTCGAGCTCGGCGGCCTCATCGAGGATCTTCTGGCGCTCGAGGGCGGCCAGTCGACGCAGCTGCATGTCGAGGATGGCCTGAGCCTGGTCGTCGTCGATGTCCAGGAGGGTCTTCAGTCCGTCGCGCGCGTCCTCCACGGTGGCGGACCGACGGATGAGCGCGATGACCTCGTCGAGCGCATCGAGCGCCTTCAGGTATCCGCGCAGGATGTGCATGCGACGCTCGGCCTTCGCGAGGCGGAAGCGCGTGCGGCGGACGATGACCTCGAGCTGGTGCGTGATCCAGTTCGTGACGAACCCGTCGATGCCGAGCGTGCGCGGCACGCCGTCGACGATCGCGAGCATGTTCGCGCCGAAGTTCTCCTGCAGCTGGGTGTGCTTGTACAGGTTGTTCAGCACGACCTTCGCGACGGCATCCCGCTTGAGGACGACGACGAGACGCTGGCCGGTGCGGTCGGACGACTCGTCGCGGATGTCGGCGATGCCGGTGATCTTGCCGTCGCGCGCCAGGTCGCCGATCTTCACCGCGACGTTGTCGGGGTTCACCTGGTACGGCAGCTCGGTGATGACGAGGCAGGTGCGACCCTGGATCTCCTCGACGTTGACGACCGCGCGCATCGTGATCGAGCCGCGGCCGGTGCGGTACGCCTCCTGCACGCCCTTCGTGCCGAGGATCTGCGCACCGGTCGGGAAGTCCGGACCGGGGATGCGCTGGATCAGGCCCTCGACGAGCTCCTCGCGCGGCAGCCCGGGGTTGTCGAGCGCCCACAGCGCCGCAGCCGACACCTCGCGGAGGTTGTGCGGCGGGATGTTGGTCGCCATGCCGACCGCGATACCGACCGACCCGTTGACGAGCAGGTTCGGGAAGCGCGCGGGGAGCACGGTCGGCTCCTGCGTCTGCCCGTCGTAGTTGTCGGTGAAGTCGACCGTGTCCTCTTCGATATCGCGCACCATCTCGAGCGCGAGCGGAGCCATCTTGGTCTCCGTGTACCGAGGGGCAGCGGCGCCCATGTTGCCAGGAGAGCCGAAGTTCCCCTGGCCGAGAGCCAGCGGATACCGCAGCGACCACGGCTGCACGAGGCGGACCAGGGCGTCGTAGATCGCCGAGTCGCCGTGCGGGTGATACTGACCCATGACCTCGCCGACGACACGGGCGCACTTCGAGAACGACTTGTCCGGGCGGAAGCCGCCGTCGTACATGCCGTAGATGACACGGCGGTGCACGGGCTTGAGTCCGTCGCGGACATCGGGGAGCGCGCGCCCCACGATGACGGCCATCGCGTAGTCGAGATAGCTGCGCTGCATCTCGGACTGCAGGTCGACCTGGTCGATCCGGCCGTGGTCGTGGCCCTCGTTGATGTCGGGGCGTTCTTCGTCAGTCATGTGTACTCTTCAGTTTCCGGTCGTTGAGCGAGCGAAGCGAGAACCGCTCGCACTCAGATGTCGAGGAAGCGGACGTCCTTGGCGTTGCGCTGGATGAAGCTGCGTCGCGACTCGACGTCCTCACCCATCAGCACGCTGAAGATCTCGTCGGCCGCCGCGGCATCCTCGATGGTCACCTGCCGGAGCGTGCGGGTGGTGTGATCCATCGTGGTCTCCCACAGCTCCTTGGCGTTCATCTCGCCGAGACCCTTGTAGCGCTGGATGCCGGCATCCTTCGGGATCCGCTTGCCGTTGTCGAGTCCGTACTTGAGCAGCGCGTCGCGCTCGGCGTCGCTGAACACGTACTCGTGCGGGGAGTTGGACCACTTCAGGCGGTACAGCGGCGGCATCGCGAGGTAGACGAAGCCGGCCTCGATGAGCCCGCGCATGTAGCGGAAGAGCATCGTGAGCAGCAGCGTCGTGATGTGCTGTCCGTCGACGTCGGCATCGGCCATCAGCACGATCTTGTGATAGCGCGCCTTCTCGATGTCGAAGTCCTCGCCGATGCCCGTGCCGAAGGCCTGGATCATCGCCTGGACCTCTTTGTTGCCGAGGGCCTTGTCGAGGCGGGCGCGCTCGACGTTGAGGATCTTGCCTCGGAGCGCGAGGATCGCCTGCGTGTGCGGGTCACGGCCCTGCACCGCGGAGCCGCCGGCCGAGTCGCCCTCGACGAGGAAGATCTCGCTGATCGACGGATCCTTGCTCGTGCAGTCTTTGAGCTTGTCGGGCATCGCCGCAGACTCGAAGACGCTCTTGCGGCGGGCGGTCTCGCGTGCCTTGCGGGCGGCGAGACGAGCGGTTGCCGCGTCGATCGCCTTGCGGATCACGTTCTTGGCCTGCGCCGGATTGCGGTCGAACCAGTCGCCGAGCTGATCGCCGACGACCTTCTGCACGAACGCCTTCGCCTCGGTGTTGCCGAGCTTCGTCTTGGTCTGACCCTCGAACTGCGGCTCGCCGAGCTTGATCGAGATGACGGCCGTGAGGCCCTCGCGCACATCGTCGCCCGAGAGGTTGTCGTCCTTCTCCTTGAGCAGATTGTTCGCCCTGGCATAGCGGTTGACCAGGGTGGTCAGCGCTGCACGGAACCCCTCTTCGTGCGTGCCGCCCTCGTGGGTGTTGATGGTGTTCGCGTAGGTGAACACGTTCTCGGTGTACGAGGTCGTCCACTGCATCGCGACCTCGAGCGAGATCTTGCGCGCGGTGTCCTCCGACTCGAACGCGATGATCTCCTCGTTCACGACCTCGGCGTGACGCACCTTGTTCAGGTACTCGACGTAGTCGACGAGGCCGCGCTCGTAGAAGAAGACGTCGCTCGGCTGCTTCGTGATCGTCTCGCCCTCGTGCTCCACCTCATAGGCGGATCCGGGGCGCTCGTCGGAGAGCTCGATGCGCAGGCCCTTGTTGAGGAAGGCCATCTGCTGGAAGCGGGTGCGGAGGGTGTCGTAGTCGAACTCGACGGTCTCCTGGAAGATCTCGGCATCCGGCCAGAACGTGATCGCGGTTCCGGTCTGATCGGTCGCCTCGCCCTTCTCGAGCTTCTGCTGCGGGGCGCCGCCGTTCGCGAAGCTGTGCCGCCAGACGAAGCCCTTCTGCTTGACCTCGACCTCGAAGCGGGTGGAGAGGGCGTTCACGACCGAGGATCCGACGCCGTGCAGACCGCCGGAGACGGCGTATGCGCCGCCGCCGAACTTGCCGCCGGCGTGCAGGATCGTCAGCACGACCTCGACGGTCGACTTCGTGGGGTCGGACGAGTGCGGGTCGACGGGGATGCCGCGGCCGTTGTCGATCACGCGCACGCCGCCGTCTTCGAGCAGCGTGACGAGGATCGTGTCGGCGTATCCGGCGAGGGCCTCGTCGACCGAGTTGTCGACGATCTCGTACACGAGGTGATGCAGACCGCGGGGTCCGGTCGAGCCGATGTACATACCGGGTCGCTTGCGGACCGCCTCGAGACCTTCGAGGATCTGGATCGAGTCGGCGCCGTACTCACCGGGCTGCTGAGCCTTCGGTGCCGGGGTGCCCGCGTTCTCGGGGATGCCTCCGTCGGTCGATTCCGTCTCGTCAGCAGGGGATTCAGGCGTCATCAGCGGGCAGTCTCCACATCGATATGTCGAACTCCCAGTCTAGCGGGCTTTCGATGCGCAATGCGGCTCAGAGGCCGCGTGTGGCCCTCTGAGCGTTCCAGACCCCTTGCATGGTGCCCTACCCGTAGGTATCGCGTGGGCCCCGTCCTGGAACGACTCTGGGACCCCATTTCCAAGAGGGTACGTCCGGTCCGATGAAGCGGAGGTTCTCGACCCCGGCATCCGGATACCGTCTCCCGATCTCCGTGAGGATGGTCCCGCGCATGTACTGGAGGTTCTTCGCCCAGGCCGTCGAGTCGCACTTGACCGTGAGCAGACCGCGTTCCAGCGAGACGGGCTCGGAGTGCTTCGCCGTGTCGGCGCCGGCGAGATCGCCCCACTGCCGCACCAGATCCTCCCGGGCGAGCGTCGTCTGCCAGCCCGAGTCACGGCTGAGCTTGTCGAGCACGGCTCCGAGCGAACCGGGATCGCGTCCGGGAGTGAAGGGGGCGTTGTCGTCGTCGGTGACGACGCGCCGCTTGCGCTTCCAGTTCTTTGCGCTGGGCTGGAGCCCACGCAGACGCAGATACGTCGCGACCGTCTCGGGGGCGTCGGATGCCGGAGCGGTCGCCGCATCAGTCATCGTCGGCCTCCTCTCCGGTCTCGGGTGCTGCGGGCGCGTCCTCCCCGGGCGCGGCGTCTCTTTCATCGCTGATGGTGCCGGCCGTGATCCGCACCACGTGAGCATGCAGCACCTCGGGGATATCCTCCTCCACCGCGGCGGTGACGACCACCTGTTCGTAGCCGGCCGTCAGCGAGGCCAGCCGCTGCCGACGATCGGCGTCGAGCTCGGCGAACACGTCGTCGAGGATCAGGACGGGATCCCCGGCAGGGGATTCGCTGCGGAGCAGCTCGGCTGAGGCGAGCCGGAGCGCGAGCGCGACCGACCAGGATTCCCCGTGCGACGCGTAGCCCTTCACCGGAAGACCGCGAACCCGCAGGATCAGGTCGTCGCGATGCGGCCCGGTGAGCGTGAGACCGCGGTCCAGCTCCTGGGTGCGCTTCGCGAGCAGCGACGCCCGGAACATCTCGGCGCACTTCGCGAGGCTCAGCGATCCGTCATCGTCGATGAGCGTCGCCGCCTCGCCCTCTTCGGGGTCTCCGCCCCTGATGGAGAGTGCCCATTCGAGCTGCGGCTGGTGGTCGGCGCCGGCGATCGCGGTGTAGGCGTCGCTCACCGGCTGCTGCAGATCGGAGGCCAGCCGCTGGCGCGCGGCGATGATCTCGGATCCCAGTGCGACGAGCTTGTCGTCCCACACGTCGAGCGTGCTCAGCGCGTCACCTCGGATTCCCCGGGCGCGGGCGGATTTGAGCAGGGCGGTGCGCTGCTTGAGCACCCGATCGTAGTCGGCGAGCACGGCTGAGAGCCGAGGCGTGCGCTGGATGAGGAGCTGATCCGCGAAGCGGCGGCGGGACGAGGGATCTCCGCGCACGATCTGCAGATCTTCCGGGGCGAACAGCACGACGTGCGCGTAGCGGGGAAGCTCGCTCGTCTTCGAGGGGGAGCCGTTGATGCGGGCCTTGTTGGACCCCTGCCGGTTGAGCTGCACCTCGGCGAGCACGCGACGCTCTCCGTGGGAGAGTCGCGCGCGGATGATCGCGTACTCCTTGCCGTCGCGCACCATGGGGGCGTCGGACGACACCCGGTGCGATCCGAGTGTGGCGAGGAAGACGACGGCCTCGGCGAGGTTGGTCTTGCCCTGGCCGTTCCGGCCGACCAAGACGTTGGGGCCCTTGTGGAGAGCGAGCTCGGCGGTCGCGTAATTGCGGAAATCCACCAGACTCAGATGCTCCACGATCACGGAGTCAGCCTACCTTCGGCCTCCGACAGCGGCCCGTCGGCGAGGGGGATCAGCGGAGCAGCAGGTTCGGCTGCAGCAGGTACTTGAACGAGTCCAGACCGGCCTGGTCGACCGAGGTCTGACTCGTGATCAGCACCGGGCTGAGCTTGTTGGCGTTGTCGCTCGACGTGAACGTCACGCGCACGAACTCGCTCTTCACCGCGCCGAGAGCCTCGATCAGGTACTGCGGGTTGAGGCCGAGCGTGACCTCGTCGCCTCCGGAGAGGATCGCGTCGACCGATTCGGAGGCCCTGGCGTGCTCGCTGCCCGACGCGTCCATCGTGACGCTGTCGCTCGAGAACGTGAAGCGCAGCGGGGCGGCGCGGTCGAGCACGAGCGACACACGACGGACGGCCTCGACGAGGTCGGCGGTGTTCACGACCGCGTAGTGGTCGGTCTGCTCGGGGAACAGACGGCGCACCGGCGGGAAGTTGCCCTTGATCAGGAGCGACGTCACGGTCTTGTTGCCGGCGGTGAACGCGATGATCTCGCGGTCGCCCGCTCCCGAGAACGCGACCTGGATCGTGCCTGCGTGACCGAAGGTCTTGCCGACCTCGAGCAGAGTGCGCGCCGGGACGAGGGCGGTGCTCTCGACGGTCTCGCCGTCCCACGGCACGTCGCGCAGCGACACCCGGTAGCGGTCGGTCGCCACGAGGCTCAGGCTCTGACCCGAGACCTCGAGCTGCACACCGGTGAGCACGGGGGTCACGTCGTCGCGGGACGCGGCGAAGCCGACCTGCGAGATCGCGGTGCCGAAGTCATCGGCCGGGACGACGCCGGAGGAACCGGAGACCTCGGGGATCGAGGGATATTCCTCGACGGGCATGGCAGCGAGGGTGAAGCGCGCGGATCCGCAGGTGACGGTGATGCCGCCGTCCTCCTCGACTGCGATCTCGATCGGAGCGTTCGGGAGGCGGCTGGCGATGTCGGAGAGCAGCCGTCCGTGCACGAGGATCGTGCCCGGCGTCTCGACCGTCGCCTCGATGGTCGTGCGCGCCGATGCCTCGTAGTCGAACGCCGAGAGGGTCAGACCCGCGTCATCCGCCTCGATGAGCACTCCGGCCAGGATCGGCTGCGGGTTGCGCTGCGGCAGGAGCTTGACGACGAAGGACACAGCCTCGCTGAAGACATCGCGGTTGACCTGAAACCTCACGGGTGCTCCCTTGTCGTCGTTCTGTGACGCGTCGTGATCGGTCCTGCCAGTGCAGGGCTTCCCATGCTAGCCCCACAGATGCTCCGATCCCTACGCCCGTGTGATTCGACCGGTTCGTCGGAGTTTCCCCACCCTCTGGTGATCGGATCGCCCTTGATTCGAATTAACTTCTTAACGGTGTTAACGCCTGTGGATACTGTGGATAAGTCGGTGGAAAGCAGACGCGAGTAGGGAACTACACGTCTGTGACTTGTGGAATCCCTGAGGAATCCGCGGATGGATGGCATTCGCTCGTCGGTCTTCGCTCGAGGGGTTATCCACAGGTCGGCGGGTTTCCCCCACATCCGTCCCGATCTCGACCGCCGTCATCCACAAGTTATCCACATGTGCAAAAAGGCATCGAACGGATGCCGGAAACGGCACGCACGGGACGAGAAGAGGGGTGCAGCGTCCTCACGGACCCTGCACCCCTCTATCCGAGGCGACGCGCTTCAGCGTCGACCGAGCTGCGTGGTGATCTCGGTGACCTGGTTGTAGATCGAGCGACGCTCCTTCATGAGCTCGCTGATCTTCTTATAGGCGTACATCACGGTCGTGTGATCGCGGTTGCCGAACAACTGCCCGATCTTCGGCAGCGACAGGCTCGTGCGCTCGCGGCACAGATACATGGCGATCTGCCGTGCGGTCGCGATCTGCTGCGAGCGGCTCGAGCCGTAGAGGTCGTCGACCGTCAGCTTGAAGTACTGAGCGGTCGCCGTGATGATGTCGGTCGGCGAGATGACGTTGTCCTCCGCCGTGTCGACGATGTCGCGCAGCACCGTCTGCGCGAGCGAGATGTCGAGCGCCGAGCGGTTGAGGCTCGCGAAGGCCGAGACGCGGATCAGTGCGCCCTCTAGTTCGCGGATGTTCGACGACACCACGGTCGCGATGTACTCCAACACCTCGTCGGGGATGTGCAGCGCCTCGCTCTGCGCCTTCTTGCGCAGGATCGCGATACGGGTCTCGAGGTCCGGTGCCTGCACGTCGGTGATGAGGCCCCACTCGAAGCGGCTCCGCATCCGGTCCTCGAAGCCGGTGAGGTGCTTGGGGGCGACGTCACTCGTGATCACGACCTGCTTGTTGTGGTCGTGCAGAGTGTTGAAGGTGTGGAAGAAGGCCTCCTGCGTCTCGGCACGACCCTGCAGGAACTGGATGTCGTCGATGAGGAGGATGTCGACGTCGCGATAGCGGGCCTGGAACGCGGCGCCGCGGTTGTTGGCGATCGAGTTGATGAAGTCGTTCGTGAACTCCTCGCTCGAGACGTACCTCACCTTGACGCCCGCGTAGAGGGACTGCGCGTAGTCGCCGATCGCGTGGAGGAGGTGGGTCTTGCCGAGCCCGGAGTCACCGTAGATGAAGAGCGGGTTGTAGGCCTTCGCCGGCGCCTCGGCCACGGCGACCGCCGCGGCGTGGGCGAAGCGGTTGGACTGACCGATGACGAAGTTGTCGAAGGTGTACTTCGGGTTCAACCGCGACTCGTGGCGCATCGGCGTGGGCGCCTGCTCCATGGGCGACTCGATGCGCACCTGCTCCTGACGGCCGAAGTCGGCGACGGCGATCGGCGCGGTCGGCTGCTCGGCCAGCTCGTGGTTCACCACGGTGCGATAGGAGGTGACCTCGTCGCCGATGTGCGACAGGGCCTCCATGATGGGCAGGCGCAGACGCTTGTTGATCTGCGCGGCCGTGAGGTCGTTCGGCACCTCGAGATAGAGCGTCGCGGCCATCACACCGGCCGGCACGGCGAGGCTGAGGAAGCCCTGCAGCTGGGGGGTCACGCGATCATCCGCCTCCAGCAGCTCCTGCACCGTGGTCCAGATCGGAACGTCGGGCTGGGCTGGTGAGGACATGACGCTCCGGGATGGGGGATCGCGGAGGGTCGTCGTGGAACGCGCCCCCCTGTGGATAACTTCGGATGCCACGGTAGTCACCGTGGCCGGGAACGGCAACCTGGCCTGGGAAAGACGCGCGCGTGTTGCACGGACGTGCACCGCGGAGGTTGTGGATAATGGCTGTGCGGATCTCCCCGGCGGACGACCGGTCGAGCGCGCAGATTTGCTCTGTGCGCTGCCAAGACGTACCCTTAATCGGTTGACTTATGCCTGAACGGCAGTTCCCTATGTCTCCGGTCGAAACAGGTTCCGGTGGCAGCATTCCCGGAGTGATCCCATGAGCAAGCGCACCTTCCAGCCCAACAACCGTCGTCGCGCCAAGAAGCACGGCTTCCGCGCCCGTATGCGCACCCGCGCCGGCCGCGCCATCCTCTCGGCCCGCCGTGCGAAGGGCCGCACCGAGCTCTCCGCGTAATCCGCTGTGCTCGCCCGCCCGTTTCGTCTGACACGCGGGAGCGACTATCGACTGGTCGTTCGACGCGGATCGCGGTGTGGCGGGGCCCGGGTCGTCACCTCGATGCTGACGACCGGTGAGAGCAGAGCCGCGAGGTTCGGATTCATCATCAGCAAGCAGGTCGGCACCGCAGTGGTGCGCAATACCGTTCGGCGACGTTTGAAAGCCGTCTGTGCGGAGGCGCTCGCTCGGGTGCCAGAGGGCACGGATGTCGTCATCCGTGCCCTTCCTGCGTCTGCGTCCGCGAGCTACGACGAGCTCAGCGCCGACGTCAACCGCTGTCTCGGTCGGCTGTCCGCGGTGCGGGCATGACCGCCCTGCCGGCATCGTCCATCGGGACCGCCCACCTCCATTCGCACGACCTCGTGCGCAGCATCCCCCTCATCCCGCGGAATCTCGTGCTCGCATTCCTGACCGGGTACCGCAAGGTGATCTCGCCACTGTATGGAGATGTCTGTGCCTACTACCCCTCCTGTTCCGCTTACGCTGTAGGAGCGGTGCAACAGCACGGCGCGGTGAAGGGGGCTCTGCTCTCGGCATGGCGCATCCTCCGTTGCAATCCCTGGACTCGCGGTGGCGTCGATGACGTCCGTCCGCACGAACACTTCCGCCATGACCTGACCGCTCGCGGTTTCGTCGTCCCTGCCCGAAAGGATTGAACGGTGGGTCTAGACCTCCTGCTCGCCAGTACCACCCCCTCGCCGGAGCCCGCCTCCGGCGGTTTCGATCTGCTCGGGACCATCCTGTGGCCGCTCAAGTGGCTCGTCGAGATGGTGCTCGTCGCCTGGCACTGGCTGCTCACCGCGGTCGGCATGCCCGCGGCATCCGGCCTCACCTGGGTGCTCTCGATCGTGGGCCTCGTGATCGTCGTCCGCGCCGCGCTGATCCCGCTGTTCGTCAAGCAGATCAAGAGCCAGCGGAAGATGATGGAAATCGCTCCTGAACTGCGAAAAGTCCAGGAGAAGTATCGCGGCAAGAAGGACCAGCTCAGCCGCGAGGCGATGAGCCGCGAGACCATGGCGCTCTACAAGAAGCACGGCACGACACCGATGTCGAGCTGTCTGCCTCTGCTGGTGCAGATGCCGGTGTTCTTCTCGCTCTACAGCGTGCTGAGCGACGTGAGCAAGCACGCCAAGGCGGGTATCGGTGGCGTCGGCTTCCTCAGCCCGGAGCTCACCAAGGAGTTCTATGACGCCAAGCTGTTCGGTGTCGCCTCACTCCACGAGACGCTGGGTAACGCTGTCGACGCAGAGAACACCACGGCGATCATCATCCTGGTCACTCTCGTGGTGCTCATGATCGCGTCGCAGTTCTTCACGCAGCTGCAGATCATCTCGAAGAACCTGTCGCCCGAGGCCAAGACCGGCCAGGCGTACCAGATGCAGAAGATCATGCTGTACGTGCTGCCGCTGGGCTTCATCTTCTCGGGTGTGTTCTTCCCGCTCGGCGTCGTCATCTACTGGTTCATCTCGAACCTCTGGACCATGGGTCAGCAGTTCCTCGTGATCCGCGAAATGCCGACCCCCGGTTCGGACGCGGCGAAGGCACGCGAGGAGCGCCTCGCTCGCAAGGGCAAGGCCATCGACTCGTCGGGCAAGGTCGTCTCGATGGCGAGCTACGAGGCGGAGCAGAAGCGTCTGCTGGAAGAGGCCGAGCGCGTCAAGGCGGAGGCCCCCAAGCGACAGCAGCCGGTCGGCAAGAAGCGTGCGAAGAAGAAGGGGAGCGGTTCATGACCGACAACCTGACCGAGACCGTCGAGCCGACGGTCGCCCAGTTGGAGAACGAAGGCGACGTCGCCGCGGACTACCTCGAGGAACTCCTCGACATCGCGGACATCGACGGCGACCTCAACCTCGATGTGCGTCAGGGACGCGCGTACGTCTCGGTCGAGGCTGAGGGTGACGCGCTCTCGCTTCTGTCGGCTCCCGACACCGTGCAGGCGCTGCAGGAGCTCACGCGCCTGGCGGTGCAGAACAAGACCGGATCGTTCTCGCGCCTGATCCTCGACATCGGCGGGTCGCGCGACACGCGTCGTCGTCAGCTCGAGACCCTCGTGAGTGCTGCTGCCGCCAAGCTCGAGGATGGCGCCTCGCAGGCGTCGCTGCCGGCCATGTCGAGCTATGAGCGCAAGCTCGTGCACGACATCGCGGCCGATCACGGACTCGTCTCCGAGTCGTACGGCGAGGGTGCGGACCGACACACGGTCCTGCGTCGTCACTGACGTTTCACGTGAAACATCGGGGATCCCTCCAGTGAGTGAGCTCGAGGCGGAGCCGTCGGCTGCCGCAGAGTTGTTCGGTGCGCGCATCGGACTCGCTCGCCAGTTCACGACCGCGCTCGCTGAGGAGGGCGAAGAACGCGGCCTCATCGGCCCGCTCGAACTTCCGCGCCTGTGGACGAGGCACATTCTGAACAGTGCGATCGCCGCCCCGCTCTTTCACGGTTCTGTGGCGGATGTGGGCTCGGGAGCAGGACTCCCCGGCATCGTTCTCGCTATCGCCCGCCCCGACGTGCACTTCACGCTGGTCGAGCCCATGGAACGCCGAGTCACGTGGCTCACAGAACAGAAGCGTGAACTCGGGCTCGACAATGTGGAAGTGCTTCGCGCACGGGCGGAGGACGTCGAGCGACCTGGAGGGTTCGACGTCGTCACCGCGCGAGCCGTGAGCGCCCTCCGCACCCTGCTGCCCTGGACCGCGCCGCTCGTTCGCAACGGGGGAGAGCTGACGCTGCTCAAGGGCAAGAACGCCACCAACGAGATCGACGCGGCGCAGAAGCAGATCAAGAAGTACCGCCTGTCCGACGTTCGCGTGGAGATTCTGGGTGAAGGGGTTCTCCCGGAGGCCGAAGTCACTCGTGTGATCAGGGCCTCCGTTCGATCCTAGGTTCCGGCGGTCGGATTCTTGCGGGGGCCGAGCTGCGGTGCGTTTCCTTTCGCGAGAAGGAGTCCCGCTGGGTGAGCCCTTTCCACACTCGTTTCCGCAGACCTCCGCGCTCATGCTCTGGTGGTTGCTTTCTTCCGGAGCGGGGAGGGATGGGCGCGGTGATGAGCGTCGCGAGGGGAGCGTCCTACGCCACTGGGTGATGTGCCTGCACGGAAGTGGGTGATGGCGGTGCCCGGTTTGTTTCACGTGAAACACGACCGTCGGAACGCCGGTGTCTCCTTCCGACGATAGGTTTGGGGCGTGGCGCGGGTTCTGGTGACAGGTATGTCGGGAGTCGGGAAGTCGACGGTGGTCGAGGCCCTGTCGGCAGGAGGTGTGCTCGCTATCGACACGGACCACGGGGAGTGGAAGGTCTCGCGGGAGCAGTGGGATCTCGACCGGGTTCGGGCGCTGCTCGACGAGCACGAGGATATCGTGGTCGCCGGAACGGTCGAGAACCAAGGGCTGCTCTACGACGTCTTCGATCACGTCGTCCTCCTATCGGCGCCGACGTCGGTGATGATCGAGCGGATCGCTCGTCGTCATGGGAACCCGTACGGAAAGACAGATGCCGAGCGACAGGAGATTCTCGAGTACACGGTGTCGGTCGAGCCGCTGCTCCGTGCGACCGCGACGGCGGAGATCGATACCACGCACCCGGTTGCCGAGACCGTTGAGCGCATCCGCCATCTCCTGCACACACCCCGCCGTTTCACGTGAAACATCCGAGCGTGGTTCGGAGACAAGAACGGGAGGTTTCGCTTAGGTTCGTGCGCACTCGTGACGCCGCAACGGGCGACCGTCGATCCTGCGACACGGCTCCGTGCGCGAGTCGCGATCCTCGTGCCGCGACGGCATTACGGGCGAATGTGCCAGGTGGCCCACCGAAAGTCTGCCTGAAGTCCAAGACGACCGGCGTCGATGAGTACGACTCGGGATCGGCACGTGCGATCCACGCGGTTGTGGCCAGCCGCCCGCAGGTCATTCGACCTTGGAGTAGCGCACAGGGGGTTCCGGCCGGCCGCGTGCTGCAGGTACCGCAGCGTTTCACGTGAAACGCTCACGCAAGGGTTGAAGCTCGATCGGCATGGGGCTACATGTCGGATCAACGAGGGGGAGACTGCCCGTTGTCTTGCGACCCTTCATGCGCGCTCCTACCTCCACGAGGTTGCATGAGCTCTGCTCGGGGACCGCGGTTTGCTGGCCGGATCCCCGAGTGCGTGCGTGGGGTGATCCTGCCCGGGGCCTGGGGCTCTCGGGGCTCTAGGGGAGTTGCGTCAACGACCGCGCGAGCGACGCGCCGGCTTGGCGTCCTCGCACGCATCACTGTATGAAGCGCATCATGCGGGTGGGGATGACGGGGCCTGTGGCTTCCGCGGAGACACAGGCAGCCGCGATGCGACGGTCCGAGACGAATCAATGCATTTCGGGTGGCTTCCCGTGTGGGCAAGACCCCATGAGCCTCCGCAGCGCGTATTACCGCCGGACGCACAGCGCCGCGAACGCGCTGTGAGGGCGCCACCACGCTGTGAGTATGGATGGATGAGGTGTGGCCGAGCTGGCCTTGCTTGGATCAGGGGCCGTTTCACGTGAAACAATCACCGTCCGATACACCACCGCACGAGGACATCTCTTCACGCTGAGCTCACGGGGGAGCGGTGGCTACCCGGCGGAGATGAGATGGATCGCAGTGGCTCTGACGTGACCGACCAACCCCGAGCTCATGCTCCGCTCGTGCTGACCCGGCGGGCGCGGTTTTCGATGCTGTGGACAGGCGAGCCAACTCTCACGGACCACACGACCTCCGGGCGGCGGTACACAGGCGGCAATGACACGACGCCGTTCAGTGAGTTGGGAAGCTCCCGCGGCGCATACGATCGATGTTTCACGTGAAACGTCCGCCTTTCAGCGAAGGAGATGACCCGACCGCGCGACCGGCGGCTCCACGCTCGTGATGTAGGATCCAGCACTGGTAGCCAGGGGCCCAGGCGAACCCAGCTCACGCGTACCGGCACGTCGCGCATCGCTGCCTCGCGTTGCGGAGACATCCGGAAGAACGACGGGAGGTGTGGAGAGACGCTTGCGGCGAGCACCACGAAGCAGAGAGGTGGGGTTCCACCCGACGAGGCTTCGGCTCAATCGGACAGCCGTCATCGTCGGTCGTCGTCACACCATTCCTCTGAAAGGCCACGCTAGGGGAGTGGGGTGCCAGGTTCATCGACCGAGCGAGTAGCAAGGGGATTCGCAGACGGGCGGCAGGTGACGGCTGTCCCCGGAGCGAGCATGAAGTGGGTCACCACCGCGGGGAACAGAGGGATCACTGGGCTCCCGTGACAAGAGCCATGGCGCAACCGAGACCACCCTGACGCGAGCAACGTCCGACTGAGCGATTAGAGTGGAAGACGGCCCCGAAAGGAGTGGATGTTTCACGTGAAACAGTCCGAACAGGCATCGTCGAAGGACTCCTTCGGGATGGACACACCGCTCGCGCGGGAACTCGCAGACCTCTCCGCTCGCCGTCGGGCACTGGAGAACGTTCAGGTCGAGTTCGCGGGGGACACCCGCATCTTCACCGTCTCCAACCAGAAGGGCGGCGTCGGCAAGACCACCAGTGCCGTCAACATCGCCTCGGCGCTCGCGAGCCTCGGTGCAAAGGTCCTGGTGATCGACCTCGATCCGCAGGGCAACGCCTCCACTGCTCTGGGCGTGCCGCACAACGCGGATACGCCAAGTGTGTACGACGTCTTGATCGAGGAGTTCCCGCTCGCCGACATCGTGCAGCAGAGCCCGGAGAGCGAGAACCTGTTCTGCGCTCCGAGCACGATCCACCTGGCCGGCGCCGAGATCGAGCTCGTGGCGCAGGTGGCGCGCGAGCATCGCCTGCGCCGAGCTCTGCTCGACTACCTCGAGACGACGAGCCTGGACTTCGTCATCATCGACTGCCCGCCGTCGCTGGGTCTCCTGACGATAAACGCTTTCACCGCGGCATCCGAGGTGTTCATCCCGATCCAGTGCGAGTACTACGCGCTCGAGGGCTTGAGCCAGCTGCTGGGCAGCATCCAGATGATCCAGAAGCACCTGAATCCCAGCCTCCACCTCTCCACGATCCTGCTGACGATGTACGACGGACGCACGCGTCTGGCGCAGCAGGTGGCGGACGAGGTGCGCAGTCATTTCCCGTCGCAGGTGCTCGCCACCGTCATCCCGCGTTCAGTGCGGGTGTCGGAGGCGCCGAGTTTCGGGCAGACCGTGATCGCCTATGACGGACAGTCCGCGGGCGCGATCGCTTATCGTGAGGCCGCAGTCGAGATCGCGTCGCGCGCAGCGGCGCAGAGCAAGGAGAAATGATGGCGAAGCGCACCGGTTTGGGTCGCGGGATCGGGGCCCTCATCCCCACGGCGGATCAGGCGGAGCGTCCGGTGGACGTGTTCTTCCCGGGTGCCAGCATTCGACCGGCAGAGCAGGCGGATTCCGAGACAGTCGACGCCCCTGACCTCGAGGCCGTTCCCGGCATCCATCTCGTGCAGGTCGACCCGCAGAAGATCGTGCCGAACCCGCGGCAGCCGCGCACGCACTTCAATCCCGAGGACCTCGCGGAACTCGTGCACAGCGTGCGCGAGTTCGGCGTTCTGCAGCCTGTCGTCGTTCGCAAGAACAGCGACGGCGACTACGAGCTCATCATGGGGGAGCGGCGCACCCGCGCCGCCCGTGAGGCGGGTCTCGACGCGATCCCGGCGATCGTCCGGGAGACGGCCGATGAAGACCTGCTCCGCGACGCTCTGCTCGAGAACCTGCATCGCTCCGAGCTGAACCCCCTGGAGGAGGCCTCCGCGTACCAGCAGCTCCTCGACGACTTCGGCATCACGCAGGAGGAGCTCGCGACCCGCATCGGACGCTCGCGTCCGCAGATCAGCAACACGATCCGTCTCCTGAAGCTCCCCGTCCCGGTGCAGCAGCGCGTGGCGGCGGGCGTGCTCACGGCAGGTCACGCTCGCGCGATCCTCAGCCTCGACTCGCCCGAGGCGATGCAGCGCCTCGCCGACAAGGTCGTGAACGAAGACCTGTCGGTCAGGGCGACGGAGGAGGCCGCGAAGAGCGTCCCGTCGGCGCCCGGACGTTCGGTCAAGCCGACCCCTGGCGCACGCCGCGCGTACCTCGACGAGGTCGCGGGCGGGCTCGGCGACCGACTCAACACTCGCGTCAAGATCTCGCTCGGCGCTCGCAAAGGCCAGGTCACGATCGATTTCGCTTCGATCCAGGACCTCAATCGCATTCTGGAGGAGCTCGGGCAGTCCGGGTACGGCTCGGCGTGATGCCGCCCCGCTGAGGGGGTGCGTCCCTTAGACTCGCGTCATCGTGAGGATGGGGGGGACGACAATGTCCACAACACAGAATCCGGCGGGCATCCAGCGCAGGGTGATCGCGGTCAGCATCGCAGCGGCTCTCGGAGGCTTCCTCTTCGGATTCGACACGGCGGTCATCAACGGAGCAGTGGATGCTCTCGCGGGAACGGTGTCGGGCTTCGACCTCAACGTCGGTCTCAAGGGCTTCGCGGTGTCGTCGGCGCTGATCGGCTGCGCGGTCGGCGCCTGGTTCGCCGGCCCGATCGCGAACAGACGCGGACGGATCCCCGTGATGGTCGTCGCCGCTGCGATGTTCTTCATCTCGGCGATCGGATCGGGCCTCGCGTTCAGCGTGGTCGACCTCATCATCTGGCGTGTCATCGGCGGACTCGGGGTGGGTGCGGCATCCGTCATCGCCCCGGCGTACATCGCCGAGGTGTCGCCGGCGGCCATCCGTGGCCGCCTCGGCTCCCTGCAACAGCTTGCGATCGTCACCGGCATCTTCGCGGCCCTGCTGTCGGACGCCCTCCTCGCGGGAATCGCAGGCGAGGCCGATCAGCCGCTGTGGGGCCTCACCGCGTGGCGGTGGATGTTCATGGTCGCGGCGATCCCCGCCCTCGTCTACGGCCTGGTGTCGCTCCGACTGCCCGAGTCACCGCGGTATCTCGTGCGCAAGGGCGAGATCGACAAGGCCTCCGAAGTCCTGCAGACCGTCACGGGAACGGTCGATGTCGAGGCCAAGATCACGGAGATCACCGGCACGATCGACACCGAGAAATCCGAGTCGCTTCGCGATCTGCGTGGCAGTCGTCTGGGTCTGAAGCCGATCGTCTGGGTCGGCATCCTGCTGTCGGTGTTCCAGCAGTTCGTCGGGATCAACGTGATCTTCTACTACTCGACGACGCTGTGGCAGTCGGTCGGTTTCGACGAGTCCAGCGCCCTGCTGACGTCGGTGATCACGTCGGTGACGAACATCGTGGTGACGATCGTCGCGATCCTCCTCGTCGACAAGGTCGGCCGCCGCATCATGCTGCTGGTCGGCTCTGTGGGCATGACCGTGACGCTCGGCCTCATGGCTGTCGCGTTCTCGTTCGGCACTCTCAACGCGGAAGGGACGGCGACGCTGCCCGACCCCTGGGCGACGGTGGCCCTCATCTGCGCGAACGGGTTCGTCGTGTTCTTCGGCGCGACGTGGGGCCCGCTGGTGTGGGTGCTCCTGGGTGAGATCTTCCCGAACTCCATCCGCGCGGGCGCCCTCGCCGTCGCTGCGGCGGCGCAGTGGGCGGCGAACTTCTTCATCTCCACCACGTTCCCCGTGTTCGCGGAGATCGGCCTCACCTTCGCCTACGGCTTCTACGCGTTCTTCGCGCTGCTGTCGTTCTTCTTCGTGTACTTCAAGGTTCCCGAGACGAAGGGCCGCGAGCTCGAGGAGATGTCGGACGAACTGGTCGTCGAGCGCCGAGGGCGTCGCAAGCAGACGTAGGCTGGAAGCATGACCGAGTCCGTTCCCCGCCGCGCCAGCCTCGAAGTGCTGCGCGCCGAAGCGTCGGACGAGCTCGCCGTGCTCATCCAGGAGCGCCTGCTGGGCGGTGAAGACCCGTGGGAGTTCATGGAGGAGCTGCCCAGCGTCGACGAGCTCGTCGTGTACCTGCTGCGCGCCGACAACATCACCGCGAACGACGGAGTGCGCCCGAACGAGGCCCGTCACTACCGTGTGCTGCGTCAGATCGCCCTGGAGTACCCCGAGCTCACGCCGGCTGTCTGGGGGCTTCTCGATGAGAAGCAGCGCCACCGCCGGTGGGATCCCACGATCGCCGACGCCTCCTGACGTCACCCCGACAGCGCACATGCCACGGATGCTGGTCGCCTACGACCCCGCCTGGCCCTCGCTGTTCGAGGCGCTGGCCGACGGCATCCGCTCGGCAGGGGATCCCGACTGGATCGTCGAGCACATCGGGTCGACGGCCGTCCCGGAGCTGCGCGCGAATGCCGTCGCTGCCGCCGCCCGGGGAACCGCGTCGTACAACGCCGCGAAGACGCCGTTGATCCAGGAGCTCGTCGACGCGGCGCGCCATGCGCGAGGGCTGCCGTCGGTCCCGGTGTCGGACAAGCGTCAGGCCGAGCGGGAATGACGACGGGCCGCCACCCGGAGGGGTGACGGCCCGTGAGGTCGTGACGGCGGATCAGCCGATGAAAGCGGCGAGATCCTGCTCGAGGGCGAACTTCGGCTTCGCGCCGATGATGGTCGTCTTGACCTCACCGCCCTGGAACACCTTCATCGCCGGGATCGACGTGATCTGGTACTGCATCGCCAGCTGCGGGTTCTCGTCCACGTTCAGCTTGAGGATGGTGATCTTGTCGGGGTTGTCGGACTGGATCTCGTCCAGAACCGGCGAGACCATGCGACACGGTCCACACCACTCGGCCCAGAAGTCCACCAGCACGGGACCTTCGGCCTGCAGAACGTCCTGCTCCCAGGTCGCCTGGCTCGTAGCCTTTGCACTCATCAGAGTTCTCCTTGATTCGAGGTTCGCCTGCTACAACAGCGGGCGAGGGAAAAGTGTTCCCGACCGGTCAGGCCGTGATGATCTCCGCCGCCTCGGCGGCCGGCACCTCGACCGAGGCGTCATCGAAATCCGCGAGGAAGTGCTCCGCGTCGAGAGCCGCGACCGTGCCCGACCCCGCAGCCGTGATGGCCTGACGGTAGGTCGGGTCGATGACGTCGCCCGCGGCGAAGACACCGGGCACAGAGGTCTTCGACGAACGGCCGTCGACCCAGATCGTGCCCTCGGGGGTGAGGTCGAGCTTGTCGTGCACCAGGTGCGTGCGCGGGTCGTTGCCGATCGCGATGAACAGACCGTCGAGCGCGAGGTCGCGCAGCGAACCGTCGACCGTCGACTTCAGCTGCACGCCGGCGACCGAGTCGCCGCCGAGGATCTCGACGACCTCGCTGTTCCACACGAACTCGATCTTCTCGTTCGCGAAAGCGCGCTCCTGCATGATCTTCGACGCACGCAGGGAGTCCTTGCGGTGGATGACGTAGACCTTGTCGGCGAAGCGGGTGAGGAACGTGGCCTCTTCCATGGCCGAGTCGCCGCCGCCGACCACGGCGATCGTCTTCTCGCGGAAGAAGAAGCCGTCGCACGTCGCGCACCACGAGACGCCGTAGCCGGACAGGCGCTCTTCGCCCTCGATGCCGAGCTTGCGGTAGGCGGAGCCGGTCGCGTAGATGAGCGAGCGCGTCTCGTGGGAGGCGCCGCTGCCGAGCGTGACCTTCTTGACGGGTCCGGCGAGGTCGAGCTCGGTGACGTCGTCATAGACGACCTCGGTGCCGAACTTCTCAGCCTGCTCCTGGAACTTCGCCATGAGCTCGGGGCCCTGGATGCCCTCGGGGAAGCCGGGGTAGTTCTCGACCTCTGTGGTGTTCATCAGCTCGCCGCCGACCTCCACCGAGCTCGCGATGAGCAGCGGGTTGAGGTTCGCGCGCGCCGCGTAGATGGCGGCGGTGAATCCGGCGGGGCCGGAGCCGATGATGATGACCTGACGCATGTGCTCTCCGTGATCGAGGCGTTGCAGAGACGTCGGTGGACGCTCGACTGGTTCAACCAATGGTAACCGCGTCGCATTCCCTCGTGCGGGGGCTCAGCGACCGGGGAGGAAACGGCGCAGCAGCGACCCGGCGACCGCCAGCTCCGGGGCACGGAGCAGGGCCAGGATGCCGAGGTAGACGACCAGCACGGCGATGCCGATGATGCCGGTGCCGAGCGCGCCCTGGAGCTTGTCGGCCGTGGTCCATCCCTGCGGTCCGCCGAGCAGGAGGAAGACCCCCCAGCCGGCGAGACCGGCGGGGATGCCGGCGATCGCGAAGCGCCCGATCGCGGCGAGCCAGGAGCGCACGCGCAGCCCGCCGATCTTGCGGTGCAGCAGCCACGTGGCCACGACCGTCTGGATCGTGCTGGCGATCGACTGGCCGAGGGCGATCGTCGCGGCGACCGCCGTGACATCGATCACCTCGGCTGCGAGCAGCCACTGCGCGACCAGAGCGGTGACCACGACGAGCACGCACTGGAAGAGCGTGAACAGGAACGGCGTGCGGGTGTCGCCGTAGGCGTAGAACGTGCGCTGCACGATGAACAGCACCGTCAGCGGGATCAGGCACACGAGGAACCCGAGGAGCACGAGGGCGGCGGCCTCGGCATCCGACGCCCTGTTCGTGAACACGCGGGAGGCCGGGATGGCGGCGGCGGCCACGGCCGCGACCGCTGCGACGATGAAGAACAGGAGGGTGCGGATGCTGCGCGCGATGTCGGCGCGGACCTCGTCGTCGCGTCCGGCCGCCGCGTGCTCGCTGATCTGCGTGAAGTACGGCGTCCCGATCGACAGCACGATGATCGAGTAGGGGAGCATGAAGATCAGCCACGCGTACTGGAACGTCGCGACCGAGGCGCCCTTGCCCGCTGCCTCGATGAGCATCTGTGTCTGCACGAGGCCGGCGAGGAGGCTCGCGACCGCCATGAAGAAGGTCCAGCCGGCGAGCTTGCCGACGCCGCCGAGTCCGACACCGCGCCAGCGGAAGTCGGGTCGGAGCGACAATCCCGTGCGGCGCCAGAACACGAGCAGGATGGCGGCCTGGATGAGGATGCCGAGCGTCGCGGTGCCGCCGAGGGCGGCGATCATCTCGGGCGTCCAGTCGGACACGCGGGTGAGCGGACCGCCGAAGACCGCGCCGATGACGAGGAACCCGATGATCGAGACGACGTTGTTGACCACGGGCGCCCAGGTGAAGGGGCCGAAGATGCGGCGGGCGTTGAGGGCCTCGCCGAGCAGCGCGTAGAGCCCGTAGAAGAGGATCTGCGGCATGCACCAGTACGCGAACGCCGTGGCGAGGGCGACGAGCTCGGGCGTACCCTCTTTCCCCGCGTAGAGCCACACGAGCCAGGGTGAGGCGATCGTCGCGACTGCCGTGATCGCCACGAGAGCCACGGTGCCGAGGGTGAACAGTTTCGAGATGAAGGCGTTGCCGCCGTCGGCATCCGCTGTCGCCTTCACGATCTGGGGGATGATCACGGCGGTCAGCACGCCCACCGAGATGAGGGAGAAGACGTTGTTGGGCAGCTGGTTCGCGACGGCGAACGCATCGGCGGCGTCGGCCCCGACGGAGCCGATGACGGTGACGAGCACGATGGTGCGAAGGAGGCCGGTGACCCGCGAAATCATGGTCCCCGCGCCGATGATGGCGCTCGCGCGGCCGAGACTACTCATCCGACTCCTCGATGGTGACGGCATCCGCCGCCTCTTCTGCACGCTTGTCGCGCCGACGGCGCACGATCGTGCGGATGGTTCCGAGACCGAGGAGCAGCACGATCAGGGCGCCGAACAGCACCAGGCCGATCGTCTCCCACTCCGCGCGCACCGAGACGCGCACGCTCTCGGGCTGGCTGATCGGCACGCCCGTGGGGCTCGAGAGCTGGAGGCCGAGCCGCAGCTCGCCGCTGCCGACGCGGGCCGACACCGGGACCTTGATGCGCGTGGTGGCACCGGGCTGCAGGGTCGCCGCGGTGACGGACTGCACCTCGAGGCGAGGATCGCTCGGCGAGACCGTGAGGAGCACGTTCACGGGCCAGGGCAGGTCGTTGCGCACCGAGAACGGCAGATCGGCGTTGGCCGAGAGGAGCTGGATCGTGCTCGCGGGAGGGATGTCGACGGCCGCGAGGGTGTCGCGGGTGGCGTCCTTCACGTCGGCGACGGCCTCGTCGAATGCCTTCGCGCCGAGTCCGACCGCGGTCGCCCGCATGATCTGCATGCGCTTGGGGCTCAGCATGTCCTGCGGGTCGTCGAGGATCGTCGAGAACTCGCCCAGCACCGCCTCGTCGGCGAGCATGCGCTGCAGGTCGGTGCCGCGGTCGGTGTCGGGCTCCGTGGCCAGGGTGGTCGTCGCCGCCGGTGCCGCGAGAACGCCGGACAGCGAGAAGCCGGGGGTGTCGACCGAGCCGATCGTCTCCTTGAGCGCGTCGGCCGAGCGGGTGTCGTCGCGGCTGAGGCCGACGAGGACCGGCGCCGTGGTGCTCGCGCGGCCGGAGAGCGAGAGGTGCGCGCTCGCCTGCGCGAGGAACTGCTGGCGGACGGCGGCGTCGTTCTGGCTGGCCGCCTTCGACAGGGCGCTGGAGGCCGCAGCATCCGTCACCAGCACGCTGTGGCCGTCGATGAGCGAGTGACCGCCGACCGTGCCGCTCGTGGCCGACGACGACAGGATCGTGACGGCGTCGTCGCCGAGGTAGGCGGAGAAGGCGGCGAGGTCGGCGTCGGTGACGTCGCTGCGGGGCCAGACGATGCCGTCGACGGCTCCGTCGACGGCGGTCAGCGTCGCGTCGTCGGGGAGCTGCGGGCTGCCGTCTGCGGGCTGCGGGGTCGGATCCGCTGCGCCGTCGGAGGGAGTCGGAGTGGGCGTCGCGACGTTCGTGAAGCGGCTCGGGTCGAGGTACGGCGCGAGACTCGTCGGCTGCAGGGGAGCGGTGAGACCGGCCTGCGACTGCGTGGTCAGGTCGGCGTCGCCGAACTGCAGCGCGAACCGCTCGTTGGGGAGGGCGTCGAGCCGGCGCAGCCACTCGACCGCCGGCGCAGGAGCCGCCGATCCGAGCACGCGGATGGATGCCGGGATCGCAGGGTCGACGGCGAGCACCGCGGAGGTTCCGGACACGCCCTCGAGCACGGCGGTGAGGGCCCCGTCGGCGGCGGTGAGGAGATTGAGCTCCTCGGAGGTGAGCAGCGCGCCGTCGGCCGGTGTGGCTGTGAGGGGGACGACCACGGCGATCGGAGCGGCCGGGGGCTCGGAGACGACGAGCACCGAGGTCGAGGTGACGTCCTCGTCGATGTCGGCGGTCGCCGCGCCGGTGAGCGTCGCCCGGAGGGGGTAGACGCCCGGGGCCAGGTCGGCGAGGGTCTCCGCGGGGATGAAGATGCTCGTCGTCGCAGAGGAGTCGGGGTCGACGGGCGTCGTCGAGTCGGTGCCGATCTCCTCGAAGGATCCCGTCGTCTCGGCGTCGTCGAGCCAGCTCTGCAGCGTGGTCTCGTCGCCGAGGGGCGTGCGGTTGAGTTCGACGGTGACCCGCCCGGCCGGCAGCTCGGACGTCGACTCGTTCTGCACCGTGAGGGATGCGGTGGTCGCGTTGCCCGGGGCCACGGTGCCGCGCAGACCGGCGGAGACGTGCACCTCGACCGACGGTTCGTCGGACGACGAGTCGGCGACCGCGGGAGCGGCACCGCCCGTGGCGCAGAGGCCGAGCACGGCCGCGACGACGACGGAACCGCGCGCCAGGCGGTGCAGGCGCGCGCGCAGGCCGTTCTGGGAGGTGCTCGCGGTCATGGGGTCTTTCCTCGAGCGCCGTGTTCTCAGGCGGCTCGTGAGTCGTGACCTTGCGATTCTAGGCGTCCGGCCGAAAGAGAACCCTGAAGACGCGTAGAGTGACGGCCGTGTCCGACACTGCAGCGCCCGTCCCCGATCACTCTCTGAGCACCGCGCTCGCCGCCGATCTCGACGCCGCCGATCTGCGGTCGGAGCCCCTCCGACGCCTCTGGGGCGAGGAGGCCGACGACGCCCTCGCCCGCGGCATGCGCGAACCCATCCTGCGTGCGACGGCCGGTGACGACGGGGTGCTCGCGACTCTCGGACGCCTCTTCGTGCTCGGGATGCCGCAGCTGACGGCATCCGTCTCCGCCGCTCTCCCGCGGCTCGGCGTCGACGGGCTCACGGCACTCGGTCTCGCGCGGATCGACGGCGAGCACGTCGTGCCGACCGCGCTGCTGCGCCCGCAGTCGTTCGTGGACGCCGACGGCATGGGGGAGTGGTGGATCGCGAGCGACCTCGACGAGGTCGCCCTCGACGGCGCCCTTCCGCCCGATCACGTGCTCGGCGTCGGCGGGGCGTCACGGACGCTGGCGGAGATCATCATGCCGATCGAGGTCGACCGGGCGCTCGATCTCGGCACCGGCTGCGGCATCCAGGCACTGCTCGTCGCACGTCACGCGGGTGCCGTCGTCGCCACCGACATCTCGGCGAGGGCGCTCGCGTACGCCGAGCTCAACGCGCAGCTGAACGGCGTCGCGAACATCGAGTTCCGCCAGGGCAGCATGTTCGAGCCCGTCGAGGGCGAGGCGTTCGATCTCATCGTCTCGAACCCGCCGTTCGTCATCACCCCGCGAGTCGACGGTGTTCCCGAGTACGAGTACCGCGACGGCGGCCTCGTCGGCGACGCGCTCGTCGAGCAGTTCGTGCGTGCGGCGCCGCGCTTCCTCACGGTCGGCGGTGCGGCTCAGCTGCTCGGCAACTGGGAATCGCGCGGCGGTCAGGCCGAGCTCGCGCTCCGCGCCGGACTCGACCGGCTCTCGTCCTGGGTGCCCGCCGAGCTCGACCTGTGGGTCGTGCAGCGCGAGGAGCTGACGCCGCTCGGCTATGCGGAGCTGTGGATCCGCGACGGCGGCACGACGCCCCGCGACCCCGAGTTCACGCCGCTGCTCACCGCCTGGCTCGACGACTTCGCGGAGCGCGGCGTCACCGGGGTCGGTTTCGGGTACATCCTCATCCGCCGTCCGTCCGGAGCCGCGCCGCTGCGGCGACTGGAGCGCGTCACGCAGCCGGTGTCGAACGTGGGAGGGGCGCTGCGCGCCGGGCTCGCCGCCCACGACCTGCTCGCCGAGGGGCTGCCGATGACGCTCGTCACGGCATCCGACGTCACGGAGGCCCGCCACCTGCTGCCGGGCAGCGACGACCCGAGCATCATCGAGCTGCGTCAGGGCGGCGGATTCGCCAGGACGGTGTCGGTCGACCCCGCGCTCGCCGCGTTCGTGGGCGCCTGCGACGGCGAACTGACCGTGATGCAGATCGCCGCTGCGCTCGCCGACCTGTTCGAGGTGCCGTTCCCCGCGCTGTGGGCCGACCTCGAGCCGCGGATCCGGGCGTTCGTGATCGACGGGTTCCTGGCTCCGGCTGCCGCATGAATTTCTGCGGCCTCGGGCATGTTCTGCGGCCGTTCGCGCGCGCAGAGGCCGCAGAAGGTGACGATGGCCGCAGAAGTTGCACGGAATACCCCGCGGCATCCATGCGTTCGAATACACCATGAAGGCTTTCGGATTCCTCTCCTTCGGCCACTATGCCGATGTGCCGGGTTCGGCGACCCGCACGGCCGGTGACATGCTCAAGCAGACGATCGAGATCGCGGAGGGCGCAGACGAGCTCGGCGTGAACGGCGCCTCAGTGCGCGTCCACCACTGGGCGCGCCAAGCCGCGTCCCCCATGCCGGTGCTGGCGGCGATGGCCGCGCGCACCCAGCGCATCGAGGTCGGCACCGGCGTCATCGACATGCGGTACGAGAACCCGTTCCAGTTCGCCGAGGAGGCCGCGGCCCTCGACCTCATCGCCGACGGACGCATCGCCCTCGGCGTGAGCCGCGGGTCACCCGAGACGGCGCTGCGCGGCTACGAGACCTTCGGGTTCCACGATGAGGAGGACCCCGAGCGCGGATCGGTGCTCGCCCGCGAGAAGTTCGACCTGTTCCTCCGCGCGATCGACGGCGAGGGGCTCGCACCGGGCGACCCGCGCATGGTCGGTGCGGGGCGCTACCTGCAGATCGAGCCGCAGTCGCCGACCCTGCGCGATCACATCTGGTGGGGCTCCGGGTCGCGGGCGACCGCCGAGGAGACCGGCCGCAAGGGTCTCAACATGATGAGCTCGACCCTCGTCACGGAGGCGACGGGTCAGCCGTTCCACGAGCTGCAGCGCGAGCAGATCGACCTCTTCCGCGCGGCGTACAAGGATGCCGGTCACACCGGCGCTCCGCGCGTCTCGGTGAGCCGCAGCGTCTTCCCGCTCGTGTCGGACATGGACCGGGCGTACTTCGGTCTGCGCAGCGAGGAGAACGCCGACCAGGTCGGCATCATCGACGGATTCCGTTCGACGTTCGGCAAGACCTACGCGGCCGAGCCCGATGTGCTCATCGAGCAGCTGAAGGCCGACGAGGCCGTGATGTCGGCCGACACCCTGCTGCTCACGATCCCGAACCAGCTCGGCCCGGCCTACAACCTGCACGTGCTCGAGGCGTTCGCCGAGCACGTCGCGCCGGCGCTGGGCTGGAAGCCCAACACCGAGGGGCCCGTGCAGGGCGACCCGGTCTGAGGTCGATCGATGACGAGAGGGGCGGATGCTGCGGCATCCGCCCCTCTTCGTCTTCAGCGCACGGGCGCGGAGGGGAAGGGCACGTCGAACACGGCGTCGACGGCGCGCGCGAGCGTGGCGGCCTCGTCTTCGAGGTGCGTGCCACGGCGGGGGAGGACTCTCGCGATCGAGAGGCCGTCGACCACCGTGAGCAGGAAGTGGGTGCGGCGCGCGTTGTCGCCGGCCGTGAGCGCGCCCTCGGCCTCGAGGATCGCCAGCCAGGCGCCGACGCGGCGGGCTGCCTGTGCTTCGAGCACCTCATAGCCGGCCCGCGCTTCGGGGGTCGCGTCGGGTCCGGCGAACGCCTCGAAGATGCTGAGCCACACATCGCGCGCGGCATCCGGTCCGCCGAACGGCTGGAGCAGGCGGAGGAGGCATTCGCGCAGACGTTCGCGCGGGGGGACGGAGGTGTCGCGGATCCGCTCGTCGGGCATCGCCGCCTCGTACGTCGCGGTGAGCGCCGCGTTGAGGAGGTCGCGTTGCGTGGGGAAGTAGTGGCGCAGCGTGCTCGCGCCGCACCCCGCGCGCTTCGCGACCGCCCGCACGCTCAGCCGTTCGCTGCCCTCGCGGATCATCTCCGTGGTCGCTTCGAGGATTCGCTCCCTGGTTCCCATCACTGCCTCCGGAGAAGAGTCTAGACGGTTGGCACAGCGTTCCGGTACACCGTGCTAGTACAGTGTGCTAACCTGTTGATCATGACCGACGACAGCCTTCACACGCAGCGCACCGGCACCCTTCTCGTGGAAGACGTGCTGCTGGCGCTCTTCGACCCTTCCTCCGGCACGATCGCCGGAGAGAGCACTCTCTTCTACGTGCTCGGCGGCGCCGTGCTCGCCGATCTCGCGAGCACGGGACACGCCTCGAGTGAGGACGCCGGCATCCGCGGCGTGCGCATCCGGGCCGAGGGGGACGCGCCAGACGACGCGCTGCTGCGTCCGGCCTGGGACTACATCTCCGAGAAGCCGCGCGAAGTGCAGGGCGTGCTCGCCGCCATCGGACCGAACCTGCGCGCTCCGCTGCTCGACCGCCTCGTCGAGCGCGGGCACCTCCATCGCTCCGAGCATCGGGCGCTCGGGGTCTTTCCGACGACGAAGCTCTCCGAGGGCGATACGGGCCGTCGCGCCGAGATCGTCGACGCCATGCGCCGGGCGCTCGTCGACGGCGAGCAGCCCGAACCGCGCATCGCCGCCGTGATCGCGCTCGTCTCGGCGAGCGGCGGACTGCCGACCCTGCATCGGGAGATCCCGTGGTCCGGTACTACGGCGACCCGTGCCAAGGAGATCGAACGCAGCGACTGGGCAGCCGGTGCCGCGGCCGCCGCCGTCACCCGCACCATGATCGCGATCATCACGAACACCCTCGTCGCCACCGCCGTCATCACGAACCGCTGACCCCGCGGCATCCCGCCCGCTGCGCTCTCGGGTGCAGCGGTGCTCGGGGTGCCCGCCACCAACCACGCACTCACTCCGAGGAGAGAACATGAACGTCTTCGAATTCCTGCAGAACCTCGCGTCCGAGGTTCCGCTGCTCATCCAACCGCTGATCGTCGCGCTCGCCGCAGCCATCCCGTTCATCGAGGGCGAGCTCGCCTCCGTGCTCGGCGTCTGGGCCGGACTCCACCCGGTCGTGGCCGCGCTCGCCGCGGTGACCGGCAACTTCCTGTCGGTTCTGCTCGTCGTCTTCTTCGGCGCACGGATCCGTGCGGCGATCCTCGCGCGGCGTGCTCGCCGGGCGTCGGCGGTGCCCGTGCCCGCCGGATCGGAGGTCGCCCGAGCCGAGGCGAACGACCCCGAAACCACGACCGAATCGAAGGGAGTGAAGCGGCTCAAGCGCTTCCTCGTGCGTTTCGGCGTGCCGGGAGCCAGCATCCTCGGTCCGCTCGCTCTTCCGACGCAGTTCACGGCCGCAGTGCTCGTCTCGACGGGTGTGTCGAAGCAGTGGGTGCTGCTGTGGCAGGCCGTGGCCATCGTGCTGTGGACGAGCCTCACCACACTCATCGCGACCGGTGTGCTGAGCCTGGTCACAGCCGCCTGAGATCCGCTCTGCCCCACGAAGGTGCATCGGTATACTCGAAGTATGACCACGACCATCAAGGTGAGTGACGACCTGCGCGACCGCCTGAAGACGCAGGCCGCCCGCGACGGTCTCACCCTCGGCGCCCATCTCGAGCGCCTCGCCGATGCGGAGGACCGCCGACGTCGGCTCGCCGCGGTCAAGGATGCCGTCGCGCAGACGTCCTCGGCGGACGCGAGGAGCTATGCCGAGGAGACCGCCGAGTGGGAGCGGCTCGACCACCCCGCCGCGTCGTGACGGAGTTCGAACTCCTACCCGGCGCCGTCGCCTGGGCAAGTCTCGCCCCCGTCCGCGGGCGCGAGCAGGGTGGGCACCGCCCGGTTCTCCTCGTCGCATCGGCGGGATACCTGGACGCCGTGACGACCCTCGCGATCGCGCTGCCCATCACGACCGTCGATCGGGGGTGGCCGAACCACGTGCCGGTCGAGGGGCCGAGCGGGCTGGACCGTCTCTCGTGGATCATGACCGAGCAACCGCGCACGCTGTCGCGCGAACGTCTCACCGGTGTCGCGGGTTCGGTGAGCCCGCGATGTCTCGCCGAGGTGCGCACCTGGCTGGGAGACTTCCTCGACCTCTGACCGCGTCAGGCGCTCTTGGGCGGACCGAACAGCTCCTCGCCGTGCTCGTGCAGCAGGCGGTAGGCGTCGGCGAACGTCTTGGGCTCGGGCTCGTCGGGGCGCCCGTACTTCGCGATGAGCAGGCCCAGCAGTCCGCGGGCCGGCGGAGTGAGCGGCTTCATCTGCGCCTCCGCGCCGTCCTGCGGCGTCCGCTCCTCGGGATTCGGCGGGGTGTACGCCGGCGTCGTGATGGGCCAGTCGGCCGGATGCCGGGGCTTGTCGAGGTTCACGACGGTGAAAAGCGTGTTCGCCGATTGATCGCGATCGTTCAGGGGCTCCAGACCGTGCAGGCGCGAGAGCGTGGCGGTGACGGATCCGTGATGCATCTCGTCGTGGATGATCGTGTTGCGCTTCGTGTAGGCCGACACCGCGATGGCCGGCACGCGGCATCCGAGGCGGTCGAACGTGAAGTCCATCTCGCCGGGACCCGTATCCTTCGTCGGCTTCGTGGCCGCGGGCGGCGGCACGTGGTCATATGTCCCGCCGTGCTCGTCGAAGGTGATGAGCAGCAGCGTGTTGACGGCGTTCGACCCCTTCGGGGACGCGCTCGTGCGGATCGCCTCGTAGATGTCGTGGATCAGCCGATCGCCCGCTCTGACGTCGGAGATGGCGCTGTCGAACACCTCGCGCCCGTCGACCTCGCCCTCGCGGGGGGACCCGAAGGGCGGGTGGAAGTCGTTGTGGTCGTAGACCATGCGCGGTTCGATGAAGGCGTACGCGGGCAGGGTGCCGTTCTTCGCGTCGGCGTAGAAGTCCTCCATCGTTCCGAAGTGCTCGGTGCGCCAGTACTTCTCCAGCACGGCGACGTGCAGCATCCCCGTGTACGAGACGAGCTGCAGCTTGTCGATGTAGATCTTCCAGCTGACGTCCTTGTCCTCCAGGCGGTTGAACACCGTGGGGGCCGCCGGAGCCGACAACCACTTGCCGAAGCCCGCTCCGCCCTGGTTGGTGACGAACCCGTGCGAGGTCGAGGCGTGGAAGAAGGAGCGGTTGCAGAAGGTCTGCGACGGGACCCCGGCGAACCAGTGGTCGAACACGGCGAACTCTGTCGCGAGAGTCGACAGCACCGGCAGCATCTCGGGAGAGAACGACCCCATGATGTGCGCCGCTTCGGCGGGCTGGGGAGGCTCGCCCTGCCGCAGACGGCGGAAGTTGATGATGTAGTCCTCGAGGAACCCCGACATCGTGGCCTTCTCGCCGTGCGTCGGGGCGTTGAACGGAGCGGTCATCTGCTCGGCGAAGAGATCGGCGTTCCCCTTCGGGTCGACCGTGCCGAAGATCTGCGTGTTGACGTGCGGGTACTCCTCGCCCGGATCCGGGTCGGGGTAGCTCATGATCCGGTCGGTGTCACCGGTGTAGATGTGGGCGTCGACGACGGTGCCGTCGGATGCGGTGTTGCTGTGCTTCCCGAAGGCGAGGCCCTCGAAGGTCTCGCCCTTCGGAAGGTTCTCTGCCGTGTAGAGATAGCCGAGCAGGTTGTCGAACGAGCGGTTCTCACCCATCACGACGACGAGATGGTCGAACCCGGGTTCGCTGCGAGGCGTGAGTGCGGAGAACGGGTCGGGATCGGCGGCGAACCCGTCCCTCGGGCCGCCGGCGACGCTCGCGCCGATCGCCGCACCGCCCGCGCCGCCGACGACGGCACCCGCGAGAGCCGCCCCTCCCATCTTCAGGAAACCGCGCCGGGAGGTGTCGCCGGGGCCCTGCTTCTCGTCTGCCGTCACGAGGCCGATCCTAGGCTCCCTGCCGCGCGGGCGCACCCGCTCTCGGCACGGCGGGGCTGCGACGACGGAGGGCGCCGCCGGGGTGACCCGACGACGCCCTCAGGGGGTTGCCGCGACTACTCGGCCGAATCCGCGCCGTGCACGCGGCGACGGCGCAGCACGACCAGGCCGAGGCCGAGGGCGAGCAGCACCACCGCGCCGACGATGTACGGCGTGCTGTCGGCACCCGTGTTCGCGAGGGCACCGGCGGTCGCGCCTCCCGTGCCCGGGGTCGTCGCGCCGCCGCTGGGCGCCGCGGCCGTGACGGTCAGCGAGGAGGTCACCTCCGTGCCGTCGGCGAGGATCACAGCGAGCGTGTGCATCCCGGCCGGGGTGTTCGCGGGGATCGTGAGCGTGCGGCGGAAGGCGCCGTTCGCGTCCGCCGTCGTCGTGCCCAGATCGACCGGGTCGGAGCGCAGTTCGAAGCGCAGGACCGCGCCGGCTGCGAACCCGGAGCCCGACACCGTGACGGTGCCGCCCGCCGTGACGGATGCCGTTCCCAGCTCGACCGTGGGCTTCTCCGGCTCCTCGATGACGGGAGGGGTGACGCCCGCCTCGGTCACGTACTTCTCGCCCGCATCCGACTTCGTCACCGTGAAGGTGTCGTAGACAGCGCCGACGGGGAGGTCGGTCGTGGCATCCGGCTGCTTCTCCGCGAGGTACGAGCGGTAGACGAGCTGGTCCTTCGAGACGTCGATGACCTGGTAGGTCGTGACGCCCTGGCCGCGGAGCACCTGCGTCGCGCCGTTGTTGGTCCACACGTTCTTCTCGGGCGTCTCGAGCTCGTAATGCTTCGCGCCCGAGTTCGACACGACGTACACGGGACCCGACGTCATGCCGGCTGTGCCGGTCGCGTCGGTGTCGACGAAGCCGCGAGCGTACGTGTGGTCGTGACCCATGAGGACCAGGTCGATGTCGTTGCGCTGGAACACGGGCAGCCACTCGGCGCGCAGCACCGGCTCGTCACGACCCTCGGATGCCGAGAACACCGGCTGATGGAAGGTGACGACGTTCCACTTCGACGGGCTGTTCTGCAGCAGCAGGTCGAGCCACGCGGCCTGGAAACGGGTCCACAGCACTGCCACCTGACTCGACGGGCAGTCCGCTCCCGTGCAGGACGGGAGGCCGGCCGGCGTGAGGAACGTCGTGTCACGAGTCGCATTGAGGGTGATGAACCGCACGCCCTGGTAGTCGGTGTAGTACGCCGTCTCGGCCGCGAACGACGACCAGTGGTCGAAGTACGCGCGGTACTGCTGCGCCACCGGGGTGTCGCCCTTCGCGAGGTCGGCGAGGCTGCCGATCGTGCTCGTCGACGGGTTGTTGTGCGGGTACTCGAACGCGGCCTTCCAGGCGGTCAGGAGCTTGTCGCCCGAGTACTCGTGATTGCCGGGCGCCGCCATGACGTTGGTCCGCACGGCGGAGTCCTCCATGCCCTTGAACCAGTTCAGCCACTCGTTCTCGTTGCTGGACGTGTTGATGAGGTCGCCGGCGTGCACCGACCCGATCGACCGGGGCGCGTTCGCCTCGGCCTGCTTCACCACGCTCGGCCACGTGGTGTCGAGGCCGATCTGGGCGTCGCCGTAGTAGATGAACTGGAAGTCCGTCGCCGACGGATCGGCGGTGCGGAACTCGAACCACTCACTCCAGCTGCCGGGCAGACCGACGCGGTAGCGGTATGCGGTCGCGGGCTGAAGACCGGTGATCGTCGCCGAGAAGTGCTTGTTCGGGTTGCCGTTCACGACGCCCGCGTCGTACGCGTCGACCGTGCGGGTCTCGCCGCCCGCGGCCGGTGCGATCTCGACCTGGCCGACGGTGTGGGATGCATCGCCGGCGAGCCACGACACCGACTGCGACACGGCAGGCTGCTCGGTGGGTGTGAGGATCACGCGCGTCGGCGGCGCGACCACCGGCGAACCGGGATCGGATGCCTCGACGAGCGTGAGCGACGACATGTCGAAGTAGATGTCGGAGCTCGTCTCGCGGTCCTGGAACAGCGCGACCGCGATGTCGTTCTCACCGTCGTGCAGCAGCGTCCCCTCGGCGCTGAACGTGCTGGTCAGCGGGTCGCCGTTCGAGTCGCCGGCGTATTCGACGTTGACGGTGTCGGTGATGCGGCCGTCGACATAGCGGGCGACCTCTTCGCCGTTGATCCACACGATGACCGCGTCGTCGTACGTGATCGTGCTGCGCAGCGCGGCGACCTGCTCGGCGACGCCCTCCTGCAGATCGAACGTCGTGCGGAAGAAGTAGGTGGGGACCGTGGGGGCCGCCGTGCCGTCGAGGTAGTGGTTCAGCAACGTCTTCGGCGTCTGCGGTCCGACCGCGGCGAGTGCGCCGTTCTTGGCGCCGAATGACCCGGGAGCGGTCTTCCAGGCGCTGTCGTCGAAGTCGGGCAGCGTCCAGTCGCGCAGGGCGGCCGGAGCCGGGGACGGGTCCGAGCCGTCGTCGAGGTAGCGCCACGTCGTGTCGCCGGTGATCAGCGAGCCCGTCGGCACCTCGGGGTCGGGTGCGGCAGCGGCGATCGGGGCGACGACGGCGCCGCCGAGCAGGGCGACGACGGCGGCGGACGCGAGTCCGTAGCGCCGCCACCGCACCGCAGGGGTGGGGGAGGTCATGGGTGTCCTTCGTGGGGTGGGGTGTTCCGTGCTCAGCCGCACGGGGCCCGACCAGCCCATCGGAGCGGGATGACGGCGGGTTGACGCCGAGGCGACGGGGAGGTGAACGACGGCATCCACCCGCTCTCAGTAGGGTGAAGGCATGAGCTACGCGGGGGATTCGTCGATCGGTGCACGGGTGCGAGCGGTCGAGAAGGAGTACGCGGCGAAGCAGACGCGTCTGTTCGTGACGTTCGCCCTCGTCGAGGGACCCGTCCTGCTGCTGGGCGTCGTGCTGATCTACGGCCTGAAGGTCATCGATCCCGAGATCGGCGTCTGGTTCCTCATGGGTGTGGCGCTGGTCGGCGGCTTCGTGCTGAGCGCCCTGCTGCTGCGCCTCATCCGGACGAGAGCCGCGGCGGTGGCGCAGGCGAAGGGCGAGAACCCTCTCTTCTGAGGCCCTGTCCTGACGTCGGCGTCGGTCTGCGTTTTCCAGGCCCCGGAGGCCGCCGAGTACGCTGGAACCCATGCTCAACATGGCCGACGGCCTCGCCCGCCTCGGCGCGCTCGCCGAGAATCCGGTGGTCCGCACCCTCGCTGACGCGTTCGCCGCAGCGGGGTTCGACCTGGCCGTCGTGGGCGGTCCGGTGCGCGATGCGATCCTCGGACGCGAGACCCACGACCTCGACTTCACGACGAACGCGCAGCCCGACGACATCCTGCGCATCGTCACACCCGTGTCGACCGCTCAGTGGGACATCGGCCGGGCCTTCGGCACGATCGGCGCGCGCGTGCAGGGCGAGCAGGTCGAGATCACGACCTACCGCGCCGACAGCTACGACGGAGTGACCCGCAAGCCGACCGTCGAGTTCGGCGACACGATCGACGGCGATCTCATCCGCCGCGACTTCACCGTGAACGCGATGGCGCTGCAGGTGCCGGCGGTGAAGCTGATCGACCCCACGGGCGGCGTCGAGGATCTCGTCGCGGGAGTGCTGCGCACGCCGGCCGATCCGCAGGTGTCGTTCGGCGACGATCCGCTGCGCATGCTGCGCGGTGCGCGGTTCAGCGCGCAGCTCGGATTCGCGATCGACGCCGCGACGACCGCGGCGATCGAGCAGCTGCGCGGCACCCTCTCGATCGTGAGCCCCGAACGCATCCAGTCCGAGCTCGTGCGCCTCATGCAGACCGACGACCCCGTGCGCGGCATCCGCGTGCTCGTCGACACCGGACTCGTCGACGAGTTCCTGCCCGAGATCAGCGCGCTGCGCCTCGAGGTCGACGAGCACCACCACCACAAGGACGTCTACGAGCACTCGCTCACCGTGCTGCGGCAGGCGATCGAGCTCGAGCACTCGCGGCATCCCGGTGCGGCCCCCGACGTGCCGTTGCGCATCGCGGCACTGCTGCACGACATCGGCAAGCCCCGCACCCGCAGGCTCGAGGACGGGGGAGCGGTCACGTTCCACCACCACGACATCGTCGGGTCCCGCATGGCGCGCAAGCGCCTGCAGGCCCTGCGCTTCGACACGGCGACCACCGAGACCGTCGCGACGCTCATCGAACTGCACCTGCGCTTCTTCGGCTACGCCGAGGGCGCGTGGACGGATGCCGCAGTGCGCCGCTACGTGCGCGATGCCGGCGACGAGCTGGAGCGCCTGCACATCCTCACCCGCGCCGACGTCACCACGCGCAACAAGCGCAAGGCGTCGCGGCTCGCCTCGGCCTACGACGACATCGAATCGCGCATCGCGGCACTTCGCGAGCAGGAGGAGCTCGATTCGATCCGCCCCGAGCTCGACGGCAACCGAATTCAGGAGGTGCTCGGCATCCGTCCGGGCCGCGAGGTCGGCGACGCCTACCGCTTCCTGCTCGAGCTGCGCCTCGACGAGGGCGTCATCGGGACGGATGCCGCGGAGCAGCGCCTCCGCGAGTGGTGGGCCGCTCGGGGCTAGCCCGCCGCTCGCTTGCAGGACCGGGAGCTGCATCCGCGTCCGCGAACACTCCTGACACACCACCCGCACAACCCGTATCGCCCGCGACACCCGGCTCGTACACTGAGACCACCCGCGATGACGATCGGAGACGATGTGGTTGCGCCGTGGCAGGTGTCGCGTGACGGCCCAGAGGCCTCCCGACTCCTCGTCGAGCGCGCACACGAGGAACTGATCGCCGGCAACCTCGACGACGTGCGGCTGCAGCAGGTCCGTCCGCTCGTGCGCGAGTCGTGGGTGCGATCGTGGCGCGGACGCGTCGGCCCCGAAGGCATCCCCCCGATCGACCTCATGAGCGAGGAGCTCGACGAGTACCGCCGTGCGCACCCGCTCGCCTCGGCGATGGACATGATCCGCGCCCTCCTGCTGCCCGGCTCGGCCGAGGATTCGGGTGTCGTCGTCGCCGTCGGCGACCAGGCGGGCCGCCTGCTGTGGATCGAGGGCGACCGCCAGCTGCAGTCGCTGACCGACGGCATGGGATTCGTCGCCGGTGCGAACTGGGCGGAGGATGCGGTGGGCACCAGCGCGCCGGGCACCGCACTCACGCTCGGCCAGTCCGTGCAGATCCGCGGTGCCGAGCACTACAACCGGCTCGTGCATCCCTGGTCGTGCTCGGCCGCCCCGGTGCGGGACCCCGAGACGCAGCGCGTGCTCGGCGTCATCGACGTCACCGGCGGGGAGGAGGTCGTGTCGACGCAGGCCAGACTGCTCGTCGATGCGACCGCGCGCGCCGTGGAGTCGGAGCTGCTCGTCGCCCGGCTCCGGCAACGGGCCGAGACGCAGCGCCCGGCATCCGTCTCCACGAGGGCCAGACCGACGACCCGTGCCACCCTGCACGTGCTCGGACGCGATCGGGCGCGGCTGGAGACCGAGACCGAGCACGAGGAGTCCGTCATCGAGCTGAGCGCCCGGCACGCTGCGATCCTGCTCATGCTCGCCACGCACCGCCAGGGCCTGTCGGCCGAGCGCCTCAGCGAGCTCGTCTACGGCGCAGACGCCTCGCCCGACACGCTGCGGCCCGAGATGGTGCGACTGAGGAAGGTGCTCGAGAAGCACGCTCCGAGCCTCGTGCCCGAGTCGCGTCCGTACCGTCTGCCCGTGCCGCTGGAGACGGACGCCCACGACGTGCTGTCGCTGCTCGACCGAGGAGCGCACCGCGTCGCGCTGACCGCCTACCGCGGCCCGGTACTGCCCGAGTCGACGTCGCCGGGCGTCGAGGACTTCCGCGACTCGGTGCGTGCTGCGCTGCGCGAGGCGATGCTGTCGGAGGCGAGCCTCGACGTGCTGCTCGCCTACGCCGAGATCCCCGAAGGACAGGCGGATGCCGAGGCGCTGCGCCTCGCACTCGAGATGCTGCCGGCGCGCTCGCCGAAACGCGCGGGCCTCGTCACCCGGATCGAGCGGCTCGAAGCGCGCTGACGGTTCGCCGGGCACGCAACCTCCTGCAACGTTGCGCACCGGGGTGCAACGTCACGCGACCTACCTTCGGAGGATCAGCCGCCGCACCGAAGCGCGGCCCGTCGAAGGAGTCACCGATGACCATCGTCGAAGAGGACGTGTCCACCGCATCCGCCGCCTACGCCGCACCGGGGCAGGCGGGATCGATCGCCGACTACCGCCCCCGCTACGGGCACTACATCGGCGGCGAGTGGGTCGACCCCGTGAAGGGGCAGTACTTCGAGAACATCAGCCCCGTGAACGGCAAGCCTTTCACCGAGGTCGCCCGCGGTACCGTCGAGGACATCGACAGGGCGGTGGACGTCGCCTGGAAGGCCTTCGCCACCTGGGGCAAGACGAGCCCCGCCGAGCGCTCGGTCATCCTGAACCGCATCGCCGACCGCATCGAGCAGCACCTCGAGAGCATCGCCGTCGCCGAGACCTGGGAGAACGGCAAGCCGGTGCGCGAGACCCTCGCCGCCGACATCCCCCTCGCGATCGATCACTTCCGCTACTTCGCCGGAGTGCTGAGGGCGCAGGAAGGCGGCATCAGTCAGCTCGACGAGAACACTGTCGCGTATCACTTCCACGAACCGCTCGGCGTGGTCGGCCAGATCATCCCGTGGAACTTCCCGATCCTCATGGCGGTGTGGAAGCTCGCGCCCGCGCTCGCCGCAGGCAACTGCATCGTCATCAAGCCCGCCGAGCAGACACCGGCATCCATCCTGTTCCTGTTCGACATCATCGGCGACCTGCTGCCCGCCGGTGTCGTGAACATCGTGAACGGGTTCGGCATCGAAGCCGGCGCGCCGCTCGCCCAGCACAAGCGCATCCGCAAGGTCGCGTTCACGGGTGAGACGACGACGGGCCGCCTCATCATGCAGTACGCCTCCCAGAACCTCATCCCCGTGACCCTGGAGCTGGGCGGCAAGAGCCCGAACGTCTTCTTCGAGGACGTCGCGCGCGACACCGGCGACCCGTTCTACGACAAGGCGCTCGAGGGCTTCACGATGTTCGCGCTCAACCAGGGCGAGGTGTGCACGTGCCCGTCGCGCGCGCTCATCCAGCGGTCGATCTACGACGGGTTCCTCGCCGACGGCCTGGAGCGGGTCCGCAAGGTCGTGCAGGGCAACCCGCTCGACCCCGCCACGATGATCGGCGCGCAGGCGTCGAACGACCAGCTGGAGAAGATCCTCAGCTACATCGACATCGGCAGGCAGGGCGGCGCCCGCCTGCTCACGGGTGGCGAGCGGGTCGACCTCGGCGGCGATCTCAGCGACGGGTTCTATGTCGCTCCGACCGTGTTCGAGGGCACGAACGACATGCGCATCTTCCAGGAGGAGATCTTCGGGCCCGTGCTGTCGGTGACCTCGTTCGACGGATACGACGACGCGATCTCGATCGCGAACGACACGCTCTACGGTCTGGGGGCCGGCGTCTGGAGCCGCAGTGGCGACATCGCATACCGCGCGGGGCGGGCGATCGAAGCCGGCCGTGTCTGGACGAACACGTACCACCAGTACCCTGCGCATGCGGCGTTCGGCGGGTACAAGCAGTCGGGCGTGGGCCGCGAGAACCACAAGATGATGCTCGACCACTACCAGCAGACGAAGAACCTGCTGGTGTCGTACGCGGAAGGCCCGATGGGCTTCTTCTGATGGCCGATCTCGACAGCCACCGGCGGGTCGCGGTGACGGATGCCGCGGCATCCCTCATCCGCGACCTCTCGGCGCAGCACGGTCCGCTGATGTTCCACCAGTCGGGCGGATGCTGCGACGGGTCGTCGCCCATGTGCTACCCCGTCGGGATGTTCCTCACCGGGCCGAGCGACGTGCTGCTGGGGGCGCTCGACGTGGGTCTCGACGCTCCGGTCGAGGTGTTCATGTCGGAGTCGCAGTTCGAGTACTGGAAGTACACGCACCTCACCATCGACGTCGTGCCGGGCCGGGGTGCCGGGTTCAGCGTGGAGGGACCGACGGGGATGCGGTTCCTCATCCGCTCGCGGATGCTGGACGACGCGGAACTGGTGTACTTCGGCCTCGCGAACGAGACTCGTAAACGTGCGGAAACCGCAGGAAATACTCCGGTTTGACCAGGAGATCGAACCGGTTCGACTCGACGGCGGTGCAGATCGAGCGTCGCAATTCCCTGCAACGTCCCCCGGGATACCATCGACGTACACGCGTTGATACGTCAGTCCCCAGCTGACCACGCGTCCGGACGGTTCGACCGTCCTGCGGAGGGAGAGTCAGATCTTCTTCTGATCCCGAGGGGGGATGGGGTGGGCCGCTGATCCCCAACAGCACCCACCCCCACACACTCCGCCGCGTCACCGCAGGTAGGCGTCGACCAGGAGGTCGCCGCGGATGCCGCGGAACGCGTCGAGCAGGCGGGTGATGCCGCGCACGCCGACCGAGGTCATCTGCAGGTCGAACGGGCCGATCGGCGCGAGCGGCCCCGTGCGGATGCGCACGACCTCCCAGCCGGCTCCGCGCAGCGCGCGGTCCTTGCGCTGATCGGCATCCTGTCGCTTGCCGACGTGCTCGAGACCGTGGCGTCCGACCGTGTCGTACTCGACGGCGATGCGCAGTTCGGGGATCACGATGTCCGGCCACACCTCGGTGTGCCGGAAGAAGGGCCGCGACACCTTGACCGCGTTGACCCCGCTGTCGAAGAGCAGGCGCTCGGTGAGCCCCGCCCGCAGCGCAGCCTCGGCCGCGGATGCCGACTGAGGCGCGCATGTGCTGAGGAACGCCGTGCCGGAGGGGAGGTCGGGCGTCTTCGTGCACAGCGCGGGCGAGGGCCGGCGGGGTGCCCGGGGGATCGCGCGGGCCTCGCCCAGGACGACGGGTTGCGGTCGTGCGAGGGTCGAGCACTCCGGACACCAGGCCGAACGGCGGCGGACGCGCCCTGGTCGCTCGCGCTGCTCGGTCGGGGTCGCGGCGAAGCGGTGCCCGACGGCGCACTCCCAGCACAGCAGCACATCGGCGGCGAGGGGGATCTGCGACAGGGTCACACCGTGATTCAGCTCCGGGTGGTACTGGCGGATCAGCTCCGGGTAGGCGGCCCAGGCTGTGCGGAACGTGCCGACCTCGTAGGGCACGGCGCTGCCGCGCGAGAACTGCCTCCTCGCCCACCACTGCTGCACCGGCTCCGCCACATCGCGACAGTAACCGGACGCACCGACACCGGCCGTGGTCCGGTGCGAGACGGGGGAGTCAGAATGCGTTCCGCAGGTACCAGAACGCGATGAAGCCGAGGATGACCACCACCGGCAGCCAGCGGAAGCCGCGCTTGAGGCGCCGTCCTTCGGCGGCCACCCCGGGCGGCGGCGCGAGCAGACCGGCAGGCGGCGCGAACGGCAGCTGGGCGCTGGCCGTCTGCGGGTCCACGGCCGGAACCACGGATGCCGGAGCGCTCGCCGCCTCCTCTCGCAACCGGTCGTCGCGCCACCGCGCCCACTGGTCGAACTTGGTGATGAGCGCGCCGACCGCGCCGAACAGCCACGACCAGGTCGCGGGGTCGAGCGTCGATGCGCGTCGCTGCGTGTAGAGGAACAGCCAGTCGTCGACGATCTCCACGTCGAGTTCGGCGGCGTTGTCGATGAAGCGCGCCATGATGTCGGGCGTGAAGAGGTACAGCGCGTCGCGCTCGTAGCCGGCAGGGCAGTAAAGCGTGAAGTACTTGTCGAAGTCCCCTTCGAGCGACAGCCGCTGCTCGCGCTGGAACGAGGCGGGCAGATTGGAGCCGAACGCGTTGTTGCCCTTCGCGTCGAGCACGATGTTCGGCAGAGGCACGTCGAGCTTCACCGCGACGTACCCCCAGCGGTAGGTGGTCGAGTTCTTCCCCGACTGCACCGTGTACTGGTAATTGCCGAATTCGACGAACCGCGGGTTCGTGCCCCGCACGAGGTTTGTCGAGACACGTGAGCGGCCGAGGCTGAAGATCATGCCGGGCAGCGGAGGGTCGGCGATCCGCGCCTCGTAGGTCATGCCGTTGGCCCGGGCGAACCTGTCGAGCCGGTACCGCGTGACCCGTGCTCGCCGCCAGCCGACGAGCGCTCCGATGCCGATCGCGACGCCCACGCCGCCGAAGAGCAGCAGCCCGATCCCGGCGAACCCGAAGTCGCGCGGACTGGTGGCGAGGCCGATGAGCACGGAGGCCGCGATCGGGACGGAGACGAGCACCACGATCACGACGACCACGAGACCGATCACGGTCGAGACCGACATGCCCAGCGAACCGCGGGCGCGGAGCTCCGCCGCGAAGGAGCTGACCGCTCGGGGGTCGACGGGATCGGTCAGAGGTCGGCTGTCGAAGCTCGTGGCGGGCTGCGGGTGGCTCATCGGTTCACCTCGTCGCTGTCCCCGTGCAGCTCGGCGCCCTCGCTGATCGCGAAGGCCTCCAGCGCGGCGTCGGCGCACAGGGCGGCGACGAGCTCGGCCGACCCGGCGACGACCGTGGAGTCGTAGTCGATCTCGCTGACCAGCACCCACGCCCGATCCTCGGGCCAGAGGATGCTGGGGCTCTGCGCGCTCGGGGGGAATCCGTGCTGCTCGCCGGGGAGGTCGCGCCATGGCGCACGCAGCACCCAGTCGGCATCGGCGAACTCGGCGACGCCGGCCGAGAACAGCACGTAGGCGCGGTCCCGCGTGTGGAAGCGCGGTCCCTCGGAGATCTCCTTCGACAGGATGCCCTCCTGCCACGTCTTCCTGCGGAAGACGTTGTTGAACGGGTCGTGCACGCTGCGGTCGAGCATCGCCCGGTGGTTCGGATCGTCGACGGGCGTCAGGAACGCGCGCGACGGGGTGTGCCCGAAGTGGCCGAGCAGACCGCCGAAACCCTCCCACAGTGCGGACACTCCGTCGTCGGGCGTGCCCGTGGCCGCACGCAGGTGCGTCGCGATCGCGGCGACGGTCTCCGGCGCGAGGGCGCCCTCGGCCGGGGCGCTGAACTCCCGACCGTCCGGGGCGACGCGGGTCTGCCAGTCTTCGTCCATCGGCGTGCGCACCACGCGCTGCCACTGGGCGAGAGGATGCAGCACGGTGCCGAAAGCCCGGGCGGTCTCGGCCCAGGTCGTGGGCTCGTCGACGAAGAGCTCCATCAGTCGCTGCTGCTCGGCTCCCGGCATCCGCTCCCAGTCGTCGAACGTCGGAACGGGCCGATCGGGGAGTGAGCGCACGATCGCCGGATGCAGGATGCGCGCGTAGGCCGGGTATCCGTGGGGGACGACCGAGTGCATCGACGAGTTCCACGGGTCGTCGAGCCTGTCGCGCAGCCATGATCCGGCCGAGGGGTCGGGCATCCAGTGCATGCGACCCACGCTACCCGGGGGAGTGCGCGGCACGACGGTTCGCCGCTACTGTGCGAGAGGAAGTCCAGAGCGGGGAGGGCCGGGGATGGTCGACGGGGTCGCTGTGGTGCCGGGCGAACGGGTGTTCCGTCGTCATCCGGCACGGGCCGTGATGAGCGCGGTCGTGACGACGGCGGTGCTGTCGACGTTGACCCTCTTCGTGCTGCCGCAGTTCCTGCCGCGCCGCATGGACATCCCGACGCGCGGGATCATCGTGCTCGTCGTGGCGCTCGCCCTGACCGCGGCGGTGTGGCTCGGTATCTTCTGGTTCCGCAACGTCCGCGTCGTCGTCCGCCCCACGACGGTCGAGGTCGGACGCGGCGGAGACCGCGAGGTCTTCGACCGCGCCACGACCGTGTTCCGCTCGAAGATCACGGAGCACCGCACGAACGGCATCCGCAGCGGGGTCACCCGCGCTCTCATCGTCTACAGCAACGGGCGCGAGATCGTCGTGGAGCTGCCGGGCTTCACACGCACGACCTTCAACGAGCTCATGGCCGTGCTCAGCCCGGTCGACGAGCCGCCGGCGGTGGATCCCGTCGCGGCCGCTCGCGCGAGAGCGCACCTGCCGACGTCGTTCGCGGTGGACGCGTCGAAGGAGCGCGGGTTCGCGAACGGCCTGCTCGTCGGAGCGGTCGCAGCCCTGCTCGTGACCCTCGCCACGGTCGCCGTCGCCGTCACCCCGGGATTCCTCGACGGCGAGCTGTCGGCGCTCGTCCTCATCGCGCCGTTCGCGGGCGTCGCCGGCGTCGGACTGCTGATCGGCGCGGTGCAGCGGCGGAGGATGCTGCGCGGCATCCCGTCGCGCATCGGGGTCAGTCAGCAGGGTCTCCGCCTCGACGACCTCGACGTCCCGTACGCGCAGCTGAGCCGCATCTGGCTCACCCCGACGGGCTACCCGGTGCGTCGCCTCGGCCTCGAGCGGCAGGGCGGCCGATCGACCACCCATGTGCTCGGATCGTCGCGCGTGCAGATGGTCCCGGAGTACGAGACGTTCCTCGTCACGGTGCGCGCGCAGACAGCGCATCTGCCCGGTCTGCTGCGCCTCGACCTGGAATGACGGTCAGACGAAACGGATGCCGCGGCAGGCCCGCGGAGCGTTTCGTCTCGCCCCTGCTGCGCGTTCGCCGGGCGCGGCAGACGCCTGGATGCCGGGTGGGAGCGCCCCCACGGAGCGCCGCATAATCGGAGGGTGACCTCGCCTACGACGACTATCCCCTCCCTCGACGGCCGCCGCTTCCGCATGGTGTCATCGACCACCTCCGCCGTTGACCCGGAGGCGCCGAGCGAGTTCGTCTACTGGGAGAAGGACGGCGCGATCTGGGGCGATTACTCGGGCGACACCGTGACCTTCGGGCGCTTCGTCGGCACCCGCACCGGCGACACCATCTGGGTGTCGTTCGTGCACGTGCTCGTCGCCGACGGAACGGTCGTCACCGGCAACGGCGAGAGCGACCTCGAACTGACGGATGCGGGGCTCATCCGGCTCGTCGAGCACTACGAGATGCACGGCCTGCCCCAGCTGAGCGTGTGCGAAGAGGTCGCTGCCTGAACGCTCGTTCAATCTAAGACCCCTCGCGGGTCAATGAGCGAGCGAGCCCCCTCGCGGGTCAATGAGCGAGCGAGCCCCCTCGCGGGTCAATGAGCGAGCGAGCCCCCTCGCGGGTCGTTGAGCGAGCGAAGCGAGACGAAACGCACCGATCCCCGGAACGCCCTCGCGCGACACCGATATCCCAGCATCCAATCCCTCTCGCCCTCGTCGGGACTCCCGCTCCCGACGAGGGACCGACAGGATGGTCGCCATGAGCCTCGATCCCTCCGCCCGCGCTCCTCGCCGCATCCCCGGCGGCGCCGAACTCGACGTCCTGATGCGGCTCTACGGGTATCGGTTCACCCGCACCGGCGGAGTCGCCGGCGCGGAGGCCTCGCACGATCCTGCGGACATCGAGGCCGCCGAGAGCCACGGATGGCCCGTGCGCGTGCCCGAGCACTTCACAGCGAACGAGGTCTTCACCAGGTCGATCGAGGCGGCCTCGCACCTCGACGACGATGCCGTGCTCGGAGCCTTCATCGCCGGCCTGCACAGCGCTCCCCGCGGACGGCAGACCGTGATCTCCGTCGGCTGGTGCCGACACCTCGCCGAGGCAGCGGTCGCCGCCGACGGCCTGCCCGACTGCGGACTCGCGAGGGAGGAGGCACTCGAGATCGACGTGACCGAGCAGCTCCTGCGTCTGGCTCTCGGCTGGGCGTGGAACGAGCAGCCGCACCACTACCTCGCCGACCTCGACGCAGCGAGCGCGGAGGGACTGCCCGTGCCGACCGACGACGACCGCGAGCGACTGCGCTCCCTGCTCGACCTCATCGCCGGCCTCCCCGACGGTACCCGGCCCGGTGAACTGGAGAAGGCGGTCGCGCGCGCGAGGATCATCCCCCGCGCGGACAGGTATCAGCGCTACGGCATCCTTCTGGGGCTCGCCGAGTTCGGGGTGCTCCCCGGCAGTGTGACCCCGAGCTGGGACGGCTTCGTGTCGCGGCGCGAGGTCGCCGAGGCGTGTACCGGAGGACCGCGGTCAGACGTGCCCCCGCCGCTGTCGGGCTGGCGCGGAGGGATCGACGAGCGGAAGGCCGCGCGGCTGCGGAGTCTCTGACCGTCGCCGCGCGGGAGCGTTGACGAGGGGACGGCGTTTCGTCTCGCTTCGCTCGCTCCACGACCCGCGGGGGAGAGCGTCTCGCTCACCGACCCGCGGGGAGAGCGTCTCGCTCAACGACCCGCGGGTGGTCTCGGTCGACGACCCCTGGGTCAGCGGGGCGGGAGGGCGTCGCGACCGGGGGATGCCGGAGTCCAGCGCGTCATGCCGAGGGGCACCGCCATGTCGCGTTCGGGAAGGTCTGTCGGCAGCAGGTACGAGCGGCGCACGACCTCGTCGAGCACGACCACGCTCACCACCGTGCGCACCTCGGGCAGCTGCGCGATGACTCCGGTCGAGAACTCGTGCACGCCGCTGACGTCGACCGCGCGGATGAGCAGCATCGCGTCGTGCTCGCCCGTCGTGATCGCGCACCACTCGACGTCGGGCATCTCGACGACGCGGTCGCGGAACGACGCCCACGCCTGCGGGTGCACCGTGACGAACACCAGTGCCCCGATGGACAGGCCGGCCTTGGCCTGATCGACCGTCGCGCTGAACCCGGTGATGACACCGTCCTGCATCAGCGACTCGACACGCGTGTAGGCGTTGGCGCGGGAGATCCCGACGCTCTCGGCGAGAGCGGCGATCGAGATACGACCGTTATCGCGCAGGGTGTCGAGGATTCTGTACGCGGTGTCGTCCAAAGGGGTGGCACTTCGTCCAGAATGCTGCGAACCTTCGCTGTTCTTGCTGGACATATGTCTCCTCCCGTGCGAGGTGCTGGGACAGACCGTGAGTTCGGTTGCATCCTCGCTGGACACATCGTCCCATATGATGCGAATCTGATCACCGGTCGTCCACCCGGCATCGACCGAACCCGAATGTACTCCTCGCCTCTGGAGGCTCTCATGTCGTCACGTCGCAGCACGTCCGTCATCGCGATCGGAGCGGTCTCGCTCCTCGCGCTCGCAGGATGCTCCGGAGGCAACTCCGCGAACAACAGCGATGGCAACTCGTCGTCCGGTTCGCTCGTCATCGACACGGCGTTCTCGATCGAGACCGCCGACCCCGGCCACACCTATGACCCGACCGGCAACATGATCGCCAAGGCGCTCTACGAGACGCTCGTCGACTTCGAGGGCTCCGACGTGTCGACTCCGGTCCCCGGTCTCGCGTCCTGGGAGCAGAACGACGCCGCGACCGAGTTCACCTTCACGCTCGAGGGCGACCGCGTCTTCTCCGACGGCTCGCCGATCGAGGCGAAGGACGTCGTCTTCACCCTGCAGCGCATCCAGGGCATGGAAGACGCGAAGCCGAACTTCCTGCTCGGCGGTCTCACCATCACCGAGGTCGACGACAAGACCATCAGCATCACCTCCGAGACGCCGCTGCTGCAGCTGCCCGCGATCCTCGCGAACCCCGCACTCGGCATCGTCAACTCCGACGTCGTGATCGAGAACGGCGGCACGACCGACGGCTCCGACTCGGCGCAGAAGTTCCTCGACGGCGCCTCCGCCGGTTCCGGACCCTTCGTGCTCGACACCCTCGACCTCTCGTCGCAGGTCGTGCTGACGAAGAACGACGAGTACAACGGCGACGAGGAGGCCGGCTACGACCGCGTCGTGGTGCGCAACGTCTCGGAGAGCGCGACCCAGCTCGCGAACCTCAAGGGCGGCGACTCCATGGTCGCGATGGACCTCAACGGCGACCAGGTCGCCGGTCTGGGCGATGGCCTCCAGGTCGAATCGGTCCCCTCCGGTCAGACCATCTTCCTGCTGCTGAACCAGTCCTCGGCCGTCGCCGGCGACCTCGCGAACGTGAAGATCGCCGAGGCCATCCGCTACGCGCTCGACTACGACGCTCTGCTCGAGCTCGCGGGTTCCGGTGCCGTGCAGGCGACCGGTGTCATCCCGCCCGGATTCGAGGGTGCCCTCGACAGCGGTGTGGAGCAGGACCTCGAGAAGTCGAAGGCCGCGCTCGCCGAGGCCGGCTACACCGGTCAGACGCTGAAGCTGCAGTTCCCGAACGACTACCCCGTCGGCGGCGTGGAGTTCACCCCGCTCGCCGAGCGCGTGCAGGCGCAGCTCGAGGATGCCGGCATCACGGTCGAGCTCGCTCCGGCGCCGTTCGCCACCGAGCTCGACGCGTACGTCAACGGCACCGAGGGCTTCGGCCTGTGGTTCTGGGGTCCCGACTACGCCGACTCCGCGAACTTCCTGCCCTTCGCCCCCGGCCTGAAGGTCGGCCTCCGCGCCGGCTGGACCGCCGAGGCGAACCCCGAGATCGCGGGCATCGCCGCCGGTGCGGCCGCCGCGACCGACGAGGGCCAGCGCAGCGAGGCGTTCACCGCGTTCGCCGAGGCCATGCAGGTCGAGGGTCCGTTCGTGCCGCTGATCGTCCCCGGTCGCAACATCGCCACGGCGGATGCCGTCTCCGGCGCCGTGTACAACTCGGTGTGGGAGATGGACATCGCCGAGATCCAGCCCGCCGGCTGAGAGGGCTCTGACGCATGACGACGGTGGCCGTGCAACGCCAGGCGCAGCGTCGCAGGTCGCCGCTCGTCGGCTACCTGCTGCGCCGGGCCGGAACCTCCCTGCTCCTGCTGGTGGGGGTCACGATCGTGACCTTCGCGCTGACGAACCTCGTGCCCGGCGACCCCGTGTCGGCGGCACTCGGCGAGGGCGCGTCGCAGAACCCCGCGACGCGTGAGGCGTTCATCAAGGAGCACGGGCTCGACCAGCCGTTGTTCGTGCAGTACTTCATCTACATGGGGAACCTGCTCCGCGGGGACCTCGGCACATCGCTGGTGACCGGGCGACCGGTCACCAGCGATCTCGCCACCGCCGTGCCGGCGACCATCGAGATCGCGATCGGCGCGATCATCCTGAGCCTCGCCGTCAGCATCGTGCTCGGCACGCTCGCCGCGTACCGCCGCGGGCTCGTCACCGATCAGGTCATCCGGGTCGTGACGCTGGTCGGCCTCAGCGTCCCCACCTTCTGGCTCGCTCTCGTGAGCTTCTACGTCTTCTTCCTCGAGCTGCGCATCGCGCCCGGATCGGGCCGCATCTCGCCCTCGATCACACCGCCGCCCCGCATCACCGGGCTGTACACGGTCGACTACCTCCTCAACGGCGACGGGGTCGGCTTCTTCGACGCCCTCGCGCACCTCGCCCTGCCGGTCATGGTGCTGTCGCTCGTGACGATCGGTCTGCTCACGCGGTTCATCCGCACGTCGGTGCTCGAGGTGCTCGGCAGCGACTACGTGCGCGCGGCCAGGGCCAAGGGGCTCCCCGCGATGCGCGTCATCCTCGACTACGTGCTGCGCGGCGCGTCGCTCCCGATCCTCACCGTCGTGGGCGTCGCGTTCGGCTCGCTGCTCTCCGGCACGGTGCTCGTCGAGTCGGTGTTCGCGTGGCCGGGGCTCGGCACGTACGCCTACAACTCCGCCGCCAACCTCGACCTGCCGGGCATCATGGGCGTCGGTCTCGTCGTCGGCGTCATCTACCTCCTCATCAACTTCGTCGTCGATCTGCTCTACGGCGTCCTGGACCCGAGAGTGAGGATCGCATGAGCCGCATCGACTCGGCATCCGGGCCCTGGCGGTTCCGCTTCCGCTGGCCGCGCGCCTGGCGCACCCCGCTCGGCGTGATCGGCACCGTGATCGCCGCCGCCTGGATCATCGTCGCGTTCACGGCGCAGTGGTGGGTGCCGTACGGGCCGAACGCCCAGGTGCTCCCGCGCCTGCAGGAGCCGGGGATCGACACCCTGCTCGGCACCGACGGCAACGGTCGCGACATCTTCTCGCGTCTGATGACCGGCGCGACGGTCAGCCTGCCGCTGGCGCTCATGCTCGTGATCGCCGCGATGATCATCGGCACCACGATCGGCGCCGTCGCCGGGTACTTCGGTCGCGGCGTCGACGAGACGCTCATGCGCATCACCGACCTGTTCATGGCGTTCCCGACCGTCATTCTCGCGATGGTCGTGGCGGCGTCGCTCGGTCCGTCGCTGTTCAACGCCGTGATCGCCGCGATCGTCGTGTCGTGGCCGCAGTACGCCCGTGTCACCCGCAGCATCGTGCTCGGGCTGCGCGGACAGAACTACGTCATCGCCGGACGCCTGCTCGGCCATTCGCCCGTCCGCACGCTCTTCGTCGACATCCTCCCCAACATCGCCGGACCCATGCTCGTGCTGGCGACCCTCGACATCGGCGCGGCGATCCTGCTGCTCTCCGGCCTGTCGTTCCTCGGACTCGGCGCGCAACCGCCGACCGCCGAGTGGGGGTCGATGATCTCCGCGGCCATGCAGAACTTCGACGCGTGGTGGCTCGGGGTGTTCCCCGGACTCGCGATCCTCACCGTCGTGCTCGCGTTCAACTTCCTCGGTGACGCGATGCGCGACGTGCTCGACCCGACGGCCGAGGTCACGCACGAGAAGCAGGCCGACCACGTCGCCTCGGCGAAGGGAGCGGCGGCATGAACGCGTCCGCAGCAGCGCCGGCCCTCCGCATCCGCGATCTGACGATCGAGATCGGCCGCCCTCTCGTGCACGGCATCTCACTCGACCTGCAGGCGGGGCGCATCCACGGACTCGCCGGCGAATCGGGATCGGGCAAGACCCTCACCTCGCTGGCCGTGCTCGGCCTCCTGCCGCGCCAGGCGCGCACCGGCGGCTCGATCACCCTCGCGGGCGAGGAGCTCGTCGGACTCCGTCGGCGCGGTTTCAACCGCATCCGGGGAAAGCGCATCGCGATGGTCTTCCAGGACCCGTCCGCCTCGCTGCACCCCCAGCTGCCCGTCGGCCGCCAGCTCACCGACCACATGCGGGTGCACCTCGGACTCCGCGGCGCCGCCGCGACGGCCAGGGCGATCGAACTGCTCGAGACGGTGCAGGTGCCGAATCCGGATGCTGCGCTCAAGCGCTACCCGCACCAGTTCTCCGGGGGTCAGCGTCAGCGCATCGCGATCGCGTGCGCGCTCGCCTGCGATCCGGAGGTGCTGCTCGCCGACGAGCCGACCACGGCCCTCGACGTCACGGTGCAGGCCGGCATCCTGAAGCTCCTCCGCGACCTCGCCACCGAGCGCGATCTCGCGGTGCTGCTTGTCACGCACGACCTGGGCGTGATGAGCGCGATCGCCGACGAGGTCGCCGTCATGAAGGACGGTCGGATCGTCGAGAAGGCCGACCGCGAGACGCTGTTCCGCGACCCGCAGCACGAGTACACCCGCACGCTGCTCGCCGCACTCCCCGGCTCGAAGGTCGAGGAAGCGGCCGGCGGACCCGTCGCGGATGTCGACCCGGTCGCGCCCAGCGAGAAGGAGGATGCCGATGAGTGACGTCTCCGTCCTCGACGCGCGGGGCGTCGTCGTGCGCTACCCGGGCAACCCGCCGGTCGTCGCCGTCGACCAGGTGTCGATGCAGGTCGCACCCGGGGAGACCGTCGCGCTGGTCGGCGAGTCGGGCAGCGGCAAGTCGAGCCTCGCCCGCGCGGTCGTCGGCATCGAGAAGATCGCCGCCGGTGAAGTGCGGTTCCGCGATGCGCCGGTCACGCCGCTCGGCATCCGCCGCCGGAAGCTCGCGCTCACCGGCATCCAGATGGTGTTCCAGGACCCGTCGACGTCGCTGAACCCGCGCCGCCGGGTGGGCGACCAGATCGCCGACGGCATCACGACCGCTCGGGCACGCGGCGCCGAGGGCTCGCGCGTGGAGGAGTGGCTCGAGCGCGTCGGGCTCCCGGCTCAGGTCGCGACCCGGTTCCCGCACCAGTTCTCGGGCGGGCAGAAGCAGCGCATCGCGATCGCCAGGGCGCTCGCAGCGCGGCCGTCGCTGCTCGTGGCCGACGAGCCGATCTCGGCCCTGGACGCCTCGACGCAGACCAGCGTCGCCGGACTCATGCGCGACCTCGTCGCCGAGGCCGGAGCGGGGATGCTGTTCATCTCGCACGACCTCGCCGTGGTCCGCCGCATCGCCGACCGCACCTTCGTCATGTACGCGGGCCGCGTGCTGGAGTCGGGGCCGACCGATCGCGTGTGGGCTGCGCCGCAGCATCCGTACACCCGGGCTCTGCTCGCGGCGATCCCGGAGCCGGACGGCACCGGGCGCATCCCCGCCGCTCCGTCGACCGACGAGCGGATCGCCTGGTCGGAGATCCCGCCCGTCATCGGCTGACGTCCGGGTCGGGGGTCGGCGCGTGCTTCCGGTACCAGCCCCGAAGTGTCGGGGACGGGCCGGGTCAGCGGGCGATGAGGCGGTGGGGCACCTCGTGGTGCGATCCGGGTGCGGTCTTCGCGTCCTGCAGGATGTCGAGGATGACGGATGCCGCCTGCTCGACGCCGTGGTCGACGGTCGAGAACGCCGGGATGTGGAAGCGTCCCTCCTCGATGTCGTCGAAACCCATCACCTGCACCCGGTCGGGCACCGAGATGCCGTGGCTGCCGAGTGTGTACAGCGCGCCCAGCGCCAGGCTGTCGCTGAAGCAGAACAGGGCGTCGAAGTCGGTGCCCTCCGCGATGAGCCGCTCGACGGCGATCGATCCCTCGGCGCGGTTGAACTGGTCGACCGTGGCGTAGAGCGCGGGGTCGTCGGCGATGCCCGCGGCGGCCAGCGCCTGTCGATAGCCGTCGAACCGGAGGCGGGAGGTGGCGGTCGGCCCCGACTGCTGCACGCCGACCGCGGCGATGCGCCGGCGCCCCTGTTCGATCAGGTGCGCGGTGGCGGCGGCTGCCGCTGACACGTTGTCGATGCCGACGTGGTGCACGGCGGGGGTCAGCAGTTCCTCGGCCTGCTCGCCGATGAGCACGAGCGGGGGAGAGGCCGGTCGGCCCACGAGGTCGTCGGGGCGCAGAGCCAGGGGGCTCATGACGATCCCGTCGAGCGCGGGGAATCCCTCACCGGCCATCATGGCGAGCTCGGCCGCGCGGTCGGCGCCGGTCTGCGCGATGAGCACCGTGAGGGACCGTGTCTGAGCCGCGCTCACGAACTGCGAGGCGAACTCGGCGAAGTACGGCTCGCGCAGGTCGGGGAGCACGAGGGCGATGAGCCCGCTGCGGCCGTTGCGCAGCTGTCGAGCCGCGAGGTTGGGGCGGTAGCCGAGCTCGTCGATCGCGGCGAGGATGCGCTGGCGCACCTCGTCGCCGACCCAGCCGGTGCCGTTCACGACGTTGGAGACCGATTTGGCGCTGACGCCGACCCGGGCGGCGACGTCGGCGAGCGTGACGCGGGGCATGCGGGGCTCCTCTGAGACGGACGGCGTTCTTCGGTTGACTCTAGTTCAACGTGGAACTATCGTGTAGTTCAACGTGGAACGGAAAGCGATTTCCGAGCCGCCGACGACGGCGGATCAGACGACGAGAACCGGCGCAGATGCCGGAAGAGGGAGCCCACCCGTGGTGACGCACGACGCCGACCGAACGAACGAGACCCTGCGCGCGAGCGCGCTGGAGTCGGCCCGCCCGCGGCCGCAGCTCGTGCGCGAGTCGTTCCTCCTGCTCGACGGAGAGTGGGGCTTCGCGCACGACGACGCCGACCGCGGCCTCGCGGAGCGGTGGTTCGACGGACGCGCGCTGGGCGGCAGCATCCTCGTCCCGTTCCCGCCCGAGTCGCCGGCGTCCGGCGTCGGCGAGACGGGGTTCCACCCGGTCGTCTGGTACCGCCGCTCGCTCACCGGCGCGCAGCTCGCCGAGGTCGGCCACGCAGCGGGGGAGCGGGCCGTCCTCCACTTCGGGGCGGTCGACTACCGGGCCTCCGTCTGGATCGACGGGCAGCTGGTCGGATGCCACGAGGGCGGCCACACGCCCTTCGCGCTCGACATCACCGACGCGCTCGACCCCACGACCGACGAGCACGCGATCGTCGTACGCGCCGAGGACGACCCGCACGACCTCTCCCAGCCGCGCGGCAAGCAGGACTGGGAGGAGCACCCGCACGCGATCTGGTACCACCGCACGACCGGCATCTGGCAGTCGGTGTGGCTGGAATCGGTCGCCCCGCAGCACATCACGGGGCTGAACTGGACCAGCGACCTCACCGCCGGCACGGTGACGCTCGACCTCACGCTCAGCCGCGGCGACCGGGCGAGCGCGCGCGTTCGGATCGCCCATGCGGGACGCGAACTCGCCGCGGCGACCGTGCAGACGACCGGCACGAGGGCCACCCTGACGGTCGCCCTCGACGGGCAGAGCAACGGCCAGAACTACGAGGGACTGCTGTGGCGCCCCGGACAGCCCACGCTGCTCGACGCCTGGATCGAACTCGACGACGGGGAGCGGACGGATGCCGTCGCCAGCTACCTCGGCCTGCGCAGCGTCTCGTGGAGCGACGGAGCACTCCTGCTCAACGACCGGCCGGTGACGCTGCGCTCGGTGCTCAGCCAGGGCTACTGGCCGGAGTCGCACCTCGCCGCACCCTCGCCCGACGCGCTGCGCCGCGAGGCCGAGCTGATCGCGGAGCTGGGGTTCAACTCCGTGCGCGTGCATCAGAAGGTCGAGGACGACCGTTTCCTCTACTGGGCCGACCGGCTCGGGCTGCTCGTGTGGGGCGAGATGGCCGCGACGTACACGTTCGACGAGCGGGCCGTGCAGCGCACCACCGCCGAGTGGACGGCCGCCGTGCTGCGCGACCGCGCCCACCCGAGCATCGTCACGTGGGTGCCGCTCAACGAGAGCTGGGGAGTGCAGCACATCGCCTCGCGGGCGGATCAGCGGGCGTTCGCCGAGGGGCTGTACCAGCTCACCAAGGCCCTCGATCCCACGAGGCCCGTCATCTCGAACGACGGCTGGGAGCTCGGCACGTCCGACCTGTGGACCATGCACGACTACGAGGCCGACGGCGAGGTCCTCGCCGACCGCTACGACATCGACGACGCCGAGCTGCGCGCGTACATCTCGGGCATCGGCCCGGCCGGGCGCCGGGTGCGACTGCCCGGCACCTCCGACGACGGCCAGCCGATCATGCTCACCGAGTTCGGCGGCGTGAAGTGGGCGGCCGACGCGAGCCCCGAGGACTCGTGGGGCTACTCCGAGGCCGCCGGTGCCGAGGACTACACCCGCATGCTCGCGTCGATCCTCGGTGCCGTGCAATCGGGGACCCGCGGTTTCCGAGGTCGCGCACGCGGTCTCTCCGGCTGGTGCTGGACCCAGCTCACCGACACGATGCAGGAGCGCAACGGCCTGCTCACCGAGACCCGCGAGCCCAAGCTGCCCGTCGAGATCATCCGCTCGCTGATCCAGGGGACCGAGATCGCCTGATCGCCCACCGCCGTCCGGCGCATCCTGCCGCCGACACACACCAGGGCTGACGCCCGCTCAATGAGGAGACACCCATGTCGAAGAGATTGCCCGCATCGCTCGCCCTCGCCGGCGTCGCCGCCCTCGTGCTCGCCGGCTGCGGCACGGGAGGCGGCTCCGACGCCGCCCCCGAAGAGGTCACGTTCGACGAGGACACCGCCGCCGAGATCAGCTTCTCGTGGTGGGGGAACGAAGACCGTGCCGCCCGCTTCGAAGAGGTCGTGGCGCTGTTCAACGAGCAGTACCCGAACGTCGAGGTCGTGCGGAACTTCAACGCCTGGGGCGACTACTGGACCGCGCGCAACACCGAGGCCGCGGGCAAGTCGCTCCCGGACGTGGTGATGATGGATGCCGGATACCTCGGCGAGTACGCGAGCAAGGGGCTGCTCGCCGACCTGTCTCCCTACCGTGACACGCTGCTGCCGCTCGACGGCATCACCGACCAGGTGCTCGGATCGGGCACGGTCGACGATCAGCTCGTCGGGGTCCCGCTCGGCACCAACGCCTGGTCGATGATGTACAACAAGGACATCCTCGACTCGTTCGGCATCGACTACCCGACCGACGACATGACGTGGGACGAGCTGAACGACTTCATCCTCGAGGTGAACGAGGCGGGCGCGGCATCCGATCCGAAGATCTACGGCGCCGAAGACTACACGGGCGGCCTCCCCAACTTCATCTACCACCTGATGCAGGACGGCAATCCGGTCTTCGAGGAGGACGGCACCCCCGCCTTCGACGAGGACGACGTGATCGAGTACCTCGACAGCGCAGCCGACCTCCGCGAGGACGGTGAGTTCTACCCGGTGGAGCGCAGTGTCGCCCTCTCGCCGAGCGGCGGATTCCTCGCCGGCGAGGCTGCGATCTGGTTCAACTTCTCGACCACGGTGCTGCAGGGCATGACGGATGCCGGCACCGAGAACATCGGCATGGTGCAGCCTCCGCTCGAGAAGGGCGAGAAGGAGCACGTGCTCGCCCCCAAGCCGAGCATGCTGCTGAGCGTCGCGAAGAACTCCGACCAGCAGCAGGCCGCCGCCGCGTTCGTGAACTTCCTCACCACCTCGCCCGAGGTCGCCGAGGTCTTCGGAACCTCGCTCGGCACCCCGCCCACCGAGGAGGGTCGCGCGGCCATCGACCAGACGCCCGCCGACACCGTCAACCTCGACTACCTCGCGTCGGTCGACGACGAGCTCACCGCCAGCTACCCGATCCTCCCCGCCGGCTACGGCACGATCGAGGCGAAGTGGGGCGAGCTGCACGAGCAGCTGCGCTACGGCGACCTGACGACGAAGCAGTTCGCGCAGGAGCTGTTCTCCGAGATCTCCCTCGTGCTCGGATCCTGACCGTCTCGCATCCCCCTGCCGCACGGCCGTGGCGCCCGGCTGCAGGAGAAAGGAACATCCCATGACTGCTCCTGCAGCCACCTCACCGCCCCGTGCGCGGTCGAGCGCGCGGGCACGGCGCGAGACACGGGCCGGCTACCTCTTCCTCAGTCCCTGGCTCATCGGGTTCTTCGCGCTGACCGCCGGACCGATGGTCGCGTCGCTCGTGCTGTCATTCACCGACTACAACCTGTTCAACGACCCGGAGTTCATCGGGCTCGAGAACTACACCCGCATGTTCACCGACCCGAACTTCCTGCAGGCGGTGAAGGTCACCGGCATCTACGTGCTGATCGGCACCCCGCTGAAGCTGGTCGCCGCGCTCGGTGTCGCGATGCTGCTCAACGCGCCGCGACGAGGGCAGGGGTTCTACCGCTCGGCGTTCTACCTCCCGTCGCTGATCGGGGGGAGCGTGTCGATCGCGATCGTGTGGAAGGCGATGTTCATCGACAACGGCATCGTCGCCCAGATCGGGTCGTTCTTCGGCGGGCCGCCGGCATCGGAGGGCGGATGGGTCGGCGATCCGGCCCGCACCCTGCCGCTGCTGATCCTGCTGACGGTGTGGCAGTTCGGGGCGCCGATGGTGATCTTCCTCGCCGGACTCAAGCAGGTTCCGCCGGAGCTGTACGAAGCGGCATCCGTCGACGGCGCGGGCCCGGTGCGGCGCTTCTTCTCGATCACGATCCCGATGCTGTCGCCGGTGCTGTTCTTCAACCTGCTGCTCGAGACGATCCACGCGTTCCAGGTGTTCAACTCGGCGTACATCATCTCGAACGGCAGCGGAGGACCCGCGGGATCCACGCTGTTCTACACGCTCTACCTCTACCTGCGCGGGTTCCGCGACTTCCAGATGGGATACGCCTCGGCGATGGCCTGGGTGCTCGTGATCGTCGTCGGTCTCGTGACCCTCATGCTGTTCCGCAGCTCCCGCGCGTGGGTGCACTACGCAGGAGACGAACGATGACCAGGGCGATCACGCAGACCGAACTCATCACGACCGACCCCTCCGGACCGCGCGCCCGCGGCGAGGCGAGCGGGTTGCGCTGGCGTCGCGGCGCGCGCACGGCGGTGTTCCACGTGCTCACGCTCGCGGTGCTCGTCGTCATCCTCTACCCGGCGGTGTGGATGGTGATGTCGTCCTTCAAACCGGGGAACGAGATCATCGGCTCGGTGAGCCTCGTGCCGGAGTCCTTCTCGTTCGACAACTACGCGAAGGCGCTCTCCGGCATCGGCGGCGTCTCGTTCTGGACGTTCGTGGTGAACTCGCTCATCCTCGCGGTGGCCTCGGTCGTCGGCGTGGTGCTGTCGTGCTCGATCACGGCGTACGCGTTCGCGCGCATCCGATTCGGCGGCAGCAAGCTCTTCTTCCTCTGCATGATCGCGACGATGCTCCTGCCGTTCCACGTCGTGATCATCCCGCAGTACATCGTGTTCAACCAGCTCGACATGATCAACACCTACTGGCCGCTGCTGCTGGGCAAGTTCCTCGCCGCCGACGCGTTCTTCGTGTTCCTCATGATCCAGTTCATCCGGGGTCTCCCGCGCGATCTCGACGAGGCGGCGCGCATCGACGGCGCGGGGCACGTGCGCACCTTCACGGCCGTGATCCTGCCGCTCATGAAGCCCGCGCTCGTGACGAGCTCGATCTTCGCGTTCATCTGGTCGTGGAACGACTTCTTCGGTCCGCTGCTGTACCTGAAGGACCCGGGCATGTACACGATGCCGCTCGCGCTGCGGCTCTACGTCGACCAGACGTCGACGAGCGATTACGGAGCCCAGATGGCCATGGCGATCCTCGCGCTACTCCCCGTGGTGCTGTTCTTCCTCGCGTTCCAGCGCTACCTGGTGTCGGGCGTCGCGACCGAGGGACTCAAGGGATGACCGCCGACAGGGGCACGGCGATGCGGACCGAGACCCGGCGCGTGTTCGGCGGCTCGTGGGTCGCGGCCTTCGGCGAGATGCTCGTCATCGGGCTCGCCGTTACGCTCATGTCGCTTCCGCTCCTGACTCTCGTCCCCGCGTTCGCGGCGGGTGCGCGGCACTTCCGTGCGCACCTCGACGACGAGCCGGATGCCGTGCGGCTGCTCGCGTTGCGCGGCGTGCAGGCCGTGCGCTCCGGGTGGTGGTTCGGCGCGGCATCCGCTCTCGTGATCGGCCTCCTCGTCGTGAACGCGCTCGGCGCCGCGCAGGGACAGCTGCCCGGCGGCATCCCGTTCGCGATCGTCAGCGGAGGGCTGGCAGCGCTCGTCGCGGTCGCCGTGCTGCGCACCGCAGCTCTCTGGACACCGGAGGCGCGCTGGGGCGATCTCTGGCGACAGGGCCGCGGACTCGCGATCGACGATCCGATCGGCAGCGCGCTGGTGCTCGCCGGGATCGGCGTGAGCGCGGTCGTCGTCTGGATGCTGCCGCCGTTGGTCGTGATCGCCCCCGGTCTCATCGTCGTGGCGCTCGTCGCCGCGGAACGCCGCCGCACGGCGGGTTCCCCCACGCCGTCGTCCGTCTCATCGTCGTCCGTCTCATCGTCGTCCGTCTCATCGAAGGGAAACGCATGACCACCCATCCACCGGCCGTCCGCGTCGGGATCATCGGCACCGGCGGCATCGCGCACGCGCACGCCGCGGCGATCGCCGACCTCACGGGCGAGATGGAGCTCGTGGTCGTCGCCGACATCGACGCCGACCGGGCCACCGCCTTCGCCGCGCAGTACGGAGCGACGGCGGTGACGGATGCCGAGGAACTGCTCGCCGTCGAGGGACTCGGCCTCGTCCACATCTGCACGCCTCCGGGAACGCACGCGCCCCTGGCGATCGCCGCCATGCGCGCCGGCGTGCCGGCGCTGGTCGAGAAGCCCACGGCGCTGAGCCTCGCCGAGCTCGACGAGATCGCGCGCGTCGAGGCGGAGGCGGGCGTGCCGACGCTCACCGTGTTCCAGCATCGGTTCGGCCCCGCGGCCGTGCACCTGCGACGCATGATCGACGACGGCGACCTCGGGCGTGCGCTCGTCGCGACGTGCGAGACCCTCTGGTACCGCGACGACGAGTACTTCGCCGTGCCGTGGCGCGGACGGTGGGAGGTCGAGGGCGGCGGCCCCACCATGGGTCACGGCATCCACCAGTTCGATCTGCTGCTCTCGCTGCTCGGCCCGTGGGCCGAGGTCACCGCGATCGCCGCGCGGCAGACCCGCCCGACCGACACCGAGGACGTGTCGGCCGCGCTCGTGCGCTTCGAGAGCGGTGCGGTCGCGACCGTCGTGAACTCCCTCGTGTCGCCGCACGAGACCTCGCGCCTGCGCCTCGACTTCGAGCACGCGTCGGTCGAGCTCCGGCACGTGTACGGCTACACGACCGACGACTGGACCTTCACGCCCGCCCCCGGCCACGAGGAACTGGCCGAGCGCTGGGCCGCCGGACCGTCGGCCGCGCGGGCCAGCGCGCACCGCGATCAGTTCGCCGCGCTCGCCGCGGCGCTGCGCGAGGGCGGCACACCGCCGGTTGCGCTGTCGGACGCCCGGCGGACGCTCGAGTTCGCCGCAGCGACGTACGCCTCGGCCTTCCGCGGCGAGGCGGTCGCGGCAGGCCGGATCGTCGACGGCGACCCGTTCCACACCTCGATGAGCGGCGGGCTGGTGCCCTGGCCGCCGCGGAAGGAGAAGGCATGACCGAGGCGTTCCCGGCGAGCCAGGCGTTCCAGGCGATCCACGACATCGGCCGCAGCGTGACCGTGCGCGACGGGGAGATCGAGCTGTTCCGGTACACCTACGCCCCCGACCACCCGCAGCTCGAGTCGCCGCGGCCGTACCTGCATCCGCTCCGCACCCGTGGCGGCGACCTCGTGAGCCTGTACCGTCCGCACGACCACGTGTGGCACAAGGGCATCTCCTGGGCGCTGCCGGTCATCGACGACGAGAACTTCTGGGGTGGCTGGTCGTACGTGCACGGGCAGGGGTACGTATCGCTGCCGAACAACGGCGAGCAGCGTGCGATGGGCGAGGTCGCGGTCACGGTGGGGGAGGCCGTGACCATCGCGCACGAGCTGCAGTGGATCACCCAGGCGGGCGAGCACTGGTTCGACGAGAGGCGCGTGCTGACCGCGGCGCCGGTCTCGGAGACCGCGTGGGCCCTGAGCTTCGAGACGAGGATGACCAACGTGCGGGGGAGCGCCGTCTCCTTCGGGTCGCCGACCACGAGGGGGCGGGAGAACGCCGGCTACGGCGGCCTCTTCTGGCGCGGACCGCGGTCGTTCACGGGCGGCACCCTCGTCGCGCCGGGTGTGCAGGGGCGCGACGAGCTCCGAGGGCAGCGGCACGAGTGGATGGGGTTCGCCGGGCGGCACGACGGTGTCGACCGTTCGTCGCTGCTGCTCATGCTCGACGACGACCGCAACCCGCATCATCCACCGCAGTGGTTCGCGCGCTCCGACGAGTTCGCGGCCCTCAACCCCGCTCCGTTCTTCAGCGAGGAGACGGTGGTCGCGGCGGGGGACACCCTGCACCACCGCTACGGTGTCGGGGTCGCCGACGGCACGGTCGACGACGCCGCAGGGCTCGCGGATGCCGTGCGCGACCTGGTCCGGAGCGCGGGATGACGTCGGCCTCGACGTTCCCCGGGGGCATCGGGGTCTCGGAGCTCGCGGTCTACGACACCGCCGCCGTCGACGGACTCAGCGGCGGGAGCCCGCACATGCATCTCGTGTCGACCGAGGCCTACGCCGTGATCGGCGGGCGCGGCGCGCTGCAGACGATCGACGCGACGGGATTCCGGGAGACGCCGCTGTCGTCGGGATCGGTGGTCTGGTTCACGCCGGGCACCATCCATCGAGCGATCAACGACGGCGAGCTGCGGGTCATGGTGCTCATGAGCAACGCCGGTCTGCCGGAGGCGGGGGATGCCGTGATGACGTTCCCGCCCGAGCACCTGGTGGATGCCGAGACCTATGCCGCAGCGGCGTCTCTCGACGGGCCGGGCGGGACGGCAGAGCGGGGGCAGCGCGCGGAACGGAGGCGAGACCTCGCGGTGCAGGGGTTCCTGCGGCTGCGGGATGCCGTGCGCGACGGCCGTCTGGAGGAGCTGCGCGCCTTCTACGCGGCGGCGGGGGCGCTGGTCCGCGACGCCAGTGCGGAGTGGGGGGCGCTCGTGGAGGAGGGGCCGCTCGCCCAGGCGCGCCGCAGTCTCGACCTGGCCGGCCGGGTGGCGGAGGGTGACGTGAGCCATCTGGCCCTCGCGTCCGTGACTGCGGCGCCGGAGCGCGCGGCGGAGGCGGCCTTCGGGATGTGCGGGCGACTGCATCCGCGTCTCTGAGCGGGTTCCGCACGCGGCATCCGCTCGCACGCGTCATCCGCTCGCGCGCGGCATCCGCCCGCACGCAGCGAAGGAGATCGCACGCATTGCAGGACCCGACACGACGGATGCTCCTTCGCAGCGTGCGATCTCCTTCGCAGCGTCACCGCGGATACAGCGAAGTGGGCCGGGGCATCAGCCCCGACCCGCTCGGTTCCGCGTCCGATCAGACGATCAGAGCGGTGCGACGATGTCCTGCTTCACGTCCCACTCGGTGATCTCTTGAACGCTCTCGAGCTTCTGCCCCTGGACCTCGGTGGAGCCCGTGGCCGCGAGTGCGACGTAGTCCTTCGTGAGTTCGAAGACCATGTTGACGGTCGTGCCCTGCTCTTCGGTCGTTCCCGACACCAGGTACACGTCCTGGCCGAGACGCGTGCTCTTCCCGGTGACGGTGTACTCGCCGCTCAGCGACGCCGCGACACCCATCGGGTCGGCCGGGTCGGTGGCCTTCGCCGCCGTGCTCAGCGTCGACACCATCTGGTCGCTCGACGCCGGATCGGCGACCTGCCATTCGCCGTCCGTGGTCTTCACCCACGCATCGTCTCCGATGGCGATGATCGACCCGAAGGTCGTCGTGGTCTCGAGAGCCTCATCGCCCGGGTTGAACTTGGTGGTCGATTCCATCCCGAGCGTCGTCATCTTCGCGGCGAAGCCCTCCGACGCCAGCATGGCTGCGGAGACGCACTCCGCCAGCGTGGCTCCGTCGACGGTCGCACCCTCGGTGAGCTCCGGGCAGTCGGATGCGGGAGCGGTGCTCTCCTCCGCGGCGGGCGTGGACGACGCGGTGTCGTCCTTCGGCTCGTCCGCGGGTGCGGAACAGCCGGTGAGCAGGATGGCGGCGGCCAGGACGATGCCGGCCCCGATCTTGTTGACGCGCATGCGCGTTCCCCCTTCGGTCGTCTGTGGGCGCTGACGATCAGCACGCACCCCACCAGCATGCCAGGCCGGTCCCGACCGGGTGGGAGCAGTTCAGAGGAAACTCCGCTAGACTGACGAGGTTGTCTGCCCTCAGGCGCCCATTCGGATGCCCGGACGGACGACGTGCTACACACCCTCCTGCTTCCGGGAAAGTCCCGGAAGCCGTTCTAGTCCGAAGGAGGTGGGTAAGTGACGCACCAGTACGAACTCATGGTCATTCTGACCCCCGAGATCGACGAGCGCCAGGTCGCTCCTACGCTCGACAAGTTCCTGAAGGTCATCACCAACGATGGTGGCTCGATCGAGAACGTCGACGTCTGGGGCAAGCGCCGTTTCGCGTACGAGATCCAGAAGAAGACCGAGGGCATCTACGCCGTCGTCAACTTCACCGCGACCAGCGAGGCCACGCAGGAGCTCGACCGTCAGCTCAAGCTGAACGAGCAGATCATGCGCACCAAGGTGCTGCGCGCCGAGGAAGCTCAGGCGATGATCGCTTCCGAGGCCAAGCGTGCCGAGGAGAAGGCTGCTCGCAAGTCCGCCAAGGCAGCGAAGGCGTAAGTCTCATGGCCGGCGAAACAGTCATCACCGTGGTGGGAAACCTCACGGCCGACCCCGAACTGCGCTACACGCAGAACGGACTGCCGGTGGCGAACTTCACCATCGCGTCGACCCCGCGCAACTTCGACCGTCAGGCGAACGAGTGGAAGGACGGCGAAGCGCTGTTCCTCCGCGCGTCGGTCTGGCGCGAGTTCGCCGAGCACGTGGCGGGTTCGCTGACCAAGGGCATGCGCGTCATCGCGCAGGGCCGTCTGCGTCAGCGCTCCTACCAGGACCGTGAGGGCAACCAGCGCACCGCGATCGAGCTGGAGGTCGATGAGATCGGCCCCTCGCTCCGGTACGCGACCGCGCAGGTCACCCGTGCGGCGTCGAACGGTGGTGGCGGCGGCGGACAGTCCCGTCCCGCCCAGCAGCAGGTGTCGGAGGAGCCGTGGTCCACGCCCGGCTCGTCGACCAGCGCCGATGCCTGGAGCACTCCGGGCAGCTTCGGCGACGACACCCCCTTCTGAAACAGATCTCCGGATGCTGCGGCATCCGTCTCATAACTAAGGAAAACCAATGGCTGGAAAGTCGAGCGGCGACCGCCGCAAGCCGCGGAAGGGCGCGAAGAACGCCGCTCCCGCGAAGTCGATCCGGGTCGGTGTCATCGATTACAAGGATGTCTCCACCCTTCGCAAGTTCATCTCGGAGCGTGGAAAGATCCGCGCCCGTCGTATCACCGGTGTCTCCGTGCAGGAGCAGCGTCTGATCGCTCGCGCGATCAAGAACGCTCGCGAGATGGCTCTCCTGCCCTACGCCGGCGCTGGCCGCTGAGGGGTACCGACATGGCAAAGCTGATTCTCACGAACGAGGTCGCCGGGCTCGGAAGCGCCGGTGACGTGGTCGAGGTCAAGAACGGGTACGCCCGCAACTACCTCATCCCCCAGGGCTTCGCTACGGCGTGGACCCGCGGTGGCGAAAAGCAGGTCGCTTCGATCCAGGCTGCTCGTCAGGCTCGCGCGATCCACGACCGCGACGAGGCCGTGGCGCTGAAGAACTCGATCGAAGACACCAAGGTCCGCCTGGCTGTCAAGGCCGGTAACGAGGGTCGTCTCTTCGGTTCGGTCAAGACCGCCGATGTCGCCGACGCTGTCGCGGCCGCCGGTCTCGGTTCGATCGACAAGCGCAAGGTGCACATCACCTCCGCGATCAAGTCGGTCGGCGAGCACGAGGCCACCGTCCGTCTGCACGACGACGTGACCGCTGTCATCACCCTGCAGGTCGTCGCCGCCAAGTAAGCGACGTCTTCGCGAGAACGCCCTCTGTCCCTCGGGACAGGGGGCGTTCTGCATTCCCGCCCATGCCGTCCCGCCCCCGCCCCCGTCCCCGTCCCCCGCCGAGACCCACCTTCCGCGTCGAGGCCCACCAACCGCGACGTGTGGGGTGGTGGGTCTGGGCGGGGGTGGTGGGTTTCGGCGCAGGCGGGGAGGAGCAGGGGGGCGGGGAGGAGCAGGGGCGCGGGAGGGGGGATGCCGAGGGCATGGCGGATGCCCCGTGCTGGGGACACGGGGCATCCGCATGCTGCGCGGCGTCGCGATCTGCCGGCGGGCGAGGAAGGGGTCCCCCTCCCGACGGCCCGGGACCCGCGCACCGGCGGTGCGGCGCCTCCTCCCCCGAGGACGACTGCACCGCCGGGACCTGTCACACGGTCAGGCGGCGACGCAGCAGCATCCCTGCTCCGAGGAGCAGCAGCACTGCGGCGAGAGCGGCGAGACCCGTGGAGGAGGCGTCACCCGTCTGGGCGAGTCCCTGCGACGAGCCGGCGGCCGTCACGGCTCCGCTCGACGACAGCACAGCTGCCGTCGTGGTCGGGGTCGTTCCGGGCGTGGTGCCGGGGTCGGTGCCAGGATCCGTTCCGGGGTCCGTTCCCGGGTCGGTGCCGGGGTCGGTTCCCGGGTCCGTTCCGGGGTCGGTGCCGGGACCGGTCACCGTACTGTCGCCTCCGACCGAGATGGCGTTGCCGCCGAGGGTGATCGGGAGGGTGATGGGCGCGGTGATCTGGGTTCCGCCGAGGATGCCGTCGTCACCGGTGGTCACGCCACCCGTGGTCGGGCCACCCGTCGTCGGGGCTCCGGTGGTGGAGCCACCGGTGACCTCGCTGTCTCCGAGGACGGAGATCGCGTTGCCGGTGCCCGTCACCGGAGCGGTGACGGGAGCGGTGATCTGGGTTCCGCCGAGGACGCCGTCGTCACCGGAGGTGGTTCCTCCGGTCGAGGTGCCGCCGGTGGCCGGAGCGGCCGGAGCCGTTCCGCCCGCGACATCGCTGTCTCCGAGGACGGAGATGGCGTTGCCGGTCGCGGTCACGGGGGCCGTGACGGGAGCGGTCACCTGCGTGCCACTCGCGACACCGTCGTCGCCGTTCGTGGTCGCGCCCGTGGACGGAGCCGTCGAACCGACCGGAGCGGCCGGCGTGGAGCCGCCGTCGGTGGCGCTGTCGCCCAGGAGGGAGATCGCGTTGCCGGTGGCGGTCACTGGAGCCGTGACGGGAGCGGTCACCTGCGTGCCGCCGAGGACGCTGTCGTCACCCGAGGTCGAGGCCTCGGTCGACGGAGTGCCCGAGCCGGCCGGAGCGGCCGGGGCCGTGCCGCCCTCGCTCGAGCTGTCGCCCAGGAGGGAGATGGCGTTGCCGCTGACGTTCACCGGGGCGGTGATGGGAGCGGTGACCTGGCTGCCGCCCAGGATGCCGTCGTCTCCGGTCGTGGTCGAACCCGTGGCGGGTGCGGAGGAACCGGCCGGAGCAGCCGGGGCCGTGCCGCCCTCGCTCGAGCTGTCGCCCAGGAGGGAGATGGCGTTGCCGCTGACGTTCACCGGGGCGGTGACGGGAGCGGTGACCTGCGTGCCGCTCGCGACGCCGTCGTCACCCGAGGTGCTCGGCGCTGCGGCATCCGACGTGCCGGACCCGGATGCCGGTGCCGCGGCGTCCTGTCCGGTGGAGGCGCTGTCGCCGAGGAGCGAGAGCGAGTTGCCGGTCACGGTGATCGGCACGTCGACGTCGAGCAGCGCCTGCGAACCCGAGAGCACGCCGTCGGCGCCGTTCGTGGTGACCGACGGGGTGGCGGCGGGGGCTGCCGGTGCGGGTGCGGGTGCTGCGGGAGCGCTCGACGAGTCGCCCAGGAGGCTGATGCCGTTGCCGCTCACCGTCACGGGGACGGTGACGGTGACGACCGCCTGGGTGCCCGACGCGACACCGTCCGCGCCGCTCGTCGCCGGAGCGGGAGCCGGAGCGGGAGCGGGTGCGGGAGCCGGGGCCGGAGCGGGTGCCGGTGCCGGGGCGGGCGCCGGAGCCGCCTGCGCGGAGGAATCTCCGAGCAGCGAGATCGCGTTGTCGACGATCGTGACGGGCACCGAGATGGGGGCGTCCGCCTGCGTTCCCGAGAGCAGTCCGTCTGCTCCCGAGGTGTCGGCCGCGTTGGCGGCCGTCGCGCCGAACAGGGTGACCCCGCCGGCGATGAGCGTGCCCCAGAGGGCCCGCTTGAGGATGGTGCGCATGATGTCCTTCTCCTGACTGGAATTGGGTGTCCGATGTGGGTGCGCGCGAGGGTGAGTGCGCGCGCAGCACGGCATCTGTCGCTCACGAGGAGCGACCGGACCACCCGTCAGTCAGGAGAGACGTCGGTGTCGGCGACCAGCGACGTCGGCAGGACGTCGTCGGGTGCACCGGGGGTGCGCTCCACGGCACGGAGCGCGGGGAATCCCACGTCACTGAGACGCGCGTGGGAGAGACCGGAGGCGCCGCCGGAGCCGGCGGACGCGGGGATGGCGGGCGAACCGCCGTGCGAGGGAGACGGGGCCTTCTCCTCGTCGGATGCGGGCACACTCGTGGCCGGGGCAGCGGGGGTGGCTACCGGCTCGACTGCGGCGGTCGCGGGGTTCCCTGGTGTCGCGGCAGCGGGCGCACGGGTGCCCCGCGGGTGCGAGCTCGACACGGCGGATGCCGCGGAATCAGGGCGATCCGCAGCGATGCCCGACCCAGGATCGAGGGCGACGAGCACCGGCGGAAGCGTGTTCTCGACGACCCCGCCGACGACGGCAGTGGTCTCGTCGACGACGCCCACGACGTCGGTGAGCAGGGTGTTCACGCCCAGGCCGTCGATGAGGCTGCCGACGATCGGCAGGGCCGAGACGGCATCCTGCACCGGGCGGACGATCTGCGAGACCGGAGCATCCTGCAGCAGGTCGGTGACCGGAGCCACGGCGGCCTGAGCGGTGTCGGTGACGGTCTCGACGACGGGTGCGGTCGCCGGTCCGACGACGGGAACGGCCGCGACGGTCTCGGTCACGGTCTCGACCACGGCCGGGGCCGCCTGCTGCACGGGCGCTGCCACATGGGTGACGACCGGAGCGACGACCTCGGTGACGACCGGAGCCACGACCTGGGTGACCACGGGCTGCGTGACAGCGGTCACGGTGCTGCCGACGGTGGAGACGGTCTGGCTCACGAGCGAGGAGACGCTGTCGAGAAGGGGGGCATCGGACTGCTCATCGGCGTGCGCGGAGGAGCCACCCGTGAGGATCGTGATCGCGGCCCACGCGACAGCGCCCACGCCACCCCACAGGACGGCGGCGGGTACGCCGCGTCGGGTCGCTTGAGCGTTCACGTCGGCTTCCCTCCCCGAAAGACCTTCGTTCCGATGCATCCTGCGTTGATGTGGGGGCGACGATACTCCCGGAATACCGGCTTGTCTAGACCCCCGCGCGCGTGAATTGAACGATGGTTCACGGCGCATCAGCGAGGTCGCGGGCGGCCGACGCGCCCGGTGAAATCCCCGCTTGACTTTCCCCAGGTTCTACACATCCCGCTCGCGATTCGATGAACCTTCAATGTTCACTTGAAGCACTTTCCCATCCACAGGGTGGGGAAAGGGTAAAGCCCCGATCAAACCGCAAAATAAAACTCGCGCGACTAGTACTCCACCGGGTTATCCACACCCGTTCTGCACAGACACTCCGGACTTCTCCGCACGCTCTCCACATGGTTATCCACAGCCCGTGTTGCGACCGGAAACACCCGCTCGTAGCGTGGTCCAGCGACCCGATGTCGGAGGCCTGTGATTTGCTGCGCAGATCGTCCTCCGGCCGGAATCAGAGCGCGACGCGGTCGCGGCGCGCACCGGGGGACAGTCGCAGCGAAGGGAGCAGTGTGTCGATCGCCGACATCTCCGAGGAGCGCCTCGGGGGCCAGCGCAAGCCTGAGCGCACCCCGCCGCACGACCTGCTCGCCGAGCAGAGCGCGCTCGGCGGAATGCTGCTGTCGAAGGATGCCGTCGCCGATGTGATCGAGACGCTCAAGGGCGCCGACTTCTACATCCCCAAGCACGAGCTCATCTACGAGGCGATCCTCTCGCTCTACTCGCACGGCGAGCCCACCGACGTCGTGGCCGTCACCGACGAGCTCATCAAGACGGGCGAGCTGAGTCGCGCCGGCGGCGCCGACTACCTGCACACGCTGACCTCGATCGTCCCGACCGCGGCCAACGCCGGCTACTACGCGGGCATCGTCTCGGAGCGCGCGATCCTGCGTCGTCTGGTCGACGCCGGCACGCGCATCGTGCAGCTCGGGTACGACGGTCAGGGCGATGCGACCGACATCGTGAACAACGCCCAGGCGGAGATCTACTCGGTCACCGGGTCGGAGACGGCCGAGGACTACGTGCCGCTCACGGTGGCCGTCGACGCGGCGGTCGAGGAGATCGAGGCGGCCAACGGGCGCGACGGCTCGATGACCGGCATCCCCACCGGTTTCCGGGAGCTCGACGAGCTCACCAACGGCCTGCACGGCGGACAGATGATCGTCGTCGCCGCCCGACCCGCCATGGGAAAGTCCACCCTCGCCCTCGACTTCGCGCGCGCGGCCTCCATCGGCCACGACTACCCGTCGATCTTCTTCTCGCTCGAGATGGGCAAGAGCGAGATCGCCATGCGTCTGCTCAGTGCCGAGGGCGCGATCCCCCTGCAGAACATGCGCAAGGGAACGCTCGACCCGCGCGACTGGACGACCGTCGCCTCGACCCGCGGGCGCATCAACGACGCTCCGCTCTACATCGACGACAGCCCGAACATGACGCTCGTCGAGATCCGCGCGAAGTGCCGGCGACTCAAGCAGCGCGCCGGTCTGAAGATGGTCATCATCGACTACCTGCAGCTCATGACCTCGGGCAAGCGCGTCGAGTCGCGTCAGCAGGAGGTCTCGGAGTTCTCGCGAAGCCTCAAGCTCATCGCCAAGGAACTGCAGGTTCCCGTCATCGCCCTCTCGCAACTGAACCGTGGCCCCGAGCAGCGGCAGGACAAGAAGCCCGCGATCAGCGACCTGCGTGAGTCCGGCTCGATCGAGCAGGACGCCGACATGGTCATCCTGCTGCACCGCGACTCGGTCTACGACAAGGACGTGCGTCCGGGTGAGGCCGACCTGATCGTCGCGAAGCACCGCAACGGTCCGACCGCGACGATCACCGTCGCGTTCCAGGGTCACTACTCGCGCTTCGCCGACATGGCCCCGGGCGGCGACTTCAACTGAGTCGTCGTGACCGCCGCGCTTTCGCGGCGGCCGTCACCGCAGCGCAGGCACCGGGATGGTCACGCCCGCGAGGTCTTCCAGCTGCGCCCAGACCGATGCCGCCGCCTCGGGGTCGGGGTCGTGCGTGCGCGCGAGCGGAGTGATGCGGATCGGCTGCCCGCGCAACGCCCCGGTGGGCGAGTAGTACTCCCCGCCCTCGGCCTGCGGATCGGTGAGGGCGCGGACCGAGGACCACGCAGCCGTGTCCTTGCCCTGCGCCCACGGCGTGTACGGATTGCGCTGGTACGGCGTCGTGGAGTCGCGGATGCCGGCGCGCTCGGGGGTCTTCGCATCGACGCCGACGCCGGGGCGGGCGACGAGTGATTGGACGGGCACCTCGTTCGCACGCAGTCGTCGGTCGAGCTCGAAGGCGAACACCTCGGTCACGGTCTTGGCCTTCGTGTACGCGCTGATCGCCAGTCGCGGGACGCGGGCGGGGTCGGACACATCGGCCGGGAAACGGCTGACGAATCCGGTGGACGTGTGCACGATGCGGCCGGTGGCGGCGTGTGCCTCGGCCGAGGAGACGAGAGCGGGCAGGATGCCGGCGAGCAGCCGCACGGTCGACACGACGTGGGTGCCGAGGAGCAGCGGGAGCCCGTCCTGGGTCGTCGCGCCCCGGGCCTTCGTCAGCGTCATGGCGCCGCCGTTGAGCAGCAGTCCGTCGAGGCGGGGGAGAGAGCGCAGGGTGTCGGCCGCGCGGTCGATCGATTCGAGAGAGGCGAGGTCGACGACGACGCTCCGCACGGACGCGCCGGGCACCTGGTCGCGGATCGACGCCGCGGCGCGCTCCAGTTTGGAGGCGGAGCGTGAGGCGAGCACGACGTCTGCGCCGGCGCCGGCGAGCTGCTCGGCGGCGAAGTAGCCGATGCCGGCCGTGGCACCCGTGACGACGAGGGTGCGACCGTTCTGGTCGGGAAGGTGGGCGGGGTTCCAGGTCACGGGGGATCCTTCGAGTCAATCGGATGAGTTATCCGCTTGAACATAGCACAAACGGATTCACTATCCGCTTGAACTGCTAGACTTTTCTCATGCGACAGGTGCGGGCGGATGCGGTGCGCAGCCGCCAGCGGATCCTCGATGTCGCTCGCGAGCATCCGCGCAGCTCTCTGAGCCTGAACGCCATCGCCCGAGACGCCGGGCTCGGTGTCGGGACCGTCTACCGCCACTTTCCGACCGTGCATGCGCTCGTCGAGGCGCTCTCCGTCGAGACGCTGGAGCGCATGGTCGAGATCGCGCGCGCCGCCTCCGCGCAGGACGACACCCGCTCCGCTCTCGCGACCTTCCTGGAGAACGCCCTCGCCCTGCAGCTGGAAGACGGCGGACTGCAGGCCGTCCTGCTCTCGCCCGACGACGAGGAAGACGACGTGCGGGCTCTCAAGGTCGAGATCTTCGAGTCGTTCGAGGCCGTGCTCGACCGAGCGCGCCGCGAGCGGCTGGTGCGCGACGACCTCACCATCGTCCAGCTCGAGCACCTCATCTGCGGTGTCGAGCACGCCGTCCGCCTCGGCGACCACGGCGACCGTCGCCTGTTCCTCGACGTCCTCCTCGGCGGCATCCGACCTGAGTGACTCCCGCTTTCCGAGTGGCGCCCGCCGCTGCTCCTGGGTCGAAGCGACCTCCTGCGTTCTGCGAGACTCGTGGGATCACGACTCTGTTGGGGAGGACAGACTCATGAGCACACCGATCGACAGCGCCGTCCTGCGTTCGCTGCAGGACGCGCGTGAGGCGGAGGACTGGGATACAGTCCTCGTGCTGCTCCGAGACGAGTGGAGCGCCCTCGTGCAGGACGCTCCGCAGGCGGTGATCGACGTCATCCGCGCACTGCCGCCGGACGTGCTGGCGCAGAACTCGCGGCTCCGCCTCGCCGAGCAGTATCTGCGGCGCACCTTCGACGGCCAACCGGAGGGGCGCGCGTACACCGACATCATCTCCGACGACCCGGCCGCTGCGCCGCTCGACCGTCTGGCCGCGCTGACGGGACGCATCGCCGTCGCCCGCGGGGCGGGTCGTCATCGGGATGCCGTCAGGGCCACCCAATCCGCGGTGTCGATGCTGCGCAGCATCCCCGTCGAGGTGATCCCGACGTTCGCCAACGCCCTCCCCGAGTTCCACTACCACTGGGGCGTCGCGTTCCTGCTCGTGAGCCGGTTCGACGATGCTCTCGAGCAGTTCGCGCAGAGCCACGACTGGTCCGTGTCGGTCGGCAATCGGATGGTGGACTCCCGCTCGGTCGGCGCCGCGTCGCTGATCCACGCCCTGCACGGTCGCGGTCGGGACGCCGCGGAGTGGCTCGGCAGGATGCCGGAGATCCCCGAGGGCGCCTGGTGGGCGGATGACGCCGTCACTCCCGCGCGACTGGCGGAAGCCATCCTCCACACCGAGCGCCTGGAACCCGACGCCGCCCGTGTCGTGCTCTCCGGCGTCGACATCCGTCTCGCTCCGGACTACTGGGGGCCGTATTTCGCGCTCCGCGCCTTCCTGACGCCCGACGACCCCGGCGACGCGCAGGCGCTGCTGTCGGAGTTCGACGCGTTCGTCGGCGGGCTCGCCCCGGAGTATGCGAACGTCCCGCTCAACGCCGAGTACTCGAGCATCGTGCGGTACCTGCTCCTGCAGATCCTGCATCAGCCGCAGCGAGCGTCTCGGGCGCTCGGGGATCTGCCGGTCGACACCGCGTCGAGCGTCGTGCGGCAGACCGGCGCGACACTGCACGCCTTCCGGCTGTTCGCCCTCGACCGGGGTGCGGAGGCGCGCGCGGTCGTCGCACCCCTGCTGCAGGCCTCGAGTGCGCACCCGCGCGTGCTCGTCCCCTCGCTGCTGATCGCTGCTGACACCGACGTCGTCGACCAGCGCGACGAACTGCTGCGCCGCGCGGCGGCGCTGGCGAGCTGGAATCGCTGCCACGCGGCCCTCGCCCTCGGATCGGCGAAGACCCGGCAGCGCCTCGCCGAGCTCGTGGACGAACGCGGCGACCACGACATCGCCGACAGGTTGCGCGCCGTCGTCGACAACGCAGCGATCGCGGGCACCGACGCTCTGACGAGACGCGAGAACGCGGTCGTGCGCGCTGCGGTCGCCGGTCGGTCGAACGTCGAGATCGCCGCCGACCACCACGTCAGCGTCAACACCGTGAAGACCCACCTGCGCACGGCGTATCGCAAGCTCGGGGTGTCGAACAGGGCCCAACTGCAGCAGCTGTTCCAACTCGGGCGCTGATCCGCGCCGTCTGCCGTCCGCCGCTCTTCCGACCCAGGGGTGATATATCGGTCGGAGGGGTGAATTCGCTTCCTGTGCCTGAGCTGAATGCCCGCCCCGCTGAAAGACTCCCCCTGGACTCGGTCGCGCAGTTGCACCCGCGAACCGATCCGCAGTCATCGCGGCGTTGTGGAGCCGCGCTCATCGGTGCGAGCGGCGCACCCGAACGACAGCGCCGCATGCACACAGGGTCTGCCCCACGGGTAGACGGGGAGGGAGTCATGCGAAGGAACCACCGGGGGCGCTCGCGCCCATCATCGGCACGGGAGACGGGGCGCAGGATCGCCGCCGCCCTCGGGCTTCTGGCTCTGGCGAGCGCCTCGCTCGTCGGCGTCGCGACCGCCGCGCAGGCGGCGCCGGGCACACCGGGCACACCGCAGCCGAACAGCGTCGTCTTCGAGGAGAACTTCGAGAACGGTCCGGGCACCGCGCCCGTCGTGCTCACCTCGTACGTCGGCGCGGGCGGTCAGACGTACACGGCCGACACCGCTTGGCTCACGAACTGCAACGGCGCCATCGTCAACTTCAACATCCCGTACACGTCGCAGGGCAACTGCGCCAGCGCAGTCAGCTCGGCCAACCTGCGCCAGCTCGCGTACGGTCTGGGCGTCCACAGCGGCGCAGCGAATCCCAACACGAACGACGTCGTCGCCGCGTACACCGAGGGCAACCCGGGCGCGAACGCGATCGAGTTCCAGACCGTGAACAACATCCCGGTCGCTCAGCCGTCCGGCCGGTTCCTGACCTTCAGCGTCGACACGGCCGCCGTGAACTGCGGGGTCTCTGCACCCCAGTACCAGTTCGCCTTCCTCAACGAGGGCGGCACGGCGACGAACGTCGGCGGTGTGCTGAACGCCTGCTCGTCGACGACCACTGTCGACGCGCCCGCCGTCGGACCGGTCGCCGCCAAGCCCGTCAACGTCGGCACGTACACCTCGAACGGCTCGGTGCTGTTCTCGGGGTCGAGCCTCGGCATCCGCATGACGAACGCGAACGGCTCGGGTGTCGGCAACGACGCGGCCTTCGACAACATCCGCATCCTCGACGTCACGCCGCAGCTCGACAAGGTCTTCAGCCCGGCATCCGTCGTCGCCGGTGGGGTTTCGACGCTCACCCTCACCGTGACGAACACCGCCGACCTGGCCGCCAAGAACGGCTGGTCGCTCACCGACGCCCTGCCGGCAGGTCTGACGATCGCCGACGGCGCGGCCGTGACCACGTGCCCCGCAGGAGTGGTGAACGCCCCGGCGGGCGGCACGACGATCACGGCCTCGGGCAACCTCACGGCCGGGATGGCCTCGTGCGCGATCACGGTCAACGTCACGTCGCCGGTGGCCGGCTCGTTCACGAACGGTCCGGACAACATCACCAGCACCGGTCTCAACCCGCCCGCCGACACCACCGTCGTGTTCGACGAGCAGGCACCGGCGATCCGCGTCGTGAAGTCGGCGACCCCCACCTCGGAGGAGCAGTTCACCGCCGGCCAGGCCGTCACCTACTCCTTCGTCGTCACCAACACCGGAAACGTCGCGCTCACCGACGTCGAGGTCACCGACACCGGGTTCACCGGAACCGGCATCCTCTCGCCGGTCGTCTGCCCGGCGGGCGCGGCGAACCTCGCGCCGGCTGCCTCCGTGACCTGCACGGCGACGTACACCGTCACGCAGGACGACGTCGACAACGGCTCGATCACGAACTCCGCGACCGCGACCGGCACCCCGCCGCAGGGGCCGCCGCCCGTATCGCCCCCGTCCGAGGTCACCATCCCGTCGGTCGACCCGGCTCCCGCCCTCACGATCGTGAAGAGCTCGGACGTCGAGACGATCGACGAGGCCGGCGAGACCATCACGTACTCTTTCCTCGTCACCAACACGGGCAACGTCACGCTCAACGACGTCACCGTCACCGACACCGACTTCTCGGGCACCGGGCAGCTGTCCGCGATCACCTGCCCTGCAGGCGCCTCGACGCTCGCGCCGAACGCCTCCGTGACCTGCACGGCGACCTACGTCGCCACGCAGGCCGACGTGGACGCCGGTGAGATCGCGAACACCGCATCGGTGACCGGCACCCCGCCGAGCCCGCTGACGCCGCCGCCGGTCGTCCCCTCGAACGAGGTCGTCGTCGAGGTGCCGCCGGCACCCGCGCTCGAGGTCGAGAAGACCGCGAACCCGACCACGATCACGGCCGCCGGCCAGACGATCACGTACTCGTTCCTCGTGACGAACACGGGCAACGTGACGCTGACCGACGTGACCGTCACCGAGACGGACTTCTCCGGCACCGGCGACCTCTCGGCGATCGCGTGCCCTGCAGGCGCGGCATCCCTCGCCCCCGGCGCCTCCGTCACCTGCTCCGCGACCTACGTCGTGACGCAGGCCGACGTCGACGCCGGATCGGTCACGAACGCGGCGACCAGCACCGGCACCCCGCCGAACCCGCTGACGCCGCCGCCCGTCTCGCCCGAGGACGAGATCACGGTCGACATCCCGCCGGCACCCGCGATCACGGTCGTGAAGTCCGCCGACGAGGCCGCGCAGGACGACATCGCCGTGGGGCAGGAGATCACGTACTCCTTCCTCGTGACGAACACCGGCAACGTCACTCTCGCTGACGTGGAGGTCGTCGAAGGCGACTTCTCGGGTGCGGGCGACCTGTCGGCGATCACCTGCCCGGCCGGGGCCGCGTCTCTCGCTCCCGGCGCTCAGGTCACCTGCACCGCGACCTACACGGTCGTGCAGGCCGACGTCGACGCGGGCACGGTGACCAACACCGCGACCGCCACCGGCACACCGCCCACCGGCCCCGACCCCGTGTCGCCGGAGTCCGAGGTGTCGGTGCCCAGCGCGCCGGCTCCCGGTCTGAACGTGGTGAAGACCGCGAGCATCGACCGTGCGACGGCTGTCGGACAGGCGATCACCTACTCGTTCGTCGTCACCAACACCGGCAACCTGACGCTCACCGACATCGTCGTGAACGAGACCGGCTTCACCGGCACCGGGACGCTGTCGGCGGTCACCTGCCCCGCGGGAGCGGCATCGCTCGCCCCCGGCGCGCAGGTCACCTGCACGGCGACGTACTCGGTGACGCAGGCTGATCTGGATGCCGGATCCATCCGCAACATGGCGACGGCCGGCGGCACCACCCCCGGCGGTGACCCCTTCACCTCCGATCCGTCGATCGTGTCGGTCGAGACGCCCGGCGTCCCGCTCGCCGTCACCGGTGGCGAGGTCGCGGCGTGGGTCGTGGTCGCCGCGCTGATGCTGCTCGCCAGCGGTGCGGCTCTGCTCCTGATCCGCCGGAAGCGCGCGACGGAGGATGCCGATCAGCTGATCGGCTGACGCCCTGACGACTGTGCGGTGCCCGCGGTGACGCGGGCACCGCACAGTCGCGTCCGGGCGCGGTCCTGCTCGTCGTCCGTCTGCGTGCCGATGCCCGATCCGGCTCCCGCTGACGCCCGCGCACGGGAATGCCCCTCCCGAGCGACCGGTTGCTCCCCACAGAACGACACGGGAGGACGGAACGATGCTGGCCTGGACGAAGAACGCGCAGGAACCCGGCGGGCTGGCGCTCGCCGACGTGCCCGATCCGACGCCGCGACCCGATGAGCTGCTGGTGCGCGTCGACGCGTTCGCCCCGAATCCCGGGGACCTCGCCGCGCTGCCCTCCCTCTCCGATGGCGCGATCCCGGGGTGGGACGGGAGCGGTGTGGTGATCGAGGCCGCGGCGGACGGGCTCGGACCGCAAGCGGGGGACCGGGTCGTCTTCCTCAGCCTCGCCGCACGCGGATGGGCGGAGCGCAGAGCGGTGCCGCACACCATGACCGCGTCGGCGCCGCACGACGTCTCGCCCGAGCGCCTCGCGACGCTGCCGGTGCCGGCGACCAGCGCGCTGCGCGCCGTGCGGCGCCTCGGCTCGGTGCTCGGACGACGGATGCTGATCGTCGGCGCGACCGGAGCCGTCGGCCGTGTCGCGGTGCAGCTCGCTGCGCGCTCGGGCGCGCACGTGGTCGCGGTGGCTCGCGACGAAAGACAGCACGAGGAGCTCCGCCGTCTCGGTGCGCACGAGGTGCACGGTACGACCGAGGCCGTCGAGGGCCGCGTGCACGGCGCGATCGACCTCATCGGCGGCGACGAGCTGGTGCGCGCCTACTCTCTGCTCGCACCGGGAGGCACGGCCATCGCGCTCGGGCACGCGGCCGGCGCAGACGAGCACTTCCCCTACGGCGCGTTCGTCGCAGACCCCGCGACCGCGGATCGTTCCATCACGAGCTTCTTCCTCGGATCCGAGCCAGGACTGCCGGAGGAGATGGCCTACCTGGCCGCGGACCGGGACCTCGACGTCGGCCCGCTCGACATCCGGCCCTGGACCGAGGTGGCCGACTGGGTGGCATCGGGTGGCGCGCGGACCTCCGGTCGCCCGGTGTTCCGAATCGCGCACGACGACTGAGGCGCGTTGCAGGCGGGACGCCCCCACCACGGGGGAGGCGGCGGAAAGGGCGCCCCGCCTGGCATCGCCGAAGGGCGACGCCGCAGCATCCGCATTGCGGTGCGAATGGCTGTTTCGCAAGCGTGACACCCCTGCGCCCGGCGCGCAAGAGGGATTGCTTATCGGTATGCCGGGAGTCGCCGTGGGGCGTCAGAGCACGATGTCCGCGGGAGTCGCGAGCGGGATGCGGTCGGTCGGTCTCGCGGTGCGTCGCGGCAGCACGTCGGCATCCGTCAGCGGACCGAGGTCGATCCCGGTCAGACGCGCGATCTCGGCGACGGAGACCTGGAACGTGCGGAAGCCGCCGAGCGGCGGCGCCGCACGCAGACCCTCCGAGAGATCGACCAGATCCGACTGGTCGAGCAGGAAGCCGGCCGCGGCGAGCCCGTCAGGCCCCTGCCAGGCGGCGACCTTCCAGAACCGCAGCGGGATGAGGATGCCGCGGTACGGCGGATCATCGTCGCCGAGCACGGGCGCCGTGAACACCGAGACGCGCTGATCCGTCGACTCCGCGTACGCGAGCACGTGGTCCTCGAGTCCGAGCCACAGCTCCTTCGACTGGTTGAACCCGGCTGCCTGCGGGGCGGCGTTCGGATAGAAGAACGTCGCCTCCATGGCCTCGCGCGCCTCGGCCGCGCCGCCCCAGCCCGGGTCCCGCCGCCGCACGAGGTGCCCGCGGTCGAGGTCGTTGCGCGCGTACACCTCCGGTCCCGTCTGCAGATCGGCGTCGACACGGGGGTCGAGGCGCCACTCTCCCGAGCGCCCGAGGTCGAGCAGTCGCGAGCCCTCGATGTTGACCCCGGTCACCGCGGCGAGGCGGCGCTCCGGGTGGAGCAGCACCGTGAACCGGGGGTAGGTCAGCTCGCGCACCGCGCCGGGCGGCAGGGGCAGCGGCACGGGGGCGGGCAGGAAGTCGAGGTCGTATCCGTCGGCCATGACCCCATCGTGCCGTGCCCCACCGACAGGCGTCGAGACCCACCCGCTGCGCCGAGACCCACCGCCCCCGACGTATCGGGCGATGGGTCTCGACGAGGGTGGTGGGTCTCGGCATCACGAGTGTGCGAGCCGACGCATCCCGATCACGGGGTGGGCATGCCGCCGTTCACATTGAGCGTCTCACCGGCGACGTAGCTCGACTCGGCCGACGCGAGGAACACATAGGCCGGCGCGAGTTCGGCCGGCTGACCCATGCGTCCGAGCGGGGTCTCCTCGCCGAACTGCTCGATCTTCTCCTGCGGCTGGCCGTCGCTCGGCTGCAGCGGCGTCCAGATCGGGCCGGGCGCGACGGCGTTCACGCGAATGCCCTTCGGTGCGAGCTGGTCTGCGAGACCCTTCGTGAACGCGTTGATCGTCGCCTTGGTCGACGCGTAGTCGACGAGGATGCCCGACGGCGAGTACGCCTGGATCGAGGTCGTGTTGATGATCGTCGACCCGGGCTTCAGGTGCGGCAGGGCGGCCTTCGTGATCCAGAACATCGCGTAGACGTTGGTCTTGAAGGTGTCGTCGAACTGCTCGTCGGTGATGTCGGTCAGCGACTCCTGGAAGATCTGCTTGCCGCCGTTGTTGACGAGGATGTCGAGCCCGCCGAGCGCGCCGACGGCCTCGGACACCAGGGTGCGGCAGTACTCGGGGTCGCGCAGGTCGCCGGGGATGGTCGCGACGTTCGCACCCGCTTCGCGCAGGATGCCGGCGATGCGCGCCGCATCCTCCTCCTCCTCGGGCAGGTACGACAGGGCGACGTCCGCACCCTCACGGGCGAACGCGATCGCCGTGGCCGCACCGATGCCGGAGTCGCCGCCCGTGATGAGCGCCTTGCGGCCCTTCAGGCGGTCGGAGCCGCGGTACGACTCCTCACCGAGATCGGCCTTCGGGGTGAGATCCGCGTCGAGACCCGGCTCGGGCATCTGCTGCTTCTGCGGTTCGATGTCGGAGTAGAGCTCTGCAGGGTTGACGAAGGTGTACTGGTCACGAGACATGGTGTGTCCTCTCCTTGTTTTCCGGTCTGTGGTCGGTCTGCGATCCGGGCGTTCGATCGCCCGGAGTGCGGTCAGCTGTCGGGCAGCAGGTCGTCGGGCATGACCTCGCGCATGGTCATCGCCGCCGTCAGGAACGCCAGGTGGCTCAGCGCCTGCGGGGTGTTGCCCCAGGCCGAGCCGTCGTCGGCGTCGATCATCTCGGCGTAGATGCCGACGTCGTTCGCGAGGGCGAGGAGCTGGTCCATCCGCTCCCGCGCCTCCTCGTGCCGGCCGACGCACGCGAGCGCCTCGGTCAGCCAGAACGCGCACGCGACGAACGTCTTCTCCTCGGCCGAGACGCCGCTGTAGCGGTACAGCAGCGCGCCGGCCCCGAGCTCCTCGATCAGGGCGTCGATCGTCGTCGACATGCGCTCGCCGCGGTCGAAACCGCTCGGCGCGTGCAGCAGCACCGACGCGTCGAGGGTGTCGGCGCCGGCGTAGAAGACGTACGCGGAACGCTCCTCCGACCAGCAGTGCTCGTCGATCCAGTGACGGATGCGGTCGCGCTCCGCCCGCCAGCGCTCGGCGCTCCCCGGAATGGCGCCCGCTTCGGCGAGGGCGACAGCATCCTCCAGCGCTTTCCAGCAGCCCATCTTCGACGACGTGTAGTGACGCTCCTCCGGGAGCTCCCACATTCCCGAGTCGGGGTTGCGCCACACGTCGCACGTGCGGTCGGCGATCTGCGACAGCATCCGTCCGGTGCCGATGTCGAGCACGTTGCCCGCGTCGACGTAGGTGCGGCAGATCGCCATGAGGTCGCCGTAGACGCCGAGCTGCAGCTGCTCGCCCGCCGGATTCCCGGTCACGACGGGTCCGATGCCGTTCCACCCCGACACGTCGTACTCGGTGGGCTCCGGCACGAGGCCGCCGTCGAGCGTGTACATGACGTGCAGATCGTCGCCGTGGCGGCGGATCGTGTGCAGCAGCCACGACAGGGCGGCGTGCGTCTCCTCGCGCAGCCCGAAGCGCACGAGCGCGTGCGTCGTGTACGCGAGGTCGCGGACCCAGGCGTGCCGGTAGTCCCAGTTCTTGCCGCCGTCGGGATTCTCGGGTAGCGAGGTGGTCGCGGCCGCGGCGATCGCTCCCGAAGGGCTGTAGATCAGCAGTTTGAGGGCGAGCGCGCTGCGCTGCACCTGCTCGCCCCACGGCCCGTCGTATGAGAACACCCGCGACCAGTGCTGCCAGTGCTCGATCGTGCGGTCGATGCCGTCGTCGACGTTGTACGGGTCGGGCAGATGCAGCGGCTCGTCGTGCGTGGCGGCGACGGCCAGCAGATGCCGGGATCCGGGGGTCGCGGTGAACCCGCCGGTGAGCTCGGCGCCGAGCGGCGCCGTCGGGTCGGGGTCGGCCGGACCGTGCTCGAACCCGGTCAGGCCGAACGCGGTCTTCCCGCTCCGGATCACGTCGCCGTGCTGCGTGCGCTCCAGCCACGGGGATGCCGTCTGCAGCGACGAACCCGGCTGCACGCGCCAGCGCAGGGCGACCTCGCCCTCGACGCCGTCGATGCGTCGCGCGAGCTCGGCCCACGGCATCCGTCCGGCGACGCCGGAGACCATCGCGTCGGTCACCCGCACCACGCCGTCGTCGGTCGTGAAGGTCGTCTCGAGCACGTTCGTGTCAGGGATGTACCGCCGCTCGGAACGGAACTCGGCGACGGGCCGCAGTTCGAAGCATCCGCCGGTCTCGTCGTCGAGCAGCCGCGCGAACACGGGCAGGTCGGTGAGGTCAGGGAGCGGCAGCCAGTCCACGCGTCCGTCGTCGCCGATCAGCGCGACCGTGCGACCGTCGCCGATGGGCGCATACGAATCGATCGGTCGAACGGAGGGGGAGGACGGCATGTCCTCATGCTCGACCCGCACGCGCCGACGGGCAAAGACCTTGCGCGGCGGTGGGGGTGTGCGTTACGCGCGTGCGCAGAAGGATCGTGCGCCGAGGAGGCCGTCAGGGGCGGACGCGCACCGTTCGGCCCTCGAACGTCACGAGGTCGCCGTCGTGCAGCTGGCGTCCTCGACGCCTGTCGACCTCGCCGTTCACCTTCACGAAGCCGTCGATCACGACCTCTTTCGCGTCTCCGCCCGAGTCGAGCAGCCCCGAGTACTTCAGGAACTGACCGAGGCGGATCATCTCTCCGCCGATGGAGATCTCGTCGATCGGGCCGGAGTTCGTCATCCCAGAATGCTATCGCCGAGGGCGGCGGGCGAGGGAGATGGTGGGCGGAGCGGATGAAGGCGCTCCGCCCACCAATGCCGTCGACGAGGGGAGGACGGCGGGAGAACGATCGGTCGGCACCCCGGCCGTTTGCGATCGCGGTACAAGAAGACCACGATCGCGTTCACACGTCGCCCGCCCCAGTGTGAAAGGGCGGGCTCGGTGACGGGTCAGTCGTCGGAATCGGTGCCGACGACCGCGAATTCGGCGTCGAAGTCGATGTCGATCGACCGGCGGTCGTCGGTCACGACCTGGGCGTCGTACGGGCTGGACGCGTCGTCGTCGGCGTCGAGGTCGGTGATCAGGCCGTCCGCCTCGTCGAGTGCGGCGGCGACGAGCGCGCGGATCGCCGCGTCGTCGAGAACGTACGCGGGGGCGGTGTCGTCATCGTCCTCGTCCTGCGAGGAGACCACCGCCGCCGTCCCCTCCGCATCCACGCGGACCTCGGTCTCGCCGCCGGTCGCGGTCGTCAGCTCGACCTCCCACGCGCCGTCGCGCTTGGCGTCGATCGAGGTGACTTCGCCGTCGGCCGCGCCGCGCGCCGCGTTCGCGATGTCGACGAGCTCGTCGGCGGATGCCGTGCCGATGCCCGCCACGGGGCCCTTGCCCGGTCCTGCACCCGGGCCGTCGTCGTCGCGGCGGTCGCCGCCGCGGTCGTCGCCGGGGCGTCCGTCCTGCGGGCCTTGGGCGGGGCCGTCGTCGTCGCGCGGTCCGTCGGAGAAGCCCGGACGGTCGTCGTCGTCGTCGAACTCGTCGCCGATGGCCGCGCCGACCGCGACACCGCCGCCCGCGAGCAGCAGGGCGGCGAGCACTCCGCCGCCGATCAGCAGGCCGCGCTTGCGACCGTTCCTCGCCGCGGGGGCGGGCTCGGCGGGCGCGGGCCCGGGCGCCGCGGCAGCGGGTTCGGGGGATGCCGGAGTGGCGGATGCCGGAGCGACGGGCACCGTCGGGGCATCCGGCGACGAGATCGGGGTGGTCTCGTCGGAGCTGTGGTCCTGGTTCGGGGTCTTGTCGTTCATGTCTCCGATGGTGTCGGAGGGGCGCTGAAGCGATCCTGAAGCGACCTGAAGCCCTTTTCAGGAACGCGGCGAGGGCCGTGCGGCGCGTACCGCGTTTCGTCTCGTCGCTGCGCTCCTCGCTCAACGACCCGTGTGGCGACGTTTCCCCTCATCGACCCGGCGCGGCACAGGGCACCCGCGGGTCGTTGAGCGAGCCGGAGCGAGACGAAACGCGGCGAGGGCCGTGCGGCGCGCTCACCGACCCGGATGGGCGAGGGGCAGCGTCACGACGAAGCGCGCCCCGCCCCAACGCGAGTCGTCGACCGTGACGGAACCGCCGGCGGCGGTGGCGATCGCGCGGACGATGGCGAGTCCGAGGCCGCTGCCCCCGGCATCCCGGCTCCTGGCCTCGTCGAGTCGCACGAAGCGTTCGAAGATCCGCTCGCGTTCCTCGGGGGGAACGCCGGCGCCGTCGTCCTCGACCGTGACGAACACGTGCCGGTCGGCGGGCGTGACGCCGATCGCGAGGCGTCCGCGGCTGTGCCGGGCGGCGTTGTCGGCGAGGTTGCGCAGCAGCTGTCCGAGCAGACGGGGGTCGCCATGGACTCGCGCTGCCGCGATGCCCGAGCCGTCGACGTCGAGGCCGGACGCCCGCAGCCGCCGCACCTCGCCGAGCGCGATGTCGTCGAGGTCGACGGGCTCGGCATGGGAGCCCGCACCCTCGTCGAGGCGGGCGAGCAGCAGCAGCGACTCGACGATGCCCTGCAGGCGCAGCCCCTCCTCCGACACGACCTCGGCCAGTTCGCCGATGCTGGTGGTGCCCGGGTGCGCCTGGGCGAGCTCGGCGTGCTGGCGGATGGTCGCGAGGGGCGATCGCAGCTCGTGCGAGGCGTCGGATACGAAGCGCCGCTGGGCGGTGGCTGAGGCGTCGAGCCTGTCCAGCATCCCGTTCATGGTGGTGGCGAGCGCGGCGACCTCGTCGGCCGACGGTGGCACTTCGACGCGGCGGTGCAGGCGTTCGGCGGTGATGCCGTCGACCTCTTCGCGGATGCGGTTCACGGGCCGCAGGGCGCGTCCGACGACGAGCCACGTCGTGACCGCCACGAGGATCAGCAGCAGAGGGACGGCCACGATCAGCAGCACCGCCACGGTCGAGAGCGCTTCGTCGTCGTCGTCCAGACGCACCGCGAGCACGATCGTCTGATCGTCGCGCAGGTCCTCCGACACCACGAGCATCGGCGTGCCGTCGATCGTCCTGGTGTGCGTGTCGCCGTCGGAGGGCAGCGCGGTCGAGCCCAGCTCGTCCTGTGCCTCTTCGCTCGCCGCGCGCACGACGCCGTCCGGGCCGATGATCTGCACGATCTCGTCGTCGAGGGTGCGGATGTCGCGGCCGCCCGGTCCGTCGAGCCGGTCGGCGAGCTCTTCCACGCGCTGTTCGGCGGCACGCTCGGTGCTGGCGCGGATGCTGGTGGTCAGGATGCCGTAGAACGAGAACGCTCCGACGATCAGCGCGACGGCGACCACGGCCGTGGCGCCGAGCGTCGTCCTGCCCCGAACGGAGCGCCAGCCGCGGCTACCCACCGTCGGCCGCCAACCGGTATCCGGCGCCGCGGATGGTCTCGATCGCCTCGCGGCCGAACGGCTTGTCGACTTTGCGGCGCAGGTGGCCGACGTACACCTCGACGATGTTCGGGTCGCCGTCGAAGTCGTCGTCCCAGACGCCGTCGATGAGGGAGCGCTTCGAGAGCACCTGGCCGCGGTGCCGCATCAGATGCTCGAGCACCGCGAACTCGCGGGCCGTGAGGGTGATGGCGATGTCGCCGCGCCACACGCGGTGCGCGGCGGGGTCGAGACGCAGATCACCCGCTTCGAGGACCGCCGGCCGGGCGACCGCTCCCCGCCGGACGAGCGCGCGGAGGCGCGCGACGAGGATCGCGAACGAGAACGGCTTCGTGACGTAGTCGTCGGCGCCGCTCTCGAGCGCCTCGACCTGATCCCACTCGCCGTCCTTCGCGGTGAGCATGAGCACGGGGGTCCAGTTCTCCTCCGCGCGCAGCGCCTCGCAGACCTTCCAGCCGCTCATCCCCGGCATCATGAGGTCGAGCACGATCGCGTCGTAGCGGGTCTCCCGCGCACGCCACAGCCCGTCGACGCCGTTGTGCGCGACGTCGACGGCGAAGCCCTCCGCCTCGAGCCCCCGCCGCACGGCGTCGGCGAGGCGCACCTCGTCGTCCACCACCAGGATCCGCATTCCTCCAGTGTGGTGGCCGCGCGCTGAATCCGCGCTGAAGGACGGCCCGAACGCGCTGTACCGGAATGGCGATACCGCGGTCGCCGTCCGCTCGTTCGTCTTTATCTCATCTCAATAAAGTGGGCTAAAGCTTGAAAGAGAGGCTCGATGGACAGCGTTCTCAATCCATACACTCCCAATGCGGGTGCCTCGCCCGACATCGTCGTCGGGCGGGAAGAGCAGATCAGGGCGTTTCGAACCCTCCTGCAGCGACTGGCCCGCGGCAAGACGCATCAGTCGATGGTGATCACCGGGCTGCGCGGCGTGGGCAAGACGGTCCTGCTGAACGAATTCGGTGACATCGCGCGGTCCGAGCGATGGGAAGTGGTCGAGATCGAGGCCAGCAAGCACGACGACACGCGGTTTCGACAGAACATGGCCTCCTTGCTCAAAGCCACCCTGCTCAGGCTCTCCCCGAGGGCGAAGTGGACGGACAGAATGCGCCGCGCCGCCGCGGTCGTCACCTCCTTCGCGCTCTCTGTCGATCAACAGGGTGCATGGTCGCTGTCCTGGGACGTCGAGGCGGCGGAGGGCTTCGCGGACCATGGAGAGCTCGGCATGGACCTCACCGATGTCCTCGTCGCGGTAGGAGAGGCCGCCCAGGAACATGGGCGGGGCGTCGCCATCCTCATCGACGAGGTGCAGTTCCTCAGCGCGAGGCAGCTCGAGGCTCTCATTCAGGCGATCCACAAGACGGTGCAACGGAAACTGCCCATCACCTTCGTGGGAGCCGGTCTCCCGCAGATCGCGGAGCTCGCGGGTGATGCGAAGTCGTATGCCGAGCGACTGTTCCAGTTTCCGAAGATCGATTCTCTCGACGAGGGGAGCGCGCGCGAGGCTCTCGTCGAGCCGTCGCGAGCGGAAGGAGTGGAGTACGAACCGGATGCGGTGGCTCTCGCCATTCACATCACGCAGGGGTATCCGTTCTTCCTTCAGGAGCTCGGATATCAGGTGTGGGAGATCGCGGAAGGATCGCCGATCACTCGTGCGGACGTTCTCGACGCTCGGGAGGGATACGAGGCGAAACTCGACGCCTCCTTCTTCCGAGTGCGACTGGATCGCGCCACCCCGTTGCAGACCGCCTACATGCGCGCCATGGCACAGCTCGGACCTGCGGCGCAGAAGGCGTCCGATGTGGCCAGGCTGATGGGCCGCGAATCCACCCAGCTGGGACCCACGCGAGCAGAGCTCATCGACATGGGCCTGCTCTACACCCCGGAGCACGGCTACGCGGCGTTCACGGTTCCCGACTTCGACAAGTTCATGATGCGCGCGGTTCCGACCTTGATGGTGCCCGAGGTGCAGAAGCGAAAGCGCCGACCGGCGCGTTGAAGGACGGCCCGAACGAAACGAAGCGGAGAGGGCGACTCGAGCTCTGCCAGAATCTCGGTATCCGGTGCAGCGACCGGTGACGGACCCTGGTGGGGAGGGCGTGATGGGCGACGACGAGCACGCGGGCGACGACGACTTCGCGACGATCCTCCGCAACGCCGTGCGCCGCCGGGGCATGTCGCTGAGGACGCTGCAGCAGCGGCTGAGGGACCGTGGCCACGAGGTGAGCGTCGCCGCGCTGTCGCACTGGCAGTCGGGGGCGCGCATCCCCGGCACCGACGCCTCCGCCGACGTCGTGCACGAGCTCGAGGATCTGCTGCGGCTCGACGACGGAGTGCTCGCCGGCAAGCTCGTGCCCCGTCGCCGTGTTCCGGCAGACGGGAACGTGCCGTTCGCGAGCTTCGTCGGGCTCGAGCACAACGAGGTCACCGACGAGAGCGCGCCACGACAGCTGTCGGAGCGCTCGTCGACGCTGATGACCTACGTGGATGCCGAGGGCCTGCTCTCACGCAACGTCGCCAGGAACGTCTGGCAGGCGAGGATCGACGGAGCCCGGGAGGTCGCGGTGTTCGTCACGGTCGAGCCCGGCGAGACGCAGGCTCCCGGCGTCCGCGCCGTGCTCGGCTGCGATCTCGTCGACGTGGTCGTCGACATGGCACAGCGCGTCATCCGGCCGATGGTGCGGTTGAAGGCGCCGCTCCGCCGCGGCGAGCTGGTGATGACGGAGTGGGAGACCTTCGACCACCGGTACGCCGACGATGCGATCAGCGAGATCCAGTCTCTCGTGGCCGTGCGGCGTGAGGCCGAGGTCGGCGTATTCATCTACTTCGACGACGAGCGGCTTCCGCGCCGGTGCTGGGCGACGACGCAGCAGGACGGTGTCGAACGCTCCTTCCCGGTCTCGCTCATCGGCGGCTGCGCCTCGCACATCGAGTTCGACTTCGGCCCGGGGAGCATCGCGATCGAGTGGGAGTGGTGACCCGGCGCGCGCAGCGAAGGAGATCACACGCAACGAAGGACCGGATGCCGGCATCCGTCCTTCGTTACGTGCGATCTCCTGCGCAACGGATGCGGAACGGATGCGGAACGGATGCGGATGCCGGGCGTCAGACGTCGGTGCGGAACCCGGATGCCTTGTGCGTGCCGTCGCAGAACGGCTTGATCGTCGAGAGCCCGCACCGGCACAGGGCGACGGTCGGTCGCGTGACCTCGATCGTCTCGCCGTCGACGGTCTGCAGCACGGCGGCCCCTCTGACCAGCAGGGGTCCGTCGGGGTACGCCGTGATCGTGACGTCGTCGGCCGCGCGACTCATGCCCGCGCCCCCGTGCGCAGCGACGACTCGCCGCGCTGCCAGGCGTCGAGGATGTGTCCGCCCATCCATCCGTCGACCGTCAGGCATGCCGAGGCGCCGAACATGATGTCGTCGAGCAGCTCCGGGTGGTCTTCGGCGAGGGCGCCGGCGAGGTCGCGCCCGGCGATCTGCTCGTGCACGGCATCCGCCTCGACGTGCTCGTCGAAGTAGTCGGTGACGTCGTCGGGGTAGCCGAGCCGGCGCAGCCCGTCGGCGTACAGACGGCACGGGATCGACGAGGTCATCTCGTAGGCGGCGAGGTGTCCGACGATCGCGCCGACCAGCCGCCGGTTCAGCCCGAACATCGACATGAGGTTGTGCGAGGCGAACGTGATCGCCGGCACGTCGTCGACGTAGGTGCCGTAGGTGTCGTCGAGGCCCATGCCGCGCATCGCCCGCGCGAAGATCGTGGCGTGCACGCGGTCGGGTCGGCCGCCGCCGTACTCGTCGGTCTGGATCTCCACGAGCGCCGCCTTCGCCCGACCGTGCAGCCGCGGGATCGCCCAGGAGTGCGGGTCGGCCTCGCGCAGCGTGTAGATCGACCGCTGGATGAACATCTCCACGGCGTTCTCGCGGGTCGCCTTCCTCGCCATGTACCGCGACAGGCTCGGGCCGGTGTCGGCCGCAGCGAGCGCGAACAGGGCGCGGCCCACGGCATCCACCGTCGGCTCGGGCGACTCCGGCTGCGGCACTTGCGCGCGCAGGGCCGCCTCGAACGCCTCCTCGAGGATCCGGCGGGCGGCGATCAGCTCTGCGTCCCACTCCAGGTCGGGGTCGAGACCGGGCAAGGAGCCGTACGACGACGCGTACAGCAGGAACAGCGACAGCTGCACGTCGTCGTCTCGGACGACATCGGAGACCGTCGGCAGCGCGGCGCGCGCGGCATCCGCCGGCCCGGTGTCGGCATGCCCGCGGAGGCGGCCGAGCACGGCCTCGCTGATCGGACCCCGCGCCGTGACGGTGTCGAGGGTGGAGTGTGCGAGCGCAGTCATCGGTGATGCTCCCATCGGTCGGATGCTCGCAGTGTGCGCCCTCGCGCGAGGGTGACAAAGGGTCTTGACGTGGAGTGGTGCTGTGCGGAAGCACGCGACGCTCGACGGGGTGCAGGCGATGTGGTTGCATGGCGGCATGACCGGGATCCGGGGGGATGCGGCGAGACGGGCAGGCGTGCCGCTCGTTCTCGCGACCATGCTGCTGCTGGGCGGATGCGCCACCGCGACGGGGCCGGGAGCCGCACCGCCCACTCCGAGTCCCACCCCGACGCCGACAGTGGCGTGCCCGCTGGTGGAGGGGCAGACGCTGCCGCCCGAGTGCGCGCCGTACGACCCCGACCACGCGATGGCGCAGAACGATCGGCACCGGGAGCGGATGGATCTCGACGAGGACGCCCGGGCGGCCGCCGCACAGCCCGCAGCCGATCTGCAGCGCAGCCTCGAAACGCTGCAGGCTTCCGGCAGCATCTCGCTCGACGCCGTCGAGCAGGCTCTCGACGACGCCGGCCTCGTCGACCCGCAGGTGATGGGCGATGAGCGTGCCGTGGCGTTCGGCGCCGCGGCCCCCGAGGGCGGCTGCGTGTTCGGCGAGCTCCGCGCCGACGTGGTCACGGTCGACGTGGGCGGCTACATCATGGACGGCGGCTGCCTGCCCGCCCAGTGACCTGCCCGCCCAGTGACCTGCCCGCCCAGCGATCGGGCGATCCTGGATCAGGGATGCACGGGGTAGTGGCTGCTGATCGCGATGCGGTTCCAGCTGTTGATGACCACGGCGAGCCACGTCACGGCGGCGATCTGCTTCTCGCTGAGCACGCCGTCGACGTCGACGCCCCGGTCGGGGAGGCGGGCGTGGTCGCCGATCATCGTCACCCGCTCGGCGATCTGCAGCGCTGCCTGCTCCTCGGGGCTGAAGTACTGCGACTCCCACCACCCGGCGACGACTGCGAGCCGGTCGGCGGTCTCCCCGGCCTTCACGGCATCGGCGCTGTGCATCCGCAGACAGAACGCGCAGCCGTTGATCTGCGATGCGCGCACCTTCACGAGTTCGACGAGCAGCGGCGAGAGCCCGGCATCCACTCCCGCGGCGACCGCCTGGTCGTTGAACTCGAGCATCGCCCGATAAGGGGCAGAGTAGATCTTGCCGATGTTCACGTGCGACACGTCGTCTCCTTGGTTCTCGGGGCGCCGGATGCGCCTCCACCGATATGACGACGCAGGGAGTCGGAGTGTGAGGGCGGGATCGGAGAACGCCCCCGGAGCGGGGCTCCGGGGGCGGCCGATCAGGAGGCGACGGAGACGGATGCGTCGGCGATGAGCCCGTCCATGAGGGTGCGCGCGTTGCCGTAGCCCTCCGAGATCGCGGCGTGCTGCATGGTCAGCAGCACGTAGTCGGCGTTCTCGGCGATCGCGAACTCCTTCTCGATCGTGGTCCAGGCCGGGAGCACCCACGGCTTGCCGTTCGCGCGTGCGGCGGCGATCACGCGGCGGAAGTCGTCGAAGTCGGCCTCGGTCTGCCGGTACGCGCCGCGACCGCTCATGGCCGCGAGGTCGCCGGGGCCGATGAAGATGCCGTCGACCGTGGGCAGGGCGGCGATGCCCTCGACGTCGCGCAGGGCCCGTGGATCCTCCACCATGGGGAAGACCTTGATGTCGCGGTCCTGGGCGGCGATCCACTCGTCGGAGTAGCCGCGGTAGCCCATGGTGCGACCACCCGCGAGGCTCCGTGATCCGAGCGGCGGGAACTTCGCGAAGTCGGTGATGCGCTTGGCGTGCTCCAGTCCCTCGATGTGCGGGATGATGACGCCGTCCGAGCCGAAGTCGAGGGCCTGCTGGATCGCGCCGCGCTCGGGCACCAGCACCTTCGAGAGGACCTCGAGGCCGAGCCCCTTGAGCAGCGGGATGAAGCGCTCGAGGGTCGCGAGGTCGAACGATCCGTGCTCGATGTCGAGCACCACGAAGTCGTAGCCGAGTCCGGCGACGATCTCCCCGATCGCGCTGCTGCCGTCCGAGAGCCAGGCCCCCTGCTTGAGTGTGTGAGTCATGATGTTCCTTTCGGTGTTCCGGGGTGCGGGCGTCAGGCGGACGCGACGACGGTGAAGCGGCGGTTGGCGAGCGAGGGGTTCACACTGCGCACCTGGGCGATGCGCTCGGGGCGGGCGTCGGCGACGGCGATGCCGGTCGACTCGCCGATCTCGCCGAGCGTGATCCCCATGGGGTCGACGATGATGCTGCCGCCGGTGCCCACTCCCGGCCCCTGCGACACCGCGGCGACGTAGAGCGTGTTCTCGATCGCGCGGGCGCGGGCGAGGGTGTTCCAGTGGTCCTCCTTGCGGGCCCCGGGCATCCAGGCGGCGGGGTAGAGCAGCAGGTCGACGCCGGCGTCGGCGTGCTCGCGCGCGACCTCGGGGAAGCGCAGGTCGTAGCACGTCAGCATCCCGACGGTCACGTCGTCGACCGTGAACGTCACCGGGCCCGCGATGTCGCCGGGGCGGATGTGGTCGGACTCCAGGAACCCGAACGCGTCGTACAGGTGGAGCTTGTGATAGACCCGCGACAGGCCCTCGTCGGGCGTCACGAGCACGAGCGTGTTGTAGCCGCGCGCCTCCCCGTCGATGGATTCGAGCATGCCGGCGACGATCGAGACCCCGGTGCGTCGTGACAGCTCGGCGAGTCCCGTCACGAACGGTCCGTCGAGCGACTCGCCCTGCTTCACGAACTCCTCGTCGAGGGTGGGGACGTCGAACATCGCGAACTCCGGGAAGACGACGAGGCGCGCTCCGGCAGCCGCCGCCTCCTCGGTGAGCCGGGAGATCTCCGCGAGGTTCGCGGCCTTGTCGTCGCCCGAGACCATCTGGCCGATCGCGAACTTCATGATGAACCTTCTTCCGTGGTGAGGCTCTCCGGGACGGAGAGCTCGGTGATGCAGTGCTGCACGAACGCCCGGCCGACCGCGTCGAGGCGGCGGTCGAACCAGGAGATCGAGGTCGTGAGTCCCACCGAGGGGTTCACGAGCGTGCGGTAGACGACGTTGTGCTGCGGGATGTCCGACAGCGACTTCGGGATGAAGCAGACGCCCATCCCGGCCGACACCATCGCCGCCTGGTCGAGGTACGAGCCCATGACCTCGAGCGAGCGCGGCGAGAATCCGGCGCGCATGCACGCGGTGACCACCGCGTCGTAGCCCGTCGGGTTGGCGGTGCGCGGCCCCTGCAGGATGCGTTCGTTGCGCAGCATCGCGAAGTCGACCTCGTCGACCCCCGCGAGCGGGTGGTCGTCGGGGAGGGCCACGAGGTACTCCTCGGCGAACAGCGCCGTCGACGAGAGGTCCTTGAGGTCGGGCTCGGTGAGCAGGATGGCGACATCGATCGACCCCTGCTCCAGCTCGTCGACGAGCAGGGAGGTCGGGATGCTGCGCACCTGCACCGTCGCGGTCGGATGCGCGCGGATGAACTGCCGAACGGCGCGAGCCGGTGAGCTGAACATCATCGCGGGCACGATGCCGACCCGCACCCGCCCGAACTCGTGGCTGCGCTGGTCGTCGAGCAGCTGGGTGATGTGCTGCATGGCCTCCAGCACCCGCCGGCATCGGTAGTAGAACTCGCGGCCCGCCTCGGTCGGCGTGATCGGACGCGTGGTGCGGTCGATCAGGGCGACCCCCACGTCCTTCTCCAGCCGGGAGATCTGCTGCGAGAGGGCCGGCGCCGTGATGAAGAGGCTGTCGGCCGCCTGCTTGAAGCCGCCGGCATCCACCAGCGTCACGAACAGCTCCAGTCGTCGTGTCTCCATGCGCTAGGCCCTCCTCGACGCGAGACGCTCCGCGCGCCGCACCCGCTGGATCTCGGGGTCGGGCACGGGCGCGGCCGCGATGAGACGCTTCGTGTACTCGTCGTGCGGGTGGTGCAGCACCTCCTCGGTCGGACCCTCTTCGACGACGTCGCCGTGCCGCAGCACGACCACGCGGTTCGACAGGGTCTCGACCACCGACAGGTCGTGGCTGATGAACAGGCACGAGAACCCGAGCTCGCGCTGCAGCGCCAGGAACAGGTCGAGCACCTGCGCCTGCACCGACACGTCGAGCGCCGAGGTCGGCTCGTCGGCGATCATCAGCACCGGGTCGGTCGCGATCGCGCGAGCGATGCCGATGCGCTGCCGCTGCCCGCCCGACAGCTCGTGCGGGTAGCGATCGGACCAGTCCGGGTTCAGTTGCACGCGCTCCAGGAGCTCCTTCGCCCGCGCCCTCCGCGCGCGGGGATCGCGCACGAGCCCCTGCCACAGCAGCGGGTCGGAGATCGCCTGCCCGATCGTGCGCCGGGGATTCAGAGAGGATGCGGGGTCCTGGAAGACCATCGTCACGTGGCGTCGCAGCTGGCGCAGCGCACGCCCCGGTCGTCCGGTGATGCGCTCGCCGCGCACCTCGAGGGTGCCCTCGGTCACCGGGAGCAGGCCGATCGCGGCCTTGCCGATCGTCGACTTGCCCGATCCGGATTCGCCGACCAGGCCGACGATCTCGCCGCGCTGCACTTCGAGGTCGATGCCGTTGATGGCCTGGAACCCGGGGCGGCGCCAGCGTCCGGGGTACCGGATCACGGCATCCTGCAGCCGCAGCACCGTCTCGGGCAGCGGGGTGGTGGCGGTCACGCCGTCGATGCGCAGCTTGTTGCCCGCGGCGGCCAGGAAGTCGTCGGCCTTGCCGAGATGCGGCACCGCGGCGAGCAATGCCTGCGTGTACGGCTCCTGCGGGCTCTTGAACAGTCGAGCGGACGGCGCCTCCTCCACGACGCGGCCGTCCTTCATGACCACCACCTCGTCGGCGACGTCGGCCACCACGCCCATGTCGTGCGTGATGATGAGCACCGCCATCCCCATGCGCTCCTGGATCTCGGCGATGAGGTCGAGGATCTCGGCCTGCACGGTCACATCGAGCGCCGTGGTCGGCTCGTCGGCGATCAGCAGGTCGGGCTCCGACGAGATCGCCATCGCGATCATCGCGCGCTGGCGCTGGCCGCCCGAGAGCTGGTGCGGATAGTGGTCGACCTTCTCCTCCGGAGCCGGCATGTGCACGTCGCGCAGCAGCTGCACCGCGCGCTCACGCGCCACCCTGTGGTCGAGGTCGTGGTGGCTGGTGAGGGCCTCGATCAGCTGATGCCCGATCGTGTAGACGGGGTTCAGGGCCGTCATCGGCTCCTGGAAGATCGTCGCGATGCGGGATCCCCTGAGCGGCCTCAGCCCCTTGTCGCGCAACGGCACGAGGTCGGTGCCGTCGAAGAGGATGCGTCCCGTGCGCCGCGCGTTGGGAGGGAGGAGGTCGAGGATCGACATCGCCGTGACCGACTTGCCGGAGCCCGACTCGCCCACGAGGGCGAGCGTCTTGCGACGGTCGACGCTGAACGACACCTCGTGGGTGACCTGGCGCCAGCCGTCGGGAGTGGCGAACTCGACGGACAGGCCGTCGACCTGCAGCAGCGGGTCGTTCATGAGCGCTTCTTCGCTTTCGGGTCGAGGAGGTCGCGGAGGGCGTCGCCGAGGATGCCGAACGCGAGGATCGTCAGGACGATGACCGCGCCCGGCACGAGCAGCACGTGCGGATCGGTCGTCAGGTACCGCTGACCCTGCGCCACCATCGAGCCCCACGACGGGGTGGGCGGCACGACGCCGAGGCCGAGGTAGCTGAGTCCGGACTCCATGAGGATCGCCGCAGCCATCGTCAGGGAGAACTGCACGATGATGGGCGCCGAGACGTTCGCGAGAACGGTGCGGAACAGGATGACGACCGTCGGCGCTCCGAACGTACGCGCCGCGTCGACGTACTCCTCGCGCTTCGTCGACAGCACCTGTCCGTAGGTGATGCGGGCGAAGATCGGGGCGAACAGCACACCCATCGCGATGATGAGGGTCACCGGGCCCGGCCCGTAGAGCGTCACGGCGAGCAGTGCGAGGACGATGGGCGGGAACGCGAGGATGACGTCGACGATGAGCCGCATCGTGACCACTTCGGTGAGGCCGTTGAAGTAGGCGCCGAGCAGGCCGAGCAGGGTGCCGAGCACCGCGGCGAGCACCGTGGCGCCGAGGGCGATGAACAGCTCGACCTGTGCGCCGAACATGATGCGCGAGAGGATGTCGCGCCCCAGCTCGTCGGTGCCGAGCAGGTGCCCTGGGCTGAAGATCGGCTGCAGGCGGATCGCGACGTTCTGGGCGATCGGGTCATACGGGGCGAGCAGCGGCGCGAACGCCATGAGCACGATGATGACGACGAGGTACACCACCATGACGCTGCGCAGCGGGGTGATCGCCTGACGGAGGCGGGGGCTGATCTTCATGCTCGCCTCACTCGGGGGTCGAGGATTCCGTAGGTGATGTCGACGACGATGTTGATCGCGATGAACAGCATCGCGATCACGATCACGACGCCCTGCACGACCGGGTAGTCGCGTGTCGTGACGCCGTCGACGAGGAGGCTCGACAGGCCCGGGTAGTTGAAGACGCGCTCCACGAGCACGGTCGACCCGAGCAGGGTGCCGAAGCCGATGCCGACGACCGTGACCACCGGGGTCAGGGAGTTGCGCAGCACGTGCCGGCGGAACACCGTCATCGGCGCGAGTCCGATCGACTTCGCGGTACGCACCCAGTCCTGCGTCTGCACCTCGAGCACCGCCGACCTCGTCATGCGGGCGATCTGGGCCGCGAACCCGACCGCCAGCGAGATCGCCGGAAGGGTGAGGCTCTTGATCGCCCCGAGGAAGTCCTTCGACGGGTCCACGTAGCCGCCCGCGGGGAAGAGGCCGAGGGTGATCGAGAAGACGAGGATGAGCACGGCGCCGAACACGAACACGGGCAGGGCGACGCCGATCGAGCTGAGCGCGGTGACCAGCGTGTCGACCCATCCGCCGCGGCGGGCCGCGAGGGCTCCCATCGCGACGCCGATCACGATCGACAGGACCGTGGCGTACGCGACGAGGAGGAGGGTGCGCGGGAGGCGGGCGCCGATGGCCTCGAGCACGGGCTGAGAGGTGCGGAACGACTCGCCCAGGTCGCCGGTGAAGACGCCGGAGAGGAAGGACAGGTACTGGGTGAGGAGCGGCTGATTGAGGCCCAGCTGCTCGCGGAGGGCCGCGACGGCCTCCGGGCTGGGCGCCCCGCCGTCGCCCGTGCTGAGGAGCAGCACGGCGGGGTCGCCCGGAACGAGTTGCAGTGCGGAGAAGATGAGGGTGAGGACCAGCAGGACCAGTCCCACCCCCATCGCCAGCCGCTTCGCGATGAAGAGGATCACAGCGGGGTCACTCCACGGAGGCGTGCGCCAGGTTGAGCGAGCTGTAGAAGACGAGGAACCCGGGCAGCGTCTCGAAGCCCTTCACCTTGTCGTTGTAGGCGTACGCCTGCTCGCGGGTGTTGATGGAGGCGAAGGGCACGTCCTCCGCCCAGATGTCGGCGATCTGCGCGTAGATCTCCTTCTTCGCGGCGTCGTCGTCGGCGGCGCGGAGGCCGTCTTCGATCAGGCCGCGCAGCGTCTCGTTCGAGTAGCCCCAGCCGACGTTGAAGTTGCGGCTGTCGACGACCCAGTTCAGCAGGTAGGACGGATCGGTGATGACGCCGGCGTCACCCGAGACGGCGAGGTCGTACTCTCCGGCGTTGCCCTTGCTGACGCGGGTCGACCAGTCGGGGGCGTCGAGCGTGACGTCGATGCCCACCGCGCGCAGGTCCTCCTGGACTGACAGCGCGTTGTCCTGCAGGAACGTGTACTGCGAGGTCGAGAGCAGCGTCGCCGAGAAGCCGTCCGGGTACCCGGCATCCGCGAGCAGCTCCTTCGCCTTCTCAGGATCGTAGCTCCACAGCTCGGCGGCCTTCGGGTCGTACGCGGGGTCGTCGTCCGGGATCACGATGCCGTCGAGCGGCGCGCCGTTGCTCTGGAACGCTGCGGTCACCGCGTTCTCGCGGTTCAGCGCGTAGGCGACCGCCTGGCGCACCTTCGGGTCGGCGAACGGGCCGTCGGTCACGTTGAACTGCACGTACTGGAACGGCCCCTGCTGCGCGTCGACCGTGAGCCCGGCATCCGACACCCGCTGGAAGTTCTCCCACGGCACGTACTCGATCATGTCGACGTCGCCGCTGAGCAGCGCGTTGGTGCGGGCCTCCCCGTCGGGGTAGAACTTCACCTCGATGCTGTCGAGCGACACCTCGTCGGCGTCGTAGTAGTCCTCGTTCTTCTCGACCGTGAGGCCGATGCCCTGATCGAGGTTCGTCATCTCGAAGGGGCCGGCGCCGATCCAGTTCGCGGTGTCGGCGTTGAGCGACGAGTCGGGCACGATCGCCGCGAACGGCAGGGCCAGGTACTGCAGGAACGCGGTGTTGGGCTGCGCGAGCGTGATGGTGACGGTGTCGCCGTCGGCGACGATGTCGGTGATGTCCTTGAGGCCGGCGGCGAGCTGCGAACCGTTCGCGGGGTCGCGGTAGTAGTCGAGCGAGTTCTTCACGTTCTCCGCCGTGAGCGGGGTGTCGTCGTGGAACGTCAGGTCGGGACGCAGCGTGAACACGTAGGACGTGGGATCGCTCGTGTCGACCGACTCGGCGACACCCGGCACGACCGCGCCGCTCTCGTCGTACGTCATGAGCCCGCGGTGCACCATGGTGAGCAGCTGGTTCACGGCCCCGCCCTGCTGCATGCCGGTGATGGGCGTCGCCGGCTCGGCCGAGAGGCCGAACACGAGGGTCTGCGCTCCGCCCTCGCCCCCCGAGTCGCCGGAGTCGCCTGAGCCGCCGCAGCCGGCGAGGACGAGGATGGATGCCGCGCCGAAGGCGACGGCGCCGATCCAGCGGGCCGGAGTGCTCCCGTGACGGCGGAGATGCTGTGAAGCAGGCATGACGAAGTCCTTCCATGGCGCGCCGAGGCGCCATCGCTCGAGGTGTCACGAAACACGGAGCGTCGTCATCGACGGCTCCGTTGCTCGTCGGGGTGAGGGGGTCTCGGGTAAGGCTGAACCCTTCGTGATCGATTATGTCGACGCCGCAGATAAGTGGAAAGTTCGACTTCTCAGCGCGGCATAACGGATCGCTTAACCTGTGCGCGCGACCTGGGGTTTTCCCGCGGAGTCGGCATCCCCCTCCTGATACCCGAGCGCGGGTCCTTTTCGCACCGGGGGCGGCCGACGTCAGGCGAGGGTCTCGAGGGGGTTGTCGCGGAGCTTGCCCACGACGCCGCCGTCGACGAGGCGGCAGGCGGCGGACGACGGCTTCCGCTCGGCCTGGTCGACCACGGAGGAGCCGAACTCCCGCGCGAGGGCGAGACGGGGATGGGCGGCGAGCACCTCGCGGAGATAGTCGCCGGGCAGGGCGTCGGGCCGCGCGCCGGAGATGTCGAGACCCGTCGCGACCTCCAGCAGGTAGCCCTCGGCATCCTGCACAGGGTCCACGCTCGGCCAGTTGTGCTCCACGATCACGTCGAGCACGCGGCGGCGCCGCACGGCATCCCAGCCCGCGCCCGCCGTCAGTGCGACGCCGACGTGTCCGCCGGCATGCTCGTACGCGAGGGTGTGGTTGTCGAACTCGGGGGCGAGGCCGATGTCGTGCAGCATCGCCGCGACGTAGAGCAGCTCGTGATCGATGGCGCCGAATCCCTCGACGGACGCGAACGCCTCGGCCCACAGCCACGAACGCGTGACGTGGTTCAGAATCGAGGGCGAGTGGTACTCGCGGGCCAGGACGAGCGCGCCGTGGGCGGCGGCGGTGTCGGGAACGGGGAAGTCGGCGATGCGCATACGCCCAGTCTCATCGGCGTCCGGCCGCCACCACGAGCGGCCGGACCGTCAGCATCCCACCGGATCCCGCCATCGCGAGGCGCACGAAATGCGGAGAAGGGCACGAATCTCGGATGCTGTGCGCGAAAGCATCCGCAATTCCTGCCCTTCACCGCAGAAGCGACAGGCCTAGCCGACTCGCGCACCCACCCGGTAACGTGCCGCGCGGTGCGTGTCCTGCACCCGGTCGCCCTTGCCGTGCAGCTTGTGGCGCAGCGTGCCGGGCGTGTACTCCTCGGGGTAGGCGCCGCGCGCCCGCAGCACGGGGATGACGTGTTCGATGACGTCCTGCCAGGTGCCTGGCGTCACGGCGTAAGCGAGGTTGAAGCCGTCGATGTCGGTCTCGTCGACCCACGACTGCAGCTCGTCGGCGATCTCCTCGCCCGAGCCGACGATGGTGGGTCCGAGGCCGCCGATGGCGTTGTGGCGGCCGAAGTCGCCGACGGTCCACTCGCGGCCGAGGTCCGCCTCCTCCTTGAGGTGCTGCAGCACCGACTGGATGGCGTTCGACTCGACGTTGCCGACCGGCTCGTCCTCCTCGTACTGCGACAGGTCGACGCCCATCCAGCCCGACATGAACGTCAGGGCGCCCTCGGGGCTCGCGTACGACAGGTACTCGGCGTGCTTCGCCGCCGCCTCCTCCGACGTGGCGCCGGTGATGACGGTGAGCAGCGTGTAGATGCGGGCGTCGTAGCGGTCGCGCCCGGCATCCTCCAGCGCATCGCGGATGCGCTTCACGGTGCCGGCCAGCACCTCCTTCGACGGGGCGGCGACGAAGATCGCCTCGGCGTTCTCGGCCGCGAACCGCACGCCGCGCGGGCTCGCGCCGGCCTGGTAGATGACCGGAGTGCGCTGCGGCGACGGCTCGGAGATGTGGATGCCCGGCACGCTGAAGTGCTTCCCCTCGTGGCCGATCGGGTGCACCTTCGACGGGTCGGTGAAGATGCCGCGCTCGCGGTCCTCGACGACCGCGTCGTCTTCCCACGACCCCTCCCACAGCTTGTACAGCACCTCGACGTACTCGTCGGCGTGGTCGTAGCGGTCGTCGTGCGCGAGCTGATCTTCCTGACCCATGTTGCGCGCGGCGCTGGGCAGGTATCCGGTCACGACGTTCCAGCCGACGCGACCCTGCGTGAGGTGATCGAGCGTGCTCAGGCGACGGGCGAACGGGTACGGATGCTCGAACGCGGTTCCGGCCGTGACGCCGAAGCCGAGGTGCTCGGTCACGGCTGCCATGGCGCTCACGAGCAGGATCGGGTCGTTCACCGGAACCTGCGCGCCGTTGCGGATCGCCGCCTCGTTCGTGCCGCCGTACACGTCGTACGTGCCGAGCACGTCGGCGATGAAGATGCCGTCGAAGGTCGCGCTCTCGAGCAGCTTCGCGAGGTCGGTCCAGTACGAGATGGTGTTGTACTGCCGCGAGCGGTCGTCGGGGTGGCGCCACAGCCCGGACGACTGGTGGGCGACGCAGTTCATGTCGAAGGCGTTGAAGCGGATCTGACGGGTCATGTCGTCAAGGCAACCGCGCACCCGCCGCTGCGTGCCAGTGTCGCCGACACATGCCGTCACACGGACGGTGTTTCGAATCGCGCAACTGGTAACTGAGCGGGGGTGAAAACTGCAATTCGGGCGATTCGAAACGGGCGGGCGGCAGCGGCGGCAGCAGCAGCGGGCGGCGGTCAGCGGCGGCGTCGGGCGGTGCGGATCGGCGCGGTCTGCGGACGCGGATCCGGCATCAGCGTGTCGACCTGCGGTTTCGCGTTCGCCTGCGCGCGGCACCAGACGACGAACCCGACGGCCGTGAAGACGCCGTAGAACACGTACATGAACCCGGTCGCGTAGAAGCCCGATGCGAAGAGCAGGGGCACGCCGACGACGTCGACGGCGATCCAGATGAGCCAGAACTCCGTCCAGCCCTTCGCCATGCCGTAGGTCGCGAGCAGCGATCCGACGAACGTCCACGCGTCGGCCCACACGGGCTCGTACGACCCGAGCGCGCGGAACAGCGGGGTGAGCGCGACGGTGCCGATGACGAGCACGAGCACGAGTCCGATGCGGGCGCTCGTGGGCGCCCACCGCGGCGTGACGCGTCCGCCGTCGTTCGACGCCTGCTTCCAGCGCACCCATCCGTAGATCGCGACGACGATGAACATGACCTGGCGTCCGGCCTGACCCAACAGGTGCGGCAGCTCGTGGTCCGGGTTGAGGATGGTGCCGAGGAAGACGGTCAGCAGCAGCAGATTGCCGACGATGCCCACCGGCCACGCCCAGACCTTGCGGCGCATGCCGCCCAGGGCGCTCGCGAGCCCGAACGCGTTGCCGACGACCTCGCGCACGAGAAGCGCCTGCCCGCCGGGGAGCACCCACTGCGAGTTGACCGCGTCGACGAGCCAGAGCAGGGGGTTCACCCGGCGGCTCCGTCGGTCGCGGCGAGCTCGGGCGGGAAAGGGCGGTCGTCGAGGATCAGCTGCAGGAACGTCAGGTCGAGCCAACGCCCGAACTTGGCGCCGACCTGCGGCATCCGTCCGACCTGCAGGAAGTCGAGGCGCTTGTGCAGCACGATCGACGCGAGGTTTCCGCTCTCGACCGCGGCGACCATGACGTGCACGCCGAGGCGGCGGGCGCGGTCGATGAGCTCGATCATGAGCGCCTTGCCGATGCCGCGGCCCTGCTGGTCGTCGCGCACGTACACGGAGTGCTCGACCGTGTGACGATAGCCGCTGTGCGGGCGCCAGTCGCCGAACGAGGCGTATCCGACCACGCCCGTCTCGTCGACGGCGACGATCACGGGGTAGCCGCGCTCCCGCCGTGCGGCGAGCCAGGCGGCGCGGTCGGAGACGTCGACGGCGTCTTCGTTCCAGATCGCCGTGGTGTGCACGACGGCGTGGTTGTGGATGTCGGTGATGGCGTCGAGGTCGGCCGTCTCGGCATCCCGGATCAGAGCGTCGCTCATCGGGTCTCCTGCGGGGGCGTGCGGGTGCGCAGGGACGACGCTAGCAGGATGCCGGTGCGACGGCGCCCTGTGCGCAGACCCGCGCGGCGCCCGGCTGCTCAGCGCGCGTCGCCCCAGAGGGTGAGCTTCTCGGGGTTCAGCACGATCCACAGGTGGGTGATGCGTCCGTCCTGCACCTGCATGTCCATGACCGACTGCACGGCCGGACCGTTGCGGAACACGAAACCGACGCCGCCCGCGAGCTGCTGCTCCTCGAGAGTCAGCTCGGGATGCTTCGCCGCGATGCCGAGCAGGAAGCGCGCCACCCGGTCGGCGCCGGACACGATGTTGCGGGCCGCGCTCACGAAGCCGCCGCCGTCGCTGTGCAGCTGCACGTCGGGCGCGAGGAAGCGCATCAGGCTCGCGATCTCGCCGGTGCGCGTCGCCTCCTGGAACGCGCGCACCACCCGGTCGTGCTCGGCGCGCGGCACCGACTTCGCGCGGTTCTCGCGCACGTGCCGCCTCGCCGAGGAGGCGAGCTGGCGCACGGCGGCGGGGGAGCGGCCCACGGCCCGGGCGATGTCGTCGAAGGGCACGTCGAACACGTCGTGCAGCACGAACGCCACGCGCTCGGCGGGAGTCATCGACTCGAGCACGACGAGCAGCGCGGTCGAGACGTCGTCGTCGAGGGTGACGCGGTCGAGCGGATCGTCTGCGGACGCGATCCTCGCCGGCGCGGTTCCGCGGAACAGGTCGGCCGGCACCGGCTCGGGCAGCCACGGACCCACGTACTGCTCGCGCCGCCGCCTGGCCGAGCCGAGCAGATCGAGGGCGACGCGGCCCGCCACGGTGGTGAGCCAGCCGGCCGGATTCGCGACGGCGGCGCGCTCCTGATCGTCGAGGCGGTACCAGCGCAGGTAGGTCTCCTGCACGACGTCCTCGGCATCCGCCATCGTGCCCGTCATGCGGTAGCCCAGCGCGAGCAGGCGCCGACGCTCGCGGAACACCTCGTCCAGATCGTCGTCCACACCGGCTCCTCTCGCGGGCTGCTCTCGCAGGATATGACGATGCGGCATCCCGGAATGTGAGCCTCACGTTCCGCCGGGCTGCGTCGTCATCGAGGTGGAGGCGTGCGATCGCACGCCGAGAGGCACGACAGCAGGAGGATGCAGATGAGGATCGCCGTCGCAGGAGGAACGGGAGTCGTCGGTCGGCACGTGGTGAGCGCCGCGACCGACGCCGGCCACGATGTGGTCGTGCTGGCGCGGTCGCGCGGGGTGGACGTGCTCACGGGAGAGGGGCTCGTCGAGGCCCTCGACGGAGCGGATGCCATCATCGACGCCTCGAACAGCGGCACCACGCTGTCGGCGAAGACGGCGATCGCGTTCTTCGAGTCGGCGACGGCGAACCTGCTCGACGCCGGACGCCGGGTGGGTGTCGGGCATCACGTCGCCCTGTCGATCGTCGGGATCGACGACATCGACGCGTCGTACTACGCGGGCAAGCTCGCGCAGGAGCGCGCGGTGGCCGCAGGGCCGGTCCCGTTCACGATCGCCCGCGCCGGACAGTTCCACGAGTTCGCCGGACAGCTGCTGTCCGGGATGAGGGGACCCGTCGCGCTGATGCCGAGGCTGCTCATGCGCCCGGTCGCCGCGCGCGAGGTCGGGGCGCACCTCGTGCGGGCGGCCGAGGGAGGTGCGGTCGGGCGCGCCCGCGATCTCGTCGGACCCCGTGACGAGGTTCTGGCGGATGCGGCAAGGCGGCAGCTGGCGTTCGACGGCTCGCGGCAGCGGGTGCTGCAGGTGCGGCTGCCGGGCGCGTACGGACGCGGGCTGGCCTCGGGTTCCCTGCGCGGCGGACCGGATGCGATCCGGGGCACGCAGACGTTCGACGAGTGGCTGCGGAGCGCCGACCACACCCGCTGACCCGGCCTGTGACCCGGCCTGTGACCCGGCCTGAGGCCCGGCCGCCCCGGAATGGATGCCGGGATGCCGGGATGGGCTGGCTGATTCGTGCCCTCAATCGACGACATCGCGGCTAACGTTCTGCGGTCGGACGGGGCCATGATCCCGCCGATCGGACGACTGCAGGGAGCGGCGGGTCATGACGAAGACAGACGGAACGACGACGGACCGGAGGCGCACGCGAACGGCGCCGCGGAGAGCGCTCGGGGCGGTCGCCGTGGGCATCGCCGCGGCAGTGTCGGTGCTGATGGGGGTGGCCGTGGCGATCGTCGCCTTCGTGGTCATCGGCGCGCTGCTGCCGGAGCGGGTGGCCATGTACGCGGGATCGGTCCTCGTCGGAGTCGCGGTCACCTATGCGACATCGCTCGTGCTGCTCGCTCGCACGCGGCGCCGCCGCGTGCGAGGGGCGTCCTGGTCGCGACGCACGTCGACCAGCGATGTGACGGCCGGGATCACGGCGGCCGTGCTCGGCGTGGCGGTGATCACGCTCAGCATCCCGCTCCACTCGGGTGCGCAGAGTCTCGACGCTCCGGAGGCGACGCAGTACGCCGAGCTCTCGACGGGATCACGAGTGGCGTGGTGGAAGACCGAGGCGGCATCCGACTCGGGCGAGCCGCCGATCGTCTTCCTGCACGGCGGGCCCGGATACTGCGTCTGCGGGTCGGTGGAGCTGTTCGATCGTCTCGCGGCCGAGGAAGGCCGCGACGTGTACTACTTCGATCAGCCGGGCGCTGGTCTCTCCGACATGCTGCCCGCCGACGAGTACTCGATCGAGAGGCTGCTCGACGACCTCGAGGCATTCCGCGCGGAGGTCGTGGAGGAGGAGACGATCGCGCTGCTCGGGCACTCGTTCGGAGGGTTCTACGCCGAGGCCTATGCGTCGGCGCACCCGCAGTCCGTCGAGAAGGTCGCGCTCGTGGCACCGGGCGGCTACAGCCACGGCGGTCTCAGCGAGGAGGAGGTCGACGAGATGCCGGCCCCGCCGGCACAGCCGGAGGACGATTTCGGCGCGCGCAGCACTGCCGGATTCCTCGCGGAGACGAAGGTGCTGGTCGCGGCGCTGCTGATGGACGTGAGCCCGCAGGCCGCGGTGGCCTTCATGCCGCAGCGGGAGATGCTCGACGTGTCGGCCACGATGCTCGACTCAGCGGTGGGCATGAACATCCTGGCCAACGTGCTCGTCACGTCGTCGTCGGAGGAGATCGCGGATGCCGTGCTCGACCACGTCGCCGAGACCGCGGTCCCCACGCTCATCGTCCGGCCGGAGTTCGACTACGTGCCGTGGGTCGAGCCGCGGTCGTACCGCGACGCGAACCCCAACGCGGTCGTCGTCTTCGCGCCGAAGGCCGCGCACCAGAGCCTGGACCGCGACGACGAGGTCGTCTATGAACCGGTGCGGGCCTTCTTCGCGGGGGAGGCGGCCGCCGAGGTCTACACGGGCGAGGAGGACCCGTACTTCTTCTACCGGGGAGAGTGACGGGCGCCCGATCGGATGCCCGCGGTTCAGCGGTGCGCGTCGGCGAGGGCGCAGACGTGTACGTCGGCGGGGCTCAGACCCGCACGTCGGCGGGGGATTCCTCGCCCTCGTGGAAGCTCGGACGCTTTCCGAACAGGCGACCGATCCCCAGCACCACCCCGACGATGATCAGTCCGGCGATGAGCCCGGCGATCGCCGAGAAGAGGGTGTCGCCGATCCATACGATGACGCCGCCCGCCGGCTCCAGGGCGTGCTCGATCGCGTGCAGGATGTCGGCGCCGACGTGCACGCCCACCTCGCCGAGGTTCACGAGCAGCAGATGCCCACCGACCCACAGCATCGCGACCGTGCCGAGGATGCTGATGAAGCGGAACACCGCCGGCATCGATCGCACGATGCGGGTACCCGTGTGGCGCACCCGCCGCTCCGGGCTCTTCGCCATCTTCAGGCCGATGTCGTCGATCTTCACCAGCAGCGCCACCGCGCCGTACACGACACCCGTCATCAGTACCGCGATCACCGCGAGGATGGCGAGCGTCGTCCACACGTCCAGACCCGCCTCGAGGTTCGCGAGCGAGATGAGCATGATCTCGGTCGACAGGATCAGGTCGGTGCGCACGGCACCCCACACGAGCTTGTTCTCGTTGCGCGCGCCCTCATCGGCATGGCCGTGATGCACGCCGAACCACTCGAGCACCTTCTCGGCGCCCTCGAAGCAGAGATACGCACCGCCGAGGATCAGCAGGTACGGCAGCACCCACGGCGCGAACGCCGTCAGCAGCAGAGCGATCGGGATGATGATCACGAACTTGTTCGCCAGCGACCCCAACGCGATCTTCGCGACGACGGGCAGCTCGCGCGCCGGCGTGATGCCCTGCACGTACTGCGGCGTGACAGCGGCGTCGTCGATCACGACGCCGGCCGCCTTCGCCGAGGCCTTCATCGCCGCGCTGAGGATGTCATCGACGACCGCGAGCAATCCCACCGACATGTGCGTTCTCCCCTGGGGATCCGTTTGCAGAAGCGTGCAGACGAGCAACTCTATCGACTCCACCGAAACTCACAGCCCGCTCACAGCCCCGAGGGACCAAATCGGACCCGTCGCCGGTTCTCCTCTATGACGCCGCAGCCAGCCGCGTCGGACAAAGGAGACAGACCATGTCGAACGACTACGGCAAGACCCCTCAGGCCCTCAGCGAGCTCACCCACCTGCAGTACGAGGTGACGCAGGAGGACGGCACCGAGCCGCCCTTCCGCAACGCCTACTGGAACAACCACGACGACGGCATCTACGTCGACGTGGTGTCAGGACAGCCGCTGTTCTCGTCCACCGACAAGTACGACAGCGGCACCGGGTGGCCGAGCTTCACCAAGCCGATCGACGCGGATGCCGTCACCACCCGCACCGACCGGAAGCTGTGGATGACCCGCACCGAGGCCCGCTCCACCGGCGCCGACAGCCACCTCGGGCACGTCTTCGACGACGGACCCGTCGCCGACGGAGGACTGCGCTACTGCATGAACTCCGCCGCCCTCCGCTTCATCCCGGCTGACAGGCTCGAGGATGAGGGGTACGGTCGCTACCGTCCCCTCTTCGCCGGACCCGACGCCGACGAGACCGACACCACCGCCCGCACCTCCGAGGAGCAGTCATGACAGACACCGGAACCATCACCCGCACACCCGGAACCGAGACGGCCGTCCTCGCCGGCGGCTGCTTCTGGGGCATGGAAGACCTCATCCGCCGTCAGCCGGGCGTGCTCGACACCCGCGTCGGCTACACCGGCGGCCAGAACGACCACGCCACCTACCGGAACCACCCCGGCCACGCCGAGGCCGTCGAGATCGTCTTCGACCCCACGAAGACGACGTACCGCGACATCCTCGCGTTCTTCTTCCAGATCCACGACCCGTCGACCCTGAACCGTCAGGGCAACGACATCGGCTCGAGCTACCGGTCGGCGATCTTCCCGCTCAGCCCCGAGCAGGAGCGCGTCGCCCGCGACACCATCGCCGACGTCGACGCCTCCGGTCTGTGGCCCAGCAAGGCCGTCACCACGATCGAGCCCGAGGGACCGTTCTGGGAGGCCGAGCCCGAGCACCAGGACTACCTGATCCGCTACCCCAACGGCTACACCTGCCACTTCCCGCGCGCGGGATGGGTGCTGCCGAAGCGCGAGACCAGCGCCGTCTGACCGGCACCTCACACTCCGGGGGCCGACACGCCGCATCCCGGACGTTTCCCGCCGAAGCGTCCGACATCTGGCCTGTCGGCCCCCCTTGTGTGTCGGCGGGCGGGGCGAGCGCCCGCGGGCGTCACGCCTCCGCGAGGAACGCCAGCGCCGCCTCCTTGAAGGCCCGCGACCCCGGTGCGTTGAAGTGGTTTCGGTCGGGGATCTCGAAGAACCGCCCCTGCGGCGCGGCCTCTGCGAGCGCACGGGACCCCTCGATGATCGCGTCCTTCGACCCCGTCGCGAACAGGATCGGACTCTCCGGCGCGTTCGACGGATCCGGGTCGATCGTGCGCGACGACCGCAGCCCCTCGGCGAGCGCCACGAGAGCGCTCAGGTCGTTGCCCGGCACGCGCTCCGTGAGGGCGATGTAGTTCTGGGTGGTCGGATCCGCCACCGGCGTGCCGTCTGCGAGGTAGGCCCGGACCTGCGCGAGATCGAGACGCGCGAGAGGGATGCCGTCGGGCACGCCGCCCAGCACGGCCCGCCCGATGCGCTGCGGCAGATCGCGCACCACCTCCCAGCCGACGCGGGCGCCGAGCGAGTAGCCGACGTACGACGCCTCGTCGACGAGATACGCGTCCATCACCGATTCGACGTCGGTGGCGAGGGTGCGGATGCCGTACGCATCCGCCTGATGCGGCTTCTCGCTGAGCCCGTGGCCGCGCTGGTCGAGCGCGAGCACGCGGTAGCCGGCCTGCGTCAGCTGCCGCACCCAGCCCGTGAGCACCCAGGTGTCGCGGGCGCTCGACGCGAACCCGTGCACGATCACGACGACAGGGGCGTCGAGCTCGCCCCACGTGTACGTCGCGAGGCGGGTGCCGTCGGCCGCGTAGACCTGCTGCGGCGTGGGCATGCTGTTCAGATCGGAGAGGGGGACGGCCACCCCTCCATCATCGCGGACGCAGGTCGGTGCGGGCTCAGGCTCCCGGAGCGGAGTGCACGATGAGCCATCGCGCCACGGCATCCTCCGCTCCGGTGTTGTGGATGCGGTGCGGCAGCGAGCACGGGTAGCTGATGGAGTCCCCCGCGCGCACGATGACCCGCTCGGCGTCGAAGTCGATCGTCAGCTCGCCCGACATCACGGTGCCGACCTCGTATCCCTCATGGCGGAACAGGTCCGCGTCGGCGTGCGCGGCCGTCCCGGGCGGGTAGGTCGACTCGAAGTAGTCGATGCCGGGGCTGTCGCCGGGGGAGAGTCGGCGGAAGCGCACCCCTCCGTCGAGCTCGACGGCCGACGACTGCGCTGCCCGCTGCAGGACGAACCCGGTGTCGGTGGTCGCCCCGCCCGGCGCGCCGGCAGGCGCGGCGCCGGAGTCGAACACCGCCGCGAGGGGCACGCCGAGAGCATCCGTGATGGCGATCAGCCGAGAGACGCTCGGCTGCAGCACGCCGCGTTCGATCTGCGAGATCGCGCTCGGCGAGATGCCGAGCCGCAGGGCGAGGGACCGGGCCGACATCCCCTGCTGCGTGCGCAGATCCCGCACCCGTGACCCGACGAGGAGCCCGGGGCCCGACGAGGCGAGCGGGGTCTCGGCATCCGTCATGTCCCCGAGTCTAGGGCGCGAAGTGGCGTGGATGAAGCGGGAACTTCACGGCTCCGTTACATCTCCGAAACCTGACGCGGAGTGTTAATCAATAGCTTCATTTCCATCACCCGCACCCCGATGTCGTGGTCGCTCCCAACGATCCAGGCCGCACGGCCTCTCCGGAAGGCACGGAAATGACTCCTCCCCCTCGCACATCGGCCGTCGCGCCGCCCACCACACCCCAGGACATCGTCGAAGCAGCCGGACACCCCTCCGGCTCCGGAAACGTCAAGCCGCACTACGACTCGCGCCTCGCCAACGAGGATCTCGCCCCGCTCCGCACGCAGAAGTGGTCGTGGTACAACATCTTCGCGTTCTGGATGTCGGACGTGCACTCCGTCGGCGGCTACGTCACCGCCGGATCGCTCTTCGCCCTCGGCATCGCCGCATGGCAGGTGCTCGTGGCCCTCGTGGTCGGCATCGTCATCGTGCAGATCTTCACCAACCTCGTCGCGAAGCCCAGCCAGAAGACGGGCGTGCCGTACCCGGTCATCAACCGCGCGATCTTCGGCGTCAAGGGCGCGAACATCCCCGCCATCATCCGCGGTCTCATCGCGATCGCCTGGTACGGAGTGCAGACGTTCCTCGCCGCGCAGTCGCTGAACATCGTGTTCCTGAAGTTCTTCCCGGGCTCCGCGGCGCTGCTCGATGTGAGCTTCCTCGGCCTCAGCGCCCTCGGGTGGATCTCGTACTCGATCCTCTGGGTCGCCCAGGTCGCGCTGTTCTGGAACGGCATGGAGGTCATCCGCCGCTTCATCGACTGGGCGGGCCCCGCGGTGTACGTCGTGATGATCGTGCTCGCCGTCTACCTCATCTCGCAGGCCGGCTGGGAGAACATCAGCCTCGACCTCTCCGACCCCGCGCAGCCCGACGTCGGCTTCTGGGGATCCCTCGGCCTGATGTTCATGGCGATCGGCGTCGTGGTGTCGTACTTCTCGGGGCCGATGCTGAACTTCGGCGACTTCGCCCGCTACGGCAAGAGCTTCGGCGCCGTGAAGAAGGGCAACTTCTGGGGTCTCCCGGTGAACTTCCTGTTCTTCTCGCTGCTGGTCGTGATCACGGCATCCGCCACCGTCCCGGTCTTCGGCGAGCTCATCACCGACCCGATCCACACGGTCGAGCGGATCGACACCCCGGTCGCGATCCTGCTCGGCGGACTGACCTTCGTCACCGCGACCGTCGGCATCAACATCGTCGCGAACTTCATCGCCCCGGCCTTCGACTTCTCGAACGTCGCCCCGCAGAAGATCTCGTGGCGCACCGGTGGCATGATCGCCGCGGTCGGCTCCGTCTTCCTCCTCCCGTGGAACTGGTACTCCGACGCGACGGCCATCCACTACTCGCTGGGGCTGCTGGCAGCGCTCATCGGTCCGCTGTTCGGGCTGCTCATCGCCGGGTACTACATCGCGGCGCGGCAGCGCATCCGCACCGACGACATGTTCACGATGTCAGAGACCGGCGCGTACTGGTACCGCAACGGCTACAACCCGAACGCGCTCAAGGCGCTGCTGTGGGCCGGCATCCCGACGATCGTGATCGCCGTGCTGCCCAAGCTGATCGCCGACCTCGGCCTGTTCGACATCTCCTGGATCGGCAACTTCACCTGGTTCATCGGCTGCGGACTCGGCTTCCTGGCGTTCACGGTGCTGGAGCGCATCGACCCGCGCGTCCCGACCTTCGACGGCGAGACCGAGGGCATCTCCGACGGCACGGTGACGGAGGACGAGTCGTGAGGATCACCCTCATCAACCCCAACACCTCCCGGGCGATGACCGACAAGATCGCGGTCGCCGCCCGGGAGGTGGCGGGTCCCGACATCGAGATCCACGCCGTCTGCCCCGACACGGGTGCGGAGGCGATCGAGAGTCATGTCGACGAGGTGTTCGCGGCCGCCGCCGTGATCGAGCTCGTCGAGCAGGACCAGCGCGACGGGGGCAGTGACGCGTACGTCATCGCCTGCTTCGGCGACCCAGGGCTGGATGCCGCCCGCGAACTCGTCGACGTGCCCGTGGTCGGCATCGCCGAGGCCGCCATGCACGTCGCCGCGGTGTCGGGTCGCTCGTTCGGAGTCGTCACGACGCTGACCCGCACGCTCGGACGCGCGAGCGACCTCGTCGCGCGCTACGGGATGCGGGAGGCCTGCGTCTCCCTCGCCGGAACCGGCATCCCCGTGCTCGATCTCGAGGACACGTCGTCGCAGTCCGTCGCGACCATCGCGGCGCTGTGCCACGAGGCCGTCGCGGCCGAGGCCGACGTGATCGTGCTGGGCTGCGCGGGTATGGCCGACCTGTGCCGCACGCTGACCGCCGAGGTGGGGGTGCCGGTCGTCGACGGCGTGGCCGCCGCGGTCGGACTCGCGAGCGGCATGGCCCGCATGGGCGTCGGCACGAGCAAGCGCGACGAGTACGCGTTCCCTCCCCGCCGCGGCGCACTGGTCGGGAGCCGCTGAGCGCATGAGCAGTACCCGCACCACCGTCCGGGCCGCCCGCGCCTGGATCGACGGCGCTCTGCGCCCCGCCGACCTCACCGTCGCCGACGGCGTGATCGTCGCGGTCGACGACCCCTCGCCGGAGCGGACGCCCGACGTGCTCGTCGCCGACGAGGCCGTCCTGCTCCCCGGGCTCGTCGACTCGCACGTGCACGTCAACGACCCCGGCCGCACGGAGTGGGAGGGCTTCCCGTCCGCCACCCGCGCGGCCGCGGCCGGCGGCGTCACGACGATCATCGACATGCCGTTGAACTCCCTGCCGCCGACGACCACCCCCGACGCGCTCGCCGTGAAGAGGCGGGCGGCTGCCGGCGCCGCGCATGTCGACGTCGGGTTCTGGGGCGGCGCCGTGCCGGACAACCTCGGCTCGCTCGCCGCGCTGCACGACGAGGGCGTGTTCGGGTTCAAGTGCTTCCTCTCGCCCTCCGGCGTCGACGAGTTCCCGCACCTCGACCTCGACCAGCTCGACCGCGCGATGGTCGAGGTCGCCGCCATCGGCTCGCGGCTCATCGTGCACGCCGAGGATCCGACGCTGCTCGACCCGCCCGGCGCGCTGGGTCGCGGGTACCGCGCCTTCCTCGACTCCCGTCCGCCGGCGAGTGAGGCCGCGGCGATCGCGGCCGTGATCGACGCCGCGCGACGCACCGGGGCCACCGTGCACATCCTGCACCTCAGCGATGCCACCGCGCTACCGCTCATCGCGCAGGCCAAGGCCGACGGCGTCGCGCTGACGGTCGAGACCTGTCCGCACTACCTGACGCTGATCGCCGAGGACATCCCCGACGGCGCGAGCGAGTTCAAGTGCTGCCCGCCGATCCGCGAGGCGCGCAACCGCGATCTGCTGTGGGACGGGATCCGCGACGGGCTGATCGACGCGATCGTCAGCGACCACTCGCCCAGCACCGCGGAGCTCAAGACGGCGGGCGACGGCGACTTCGGTCTCGCCTGGGGCGGCATCTCGGGGCTGCAGGTCGGTCTGTCCGCCGTGTGGACGGAGGCGCTGACCCGCGGCATCCCGCTCGAGGTGCTGCTGCCGCTCTTCGCGAACGGACCCGCACGCGTCGCCGGACTCGCCGGGGTCGGCGAGATCGCCGTCGGCGCGCCGGCCCACCTCACCGAGTTCGCGCCGGCCGAGCGCTTCGCCGTGCGGGCGGCCGAGCTCTGGCACCGCAATCCCATCACGGCGTACGACGGACGCGACCTCATCGGTCGCATCCGCCGCACCTGGCTGCGCGGGGCCCTGATCCACGACATCACCGCCGAGGATGCCGGGGCGACGCGCCCCGCCGCCGCATCCGGCCGGCTGCTCACCGCGAGGGAGATCTCCGCATGACCATCGACACCGTCGCGACCTTCGCCGTGCTGCAACCGGGCGTCGGCGCCATCGCCGGAGACCACTACCTGCCGGCGTCGCCCGAGACCGTGCTGTGGGGACGCCTGCCGTGCGAGACCGACCGCCCGGCGCTGATCGTCGATTCCGGCGCCACCGTCACGGTCGACACGGTCAGCCACGAGGGACTCCTCGACGACCAGGGCGGCGACCCGGTCGCGTTCTTCGGCGCGCACGGGGTGCCCGCCGAGGAGGTGCTGACGGATGCCGCGGCCATCGCCGCGTCCGTCGCGCGCGACCCGCACCACGACGGACCGCACGTCGTCACCGGGCCCATCCTCGTGCGGGGCGCGGAGCCCGGCGACCTGCTGCGGATCACGGTCGTCCGACTCGAACCGCGAGTGCCGTACGGCGTGATCTCGAACCGTCACGGCAAGGGCGCCCTCGCGGGCGAGCTGCCACGGCATCCGGGGTCCGTCAGCGTGTTCACCCCCGTCGAGGAGCGGCCGGACGGACTCGTCGGCGTGCTGCCCGTTCACGAGGGCGGACCGGGCCTCGTGGAGTTCCCTCTCGCGCCGTTCCTCGGAACGATGGGCGTCGCGGTGGCGGGTGACGCGCGACCGCACTCCGTTCCGCCGGGGTCGCACGGCGGCAACATCGACATCCGCCTGCTCGTCGAGGGCACCGCGCTGTACCTGCCGGTGCAGGTCGCCGGGGCTCTGGCGTACGTCGGCGATCCGCACTTCGCGCAGGGCGACGGCGAGGTGGCGCTCACGGCGCTCGAGGCCTCGCTGCGGGCGACCCTGCGCTTCGACGTCGTGCCGCGTGCGGTCGCGCTCGCAGAGTTCGGCGAGCTCGCGGGCCCCCTCGTGCGGACTCCGGAGTACCTCGTGCCGACCGGACTCGATCCCGATCTCGGCCTCGCGATGAGGAACTGCGTGCGCGCGGCGATCGATGTCGTGCAGGCGCGGTGGGGGCTCGACGAGCACCTCGCCTACGCGTACCTCTCCGCCGCGACCGACTTCGACATCTCCCAGGTCGTCGACGTCGTGTGCGGGGTGCACGCGCGCATCAGGGAGGCGGACTTCGTGCGCGTCGACCGCCCTGCCGCGTCCGTCCCGGCTGCCGAGTCCGCTCCCGCGTCCCCGGCACTGCGCCCCGCCGAGGGGGAGACGCCGTGACCGCCACCATGCCGGCCGAGCTGCGCGCCGCGTTCGAGGAGTACGAGCGCGCGATCGTGGCCGACGACGTGCCCGTGCTCGACGCGTCGTTCGCGCCGGGGCCCGCCACGATGCGCGGCGACCACACGGGGCTGCTCGTCGGTCATGACGCGATCAGCGCGTTCCGCAGCGGACGCGGGGGCGTGCCGCCGCGCACGATCGAGCGGGTCGAGTACCGCCCGCTCGGCGAGGGCGGCGACGTCGCACTGCTCGTGTCGACCTCGCGCTACCGCGCGGGTGGTACCGGTCTGCAGACCCAGGTCTGGCAGCGCATCGACGGGCGCTGGCTGATCACCGCCGCGCACGTCAGCCCGAGGGCGCAGCCGCTCGACCGCTCGATCTGGCGCACGGTCGGCGACCCCCTGCGACCGGCTGCCGCCGAGGGAGCGCTCACCGGCCTGACGGTCGCCGTGAAAGACCTGTTCGCGATCTCGGGCCACCGCATCGGGGCCGGCAACCCGACGTTCCTCGATGCGGCACGGGTCGAGCGCACGACGGCCCCCGCCGTGGCCGATCTGCTGCAGGGCGGTGCGGCCGTGCGGGGCATCGCCCGCACCGACGAGTTCGCGTACTCGATGGCCGGCGACAACCCGCACTACGGCACTCCGCCGAACGGCGCCCTGCCCGGAGCGCTGCCCGGTGGATCGTCGAGCGGCGCGGCCTCGGCCGTCGCGACCGGGCAGGCCGACGTCGCGCTCGCGACCGACACGGCCGGATCGATCCGCGTGCCGGCCTCGTACCAGGGGCTGTGGGGCCTGCGCACCACGCACGGGCTCGTGTCGACTCACGGCGTTCTTCCGCTGGCGCCCTCGTTCGACACCGTCGGCTGGATCGCGCGCGACGGCGAGACGCTGCAGCGGGTCGTCGACTGGAGCCTGCGCGGGGGAGAGCGGGAGCGCCCCGCGAGTGATCTGCAGGATGCCGAGCTACCGCGGCGCTTCGCCGTTCCCGTCGAGCTGCTCGCCGACCTCGACCCCGCGACCCTGGATGCGTTCTCCGCCTTCACCGATGCGCTCCGCACCCAGACCGACAGCGCCGCGCACGATCTGTGCGTGACAGACGTCTCGCTCGGCGCCCCCGAGGAGTTCGCCGCGACGTTCCGCACGCTGCAGGCCGCCGAGGCCTGGCGTGCGCACGGCTCCTGGGTGCGGCGGCACGAGGGGGCGCTGGGAGCAGCGGTCGCGGAGCGATTCCGTCGTGCGGCGGCGGTCACTCCGGAGGAAGAGGCCGAGGCGCTCACCGTCGCCGCGTCGCTGCGCGACCGCATCCGCCGTCTCGTGCTCGACGACGTGCTGCTGCTGCCGACCGTGCCGGGTCCCGCCCCGTCGCGCTCGGCGGGTGAGTTCGCGACCGAGCGCACGCGTCAGGCGACCATGCGCCTCACCAACCCGGCGTCGATCGCCGGACTGCCGTCGGTGACCGCGCCGCTGCTCACCGTGGCGTCGCCGCTCGGTCCGGCACCGGTCGGCGTGAGCCTGATCGGCCGCCCCGGCAGCGACGCCGCCCTCGTGCGGCTCGCGCGCCGCCTCATGACCTCGATGACACAGAGAACGGAAGAACAATGACGGATGCCCGCATCCCCGCCCCCATCGACCCGCCCGCCCGCCTCCTCATGGGCCCCGGTCCGGTGTCGGCGTACCCGAGCGTGCTGCGCGCCCTGTCGGCTCCGCTCGTCGGACAGTACGACCCCTTCATGACGACCGCGATGGCCGAGACACAGGAGCTGTACCGCGCGGTCTGGGCGACCCGGAACGAGGCGACCCTGCTCGTCGACGGCACCTCGCGAGCCGGTATCGAGGCGGCGATCGTATCGCTCGTGAACCAGGGCGACCGCGTGCTGGTGCCGATCTTCGGACGCTTCGGGCACCTCCTCGTCGAGATCGCCGAACGTGCGGGCGCCGAGGTGCACACGATCGAGACCGACTGGGGGCAGGTGTTCCCCGTGTCGGCGATCGCCGAGGCGATCGAGCGGGTGCGGCCGGCCGTGCTCGCGATCGTGCAGGGCGACACGTCCACCACCATGAACCAGCCGCTCGACGAGATCGGCGAGCTCTGCGCGCGGCACGGCGTGCTGTTCTACTGCGATGCGACCGCCTCGCTCGGCGGCAACGACTTCGAGGCCGACGCATGGGGACTCGACGCGGCGACCGCCGGACTGCAGAAGTGCCTGAGCGGACCGTCGGGCGCGGCGCCGATCACCCTCTCCGAGAGAGCCGTCGAGGTCGTGCAGAGCCGCAAGCGCATCGAGGCGGGCATCCGCGAGGCCGGCGACCCCGTGTCCGACCGGTTCGTGCGCTCGAACTACTTCGACCTCGGCATGATCCTCGACTACTGGGGGCCGCGCCGCCTCAACCACCACACCGAGGCGACGTCGATGCTCTACGCGGCTCGCGAATGCGCCCGCACGATCGCGATCGAGGGCAGGGATGCCGTGATCGCACGCCACCGGCTCGCCGGCGACGCCATGCTCGCGGGAGTGCGCGGTCTGGGCCTCGAGGTGTTCGGCGACGTGGCGCACAAGATGAACAACGTCGTCGCGGTGGAGATCCCCGACGGGGTCGCCGGCGATGCGACCCGCCAGGCGCTGCTCGACGACTTCGGCATCGAGATCGGCACCTCCTTCGGACCCCTGCACGGCCGCGTCTGGCGCATCGGCACCATGGGGTACAACGCGCGGAAGGATGCCGTGCTCACGACCCTCGCGGCGCTCGAGGCCGTGCTGCGGCGGGCCGGGGCCCGCGTCGCCCCTGGCGGCGGCGTCGACGCGGCCTCCGACGTCTACGGGGGTGCGGCATGATCGCGCTGATCGACCGGCTTCCGGCATCCGTCGTCGGCCCAGACAGGGTCGCGGACGCCGCCCGTCGCGTGATGCAGCGCTGCGAGGAGCTCGCCGCCGTGTCGGCCGCGAGCGACGCGATCCAGCGCGTGTACCTGTCGCGCGAGCACGCCGAGGGCAACGCGCTCGCCGCCGGCTGGATGCGCGAGATCGGCATGACGACGTGGCAGGATGCCGCAGGCAACCAGATCGGACGGCTCGACGCCGCGGGCGGGACGGGTGTCGACCGGGAGGCTCCGGCACTCGTGCTCGGCTCGCACCTCGACACCGTGCCCGACGCCGGACGCTACGACGGGATCGTCGGCGTGCTCATGGCGATCGAGATCGTGCGGATGCTGCGCGTGCCCCTCCACGACGGAGGATGGGCGTCGCCGTTCCCCTTCGCGCTCGAGGTCGTCGCGTTCGCGGATGAGGAGGGCACGCGCTTCGGCACCGCCCTGCTCGGCTCCTCGGCGGTGGCCGGCGCCTGGAAGGACGACTGGTGGGCGCTGACGGATGCCGAGGGCACCACGCTGCGCGAGGCCTTCCACGCGTTCGGCCTCGACCCGGAGCGCATCGGGGAGGCCGAGCGCCGGCCGGAGCAGCTCGTGGGATACCTCGAAGCGCACATCGAGCAGGGCCCTGAGCTCGACCATCGCGGGGAGGCCCTCGCCGTCGTGTCGTCGATCGCGAGCGCACGGCGCTTCCAGTTCACGATGGAGGGCGAGGCCAGGCACGCGGGCGGCACGCCGTACTCGGTGCGTCGGGATGCGCTGCTCGGCGCGAGCGAGGCCGCGCTCACGGTGGAGCGGCTGTGTCGGGCCGAGCACCACGTCATCGGCACGGTCGGGCAGTTCGAGGCGTTCCCCGGGGCGGTCAACATCGTGCCGGGCGAGGTGCGGTTCAGCCTCGACCTGCGCGGCGAGCTCGACGCGCACCGCGACGAGGTGTGGCAGCGGATCTCGGCCGAGATCGACGCGATCGCCGGGCAGCGGGGGCTGCGCTGGCAGGCGCGCGAGGTGCACAGCGCGTCGGCCGTGATGTGCGCGCCGCTGCTGCAGGACGTGGTGCGCGAGGGCATCCGCTCGACTCTGCCCGACGGTGCCGACGACCCCGCCGTCATCTTCAGCAAGGCCGGACACGACGGCATGGCGCTCGCCGCCATCACGGGTGTGGGCATGATGTTCCTGCGGAACCCCGACGGCACGAGCCATCACCCGGATGAGCTCGTCGGCGGGGACGACGTCGCCACCGGCATCCGTGCCCTCGCCGAGGCCGTGCTGCAGCTCGGCGGGGAGAGCCGGGCGACGCTGGAGAGGATCCGATGACGAGCACCACGATCACCCACCCGCGCTCCGGGGAGCGCGCGCCGACCGTCACGCTGTGGATGATGATGGTGCTCACGTTCGTGACCGGCGTGGTCGATGCGGTCGGCTTCCTCGGCCTCGACCGCGTGTTCGTCGGCAACATGACCGGCAACATCGTCGTCCTCGGCATGGCTGTCGCGGGGGCCGACGACCTGCCGGTGCTCGGACCCGCGGTCGCTCTGGCCACGTTCACGGTCGGTGCGTTCATCGGCGGCCTGGTGCTGCGCTCGCGGCGCAAGGTGTGGAGCGGCGGCGTCTCGCTGCTGCTCGGCGCCGGCGCGCTCGTGCTGGCCCTGCTCGGCGTCGCCTACCTCGTGCCGGCCTGGGCCGACGCACCGGCTCTCGAGCTCGTCGCCTCCTCGACGACGGCGGCCGCGATGGGGATGCAGGCGGCCGTCGCCCGCAGTCTCGCCGTCGCGGACGTCACGACCGTCGTCGTCACGTCGACGCTCACCTCGTTCGCGAGCGAGTCGCTGGTCGGCGGCGGCCTCGGCAGCGTGTGGAATCGGCGGCTCGCGGCGATCGCCATCATCTTCGCCGGGGCGCTCGTCGGGGCCCTGCTGCTGCGCCTCGGGGTGGCCGTGCCGCTGCTGCTCGCCGCGCTGCTCACGCTCGTCGTGGTCGCTCTCGGTCACCGGGCGCTGCACGTTCCGGCATCCTGACGCTGTCGCTCTCCGCCCCTCGTCCCCGTCCCCGTCCCTCGCCCCCGTCCCCTGTCCCTCGCCCCCGTCCCCTGTCCCTCGCCCCCGTCCCTGTCCCTCGCCCCCGTCCCCTGATACGCCGAAACCCACCGGCCCCGTCCAGACCCACCCTCCCGCACGGCGCGGGGGATGGGTCTCGACGGTCGCGGTGGGTTTCGGCGCGACGGAGATGCGTCAGACGGCGCGGCGCAGGGCCTCGCCGAGCGCGGCGTCGACGTTCGTCCAGTACTGGAAGAAGCGCTCGCGGATCGCGTCGACCGTGAGGCCGCGACCCTGACCCGTGAGGGTCTCGAGGAAGCGGGCGCGCTGCTCGTCGTCGAAGACCGTGCGGTACAGGGTTCCGGCCTGACCGAAGTCGTCGTCGTCGAGGTGCAGGGTCGCGGCCGAGCGGATCAGCTCGCCGTCGGACTCCCAGCTCGCCTCGACACCGGCCAGCGGGTCGGCGGCGGGGCCGCCGGCAGGGCCGTACGAGTTCGGCGTGTACACGCGGTGCTCGGCCGGGTTGAACCGGTACTGCATGTTGCCCTCGTGCATATAGTTGCGCACCTCGGCCGCGTGCGGCTGGTTCACGGGCAGCTGGTTGTAGTTCGTGCCGACGCGGTGACGCTGGGCGTCGGGGTACGCGAAGACGCGGGCCATCAGCATCTTGTCGGGCGAGATGCCGGTGCCGGGCACCTGGTTGCCGGGCGAGAACGCCGCCTGCTCGATCTCGGCGAAGAAGTTCTGCGGGTTGCGGTTCAGGGTGAACGTGCCGACCTTGATGCGCGGGTAGTCCTTCTTCGACCAGGTCTTCGTCAGGTCGAACGGGTTGAAGCGGTAGGCCTTGGCCTCCTCGTACGGCATGATCTGCACGTAGACGTCCCACGACGGGTGCTCGCCGCGGGTGATCGCGTCGAACAGGTCGCGACGGTAGAAGTCGGCATCCGATCCGGCGAGCTGCTCGGCCTCTGCCGCGCCCATCGCCTCGACGCCCTGGTTGGACAGGAAGTGGTACTGCACCCAGAAGCGCTCGCCCTCGGCGTTGACCCACTGGTACGTGTGCGAGCCGTAGCCGTTCATGTGGCGCCAGCTGCGCGGCAGACCGCGGTCGCCCATGAGGTAGGTGACCTGGTGGGCCGACTCGGGGGAGAGGGTCCAGAAGTCCCACTGCATGTCGGCATCCCGCAGACCGGAGTCGCCCAGGCGCTTCTGCGAGTGGATGAAGTCGGGGAACTTCATCGCGTCGCGGATGAAGAAGGTGGGGGTGTTGTTGCCGACGATGTCGAGGTTGCCCTCGGTCGTGTAGAAGCGCAGCGAGAAGCCGCGTACGTCGCGCCAGGTGTCGGGCGAGCCCTGCTCACCGGCGACGGACGAGAAGCGCAGCAGCGTCTCGCTCGTGGCGCCCGGCTGGAACACGGCGGCGCGGGTGTAGGCCGACACGTCCTCGGTGACGACGAACTCGCCGAACGCGCCGCCGCCCTTCGCGTGCGGGTTGCGCTCCGGCACGCGCTCGCGGTTGAACGACGCGAGCTTCTCGACCAGGTAGCGGTCGTGCAGAACCGTGGGGCCGTCGGCGCCGACGGTGAGGGAGTGCGCGTCGCTGGCGACCGGCGTGCCCGTCTGCGTGGTGGTCGCGGGCAGGGGCGTGGTGGATGGGTCGGTCATGATCTTCTCCTTCTGCGCGTGGGCGCGACGAGTGCACCCGGGGTTCCGGGGGCGTCGGCGGACACGCCTACGCGGCGTTCTGGCAACTGGGGCAGAGGCCCCAGAAGGTGACTTCGGCTGTCTGGACGGTGAATCCCCCGGCCGAAGACGGGGTGAGGCACGGTGCTTCGCCGACGACGCAGTCCACGTCGCCGATCGCACCGCAGCGGGTGCAGACGACGTGGTGGTGGTTGTCGCCGATGCGCCGTTCGTAGAGCGCTGCGGATCCTGCCGGTTCGATCCGGCGGAGCAGGCCCGCCGTCGTCAGGTCCGCGAGGATGTTGTGCACCGACTGGATCGACGTCGTCGGCAGCACCTCGGAGACTGCGCGGAACACGCGCTCCGCATCCGTGTGGGCCATGGATTCCATCGCCTCGAGAACGGCGACGCGGCCCGCGGTCGCCCTCAGACCGGCGTCGTGAAGCGCCGACTCGAGTGTGGTTTCCATGCCCCCGACACTACACGTTCTTTTGAATGATTCAAAAGAACGGCGTGTCGTATCCCGGGATGCTGGAGGGGTTGCGGCCCTGCTAACGTGCCTCGTACATGAGCGGATCGAGACGCAGGGCCACGGAGCGGACCGGAGTCCTCTTCGCCGTGACCGCGGTGCTCGCCGGAGGTCTCGCGGGGTTCCTCTTCGGCGCGGCCACCATCGGAATGGTCCGCGAACAGCTGCACCTCAGCTGCAGCATGGGTCCGCCGGGAGGTGAGGGCGCCGACACATGGACGTGCGCCGACGGCATCGGCTACCTCGGTGTCGCCGTGGTGCTCGGACTCATGTGGTTCGTCGCGGTCGTGGCAGGCGGCCTCGTCGCCCTGCTGGTCCGCGCCGATCGCATCGCCAGAGTGTGCCTGGTGATCCTCGCCGCGGCATCGGTCGCCTGGATCCTCGCCTGGACCCGATACGGCTCAGCGACCCTGGTCGGTGATGAGTACGCGCCGATGAGCGGACTCGGATACTGGAACCAGGCTGTCGGGCCGGCGGCCATCGCGGCGATCGTCGGGACGATCGCCGCAGCGGGGAGCGTGGCGACGACGGGGTGGACGTCGCGGATCCTCGAGATCGCCGCGCCGGTCGCGCTCATCGTGGCGATCGTGCTGCAGCCAGGACTGATGGTCAACCTCGCCCCGGCGACAGGGCTTCTCGTTGCGTCGGCCGCGCGGGGATCCGACCCGACCACCCCGTCGCTCAGACCGCGAGGGGTTGCGCTCTCCTGACGCCTCCGTAGCGTGGAGGGCATGGACGGCAGACGAATGGCGACGGTCGGGCTGGTTCTCGCGGCGACGGCGGGGGTGGTCGGCTGCACGCCGATGTCAGATGCCGACCGCGATGCGTCCGCCTCCCCGGCGCCCTCCGCCTCGGTCACCACCTCGCCCGAGCCCACACCGGATCCCGCGGCGGCGGAGAAGCTCCCCCTTCCGGTCGACGAGATCCCCGACTGGGCGGAGACCGCCGTCCCCGGATCGGAGACCGACGGGTACGTCGGCTCGCTGTCCGGCTGGCTCAGCGAGCCCCTGTCGGCGCACTACATGTCGCGGTTCCAGTCGCTCGAGCCCGGCATCTACCAGGCGCAGATCGCGTGCCGGGGCGACGGCACGATCTCGGCATCCAGTGGCGATCTGGATGCCGAGCCCTCGCCGCAGCCGACCCAGTGCACGAACGCGACGATCGCCTTCGACATCACCACGACGAGCACGGGCCTGAAGGTCGAACTCGATCTGCAGGGTGAGCCGTCGATCTTCGCGGTGTCGTTGCGGCGGGTGGCCTGACTCCGCCGACGATCGCTAGCCGCGATCGGCCCAGGCGAGCACGCGTGCGCCGATCAGGGTCAGCCAGCGCGACGGCTCGCCCTCGGGGACATCGACGTCGAACCAGGTGCGCCCGCGCAGGGGAGCGCCCTGCAGCCACGTCCCGTCCGGCCGCCGCGCCGCACGCACCACCGCCACGGCATCCGCGATCCGCTCATCGGGAGCCGTGCCGTCGACGAGAGCCGCCTCGCGCAGGTGGTCGAGCGCCGTCAGCGCGCTGTACTGATGCCGCGACGGGTACACGAAGTGATCGACGAACGCGCCGACCCGTTCGCCCGTGGACTCGCGGTACAGCAGCCGCCGTCGCAGCAGGTACTCCTCGCCGGCGTGGCGGGCCTCGCGAAGCGAGGTGTCGCCCGTGAAGCGCTCGTACGACAGCATCCCGCGCAGCGCGTTGAGCGTCGAGTGGAACGACGAGCGCACCGAGTCGCCTTCCTCCGCCTCGCAGTTCCAGCCGCCGTCGGCGAGCCGGTGCTCGGGGAACCACGCGACCAGGCGCGACACGTCTGCGCCGAGCCACGCGCCGTTCGCGAGTGTGAACGCGTTGATGCACACGTCGACCTCGCCGCCCCAGAAGGGCATGTCGTCGTACTCCCAGCGGCAGTTGCGGTCGAGGCGGGCGGCGGTGTCGCCGAGCGCCGCCGCGTCGGCGCCCCACTCGCGCAACTGGTTCAGCGACCACGACGTCGCGATCCACGGCTGATCCGTCTCGGCCGGACCACCGGTGTCGAAGAAGCCGGCGGGAAAGTGAGCACCGCCCGCCCACCGCCCGTCGGCATCCTGCGCCGCCAGCAGGGCTGCGCCGAATCCCTCGGTCGCCACCCGTGCACGGGTCGCCTGCCACGCGGCATCCGGTGCGTGCACGAGGTCGCGTTCGACCTGCCAGCGCACGGCGGGGTCTCCGCCGAGCAGCCACTGCATCGTCTCCGTCGACATCGTCGTCGTCATGACGGGCAGGCTACTCCCGCGCTACGACATCGCGCACGGGGTTTCCGGGTCAGGACTCCGACGGGGCGAGCGGCAGTTCGAGTCCGTAGTTCCAGGAGAGGATCGCCGGCTGCTCGCGGTAGAAGCTCAGCACCGACACCGACCCCGCGTTGAGCGAGATCTGCGCGCCGAAGCGCGGGGCGAGCCGCAGGTAGACGGCGGTAAGGATGCGGAGGAAGTGGCCGTGCGCGACGAGTGCGACGTCGCCCTCGGCGAGCACGGGCAGCACGCGGGTGAGCACGCGCGACGCTCGTGCGGCGACCTCTTCGACGGTCTCGCCGGGCGTCTCCCCGCGCACGACGCCGTGCGTGAACGCGCTCCAGTCGTAGCCGAGCTCGGCGCGGATGTCCTTCGTCGTGCGGCCCTCGTACCCGCCGTAGTCCCACTCGACGAGCAGCGGATCGACCTCGGCGTGCAGGCCGGCGAGCTCGGCCGTGCGCCGGGCGCGCTCGAGCGGAGACGTGAGCACGAGCGAGAAGTCGTAGTCGGCCACGAGGCGGCCCGCACCGCGGGCGAGGTCCTCCCCGCGCGCGGTCAGCGGGATGTCGGTGAGACCGGTGTGCCGCCCCGCCTTGGACCACTCGGTCTCGCCGTGCCGCAGCAGTACGAGCTTGCCGGTGGGGTTGTCGGGTGCGGGGCGGTCGGGCAGCGGATCGTTCAGGGGCACCCTCCCAGGCTACGCGCCGCCCGCTCGCCCCGCCCCGCTCCCGCCGCGCCCCGCTCCCGCCGCGCCCCGCTCCCGCCCGCCCGCCCGCCGACCCACCCCCTTCGGCCCGAGCCACCCCCTTATGAGCGGCGCACTAGGGGGTGGCTCGGGTACAAAGGGGTGGTTCGCGAAGAAGGGGGGAAGGAGGCAGGGGAGGACGGGGGAGGGCAGGGAGGGAGAAGAGGGGGATGCGCTCACCGCGTTACGGAGAACCCGCCGCCGCGCACGCGCACCTTCCCGCCGCCGACGGCCTGCCCGCGCTGCGACCCGTCGGCCTCGTACGCGCGCCCGGAGCCAGAGGCCAGAGCCGCCACTCGCTGGTCGCGGCCCGTCCCCTCGGCGTACAGCACCGCCGAGCCCGAGGTCGTCGCGTACACCGCCGTCGCGACGGCCGGCTGGATCACGAGGGCATCGAGCCGCACGTCGCCGCGGCTCGTGCACCGCACGACCACCGCCTCGCCCGGCAGGTCCCCGCCGAGGCGCTGCGGCACCAGCATCCCGTCGGCCTCCGTGAGACCGCGGTCGCCCGTCCCGCCGGCCGGCGTGCGGGTGCTCCACAGCCGCTTGCGGCCGCGGAACACCTCCCACACCGCATCCCCGGCATCGGCCGCCTGTCGCCAGATCAGACCGTGCAGGATGCCGCCGGCCTCCGTCACGTCGAACTCCACCGTCTCGCCGGCCGGCACCCGCACGAACGCTCCGGCGGACAGGTTGCCCTCCCCGGTCCATGCGCCGCCCGCCGGCCGCTCCACGACGCACCCCGCCGACAGCCGCGCCGTCTCCGCCTCGAGCACTCGGAGCCCCGAGAACGAGCTCAACCCGGTGATCGAGGTCGCGAGGGCCGCGACGTCGCGGTTCGCGTCGAGCAGCAGCATCGTGAGCAGTCCGTGGATCGTCGACTCGGCGCCGGAGTTGCGGTTGATGCGTCCGTCGGTCTCGACGCCGTCGAACGTGACACCCGTCGCCGCGTCGTACACGGGTCGGCCGGCGGTGTTCGCGCCGAAGAACCAGCCCGCCGCGAGACCGGCGATGACACGCAGTCCCTCGCCGCCACCGGCCGCCGCCGCAGCGAGGGCGCCGGCCACCCGACCGTGCGCGCCGTACGCGATCTGCGCCTCGGCGGGCAGCGGCGCCCACGCGTTGTGCGGTCCTCCGGAGGCGAGCAGCTGCGGCGTGAAGGTGCCCGCATCGGCCACAGACGCCCGCGACCAGTCGCGCCGCCGCAGCAGGGTGCCCGCACGACCGAGCGCCTCCGGTGCCGCTGCGCCCCACGCGTGCCAGAACCCGAGCGACCCCGTCCACGGCAGCACGGCGCCGAACGGCCACCCGCCCCGCGGATCCGTCGCCATCGCGGCCACCGCCTCGCCGTACGTCGCGAGCGCGTCACGACTGCGCCGGTCGCCGACCTCCGCGGCGGCCGCGAGTCCGAGCATGGCCTCGGCCGTGGCATCCGCTCCTCCGGCGATCAGCCATGCCGGAAGGTCGCGCCCGTCGCTGCGCACGAACTGCCCCGCGCGTCCGAGGGACTCGCGGCCCAGCGCGTCGAGGCACAGGTGCAGGCGTTCGAGCAGGAAGGCCGCGAACGCGGCATCCTCCGCGGCGAACGCCGCATAGCCCTCCCCGAACGCCCAGACGGTGCGGGCGAGCCAGTACGACTCCGCCGAGTCGGACGGGTCGGGCAGCTCGACGGGGATGGCACTGGGGGTGAGCGTGCCGTCCTCCTGCTGCCACAGCACGACGCGCCCCGCGTTCGGGCCCGAGACCGTCTGCAGGAACGCGAGCGAGCGCAGCACGTCCCGTGCCTCGTCGCGACTCTGCGCGTCGCCCGTGGCCTTCCAGTCGCGCAGGAAGACGACCGCGGCCCTGGCGATGTCGTCGGCGTTGTAGGCGCCCTGCGTCCAGTACCCCGTCGCCGCGTCGCGTGTGCCGCCGCCGACCGGACGGTATCCGCCCGCGCCGTCGGTGTCGGCGTACGTCCAGGGCGCGCGTACCCGCGGATCGCTCTCGATCCCGAAGGTCGTGTGCGTCGCGCTCGCCGCGACGGGCACTTCCGCGAGCAGGAATCGCAGGTGCGCGAGGTTCGTGAGCCGGCGTCCCCGCGCCGCTTCGGCCGGCACGCGCACCGGGAGAGCGGATGCCGGAGACGCCGCCGCGGCATCCACCGGGCCGCTGGGGAGCAGCGCGAGCGCCGAGCTCGCGGCCGCGGCGGTCAGGAAGGCTCGACGCGAGATCGTCATGACTGCTCCCTGAGCGCCCGGCCCCACGGCTCGGCGGGGTCGTGGATCGCGACGGCGAGCGTCGTGTCGGACTGTCCGTAGTACGCGAACCACTTGCCGCGGAACTTCACGAGCCCCTCGACGAACGTGACGTTCGAGACGAGTCCGTTGAGATCCTCGAAGGTCTGCGGGCGCAGCCACGGCTCCTGCAGGCGTGCGATGACCTTCGTGGGCTGGTCGGGGTCGATCGCGATCTGGCCGCAGCGGTAGTCGACGTCGACCGTGCCGTCGTCGTGCACGGTGCGCGTCGCGCCGTTCGTGAGCATCACGAGCAGACCGTTGTCGGTGACGACCGGCGAGGTGCCGATCTCGACGAGCGCCTCGTCCCACGTGCCGGGAGTCGGCGAGTACATGGGCTGGGTGTCCGGCGTGCCGGGCGTCCAGTGGATGAGGTCGTCGCTCGTCGCCCAGTAGATGCCGCCCTCGCCGAAGTACATCCACCACGAGCCGTGCATCTTCTGCGGCACGATGACCCCGGCCTTCGACCAGTTGAACCCCCGCGGATCCATGGTCTTGAACGTGTCGAAGTCGTCGAACAGCGGACCGTGCTTGGTCCAGGTGCGCAGGTCGGTCGAGGTCGCCAGGCACAGCTGCGCGCTGCGGCGATCCCACCCCGTGTAGGTGAGGTAGTACGTGCCGTCGATCAGCGCGATGCGCGGATCCTCGCAGCCGTACGTCTCGTAGTCCTCCGAGGGGGAGAGGATCGGCGCGTCCTCGCGGGTGAAGTTCACGCCGTCGCTCGACCGCGCGATGCCGATGTGCGACACGATGTCGTCGGCGTGGGCGCGGTACAGCAGCACGACCTCGTCGCCGTCGACGAGCGCAGCGGGGTTGTACAGGTTGCCCGACTCCCAGCTGTCGCCGCGCGGGCGCAGGATCGGGTTGCCCTCGTAGGGCGTGAACGGACCGAGGGGGAAGGAGGCTCCGGTGAACATGGGGGTCCTTTCTGGCGCGGTGGTCGGGCGTCAGCCCTTGACCGCCGCACCGAGGTCGGTGGCGGTGAAGTAGCGCTGGAAGACGATGAACAGGATGACGACGGGGAACGCCAGCGCCGTGGCCCCGGCGAGGATCGCCCCGTTCGGGTTCGCCGTCGACTGCGCGACGTTGGAGATGTAGTTGGCGAGGGACACCGCGAGCGGCTGCAGCGCGGCATCCTTCGTGATGAGGAACGGCCAGAGGAACTCGTTCCAGGGGCCGATGAACGTCACGAGCACGACGGTCACGAGCGCTGGACGGATCAGTGGGATCGCCACCGAGGTCAGCAGTCTGATCTCGCCGGCGCCGTCGATGCGCGCTGCCTCGAAGATCTCGGCGGGCAGCGTCTTGAAGAACTGCACGAAGATGAACACGGCCGTCGTGTTGATGAGGAACGGCAGGATCATTCCGAGATACGAGTCGCCGAGGCCGTAGTTGCGGGTGATCTGCACGTAGAGCGGGATCATCAGCAACTGGAACGGCACCATCTGCACGAGCAGCATGAGCACCCACACGACGCCCCTGCCACGGAAGTCGAGGCGGGCGATCGCATAGCCGGCCAGCAGACCGAACACGACAGTGCCGAGCAGCACGCCGACCGTGAAGATCAGCGAGTTCACGAGCGATCCGAGCAGGTCGATGCGCGAGTCGATGGCGACGAAGTTGTCGACCGTCCACCCGCTCGTCGGCAGCAGCTCGCTCGGCGAGTTCGTCGGGCTCTCCTGGAACGCGCCGACCAGCATGAAGTAGAACGGGAACGCGAATCCGATCGCCGCGACCGTCAGCAGGACGATGCTGAGGATGCGGGGCAGTGAACGTCGGCGGGTCATCATCGCTCCCTCGTCGCGCGGTTGGCCAGCAGCGACAGCATCCCGACGAGGATCACGAGGATCATGCCGATCGCCGCCGCGGTGTCGGGGTTCTGCTGCTGGATGCCCAGCTGGTAGATCAGCAGCACCGGGGTCGTCGATGCGCCGTCCGGTCCGCCGCCGTTCGTCAGCAGGTAGGGCTCGGTGAAGAGGTTCGCCCCCGTGATGATCGAGAGGATCAGCACGAGCGTCGTCGCGCTGCGCACGCCGGGGACCGTGACGTTCCAGAACCGGGAGAACGCCCCTGCCCCGTCGGTCTCGGCCGACTCGTACAGCTCTTTCGGCACGTTCTGCAGGGCGGCGAGGTAGAGCAGGATGTAGAAGCCGAGCTGCTTCCACGTCACGTAGAACGCGATCATCGGCATCGCCAGCCCGCTGTTCACGAGCCACGAGGGGTCGGGTGCGAGCGGACCAAGGATCGTGTTGATCAGTCCGTTGCCCGAGAACAGCAGCATCCACACTCCGACGAGCGAGACGCTCGCCGTGAGATACGGCACGTAGAACGCCACCCGATAGGCGGCTGCCCAGCGGATGCCGGTGTTCAGCGCCGCCGCGAGCACGAGCGACAGCACGGCGGTGAGCGGCACGTTGATCACGAGGAAGATCAGCGTGTTGCGGAAGGCGCCGAGCACCCGCGGGTCGGTGAGCACGGTGACGAAGTTGTCGAAGCCCACGAAGGGCCGTTCGACCTCGGCACCGGGGGCGGTGAAGAAGTAGTCGTGGAAGGCGATGTAGACCGCGAAGCCGAGGGGGAACGCGAAGATCGCCAGCACGAACACGAGGTACGGCAGCGCGAACGCGCCTCCGATCGGCTGCGCTCCCAGCAGGCGGGTGCGCAGCGATCGCGATGACCGGGCCGGAGGGGTGGCCGGGGCAGCGGGTGCCCCGGCCACGTCCGTGACCGCGTCGTCTCGGAGAGTCATGACCCTGTCGTCACTCGGCCACGAGGTCGTCGATCTTCGTCGCGGCGTTCTTCAGGAAGTCGTCGATCGACTCCTTGCCGAAGATCACGGCCGAGGAGTACTCGTCGCGGAACGCCTGCCACGCCTCGACCGAGTTCGCGATGCTCGGCACATCGGCCGTCGCCTCCGCCTGCTCCGCGAACGACACGTAGTCGGGATTCGCGCTGAAGTAGTCGGCGTAGGTGCCGGTGAGGTCGGTGCGCATGGGCATCTGACCCGTGGCCTCGAGCAGCTTGCCGTCGCTGTCCTCACTGGTCGAGAACTTCAGGAACTCCCACGCCGTGCCCTGGTTCTCGCAGGCGGTGAACATCGAGACGCTCTTCGAGTCGGCGAACGTCGTCGGGTTCTCGCGGCCGTCGCTGGTCGGCACCGGCATGAAGCCCACGTCGACCGTGTCGGCGTACGAGGGGATCGCCCACGGGCCGGCGAGCTGCATGGCCGTGGTGCCGGCCGACATCGCGTCGTCGGTCGAGGCCTCGTTCGGCGAGAGCTTCTCCTCGTAGAACGTCGACCAGAACTCGGCGACGGTGCGGCCGGCATCCGAGTCGATCGTGGCCTTGCCGTCTTCGACGAGCATCGTGCCGTCGGTCTCCGCCAGGTACAGCGGGTAGAAGTCGAACCACGGCTGGTAGAACTCGCTGGTCGGCGCGGGCCAGATGGCGCTCTGCACGCCGGACTCGACGATCTTGCGCGACCCGTCGAGGAACGCGTCGTACGTGTTCATCTGCGGGTTCTCGGGGTCGATGCCGGCGGCCTGGAACAGTGCCTTGTTGTACATCACCATGACGGGGTTCGACTTCCACGGCAGCTGGTAGTAGGCGCCGTCGGTCGAGTAGGAGTCGACCTCTCCGCCGCGCTCGGTGATGTAGTCGTCGGCGCCGTCGATCTCGCTGAGGTCGACGAGCCCGCCCTGCTTGACCCATCCCGACACTGCGGCCGGAGCCACGTTGTAGACGAGGCAGGGGGCGGTGCCGGCGGTGATCGCCGCGGTGATGGCCTCCTCCGACGACGAGCCGGCGGGGATCTCCTGCGCGGTGACCTTCTCGTCGGGGTGCTCGGCGTTCCAGGCGTCGACGATCGACTGGCCCCACTCGACCTCCTGCTCGTTGTTCGAGAGCCAGATCTTGATCGGACCGGTGCCGTCGGCGGAACCGCCTCCGCCTCCGCCGCCCGCCGAGCAGCCGGTGACGACGAGGGCGGTGACGCCCAGCAGCGCTGCTGCACGAATCTTTTTCATGGTGTCCTCCTTGACGCGATGGTTCGGGTGATGCTGTCGGGTGGTGCCGTTCGGGTCGTGCTGGTCGGGATCTCTTTTGGTGCGGGTCAGCCCGCGGTGCTCGCGCGGAAGTGCACGACCGTGCAGTCGACGTCTTCGACGCGCGGGTCGGCGCCGAGGATGTCGGCCTGCAGCAGCCGGGCCGCTGCGCGACCGCGGGCCGCCGGCCCCGACGACACGCTCGTCAGGGCGGGGGAGAGGTGGGCGGAGAGGTGGTCGTCGTCGAAGCCGGAGATGGCGAGGTCGCGGGGGACGTTCAGCCCCTGCGACCGCGCGTACGAGAGTCCGGCGATGGCCATGGTGTCGTTCGAGTACAGGATCGCGGTCGGCCGGTCGGGCAGCGCGAGCAGTTCGGCGGTGCGCTCTCGGCCGCTGGATGCCGTGAAGTCGCCCTCGCGCAGCAGGCTGTCGTCGCCGATCGCTGCGATGTACGCGTCGGCGCGCACGCGCGAGTGCACGTAGTCGAGCGGCCCGGAGACGTGGGCGATGCGCGTGTGCCCGGCGGCGCGCAGGTGGTCGATGATCTCGGTCACCGGTGCGGCGTCGTCGGTGCGCACGCAGGAGAACCGGGTCGGCTGCTCGTAGGCGCCGACGAGCACGGTGGGTACGCGCAGCTGCTCGAGCAGCGGGACCCGCCAGTCGTCGGTGCGCAGGTCGAGCAGCAGGGCGCCGTCGGCGCGGCCGTGGCTCAGCGTGCGGTACGCCCGCTCCTCGGCATCCCGGTCCGGCACGACCTGCAGCAGCAGTGCGGTCTCGGTCTCGGCGAGCACCGATTCGACGCCGGCGATGAAGGCGGGGAAGAACGAGTCGTTCGCGATGACCTCGGGGTCGCGTGCGAGCACGACCGCGACGGCGTTGGCCCGCTGCGTCGCGAGGGCGCGGGCGCTCTGACTCGGGACCCACTGCAGCTTCTCGACGGCGGCGAGCACCTTCGCCCTGGTGTCGTCGGAGATGGGGCGCTTGCCGCTCAGGGCGTGCGACACGGTGGCCTTGGTGACGCCTGCTTCGCGGGCGACATCGGCGATGGTCGTGCGGCTCATGCCACCTCCTCGTGACTGCACTCGGCTTTCGTGAACCGGTTTGACGAGTGTAAACCGGTTTGACGCTCCCGTCAACGCCCGCCCGCTTTCGCCGAGCCACCCCCTTATGCCCGAACCACCCCCTTCTGTGCGGCTCGTACAGGGGTGGCTCGACGCGAAAGGGGTGGCTCGGCGGGCCGGAGAGCGGGACGGGCCGGGGAGGGGGATGGGCCGGGGCGGGGGAGGGGCGGGCGGGGTCAGACGAAGCGAACGGTCTGCTGCAACCGCGTGCGCACGTCGAACAGCTCGTTGCCGCCGATCGCGCGAGCACCCGGCACGCCCTGCCGCAGCACCATCGACAGAGCGCTGCGCCGCACGACCACGACCGGCACGCCGCGACTCGTGCCGAGCGGCGTCACCGCCTGCGAGAGGTCGTCGTCGGGGAGCACGATGATCGCTCCGCCGAACTTCACCCTCGCGGCCTTGGCGACGGCGCGCATGCGGGCGAGGGCCGCGGTGACCGGCGCCCTCGTGCCGAGGCTCGGCCCGGTGATCTCGCCGCGGCGGAAGCCGACGACGCCGCCGAAGTCCTCCGACATCACTCCGTAGAGTCCAGACGGGCTCAGCACCACGTGGTCGAGCTTGTCGTCGGGGTCGGGGCCCGTCGCGACGTCGTGCCACACGGTGAACCCCATGCCGAGCGTGCTGACGGTGCGCGCGGTGGCCTCTTCGGCGAGGGCGTCGGCGAGCAGCCGCCGCAGGTCGCGGGGCGCGGAGCGCACGAGCGCCGGGTCGTACGGGTCAGGCACCTCGACGCCGAATCCCGCCCACTCGCGGATCAGGGTCAGATACCTCTCGCGGCGCCACCCGCCGGGATGCCCGTACGATCGTGCCTTCGGGCGGGTGTCGGTGCGCGCTGCGGCGCGCGGACGCCATCCCGACTCCTCCGAATCCGTGGGGATGCCGGGGTGCACCCCGCTGCGGCGGTCGTAGGCCGCGCGCAGCTCGGGCGTGCCGACGAGCTCCCACGCGCGCTGCACCTGGATGAAGACCGCGGCGTCGCCGCCCGTGTCGGGATGCGTCTGCCGCAGCCGCAGGCGATAGGCCCGGCGCAGCTCGTCGTGCTCGACGTCCGGATCCACACCGAGGATCTCGTAGGCCGAGGCTGAGAGCGGACTGTCGAACATCGCTCTCCTTCCGCGACCGCGGCGTCCAGAATATCCGTCCGGTGCTGTGCGTCGGCCGCGTCCCTACTCCGCGGCGTCGCTCCGCAGGTGCGCGATGTGCGCGGCGTGCCGCTCGAGGTGGTTCTGCGACTTCCGCACGAAGAGCCACGCGACGATCAGCAGCGCGAACCAGATCGGGGTCACGAGCAGCGCGGTGAGCGTGTCGGGCTGCGTGGTGAGGGCCCAGAGGATGAACACGAAGAACGCGAGCACCACGAACACCATGAACACGCCGCCCGGCATCCGGAACGTCGACGTGGCCGCCTTCTCCGGGCGGTTGCGGCGGTAGGCCAGGTAGCTGAACAGGAAGATCGTCCACACGAACATGAAGCACACGGCCGAGACCGTCGTGACCATGTCGAACGCGGTGCCGATGTCCTTGCCCGCGTACAGCAGCACCACGCCCGACAGCAGCAGGATGCAGGAGAGGAAGAGCGCGTTCTGCGGCACGCGCCGCTTCGACAGGCGGCCGAACAGGCGAGGGGCGTCGCCGTCCTTCGCCAGGCCGAACACCATGCGCGAGGTCGAGTAGATGCCCGAGTTCGCGCTCGACATCGCCGAGGTGAGCACGACGAGGTTCACCACGGTCGCGGCGATGCCGAGCCCGGCGAGCGCGAACATCGCGATGAACGGGCTCTCTCCGGCGACGTACTCGGTCCAGGGCGTGACGGCCATGAGGATCACGAGCGCGCCCACGTAGAACAGCAGGATGCGGATCGGGATGGCGTTGATCGCCTTCGGCAGGTTGCGCTCCGGGTCCTTCGTCTCGGCCGCCGCGGTGCCGACGAGTTCGACGCCCACGAAAGCGAACACCGCGATCTGGAAGCCGGCGACGAAGCCCATGAAGCCGTGCGGGAACATGCCGCCGTGGTTCCACAGGTTCGCGAAGCTCGCGGTTCCGGCCTCGTGCTGGAACCCGGTGACGATCATCACGAGACCCGTGACGATGAGCGCCACGATCGCGACGATCTTGATGAGCGCGAACCAGAACTCCATCTCGCCGAACGCCGCCACGGTCGGCAGGTTCAGCGCGAGCAGGATGACGACGACGAGCAGTCCGGGGATCCACAGCGGGATGCCGGGGAACAGCGCGTCGGTGTACCCGGCGATCGCGATGACGTCGGCGACCCCGGTGACCACCCAGCAGAACCAGTAGGTCCATCCGGTGAAGAAGCCGGCCCAGGGTCCGAGCAGGTCGCTCGCGAAGTCGCTGAACGACTTGTACTTGAGGTTCGACAGCAGCAGCTCGCCCATGGCCCGCATGACGAAGAACAGCATGAACCCGATGATCATGTAGACGAAGATCACCGACGGGCCCGCGACCGAGATCGTCTTGCCGCTGCCCATGAAGAGGCCGGTGCCGATGGCTCCGCCGATCGCGAGCAGCTGGATGTGGCGGTTGCTCAGCGCTCGCCGCAGGTGCTGCTCGTCGTCGCCGACGCCGGTGTCGGATGCTGTGCGCTTCGTGGTGCTCATCCCATAGACCGTAGTTGCCGATCGGGGATGGTGTTGTCCCGAATCGATTCGATAAAATGGTGGCTCCCCCGATCCGTCCCCCCAGTCCTGCGAGCCGCTTCCCCATGGCCACCTCCCTCACCACGGGTCGCCCGTGGCGTGTCATCCTCTCGTTCTCGATCCCGCTGCTCATCGGCAACGTGGTGCAGCAGATGTACCAGTTCGCCGATGCCGTCGTCGTCGGTCGCCACCTCGGCGTGCAGTCCCTCGCCGCCGTCGGCGCGACCGGAAGCCTGCTGTTCCTGCTCATCGGCTTCGCCTGGGGCCTGACCAGCGGGTTCGCGATCCCGATCGCACAGGCGTTCGGAGCCGGCGACGCCCCCGGTGTCCGTCGGTCCGTCGCGACGGGCGTCATCCTCACCGGCGTCACGAGCGTGGTGCTGACGATCGTCGCGCCCCTCATCTCCCGCCCGCTGCTCGAGCTGCTGCAGACGCCGGTCGAACTGCTGCCCGAGGCGACGACCTTCACGCAGATCAGCTTCCTCGGCGCGAGCGCGACGATGTTCTTCAACTACCTCTCGGCGATCATCCGCGCGATCGGCGACTCCCGCACGCCGCTCGTCTTCCTCACGGTGTCGTGCGCGCTGAACGTCGGCCTCGTGGTTCTCATGGTCGGCCCCCTCGACTGGGGGGTGGGCGGCGCGGCGCTCGCGACCGTCGTGGCGCAGGCCGTCTCGGTCGTGCTGTGCCTGGAGTTCGTGCGCCGCCGCCTGCCGATGCTGCACCTGCGCGCGGCCGACTGGCGGGTCACGCGCGACGACGTCCGCGAGCACCTGCGGCTGGGGCTGCCGATGGGCTTCCAGGCGTCGATCATCGCGATCGGCACCTTGACCGTGCAGGTCGCGCTCAACACGCTCGGCTCCGACGCGGTCGCGGCGTACACGACGGCGTCCCGCGTCGACGGTCTCGCGGTCGCGTTCCTCTCGTCGCTGGGTCTCGCCGCCTCGATGTACGCGGCGCAGAACCTCGGCGGACGGCGGCCCGACCGCATCCGCCGTGGTGTGATCGAGGGGACGTGGATGGCGATCGGCGCGGGTCTGCTGCTCGGCGTCGTGATCATCGCCTTCGGCGCCCCGCTCGTGCGCCTGTTCGTCGGGCACGGCGTCGATGCCGACGAGGTGGTCGATCTCGCGCACGTGATGCTCATCATCAACGGGTGCGGGTACTGGGCGCTCGGCATCCTGTTCGTGCTCCGCGGGGCGCTGCAGGGTCTCGGCCACACGCTCGTCCCGACGGTGACCGGTGTGATCGAGCTCGTGATGCGCGTGGGAGCCGCCGTGGTGCTCGGCGCGCTGATCGGCTTCGAGGGCGTCGCGCTCAGCAATCCGCTCGCGTGGCTGGGCGCGATCCTGCTGCTCGTGCCCGCCTACGTCCGAGCGCACCGCGGACTCGCTCACCTCAAGGTCGACCCGGTCGAGGCCACCGAGACGTCGACCATGGCGATCGTCGGCCCGACCGATGGATCCATGGTCGTGGATGCCGTCGTCACCCAGCCGATCCGCACGGTGCGCGGGTCGCGGTTCGGGTGGCTGACCCGACGTTGAACGGCTCGTCAAGATTACGCAACATCATCCTGCAGATGGATGCCGGAGCGGCGCCTCCTTCGTACTGTTGATGGTGCGGAGGGTCCGCTGACGGGGGGTCGTCATGACGTCATCGAGGGTTGCGAGCGATCTGGCATCGGTTCTGGTGCCGATCGGAATAATGGGGGCCGTGCTGGCCGGGTTGTGCGCGCTGGTCGCGGCGATCGCCGTCATGCGCGGAGCGGCCGGTCTGGCCGGCGGCGCAGTGGGGGTCTGGATCCCCGCCGCGGTGCTGAGCCTGGCCGCGTCGTTCGCGAATCAGTGGATGCCGGTCATCGTGTCGGGGGCGCTGCTGGTCGGGCTGCTGGTCATCGGCGCGGTGGTGCGCGGCATCGTCAACGCGGGAGAGCCCGCTCGGTCGACCGCGCGCGCCGCCCGCCTCGCCGCATCGACCGGAGAGGCGCAGGCGGGGGCCGCGGTCACGACGGCCGCGCCCGCCACGTCGTCGCCGCCTGCGACGGGCACCATCCCGGCGCTCGCCCGCTGACGCGCCTGCTCCTTCGTCACCCCGTGGTCCACGCGTGACGAAGGAGATCACACGCAGCGAAGGACAGGATGCCGCGGCGCGTCCTTCATTACGTGCGATCCCCTGCGATCACAGCTTCGGCAGCGGAACCGTCCCGGTCACGAGCCGCTCCGTCGGCATCCGGTCGCGGTTGTAGGTGATGTCGCGGTACCCGTGCGGTGTCGGACGCCCGTTCTCGTCGAGGCTCACGAACACGATCTTCTCGATCGTGAGGATGCGCTTCCGGGTGATCATGTTGCGGGCCACTGCGCGCATCGTGAGCGAGGTGACGCCGAAGTGCGTCGCCTGCAGTCCGAGTTCGACGAGGTCGCCCTGTACGGCCGAGGCCTCGAACGTGATCTCGGAGATGTGCTTCGTGACCGCGCGGTAGTTGCCCAGCTGCACGATCGCGTAGATCGCCGCCTCCTCGTCGATCCACTTCAACAGGCTGCCGCCGAACAGCGAACCGTTGGCGTTCAGGTCCTCCGGGCGCACCCACTTGCGGGTGCGGAAGTTGATGCCGTCCTCCGACCACTGCCACTCGGGTGTCTGCTGCGTCGTCATGCGGTCGAGGCTACGTCCGTCATGAGTCGGCGATGTTACGCGCGTGCGAAGGATCGCGACGCCGGTACGCCCTACTCGGCCACCTCCTGCTCGAAGGGCAAGAGCGACCAGGGCACGCAGGAGTCTGCCGACACGTCGATGACGGGGGAGCCGGCGGTGTCTGGCTCGAGCTCGCGACGGAGGCAGTCCAGCAGGTCCGCGCCGGAGAACACCACGTCGGTCTGCCAGACCGAGAAGACGGGAGCGCCGGGGCCGGCCGGGGCGGCGGGCATGTACCGGTGCGCGAACAGGGGAACGAGCGTCGGCCACTGCCCAACCCGCTCCGTCACGACAGCGCTGCGCGCTTCAGCGTTCGGCGGCCTGACACCCCAGCCGGCGGGCCAGAACGCGTTGTTCTCGACGTCGAAAAGCACCCCCTCGCGGGGCCAGTCGAGGCGGGACCGGATGCTGTCCTCGCTGTCTCTCGTCCAGTGCAGCCACCGTTCGCCCGCCGGCTGGACCCGCGCGAGCAGGTGCCGATGGTCGGGGCTGAACACGAATCCGTAGCGGGCTTCGATCTCGGCGAGCTCGGCGGACTGCAGCCCGGGGTCGAGGGGCACTCCGTGAGCCTCGAGCAGGGCGATGCAGGCGTCGATGTCGACGCCCTCGCCGACACCGTCGTGAAGGGGCATGGTGTTCTCCGGGTTCGTGGTGGACGAGCCCACCGTATTCCAGACACGCTCGGGCAGCGCGCACGGAACGACGGACACCCGTAACGAAGGAGATCACACGTTTTGCAGGAGCGGGGGCGAGAAAACCTCCTTCGCAGCGAGAGATCTCCTTCGTCACGAGCGAGGAGTCACGAGCGACGAGCGCGGCACGGCTCCCCGCACGCGAAGGCATGGCTCTGCTCACGGCGGATCCGCCCCCGGCGGATTCCCGCGTGGACCGCGAGGGGGCGACGGATGCTGGGGGCATGAGCGAAGACAACCCCATCCCGCAGTTCGGGCCAGAGGCCCGCCGCGCGCTGTTCCACGAGCGGGTGCTCGTGCTCGACGGCGCTCTCGACGACGACAACGGCACGCTGCTCATGACGCAGCTGCTGACCCTGTCGGCCGAGGACCCGACCACCGACATCGCCCTGTGGATCCACTCCCCGGGTGGTTCGGTGCCGTCCATGCTCGCGATCCGCGACCTCATGACCCTGATCCCGAACGACGTCTCGACCCTGGCGCTCGGGCTCGCCTGCAGCGCCGGCCAGTTCCTCCTCTCCGCCGGGGCGAAAGGCAAGCGCCGGGCATTGCCGCACGCCCGTATCCTCATGCATCAGGGGTCCGCGGGCATCGGCGGATCCGCAGTCGAGATCGAGACCCAGGCCGGCGACCTGCGCCACATGCGCGACACGGTGCTGGGCCTCATCGCCGACGACACGGGGCAGCCGCCCGAGCGCATCTTCGAGGACTCGCTGCACGACCGCTGGTACACCGCACAGCAGGCGCAGGACTACGGCTTCATCGACGGCATCCTCGATTCGGTCGCCGAGATCATGCCGCGCCGGCGTGCGCGGGTCGGACTGGGGGTCGGCTCATGAGCAGCTACACGATCCCGAACGTCATCGCGCAGCATCCACGGGGCGAGCGCGTCATGGACGTGTACTCGCACCTGCTCGCGGAGCGCGTGATCTACCTGGGCACCGGCATCGACGCGGGCGTCGCCAACGCGCTCATCGCGCAGCTGCTGCACCTCGACGCCGACAGCCCGGAGTCGGCCGTGCAGTTCTACGTCAACAGCGAGGGCGGCGATCCCGGGGCGGCTCTGGCGATCTACGACACCATGCAGCACATCCGTCCTGCGATCGCGACGACGTGCGTCGGCCAGGCGATCGGCCCGGCGGCGCTGCTGGTGGCGGCGGGCGCTGCGGGGCAGCGGTCCGCGCTGACGCACGCGCGCATCGTGCTGCACCAGCCGGCCGGACAGTCGCGCGGTGCGATCCCCGATCTGATCCTCGCGGCCGACGAGGTCGTACGGGTGCGCTCCGACATGGAGTCCATCCTCGCCAGGCACTCCGGGCGCACGGTCGAGGAGCTGCGCGCCGACACCGATCGCGATCGGGTGTTCACCGCATCCGCAGCGCTGGGCTACGGCCTCATCGACACCGTGCTGGGGGAGCGGACGGCGTGAGCTCGCTCAGGCGGCGAGAACGAACGCACCGCGGGCGGCGGAGACGGCAGCGGATGCCGGGGCGGCCGCCGTCCGCAGCTCGTCTGCCACCGCGCTCGTGAGCTCGATGAGCGAGATGTCGAGCGCTCCGGCGATCGCGGCGATCATCTCGCTCGACGGCTCCTTGAGCCCGCGTTCGACTTCGGAGAGGTACTGCGGCGAGACGCCGGCGCGCTCCGCGGTCTCGGTGAGCGTCTCTTCGCGGTCGTGGCGGCGGCGCCGCAGCTGATCGCCGAGCAGGTGGCGCCAGAGCGGCTCGGGGTCGGCGGGGCGGGGTGCGCGGGAGAACGGGACGATGTCGGCCATGACTCACGGTACGTCGCGCCAGGCGCGGGCATCGAGCGGTTCTGCTCAGAGCAGAACCAGAGCGGAAGCAGAGACGAACCGGAGCAGAAGTGATCACCTGAATGGAACGTTCACACACCCGCGGCTCTTGCGTGAACGTCGCCTTGCTACGTTTCTGCCCGCCGGAGAGACGCCGATCAGGCCGAAGCCGGTTGCCACTGTAATTGGGAAAAGGGTGAGCGGAGAGCGGGGCGTGGGGTACGTCTCGCTCTCCGTACCCTCCCCGCGAGGATCGCGCGAGGGAGAGTCGGATGACGATCGACGACGACGCCATCTCCACGCGGAGACACCATCTCCGTCTGCTTCCCGCCCGCATCCCTCGCCCGCAGACCTCGGAGCTGCCGCACCCTCGGGGGCGCAGCTGACTTCCGAGACCCGCCGGCATCCCCGCCCCTCGAGCACGACGGGATGCCCGGGTGCGAGAGCCTTCGACGCCCCCTCCCTCCGGGGGCGGAGGTACAGCCTCGGCCTCGCACGGATGGGGACGGATCGCTCCCGCTCCGTCCCCATCCCCGAGATCGCGCTACCAGCGGACCGCGGAGTTCTCGGCGAGCAGGTCGGGCGACGGGATGCCGATGCCCGCGACGTCGATCTGCGGCACGTCTTCAGCGCCCTCCCACCGCTGCAGCGGAGCATCGACCGACCCGAGATCGGGCTGTGCCGGCGGCGCGGCGACCTCGGAGAACGGGATGCCGGCCGGCCCCGCGACCGGCGCGAACACGACCGCGTCGACAGCGGCCGGGGCGGAGCAGGGCGACAGGGTCTGCAGGTCGGATGGCGCGCTGACGGCCCCCGCGTTGCCCTCCCAGCAGTTCTCGGCGCCCGGCGCCCGCGCGCTCGGCGAGTAGACCAGGTCGAGGCCGTTGCCGCGCAGGGCGTTGCCGGTGATCCGGTTGGCCTCCGGGCCGAGGTCCTCCGCGGAGGTGACGACGACTCCCGCTGCCGGATTCGCCTCGACGAGGTTGGCGGTCACCGCGTTCTCGGTGCCGCCCGCGATGCCGACCCCGATCCCGAAGCCGCCCTCGGCCTGCTCGGGGGTCGCGACCTCGGCGTTCGCGGCGATGACGTTGCCGACCAGGGTGGCCGCCCGCTGGGGTACGTATGCCTCCTGGTAGTCCGAGGCGATGGTCGCGCCGATACGGTTGCCGACGAAGCGGTTGCCGGTGACGATCAGCCCGCCGCCCGCGTTGGCGATCTCGAAGCCCACGGCGTTTCGCTCCGCGACGTTGCCGCTCACGACGATGTTGCACCGCTCGCACTGACCCACGTAGATGCCGGAGTCCGCGCCGCCGGAGGCGTAGGAGTCGGTGATGACGCCGTTCGCCGCGTTGAAGGCGTAGATGCCGTAGAGCCCGTTGTTCGAGGCCGTGACGTGGTCGACACGGAACCCGTCGAGCAGCGGGAAGTCGTCGGTGTCGATCGTCCGGTAGCCGTCGTGGCCGCCGGCCGGGGTGCCGTCGTCGCTGCGCATCCCGGTGACGAGCACGCCGTTCTGCGTGGCGTTGCGCACCGTGAGATTCTGCACGGTCACGCCGGGGGCGGAGACGACCACGCCGTTGCCGCGGCGCACCTCGCCGTCGATGACGACCTCGTCGCGGGCCTCGCCGCGCAGCGTGATGCCGGCCGTGGCGATCGCGACCGTCTCGCGGTACACGCCGGGGGCGACGAGCACGGTGTCGCCCTCGTCGGCGGCCTCGACGGCGTCGGTGATCGTGGGGTGGTCCGCAGGCACGCGCAGCAGCGCCGGGCCGTCGGCGACCTCGGGTGCGGGCGACGACGCAGAGCATCCGGACATCAGCAGTGCCGGGACGAGAACAGCGGATACGAGCAGGGTCAGAGGGGCGACTCGGGCGCGCATCGCCCCATCATAGGCAGCGCGCGGAGCGGGAGCAGTATGAAGCAGGATCACCATCTCGGCGAGCACGGGGAGCGCCCGCGGGGGCTGTCGCGGAGGGCTCTGCTCGGCTCGGGAGGCGCCGCGGCGCTCGGCCTCGCGCTCGCCGGAGCAGCCTCTCCCCGCGGATCGGCAACGGCTTCCGAGCCGGGTCGGACCCGAGTGGATGCCGCGGGCGCGCGCCAGGCGGGCGTCGCCCGACCGCGCATCGCCCAACCGCACCTGGCGCTCGCCGTCTACGACCTGTCCGGCGATCCCGCATCCGTGCTCGCCGATCTCGGCGCGCTGATCCTCGATCTCGTCGAGGGCCGTGATCCGGCGCTCGTCGGCCTCGAGCCGGGCGACCTCACGGTGACGGTCGGCGTCGGGCCGCGCCTCGTCGCGGCCGCGCACCCGGGGGCCCCGGGTGCCGAGCCGCTGCCGAGCTTCCCCCGGGAGGACATCGACGAGCAGCACCGCGGGGGAGACGTGGTTGTGCAGGTGTGCGCTTCCGATCCGCTGCTGCTGCCGCTCGTGCTGGTGCGGGTGGCCGAGAAGACGACCGCGCTGCAGGAGCGGTGGCGACAGCGCGGGACACGCGGCCCCGACGAGAGGGTCCGTCGCGGGCATTCCGCTCCGCGCAACCTCCTCGGCTTCGTCGACGGCATCGCGGTGCCCACGACGAAGGAGGAGTTCGCGGCATCCGTCTGGATCCCCGACGGCCCCGCCGCCGGGGGCACGATCCTGGTCGTCCGCCGCATGGAGGTCGACGTGGCGGCGTTCCGCTCCCTGAGCGTCGGGGAGCAGGAGGCTGCGATCGGTCGCCGTCGCGCGAGCGGTGCGCCGCTCTCGGGCGGACGCATCGGCGACGACGTGGACCTGCAGGCGAAGTCCGCCGACGGCCGTTACCGCATCCCCGCCGACGCGCACGCGCGACGAGCCCACCCGCGACCGGCCGGTGTGCCGCTCATGCTGCGCCGGTCGTATTCGATGGAAGAGCCCCTCGGGCTGCTGTTCATCAGCATGCAGGCGGAGCTGTCGACCTTCACCCGCACGCTCGAGCGGATGTCGGAGGCCGACGCCCTCCTCGCGTTCGCTCGGACCACGGCATCCGGCTCCTTCCTCGTCCTGCCCGGGTTCGACCGTGACCGTCCGCTGGGGTCCTCGCTGTTCGGAGGGCGGTGATGGTCGTGCTGCGTCGCGCGATGAGACGCCGCCTCTGGGGTGCCGCCGCGCTCAGTGCGGCCCTGATCGGCGGAATCGTCGCGACGGTGGCAGTCGCGGGGGCGGGGACTCCCGAACCCGTGCCGACGTCCACGGCCACGAGCGGGCCGCGCGCCCTCAGCACCGACGAGGCCGAGCGCCTCGCTGTCGCGCGCTTCCTCGCGTACCAGTCGGGGAGCACGCAGTTCCGCACGGAGGTGACCGCCGGCGGAGCTCCGGTCGCGCTGCGCGGACGGGTCGACCACCGGGCAGGAGTCGGGATCGCGGCGGCCGAGCTCGACGGGGACACCGCGATCGTGACCTGGAACGCCTCGACCTTCGTCGGCTGGGGCGGCATCGCGGCCGACCCCGGCATCCCCGCGGCACCACCCGCCGAGCCGGGGGGCGCGCGACCGCTCGACCCGTCGACCTCTTCCGTCGACGCGGTCCTGCTCCTCGTGCTGAGCCTGGGGATGGACCGTCCGGAGAACGCGCAGCTGCTCGCGCAGTCGGATGCCGCGTGGCTGCGCGCCGACGAGATCGACGGCGCCCCGGTCGATGTGATCGCCGGCCCGTCTGACGCGGACTCCGCCGAAAGGAAGGGCGGGAACACCCGCTTCTGGATCGACTCAGACGGGCGACTGTTGCGCTTCGAGGCGGATCTCCCCTCGCAGACCGTGACCGTCGATCTCACCCCTGAGCAGGGAGTTCCCGTGCCACTCGCCGCACAACTGGCCGGGTAGCCGGGAGTGGCTGCGTAGTATACCGGAATTCAAGACCGGAAATGCTAACGTTCTGCTGTTTGTTTGCTGTGGGCGCGCTGAGCGTGCCTCCCGTGAGGTCTTGGGGGATCAATGGGACTGTTCGTGACGCATCGTCGACACCCGGAGAAGACGCCGCGGATGCGTGCGCTCGTCGCCGCCTCTCTCGCGGGCGCGATCGCGCTCACCGGAACCCTCGTCGGGGGCCAGGCCGCGACCGCTGCGGATGGCGCGGTGAGCGGCACCGTGTTCCAGGACTTCAACGACAACGGTGTGCGGGATGCCGCCTCAGGCGACTTCGGCGGCGACACCGGACTGCGCGGCGTCTCGGTGACCGCGACGGATTCACGCGGGGTCGTGGTCGGCACCGCGACGACCGCGGCCGACGGCACGTACACGCTGTCGGTGGCCGGAGCGGCGACCGAGGCGGTGCGTGTCGAGTTCACCCTCCCCGCGCCGTTCCGACCCGCCCGCGTCGGTGCGAGCAACGGCAGCAGCGTGCAGTTCGTCACCCTCGGCGCCAGCGGCGTCAGCCTCGGCGCCACCCGCGAGGGCATGGTGCGTACGGAGGGCGGAACGCCGCAGGTGGTCGTGCCGACCCAGCGGTCGATGATCAGCACGAACTTCATGCAGACCACGGCGAATCCCACGCCGAACCACGGCGCGCTCCCCGCGCTGTACTCGATGCCCTACACGACGACCGGTTCTCCGGCCTCCGGGCGCACGGTGCTTGCGACGCAGGGTCAGATCGGAACCGTCTGGGGAACGTCCAACTACGGCACCACTCACGTCTTCAGTGCCGCCTCCTTCCGCCGCAGCACGCCCGTCGGTCCGCAGGGCCTCGGCGCGATCTACATCAGCGACACCACGTCCGGAGCGGCGAATGCCGGTCTCTTCGTGCAGATCCCGAACGCCGGAGCCGACCCGCGCGGCGTCATCGACCCGGCGACCTACGACTGGTTCCACGACGCTGCAGCGTTTCCGGCAGTGGGGAAGATCGGCCTCGGAGACATCGAGGTCTCGAGCGACGGGCGAACCCTGTACGCGGTCAACCTCAACGACAAGAACCTCTACGCCGTGCCCCTGACGCCCGGCGCGACTCCGACCGCGGCGCCCAGCGCGGGAGCGCCCGTGGCGATCCCGCTGCCACTGGGTTCGGTGAGCGGCTGCGCGCCCGCGAACGTCCGTCCGTACGGTCTCGGGACCTTCGACGGCACGGTGTACGCCACCCTCACCTGCACCGGCCCGACGGCAGCCGACCTGCGCGCTGTGGTGGTGCCGATGGACGAGGACACCCGGCAGTTCGGCGCTCCCGTCCTCAGCGTGCGACTCGACTACCCCCGGGCCACCGCCTACAACTCGTCGGGGCCGGCGGGATCGTCGCCCTACAGGCCGTGGTCGGACACGTTCGCCGTCTCGGGCCCGCGCTCCGCGGGTCCGTCGCCGGTGGCGTCGAGCGTCGCCTTCGATTCCGGCGGCAACATCCTGCTGTCGATCAAGGACCGCTCGGGCGACCAGAACGGCGCAGCGCTCGGGAGCACGACGGCATCGGAATCGACCGTGCACACCTACATCGGCGCCGGTGACCTCCTGCGTGCGTGCGTCGACCCCTCCGGTGGCTACACCCTGGAGAACGACGGCTCCTGCGGCGGTGCGACGTCCGGCATGGCCGCGCCCAACGACTGGGGCCCCGGCGGAGGCAAGTTCTATCAGACGATCTTCTCCCGGCTGGCGAGCCAGGTCGACTATCACGGCAACACCGCCCTCGGGTCCGCCCTCCAGATCCCCGGCTATGTGAACACCATGGCCACGGTGGTCGATCCGCTCGACCTCAGCTCCGACGGCGTCCGCGTGTACCAGCACTCCGACGGCACGACTCAGCGCGGAGCGATGATGTCGACCGGCTTCGAGACGAACAGCGGCAGCTTCGTGAAGGCCGGAGGTCTGGGCGACCTGACGACCCTGGCAGACCTGCCCCCGGTCGAGATCGGCAACCGCGTGTGGCTCGACCTCGACGGCGACGGCATCCAGGAGGCGGGCGAAGACCCGATCGCAGGCGTCACCGTGCGCCTGTTCGACACCGCCGGGAACGTCGTGGCCTCGGCCGTCACCGACGCGCAGGGCACCTACATCTTCTCGAGCTCGCCCGGCACCTCGACGGGGTCGACGATCTACGGTCTGCCGCTCACTCCCGACACCGACTACGAAATCCGTCTCGATCGCGCGGCCGACTACGCCGACGGCGGGCCGCTCGACGAGGTGGTGCCGACCCTCACTGCGGCCGGCACCGACGAGGCCGTGGACTCGAACGGGGTGCGGCAGAGCGCGACGCTCGTCACCGCGGCCGTGCGGACGCCCGGTCCCGGTGCCGCCGATCACACCTTCGATTTCGGGTTCACCCCGAGCTACTCGCTGGGCAACCGCATCTGGTTCGACGACGGAGCGGGGGCCGATGCGAACAACGGACGCTTCGACACCGGGGAAGACCCGGTCGAGGGCGCGGTCGTCGAACTCCTCGACGGATCGGGCACCCCCGTCCGTGATGCGGGCGGCGACCCGATCACCGCGACGACGAACGCCGCGGGCTTCTACCGCTTCGACGGACTCGCGCCCGGCACCTACCAGGTGCGCATCGCCGCCTCGAACTTCGCCGACGGCGAGGTGCTCCAGGACTGGGTCTCGTCGACCGGAGCCTCCGCCGTCTTCGACGCGACGAGCAACAACGTCGACAAGGGCCAGGATGCCGCGGACCCGGCGGCCACCGGCATCGTCTCCGCACCGATCGTCCTCGGGCCCGGCGTGACCGGCGAGGCCGACAGCGGAGCCACGGGTGCGGGAGCCAACGGTCCGAAGGGCGACCGGTTCGACAACCTCACGGTCGACTTCGGGCTCGTGCAGCTCATCGATCTCACGCTCGACAAGGAGCTCACCTCGGGATCCGGCCCGTATCGGGTCGGCGACGAGGTGACGTTCCGCCTGACGCCCAGCAACAACGGCCCGGGCACGGCGCGGTCGGGCTTCACCGTCTCCGACCGTCTTCCCGCCGGTCTGGAGTACGTCTCGGCGACCGGGACCGACTGGTCGCCCGCGACCGTCACCGGTCAGGAGATCACGCTCACCTGGCAGGGTGCGGGACTCGACGCGACCGAGGCGGCCGAGCCGATCACGGTCACCGCGCGCGTGGCCAGCACCTCGGCGGGCGATCTCGTCAACGTCGCGGTGGTCGAACCGTCGCCGAACCAGCCGACCCCCGAGACCGTGCCGGTCGGACGCACGCCCGACCGCTACGAGAACGGCGACCCGAACCCGTCGCCCGGCAACCCGTCGAACAATGATGATCGCGCGATCGTCACGGTCGCCGCACCGCCGCTGAGCCTCGGCAACCGCCTCTGGTTCGACACGGGCGCGGGCGCGAACACCGACAACGGACGCTTCGACGACGGTGAGACCCCGGTCGTCGGCGCTGTCGTCGAACTGCTCGACGCCGACGGCGACCCGGTGCTCGTGAACGGCACGCCGGTCACTGCCACGACCGACGCGAACGGCTTCTACCGCTTCGACGGCCTCGCCTCAGGGCAGTACGTCGTGCGCGTCGCCGCCGAGAACTTCGCCGACGGCGGTCCGCTCGCCGCGCAGCTCTCGAGCACGGGCAGCAGCTCCGCGTTCGACAGCGGGTCGAACAATGCGGACAAGGGCACCGACTCGCGGTTCCCCGCGAGCACCGGCATCAGCTCGGCCGTCATCACCCTGGCGCCCGGCACCACGGGCGACGTCGACGCCGGCGCCACCGGCGCGGGGCGGAACGGCCCCTTCGGCGACACCTTCGACAACCTCACCGCCGACTTCGGATTCGTCCCGGCTCTCTCGCTGGGAAACCGGCTGTGGTTCGACAGCGGTGCGGGGGCAGGTCAGGCGAACAACGGTGCCTTCGACGACGGAGAGGACCCGGTGGTCGGCGCGGTCGTCGAACTCCTCGACGGCGTGGGCGGAATCGTGCGGGATGCCGACGGAGACCCGATCACCGCGACGACCGACGCGAACGGCTTCTACCGCTTCGACGGTCTCCCGACCGGCGACTACCGGGTGCGCGTGTCCTCGTCGAACTTCGAGGACGACGGGCCGCTGGCCTCGTGGTTCTCGTCGACGCCCACGTCCTCCGATGCCGCCGCGAACAACCGCGACAAGGGCGAGAACACGACCGATCCGTCGGCGACGGGCGTCACCTCGGGCGTGGTCACCCTGACCCGCACCAACCCGCTCGACGACGTCGACGCGGGCGCGACGGGCGCGGGCGCACACGGGCCGAACGGCGATGCCGCCGACCTGTTGACGGTGGACTTCGGGTTCACGCAGGCCTTCGCGGTCGGCAACCGGGTCTGGACCGACAACAACGGCAACGGGCGTCAGGACGACGGCGAGCCGTCGGTCCCCGGGGTGCTCGTCACGCTGCGAGACGGCTCGGGCAACCCGGTCACCGACCTCAACGGTCAGCCGGTGCCGCCGGTGCGCACGGATGAGAACGGGCGGTACGTCTTCGACAACCTCCCGCCGGGAACCTACACGGTCGCGTTCACCGAGACGCCTCCCGGCTTCCTCTTCACGACGCCGCGTCAAGGTGACGCCGCCGGCGACTCCACTCCGGACCCGAACGGCATCACCCCGCCCTTCGAGGTCGGACCGGGGCGCGACAACACGACCCCCGCCGAGGACGACGACGGCGTGACCGTGGCTCGGCGCATCGACCGCACCATCGACGCGGGAATCGTGCCCGTGCTCGCCGTCGGCGACTTCGTCTGGGTCGATTCCGACCGCAACGGCAGGCAGGATCCCAACGAGGCTCCTGTCGCCGGTGTCACCGTGACGCTGGTCACCCCCGACGGCTCGCCGGCGGTCGACGCGAACGGCACCCCGGTGCCCTCCGTGAAGACCGACGCCAACGGTCACTACGTGTTCGACAACCTGCGTCCCGGCGACTACCGGGTCCGGTTCACCGACCTGCCCGCGGGCTTCATGCCGACCATCCAGTCGGCGCCCGGCGTCTCGACGGCGGCGGACTCCAACCCCGACGCCTCCGGCCTCACCCCGGTGTTCACGCTCTCCGGGGCTGGCACCGACACGCGGCCGGTCACTCCGGCGGACGGGACGACCCGCGCCGTGCGGATCAACCCGACCATCGACCTCGGTATCGCGCAGCAGCTGTACGCCGTGTCGGACTTCGTCTGGTACGACGCCAACCGCAACGGTCGGCAGGATGCCGGCGAGAAGCCAGCGCCCGGCGTCACCGTGACGCTCTTCACCGCCGACGGCACGCCGGCTCTCGACTGGAAGGGCGCTCCGGTGCCGGCGGTGAAGACCGACGCGACCGGACGCTATCTGTTCGACGGTCTGCCGCCCGGCAGCTACTACGTGCAGTTCTCGGGAGTTCCTCGCGGGTTCGAGTTCACCCGTCAGGGCGGCGGAGGCGGCGACGACTCCAACCCGAACCGGGCCGGGCGCAGCCCCGTGTTCACCCTCGGTCCCGGCGCCACCGACATGCGTCTCGTGGTCGGAGCCGACGGCAACCTCGTCGCCTCCTTCATCAACCCGACGATCGACGCGGGTCTCGTGGAGATCGAGCCCCCGCTGCCCGCCACCGGTGGGGCGGTGCCCTGGCTCATCCTCGTGCTCAGCCTCGCGCTGATCGGGGGAGGGGCGAGCCTGCTCGTCATCCGTCGCCGAAGGACCTGAACGGAACAGCCATGCACGCAGCGAAGAAGCGCCGGAACCGGTGGTCCAGGGTCCTCGCGGGAATCGCTGCGGGTGCGCTCGCTGCCGGGGTGCTGACGTTCGTCAGCGCCCCGGCCGCGCAATCGGCGACGGCGACCGGAGGCACGGGCCGTTTCCTCTCCACCATCAACTGGTTCTCGTGGGGAGCGAACGGCGCGCCGCTCGCGAACAACACCACCCGCACCAACACCATCACCGTCGGCGGACAGCAGCTGGCGATCACCTGCACCATCTCCGACCTGCAGGGCACCGGTGGCCTCGCTTCCTACCGTCCGGGAGACTGGGGCGGTGACGGCCTCGACGACATGTACAACATCGGCGGCACGGGAGGGAATAACCAGCTGATCGTGGGGCTGCGAGGTGGGCCCAGCGGGAACGCGAACTTCGACCTGGACTGCTCGGCCACGTTCGATGGAGACCCCATCGAGCTCGCCGGGATGGTGATCGCCGATGCCGAGCAATCCGGAAACGCGGAGTACGTCGGGGCTACTGCGCCCCCCGGCGCGACGTGGCGCATCATCGACCGCTACCGCGACCCCGCATGCAACTTCTCGACGCTCGGATTCCGGCAAGGCGGTCGACTCGACCTCCGCACGAGCATGACCGGCGGGTGTGGTGCGGGTCCGACTGCGGTCGCCTTCCTCGAAGACGCGACGTCGCTCGACGACGTCACGGTGCGCGGTGGCGGCATCAGCGCGGTCGCGGTCGGCGTCGCGGTGACGCTCGACTTCGGCGATGCTCCCGCGTCCTACGACGTGGCCGGCGCCGTGTCGCAGTTCCGCTATACGGGCGGCACCATCCCCGAGTCGACGGGGACCTGGAACCTGCAGACCAACCCCGGCGTCGATCTCTTCGGGTCCGGTTTCAGTCTGGCGTCCCCGGCAGCACCGCACATCCGCCTCGGCTCGAACACCGACATCGAGACCGCGCAGCCGTTCTCGGCCAACGCTCTCGGCGACGACGGCACGGGGCAGACGTTCTGGGGAGGTCCCGACGACGAGACGCTCGCGATCCCGTCGACGAACACCGTGCTCCCCGGGGGCACGTTCTCGCTGCCGATCGCCTGCTCGGGCACCTCGCAGCTCGCGGGCTGGATCGACTGGAATCGCAACGGCACGTTCGACACGGCCGAGCGGTCAGCCGTCCGACGCTGCGCGACCGGTGCCTCCCTCACCTGGGATGTGCCGACCGACATCCCTGCCGACGGCGCGACCTACCCGACCTTCGCCCGCATCCGCACGGGGAAGGCCGCCGGCGCATCGCCGACGGGATTCACGCCCGACGGCGAAGTCGAAGATCATCCCTTCGCCTTCACCACCGTCGCCGCGGACGCCGTCGACGACACCGCGAACACCCCCGCCGACACGGCGGTGACCGTCCCCGTGCTCGCGAACGACAACGCCGGCGCCGGTGCGACCATGCAGCCGAGCACCGTCGTGTTCACGAGCACCGACGCGACGGACTCCGGTCGTCGCCTCGACGTGCCGGGCGAGGGCGTCTACACGATCGATCCCGCGACGGGCAGTGTCACCTTCACGCCCGCTGCCGGTTTCACGGGGCGAGCCACGCCCGTCGAGTACCGGGCCTTCAACAACACTGCGTCGGTCGGCCCCGGGTCGACGGCCCTCGTCACCGTGACCGTGGGCGGGCCGTCGACAGCGGCGGACGACGCGGCGACGACGCCGCAGAACGTCACGGTCGCTGTCGATCCCCTGGAGAACGATCGCGTCGGCGACGACGGTACCGGCGTCACCGGAACCTTCGACCCGCGCAGCGTCGTGCTCAGCTCCCCGGCAGCGGTCGACGGCGGCAAGCGGCTCGAGGTTCCGGGCGAGGGAGTCTGGACCGTCGACCCGCAGACCGGCGTCATCCGGTTCGATCCCGAGCCCGCGTTCCGAGGTACGGCAGCGCCGGTGGCGTACTCGGTCAGGGACTCCTTCGGCAACACCGTCTCCGCCGAGGTGACGGTGCGGGTCACCCCGGTGACCCCACGCGCCGTCGACGACGAGGTCACCGTGGCGTTCGACACCCCGCTCACGTTCGACGTGGTGTCGAACGATGAACCGGGGGCGCCGTCCACTCCGCTCGACCGACGCTCCGTCGTGTTCACGTCGCCGGACGCCACCGACGGCGGACGCAGCCTCGATGTGCCGGGACAGGGGTCGTTCTCGATCGCACCGACCACCGGCGACGTCACCTTCACTCCCGTCGACGGGTTCTCCGGTGCGGTCGATCCCGTCGCGTATCGCGTGAGCGACGAGAACGGCACGACGACGGATGCCGTGATCCGCGCCCGCATCACTGAACCGCCGACCGCCAACCCCGACACGCTCACCACCCCGCAGAACGTCACCGCGACCATCGATCCGCTCGGGAACGACGGGCCGGGCCGCACCGGCACGTTCGACCGCGGCAGCGTGGTGTTCACGAGCCCCGACGCGACGGCAGGTGGGCGACAGCTCGTCATCCCCGATCAGGGCACCTGGACGATCGATGCGACGACCGGCATCGCGACGTTCGATCCTCTCCCGGGCTTCGTGGGCGTCACGACCCCGGCGGCCTACAGCGTGAGCCTGACCGCCGGCACATCGGCGACGTCGACACTCTCCGCTCGCGTCACGGCGGTCACCCCGACCGCCGTCTCGGATGCCGCGCGCACGCCGTTCCGGACGCCGGCCACGGTCCCGGTCCTCGACAACGACCGGGCGGGCGCCGACACCGCGCCTCTCGACAGCCGGTCGGTCGTGCTCACGAGCCCGAACGCGATCGACGGCGGGGCGGCGCTGGTCGTCGCCGGGCAGGGCCGGTACGACGTCACCGCCGCCGGTGCGATCACGTTCTCGCCCGAAGCGGGCTTCACCGGCTCCGCGACGCCCGTGTCGTACCGCGTTCTCGATGCGAACGGCACGGCGGCCACCGCGACGCTGACGGTCTCGGTCGACCTGCCCCCGGCCGCAGAGGCCGTCGCCGACATCGCTGCCACGACACAGAACATCGACGTCACGATCGACGTGCTCGCGAACGACCGGCGTCCTGACGGCGTGACCGTGGATCCGGCATCCGTGATCTTCACCAGCGGCACCGCCACCGACAGCGGCCGACGTCTCGTGGTGCCGAACGAGGGCACCTACACGATCGATCCGGCGACCGCCGTCGTGACCTTCGATCCTCTGCCCGCGTTCACCGGCACCGCGACGCCCGTGTCGTATCGCATCACCGACAGCTTCGGACGCACGAGCACCGCGCCGGTCACGGTGACGGTACGGTCGGCGAACCCCGACGCCCGCGATGACTCCGCCCGCACGGGCTACCGCGAGGCCGTGACGATCGACGTGCTCCGCAACGACCTCCGCGGTGCCGCGAACGCGGCTCTCGTGCCGTCGACCGTGCGGCTCACCAGTCCGCAGGCCACCGACAGCGGCCATCGTCTCGCCGTCGCGGGAGAGGGCGTCTGGACGGTCGACGCGGTCACCGGAGCCGTGACGTTCACCCCCGACACCGGGTTCTCCGGACCGGCGACCCCCGTCGGCTACCGCGTCGCCGACAGCAACACCGCGACCGACACGGCCACCGTCGACGTCACCGTCGACGCGCCGGCCGCCCCGACCGCCTCACCCGACACGGCCACCACCCCGCAGAACGTGAACGTCACGGTGAATCCCCTCGCGAACGATACCTCCGCCACGGGCGAGGCGCTCGCCGGGAGCCGCGTGCACTTCACGTCCGCCGATGCGACGAACGACGGACGCCGTCTGGTCGTCGCGGGTCAGGGCACGTACGTGATCGACCCCGTGTCGGGCGTCGTCACCTTCGACCCGCTGCCCGAGTTCACCGGCGCGGCGACCGCCGTCGGCTACGAGGTGACCGACTCCTTCGGATCGACCGCGTCGTCGACCATCACGGTCACGGTCACCCCGATCGCGCCCGTGGCCGTCGACGACACCGCGACCACCGCGTACAACACGCCGGTCACGGTGGACGTCAGCGCGAACGATCGCGCGGGTGCGGCATCCGCTCCCCTCTCTCGTCGTTCCCTCCTGCTCGTCGACCAGGGAGCGACCGACGCGGGCCGTCGCCTCGTCATTCCGGGGCAGGGCACGTACGAGCTCAACTCGACCAGCAGCGCGATCATCTTCACGCCCCTGTCGACCTTCACCGGCACGGCCACGGGAGCGCGCTACCGCATCCTCGACGCGAACGGGAGCGAGGCGAGGGCGACGCTCACGGTCACCGTGGCACTCCCGGCCGCGCCGGTCGCCCGCGCTGACACCGCGACCACGCCGCAGAACACCGACGTCACGATCGAGCCGTCGGCGAACGACTCCGGCACCGGCCTCGACCGCACGAGCGTGATCTTCACCGTGCCCGCGGCGACCGACGCGGGCAAGACGCTCGTCGTGACCGGGCAGGGGACCTGGCGCATCGATCCGACCACCGGTGCGATGACGTTCGATCCCGTCCCCGGCTTCGTGGGGGATGCTGTCGCCGCCTACCGCATCACCGATGGATTCGGTCAGACCACGACATCGACCGCGACCGTCACGGTCACCGCCGTCACCCCGATCGCGGTCGCCGACTCGGCGTCGACCCCGTTCGGCACCCCTGTCACGGTGCGGATCCTCGACAACGACAGCGCGGGCGCGGCGTCCGCTCCTCTCGATCCGACGACCGTCGTGCTCACCGATCCGGCTGCGACCGACGGCGGCAAGCGCCTCGACGTGCCGGGGCAGGGGGTGTGGACGATCGACCAGACGACGGGTGCGGCGACCTTCACACCGTCGGCCGGGTTCGCGGGTGCGGCCACGCCGGTGACCTACTCCGTGCGCGACGCGAACGGCACCACGGCATCCGCACCGGTCCGGGTGAGCGTCGAGCTCCCGGCCGCGCCGATCGCGCGGGCGGACTCCGTGACGACGCCGCAGAACGTCGCCGTCACGATGCCCCTGCTCGACAACGACGAGACCTTCGACGGCAGGCAGCCCGATCCCGCGACGGTCGTCTTCACCTCGCCCGACGCCACAGCGGGCGGCACTGTGCTCGTCGTGCCGGGAGAGGGAACGTGGCAGATCGACCAGGCGACGGGCGCTGCCACCTTCATCCCTGAGCCGCAGTTCACCGGAGCCGCGACCGCCGTCGAGTACCGGATGGCCGATGCGTTCGGTCGTCAGGCGACCGCGACCCTCGCGGTGCAGGTGGTCGCGATCACGCCGATCGCGGTCGACGACGAAGCGGTCGGGCCGTTCCAGAACCCCGTGGCCATCGATGTGCTCGCCAACGACAGGGCGGGCGCCGACTCGGCCCCGCTGGTCCGCTCGAGCCTGCGGCTCACCTCACCCGATGCGACGGACGACGGACGACGCCTCGTCGTCGCCGGCGAGGGGACGTGGACGGTCGACCCGGTCACGGGGGTCCTCACGTTCGATCCGGTCGACGGTTTCACCGGCGAGGCGACGGCGGTGGACTATCGCGTGACCGATGCGAACGGCACCCGCGCCACGGCCGAGGTGCGGGTCACGGTCGGCAGCATCCCGCGAGCGGACGACGACCCGTTCGACACCCCGCAGAACGTCACGATCACGGTGGATCCGCTCGAGAACGACGTCCCCGGCGACGGTGGAGCCGGGACTCCGGGAACCATCGACCGGACCTCGGTGGCGTTCACCTCGCCCGATGCGACCGCGGGTGGAAAGCGCCTCGTCGTCTCCGGCGAGGGCGTGTACACCATCGACCCGCAGAGCGGCCAGGTCACATTCGACCCCGACCCCGGCTTCAGCGGACGGGCGACTCCCGTCGGCTACACCTGGGTCGACAGCTTCGCCGGGCGCGCGAACGCCCGTCTGCTCCTGTCCGTCACGGCGGTGACACCCAGCGTCGTCGACGACACGAGTTCCACGCCTTTCGGACGACCGGTGTCGGTGCCCGTGCTCGGCAATGATGCGCCGGGCGCTCCATCCGCGCCGCTCGACCCCGGGAGCGTGGTCTTCACCGACCCCGACGCGACCGACGGAGGTCGCACCCTCGTGGTCCCCGACGAGGGGACGTGGTCGATCGACCCGGCATCCGGCGTGGTGACGTTCACGCCCGCAGAGGGATTCGCGGGTGTCGCGACCACCGTGCAGTACCGCGTGACCGACGCGAACGGCACCAGGGGCACCGCGGGGGTCACCGTCACCGTCGAGAGGCCGACACCGCCCGTGGCGGTCGACGACGACGCCGTGACGCCGCAGAACGTGACCGTCACCGTGCCGGTGCTCGGCAACGACACGTCCCCCGCCGGATCGTCGCTCGTGCCGTCGTCCGTGCGGTTCACCTCGCCGACCGCGACCGACGCGGGCACGACCCTCGCGGTCGACGGACAGGGCACCTGGACCGTGACCGACACCGGAGCGGTCCGCTTCGATCCGCTGCCCGGTTTCACGGGCGCGGCGACGCCGGTCGCCTACGCGGTGTCGGACCCCTACGACCAGGAGGTCACCGCGACCGTCACCGTCACGGTGACCCCGATCACACCGCGTGCCCAGGACGACAGCGGATCCGCCGCGTTCGATCAGCCGGCCACCATCGCCGTGCTCGACAACGACGCCGCGGGTGCGGCCTCCGCCCCGCTCGACCCGTCGAGCGTGGCCCTGACGTCCGACCGCTCGACGGCTGACGGCACGCGTCTGGCCGTCGACGGCGAAGGCGTCTGGACCGTCGACCGCGGCACCGGAACCGTGACCTTCACCCCCGAGCCGGGATTCACCGGAGAGGCGACCCCTGTCGAGTACTCGGTCGCCGACGCCAACGGCACCAGGGCGGCGGCGATCGTGCGGGTGGGCATCGCGCTGCCGGCGCCGCCGGCCGCGACCTCGGATGCCGTGACCACCGGTCAGAACGTCACGGTGACGGTCCCCGTGCTCGACAACGACCGCGCGCCGGCCGGGTCGTCACTCGATCCGGCCTCGGTGCGGTTCACGGCGCCGGGAGCAGGCGACGGCGGCACGACTCTGGTCGTTCCCGGCGAAGGCACCTGGCGCGTCACGACCGACGGACGCATCGCCTTCGATCCCGAGCCCGCCTTCATCGGACCCGCCACGCCGGTTGCCTACGGTGTGAGCGACCCGTACGGGCAGGAGAGCACCGCCACCGTCTCGGTCACCGTGACGGCCATCACCCCCACGGTGACCGACGACCGGGCGACCACCGCGTTCGACCGCTCGGCCACGGTCGACGTGCTGGCGAACGATCGAGCGGGCGCTGCCACGGCGCCGCTCACGCCGACGAGCGTCGTGTTCACCGACCCCGCCGCGACGGACGGCGGAAAGCGGCTCGTCGTTCCGGGCCAGGGCACATGGACGGTCGATCCGCAGACCGGGACCGTCGGATTCGCGCCCGTCCAGGGCTACGTCGGCACCACGACGCCCGTGGGCTACTCCGTCGCCGACGGGAACGGCACGAGGGGGTCGGCGACGATCACCGTGACGGTCGCGCCGCCCGCCCCACCCGCGGCCGTGGACGATACGGCGAGCACGGCGCAGAACGTCACCGTCTCGATCGATCTGCTCCGCAATGACACGGTGCCGACCGGATCGGCACTCGACCCGGCATCCGCGCGCTTCACGGCTCCGGGGGCGACGGCGGACGGTCGGTCGCTCGTCGTACCCGGAGAGGGTGTCTGGACGATGGATGCCGCGGGCACGGCGACCTTCGACCCCGAGCCCGGGTTCACGGGCACCGCGACGCCGGTGGGGTACCGGGTGTCGGACCGCTACGGACAGCCCGCGACAGCGCAGGTCACCGTCACCGTGACGTCCGTCACGCCGAGCGCGACGGACGACGCGGCGTCGACGCCCTTCGACGCGCCGATCACGGTCGACGTCGTCGCGAACGACGCCGCTGGTGCGGCATCTGCCCCTCTCGTCCCGGCGAGCACCCGCTTCACCTCCGTCGACGCGACCGATGGCGGCACCCGTCTCGAGCGCGCCGATCAGGGGGTCTTCACGATCGACCCCGCGACCGGGCTCGTGCGGTTCGAGCCCGTTCCCGGATTCGTGGGACGCGCGGATGCCGTCTCCTATCGCGTCGCGGATGCCAACGGCACCACGGCGACCGCCGCACTCATCGTGACCGTCCTGCCTCCGGCTGCACCGGTCCCGGTCGACGATGCGCGCAGCACGCCGCAGAACGTCACCGTGACACTGCGGCCGCTCGACAACGACACGGCAGCGCCCGGTTCGCCTCTCGTCGTGGGCAGTCTGGCGTTCACCTCTCCGCAGGCGACGGATGCCGGGACCCGGCTCTCGATCCCCAGCGAAGGCGTGTACACGATCGATCCGCTGAGCGGTCAGGTCGCGTTCGACCCGGAGCCCGCGTTCCGCGGCGCGGCGACGCCCGTCGAGTACCGGATCTCCGACCGCTACGGGCAGAGCGGCACCGCCAGGATCACGATCACGGTCGGCGAGATCTCACCGATCGCGCGCGACGATGAGGCCGCGACCCGCAACGCCCAGCCCGTGACGGTCGACGTGCTCGCCAACGACGCCGCCGGTGCGGAGTCCGCGCCGCTCGACCCGGCATCCGTGCGCTTCACCTCGCCCGAGGCGACCGACGACGGACGCGCACTGCTCGTGCCGGGGCAGGGCGAGTGGCGCATCGATCCGGACACGGGCTCGGTCACCTTCTCGCCGGTCCCGGGCTTCGAGGGCCCGGCGGGCGTGGAGTACTCGGTCGCCGACACCAACGGCACCCGCGTGACGGCGGGCGTGCGCGTGCTCGTGGGCGAGACCCCGGTGGCGGAACCCGACCGGTCCTCGACGTCTTTCGGGCCGGTCACGCTCGATCCGCTCGCCAACGACCGTCCCGGTGACGGCGCTCCGCTCGACCGGCGCACCCTGCGGCTCACGCTCATCGGCATGCCGGGTGGATCCCAGCTCAGCGACGAAGGTCGCACGCTGGTCGTGCCGTCGCAGGGCCGCTGGGTCGTGAACTCCGACGGCACCGTCACGTTCACGCCGAGCGCGGGATTCTCCGGCACCACGACACCGGTGACCTACACGGTGCAGGATGCCGACGGCACCGTCGTGAGCTCGACGATGTCGATCACGATGTCCGCGGCGCCGCCCGCGTCGGGCGTCGGACCGGGCGTGCTCGCGTGGACCGGCGCGGAGCCGACGGGGCCCGTGCTCACCGGGCTCGCGCTGCTGGCGCTCGGCGCCCTCGTGTTCACGGTGGGGAGGCTGCGTCGTCCGGGCGTGCGTCGACGCTCGACCGGCGGGATGGGTTAGAGCTCCCAGACCATCGTCATCGTGCCGGGACCGAACCCGTACTCGGCGTGGGTCACGCACGTGCCGTTGATCGGCACGGTGTGCGATCGCGACGACTCCTCGGAGTCGACGATCACGCGGCAGCGGCGCGGAGGAGCGGCGGGGTCGAAGACGGCGTGCAGCGCGACCTCCGCCTGGCGACGCGGGGCGACGAGCGTGAACGTCTCGTCGGGGGCGCTCCCCGGCGCGTTCGTCGACTCGCGTTCCGTCATCACGATCTCGCCCTGGCGGAGCGGGGCGTGCAGCCGCAGCGTCGTGCGCAGCAGCTGTAGGTCGAGGTCGACGACGGTGTCGACGAGGTCGCACCCGATGCTGCCGCGGATCTCGGGTGCGACCTCGTCGCGCAGACCGTAGAACACGGTGGCGTCGCGGGCCCCGTCGACCGCCGCCTGCCAGACGGTGCGGTTCACGGTGCGGGCGATCCTGCCCGCGCGGTCGAGGTGCAGCAGGATGGCGCCCGAGCGCTCGAGGAGTTCCGGCTGCGGCTCCTCGGTGAGCGGATGCGCTGGCAGCTCCGACAGTGCGGCGTACGAGCGGTACCGGGTGGGGCGCACCCGCCGTGAGGGCCCGAGCGAGGCGGCGAGCTCGCCGTCGTCGAGGTCGAGTAGCCGTTCGAGCTCGGCGACGACGTCGAGGGAGGTGTCCTTCTCGGGGCGGCGGGCACCCGACTGCCACATCGAGAGCGTGGCGACGCTGATGTCGTGACCGCGGTCGCCCAGGCGGCGCTGCAGTGCGCGCAGGGAGACACGGCGGTGGGCGATCGCGGCGCGCAGCGCATCGGCGAAGGCGCTGACCGCGCACGTCCTCTCGGTGCCTGTGTCCGCTGTCATACGATCCGGTTCCCTGCCGCGCGACGTGTCTCGCGTCGCGATCCACTGCGTTCTGGAACCGAATCCTATGGTTTTCAACCGGTCTTACCGGTATACGTTTGCCGCCCTGGTCTGCGGGGGAGAAGCGAGCGCCTCCGAGACCCCCGGCAGCAGCTTCGTCGCGATCCGACCGAGCTGCTCGCGCTCCTCCTCGGTGAGCGGATCGAGCACGAGCTCCCTGATCTGCGCGACGTGCACCGGGGCCGCCCCGCGCAGCAGCTCGCGCCCCTCGGGGGTGAGGGCAGCGGTGAGCGTGCGCTTGTCCCGGCCGCACGTCGTGCGGGTGACCCAGCCGCGCTCCTCCAGCACGTCGAGGGCGTGACTCAGCCGCGACCTGCTGAGGCCCGCGATACCGGCGAGGTCCGTCATCGTGATGGCCGCGGCATCCTCCCTCGCGAGCGAGACGAGGATCGCGTAGTACGCGTGCTTGAGCCCCGTCTCGGCCTTGAGGGTGCGGTCGAGGACCTGGGGGAGCAGCTGCACGAAGCGGATCGTCGGCAGCCATGTCGCCATCTCGGCGTCGTCCAGCTGCCGCTCGCTCATCATGCCGCCGACAGGTCGATGGTGTGCGAGGTGTGGTCGCGCTTGGCCTCGAGGTAGCGGTGGTTCGCCGTCGTCTCGTGCACGCCCGTGCGCACCTGCTCGACGACCTCGATGCCGAGCCCGGCGAGCTGCGCGGCCTTGTCGGGGTTGTTGCTCAGGAGGCGGATGCGGTCGACGCCCACCGCCTGCAGCATCTGCGCGGCGACGGTGTAGTCGCGCTCGTCCTCGCCGCGGCCGAGCGCGACGTTGGCCTCGTAGGTGTCGAGGCCGGAGTCCTGCAGCGCATAGGCGTCGAGCTTCGCGTAGAGGCCGATGCCGCGTCCCTCCTGGCGCAGATAGAGGAGGAAGCCGCCCTCGTCGGCGATGCGCTCCACGGCCTCGCGCAGCTGCGGTCCGCAGTCGCACCGCTCCGAGCCGAACACGTCGCCGGTGAGGCACTCGCTGTGCGGACGCACGAGCGGCGCGTCGCCGCCGTCCGCCGAACGCTCGAGAGCGCCTCGCCAGTCGCCGAGCCCGAGCAGCAGGTGCTCGCGCCCGTCGGCGAGGCCGTCGAAGGTGACCACGTCCGCCGTCGTGGAGTATCCGTCGCCGAAGCGCATCGGCACCCGTACGCGCGTCCGCTCGGTCGCGAGCGGGACGACGGTTGAAGTTTCAATCATGTGGGGTGAAACGCGCGCCCCGCGCTTCTATTCCCGCGACGTCGTCGCAGCTTCTCGCGTCGCCGCCGGACGCCGGCGACGCACCAGCTTCAGCTCGCTGGCGAGGATGCCGAACACGACCAGCGCCCCGCCGAGCAGAGCCGTGACGGGCAGGCGCTCGCCGGCGATGCGTCCGATGACCGCGGCCCAGACCGGCTCGCCCGCGTAGATGATGGTGGCGCGCGTGGGGGAGACCGACTTCTGCGCCCAGTTCATCGTGAGCTGGATGAGGCAGCTCGCTGCGCCCAGTCCGACCGCGCAGCCGACCCAGACCCACGAGAACGCGGGCAGCGACTCGCCGACGATCGGCATCGTGAGGAGTCCGAGGAGGCCGGCCGTGAGGAGCTGGACCACCGTGATCCGCCCGAGGTCGATGCGCCCGGCGAACAGCGAGATGAGGATGATCTCGGCGGCGATCGGCAGGGTGCTGATCATCGTGATGATCTCGCCGGAGCCGAGGCTCAACGCGAAGGCGTCGGGTCCCGCGATGAGCACGAGTCCCACGAACGCGAGTCCTGCGCCGACGAAGGCCATGACCGGAGGCCGACGCCGGAAGACCGCCCACTGCGCGAGCGGCACCAGCGGCACGTACATCGCCGTGATGAAGGCGGAGGTGCTGGAGTCGATCGTCTGCAGGCCCACGGTCTGCAGGCCGTACCCCAGGTGGATCATCACGCCGATCGCGACTCCGGCGCCGATGTCACGCCAGCGGATGCCGCGCAGCGCGCCCCGGAAGATGACGACGCTGATCGCGCCGGCGACGAGGAAGCGGAGACCGACGAAGAACCACGGCCCGGAGTGCTGCATCGCCCAGTGCACGAGCAGGAAGGTGCTGCCCCACACGGCGGTGATCGCGATGAGGGCGGTCTCCTGTGGGCGGAGCCGCATCCAGCGGAGTCGAGAGGGCATGCTGTCCCTTCCCGACGCGGCCTTCACGAGCCTACCGCCGCGGTGACGCGACGAACGTGACGGCGTGTGGCGCCCGCGACCCGACCCCGCCGCGTGCTGGGTAGCCTCGCATCATGAGCAACTTCGTGAGCGTCGCCGAACTGAACGAGCTGCAGGCCTCGGGGGCGCCGGTGCGCGTGATCGACGTGCGCTGGCGGCTCGATCGGCCGGACGGCCGCGCCGACTACCTGTCCGGGCACATCCCCGGAGCCGTGTACGTGCCCCTCGACGCAGAGCTCTCGTCGCACGGCGAACCGGCCGACGGACGGCATCCGCTCCCGACGACCGAGCAGCTGCAGGATGCCGCGCGCCGCTGGGGTGTACACGACGGAGACGTCGTGGTCGCGTACGACGACGCGAAGGGAGTCGCCGCCGCGCGCGCCTGGTGGCTGCTGCGTCAGGCGGGTGTCGACGTGCGCGTGCTCGAAGGCGGGATCCGCGGCTGGCGCGACGCCGGGCACGACGTGACCACCGACGATGTGACGCCGGAGGCGGGCGACGTCACGCTCGCGGCGATCGGGGTCTCGGCGATCACGATCGACGAGGCGGCCGCGCTGCCGGCATCCGGGGTCCTGCTCGATGTGCGCGCGGGCGAGCGCTACCGCGGGGAGGTCGAGCCGCTCGACCCGCAGGCCGGCCACATCCCCGGCGCGGTCAACCTGCCGACCGTGCTGCACTTCGACTCCGCCGGACGCATCCTCGACCACGACACCGTGCGGGCGACCTTCGCCGCCGTGGGAGTGACCCCCGGCACGGCCGTCGCCGCCTACTGCGGATCGGGCATCACGGCCGCGCACACCGCGCTCGTGCTCGATGAGGTCGGCATCGAGGCGAAGGTGTTCCCCGGTTCGTGGAGCCAGTGGTCGAACACACCGGGGCGTCCGGTCGCGGTGGGCGACCAGCCCGGCTGAATCGCGTCGCCCGCTGGCTAGCGTCCGTCGTCGTACGCCCAGCTGAGGCCGAGGGCACCGGGGCCGAAGCCGCGTCTGATCTGCGCCACCGCGGTGCGCCCGCCGATCTCCGTCGTGGTCGTGGTGGTGCCCTGCGGGTTGTCGACGCGCTCGGTCACGTGGTCGGGGATCGCGTCCGGGTGGAAGCGCGTCCACACCAGCAGCTCGCGGCACTTCATCGCCACGGCGTGGCCGGTCTCGCGCTGCGGAGGGTAGTCGGGCGGGTAGTCGACCGCCCACTCGACGATCGTCGTGTCGGGGGCGGCGAGCGGCGCATCGAGCTCGAAGAGCACGCCGTGCACCTCGCCGTTCGGGTGCGAGTACCGCGCAGCGATCCGTCCACCCGCGATGGCGGTGATGATCGGCGCCGGCGTCCGCTCGCCAGGGGTGAGCTCGAGGAACGGGATCGACGTGATGGTGCCGACCGTCGACTGCACGATGCTGCGGGTCTCGCAGTGCGCCACGTTGCCCGCCGCGTCGACGTCGGTGACGGAATGGGTGGTGAGCTCTCGCGCGGTGTCGGGGTACGCGGCGCCGAGAGCCGTGAACGCGTCGCGGACCGCGCGCTCGAGCTCCTGCTCGTTCATGGGGAACTGATTGGGACCGATGGGACCGGTACGGTTGGTCGTTCCGAGCCGCACGGTCAGCTCGCCGGGGGCGAGGTGCAGGAGCCGCTCGATCTCGGTGATCGCGGCGAGAGACTGCACGCCCTCCGGTCGGCGCCGACCGGAACGCCAGTAGCTGAGCGTCGCCATCGACACGCCGTTGCCGCGTGCGCGCAGCATCTCGTGGAGACGGGCCAGAGACAGACCGCGAGCGTTGATGGCATCGCGCAGAGCGCTGGAGAACTCGTCCGACGTACGCCGGATGCTTCTCTCGAAACTCATCACACCACCCCCACCGGTATGTGAACGACCGGCCCCTACAGTGAGCATACGACCACTCAGGCATCCCGAAGGGGACGAGGTGCCGTTTCTGGGGTCTACAGGGTTGTATCGAGGCAGGCAGGGTACCCGACCTTGCACTCGATCGGCTCGACGCGGTGCCGCCCCCGTCACTGCGTATCACGTGGGGCCTGACGATCGATCTGGGGAGATCCGTCAGGCCTCACGGACGCTCCCGGCCGTCCGCACCCCCTGCGCCCCGCGCGTAGACTGGGGGGAACCACCCGGAGGACTCTGGATCGTCATGTCTGCCCCTGCTCGCGCGTTCACCCCGCGCCACGTCCAACTGCTGCGCGCGCTCTTCGCCGCGGCGGCGGCCGTGATGATCACCTTCTCTCCCGACCACTCGGCGGCCGTCGGCCTCTCGGTCTTCAGCGGGCTCGTGCTCACATCCTCGCTCGTCATGCTGCTCGCGGTGTGGCTCGTGTTCCCGGTCGGACAGCGCTGGTCGTGGGTCGTGCTCGCCCTGCTCGGATTCGCCGCCGGAATGACCGCCGGAGTGCCGGCCTGGCGCACCGAGGACCTCTTCTTCGTCGTCGTGATCGCCTGGGCGCTGACGACCGGCGTCGTCGAACTCATCGTCGGCCTGCGCGCACGCCGCGCCGGTGAGACGACCGCGCGCGACTCGATCACGGTCGGCGCCTTCGGCATCCTCCTCGCCGTGCTGCTGCTGACCATCCCCGCCGGCTTCGTGCAGCCGTACGCCATCCAGGGCGCCGGCGAGTTCGAACTGACCGGCATCATCCTCGGCGTGGGCATGTTCGGCGGCTACGCGGCGGTCGTGGCCGTGTTCCTCGGCATCGCCGGGCTCACGCCGAAGCGCGTGGAGCCCGCCGCCGCGGCATCCGCCCCAGCCCCGGTCGAGCACGGAGGTGACCGATGAGCGAAGAGAAGCCCACCCGGCGCGACATCCTGCGACCCCTGCACCTGCTGGGCATCGCGCTCGCGTGCGGAGTGTTCGCCGCGATCGTCACGCTCGTGTCGACCGGTGCGTTCACCGCCCGCGTGAACACGGCGATCGCGAACGGCAGCTACGAGGGGCTCACGCCCATCGCGCTCGGCCTCGTCGTCGGCGGCGGCGCGTTCATCGTGACGCTGCTGTTCCTGGCGATGCTGATCCTCGTCGTCGATCCCGCCGACGTGACGAAGACCGTCGACCGCCCGGTGCTCTACGACGCCGAGCCCGACGCCGACTCCGACGGGCCGGCGACGCGCTCCGAGTCCTGACCGCTCGCTCCGCGATTTCCCACGTCTGCGGAATATCGGGGGTGCCGGGCGGCTTGTCCTCAGGGTGACAGCATCCATCGACCGCGCCTCCGTCGGACTCCGTTCGGAACGCGGGCCGGTGCTCGGCGCCCTCATGCTGTCGACCGGCCTCATCGCGATCGACGCGACCATCCTCGCCACCGCGGTGCCCAGCATCGTGCGCGACCTGGGCAGCTACGAGCAGTTCCCCTGGCTGTTCTCCGTCTACCTGCTCGCACAGGCGGTGAGCGTGCCGATCTACTCGCGCTTCGCCGACACCGTCGGACGCAAGCCGATCATCCTGCTCGGGATCGGGCTCTTCCTGCTCGGCTCGCTGCTGTCGGGCTTCGCGGGGAGCATGACCGCGCTCATCGTGTTCCGCATCGTGCAGGGGCTCGGCGCCGGTGCGGTCGCGCCCATGTCGATGACCATCGTCGGTGACATCTACACGGTCGCCGAACGCGCGAAGGTGCAGGGCTACATCGCCTCGGTGTGGGCGATCTCGTCCGTCGTCGGCCCCGCACTCGGCGGCATCTTCGCGCAGCTCGATGCCTGGCGCTGGATCTTCTGGATCAACATCCCGCTCTGCCTGATCGCGGCCTGGATGCTGCTGAGGCGGTATCACGAGCAGAAGCAGACGCAGCAGCATCGCATCGACTACGCGGGCGCCGCGCTGCTCACGGTCGGTCTCACCGGACTCATCCTCGGGATGCTGGAGGGCGGCAACGCCTGGGACTGGATCTCGTGGCCGAGCGCCGTGTGCTTCGGGCTCGGTGCTGCAGCGCTCGTGGTGTTCGCCTTCGTCGAGCGCCGCGCCGCCGAGCCGATCGTCGACCTGCGGCTGGCCGCCCGGCCGCTCATCCTCACCACCACGGTCGTGTCGCTCGGCATCGGGGCCCTCATGACCGGCGTCACGAGCTTCGCCCCCGCCTACCTCGAAGGGTCGATCGGCATCGCGCCGCTGCTGTCGGGCCTCGCGGTGGCGGCCCTCACCCTCGGCTGGCCGCTCGCCGCCGCGAACGCCGGACGCCTGTACCTGCGCATCGGCTTCCGGCGCACCGCCCTCACCGGGCTCGGGATCACCACGGTCGCCGCCGTCGCACTCGCCGTCGTCTCGCCCTGGCCGAACCCGTTCGCCATCGCCGGGGTGGCGTTCGTGCTCGGCTTCGGGCTCGGCTGGAGCGCCGCGCCCACCCTCATCGCCGCGCAGGCCTCGGTCGGGTGGGGCGAGCGCGGGGCGGTCACCGGCATGAACGCGTTCGCGCGATCAGCCGGCAGCGCGCTCGGCGTCGCGGTGTTCGGAGCCATCTCCAACGCGGTGATCGCGCGGGGAGCCGGGCCCGGCGACCCGGCGACGATCGTGAACGCCTCGTTCTGGGTGTTCATCGCTGCGGCGATCGTGGCGGTGCTGACTCTCGCCGCGGCGTTCTTCATGCCGCGCGACCCGGCCGGAGCGCAGTCGGGCTGATCCGCAGCCGGGGCCCGACGCCGGTGGGTCGCCCCCGCTCAGCCGGCGAGCTCGCGCAGCCGCACCACGATGCGGTCGAGCAGGTCGTCGACCGCATCCGCGTCGTAGCCGGGCGTGAAGCCGCGCGGAGACCCGAAGGACGTCGTCACGACGTCGCCCGCACTCAGACCCGTCGCGGTCGCGCGCGCCCGCTCCCACGCCTCCAGCGTCGAGCGGCACTCGTCGAGGAAGTGGTCGACGTCGTCGATGTCGTAGCGGGATCCGAGGCGTCGCACCGGAATGCGGGCGCCCGCGACCTCCGCCGCCGTGAGCCCGCCGCTCCCGGTCATCGTGCGAGCTGCTCGGCGATGCCGGTGTACGTCGCGGGCGTCAGCGCCAGGAGGCGCTGCTTCGCGGCATCCCCGATCTCGAGCGTCTCGACGAAAGCGGCGAGGTCCTCTGCCCCGACCCGGTGCCCGCGGGTGAGCTCCTTGAGCAGCGCGTACGGGTCCTGGATGGTGGAGCGGCCGGCGACGACCTCGGCGCGGATCACGGTCTGGATGGCCTCGGCGAGGACCTCCCAGTTGACGTCGAGGTCGGCGAGAAGCACGTCGCGCGACAGCGAGATCGCGTTGAGGCCGCGGCGCAGGTTGTCGAGCGCGAGCAGCGAGTGACCGAACGCGACGCCGATGTTGCGCTGCGTCGTCGAGTCGGTGAGGTCGCGCTGCAGCCGGCTCGTCACCAGCGTCTGGCCGAGCGATGCGAGCAGGGCGCCCGAGATCTCGAGGTTCGCCTCGGCGTTCTCGAAGCGGATCGGGTTGATCTTGTGCGGCATGGTCGACGAGCCGGTCGCACCGGCGACGGGGATCTGCGCGAAGTACCCGAGCGAGATGTACGTCCAGATGTCGGTCGCGAGATTGTGCAGGATGCCGCCGGCGTGCCGCACCCGGTCGTACAGCTCCACCTGCCAGTCGTGCGACTCGATCTGCGTGGTCAGCAGGTTGAACCCGAGACCCAGACCCTCGATGTACTCCCGCGCGATGGTCGGCCAGTCGGCATCCGGATCCGCAGCGAGGTGCGCCGACCAGGTGCCGGTCGCGCCCGAGAACTTGGCGAGGTAGTCGGACGCCGCGATCTGCGCGCGCACGCGCTCCAGCCGCCATGCGAAGACGGCGAGCTCCTTGCCCATGGTCGACGGCGTCGCGGGCTGGCCGTGCGTGCGCGACAGCATGGCGGCGTCGGCGTGCTCGGATGCGAGTTCGCGCAGCTTCGCGATCACGGTGTCGAGCGCGGGCAGCCAGACCTCCTCGACGGCGCGCTTGACGGTGAGCGCGTAGGAGGCGGAGTTGATGTCCTCGCTCGTGCAGGCGAAGTGCGTCAGCTCGGCGATGCGGTCGAGACCCAGCGTGCTCAGGCGATCGCGTACGAGGTACTCGATGGCCTTCACGTCGTGCTGGGTGACGGCCTCCTTCTCGGCGAGCCAGTCGATCTCGGCCTGACCGAAGTCGCGGTAGAGGGCGCGGAGGCGCTCCTTGTCGGCATCCGACAGCGGGCTCGTCTCGAACAGCGACCGGTCGGTGAGGGCGATCAGCCACTCGACCTCGACCTCGACCCGCGCGCGGTTGAGTCCGGCCTCGGAGAGGAAGTCGGCGAGCCCGGTGACGGCGCCGCGGTAGCGGCCGTCGAGAGGGCTGAGGGGCTGCGGGGGGAGCGAGGGCGTGAAAGTCAGGGGAGTCCTCCTGATCGGGCCCCGATCCCTCGGGGCGAGCGGGGCTGGCGAAGAGCCGGCTCGAGCTGGCGGAACAGCCCGCGGGTCGCCGTCTCGATCATACCGAGCACCGAATCGAACATCTCGGGGCCGGCGTAGTACGGGTCGGGCACATCGGGTGACGGCGCGGTCGGGTCGAAGGCGAGCAGCAGCGTGACCTTGCCCTCCTCGTCCTCGTCGCGCGCCCATTCGCGCAGCACCCGCTCGTGCGTGCGGTCGAGCGCGACGACGAGGTCGTTCTCGGCGAACGACGCGTACGTGAACTGCTTGGCCCGGTGCTGCGAGCCGTCGTAGTCGCGGCGGGCGAGGGCGTCGATCGTGCGATGGTCGGCGCGTTCGCCCACGTGCCAGTCGCCGGTGCCGGCGCTGCGCGACACGATGCGCGACCCGAGTCCCTGGCGTTCGGCGAGATCGCGGAAGACGATCTCGGCCATCGGGGAGCGGCAGATGTTCCCCGTACACACGAAGATCACGCGGAAGGGATCTTCAGATGTCACCGGTCCATTCTGCCCGTCGGGAGCTGATCGCGCGACGCCGGGATGCCGCGGCCACCTGTTCTGCACCGCGCAGCTCACCGGGAAGATGCTCACGGGCACCGGCCGCGGACGCCTGCGGTCGGCGCGGGCGTCGGCGGAGCGGCGGATGCTGGGTGCATGCTCTCGCTCGCCCCGGCCGACCCCCTGAACTCCGCTCCCTTGACCTCTGACGCGCTGTGGGCGCTGCTGCAGGCGCTCGCCTCTGTTCGCGTTGCGCAGGACGCGCTCGACGCTGCTGCCGGCGACGTGCTCGCGCTGTCGCTCGACGCCAGCTGGCGCTCGGACGGAGTGGCGGCGCTCCGGGAGCTGCTGGGCGAGCTCGCGACCAGGACGCGGGTCGCGGCGGCCGACGCAGGACTGCACGAGGCGAGGATCGCGAGCGTGAGCGCATGAGCGGGATCGACGTCGGCCATGGCGGGGCGATCTCGGTCGACCCCGACGAGCTGCGGCAGCTGGCGGGTCGGATGGATGCCGCAGCGCTCCGCCATGACGAGGCGGCTCGGGCGCTGCGCACCGCCTATCAGCGGATCGTCGACACCCCGGGGCTCAGCGCCCTCGTCGACACGGTCGCGCTCTGGGGTCTCTGCCAGCGGTCATCGGTGCTGCACGGGGAGTGCGTCGACGCGGCCGCGAGCACCCGACTCATGGCCGACACCTACGAGTACGTCGAGCTGCTGATCGAGGCTCGGGCACGGGGGTTCGGCGCGGTGGGAGATGAGGCGCGTGCCGGCATGCGGCGACTCGAGGAGTCAGATCCGCGGATCCCGGACCTGGCGCGCGGGCTGATCGAGCGGTGGGAGGACGAGCGCTTCGCGGGGCTGATCACGCAGGTGCCGCTCGGTGGACTCCTCGGTCCTGTCGGCATCGTTCCGGCACTCGTGGGCGCCGGGTCGAGGCTCGGCGTGATCCCCCGCGGATCCCGGCTGCGCGGCGTGGCGGAACCGGTGACGGTGACGCCTGTGAAGACCGCGACGCCGTCCGCCGCGCCCTCCGGGCTCGCGGGCGCGCTGAGCCGGATCCCCGAGAAGCGCGGAGCGCAGGTCGCTGTCGAGAAGTACTCGTTCGCCGGCGGCGCCGCGAAGTACGTGGTCTACGTGAAGGGGACCCAGACGTTCGCGCCCGGCGACATGGGCGGACCGGACCCGTGGGACATGAAGTCGAACTCGCAGCTGTACCTCGGTCAGACCTCCGCCTCGTACGAAGCGACGCTCGCCGCCGTCGAAGCGGCCGGTGCCCGGCCCGGCGACGAGGTACGGATCGTCGCGCATTCGCAGGGAGGCATGGTCGCATCGCACGTCGCGATGCAGAGCGAGTACGACGTGCCCCTCGTCGTGACCGCAGGGAGCCCGGTCGATCCGACCCTGGACGAGGATCAGACCCTCGTCGCGCTCGGCTACACCGACGATCCGGTGCGGGCGCTCGCGGGCGGCGGCTCGCCCGCGGGGACGGGCTCGCGGGACAGCGTCGTGGTCACCGCAGAGCACTCACCGGGTTTCGCGTGGGGCGACTTCGGCGAGCCGCACCTGCTCGCCGCGTACGTCGACCTGGCGGAGGATGCCGACGCCGCAGCCGATCCCCGCATCGAGAGCGTCGAACGGCTGTGGGACGACCTCGACGACGCCGCAGTCATCGAGCGCACCGAGTACCGCGCCGAACGAACGGCTCGGTGATGCAGACGCCGGCGCGGTCAGTCCCGGCGGGACTTGCGGCGCTGCGGGCGCAGGATGAAGTTGAACACGCCGTTGATCACCGAGATGATCAGCGCGGCGAGCACACCCCACCAGAACGAGCCGACCGTGAGGCCCCATCCGAAGCCGCTCGTGATCCAGGCGGTTAGCCACAGCAGGAAGCCGTTGATCACGAAGCCGATCAGCCCGAACGTGATGATGTACAGCGGGAAGGCGACGATCTTGACGACGGTGCCGATGATGGTGTTCACCAGCGCGAAGATCGCGGCGACGGCCAGCAGGGTCAGCACGAGCTGCAGCGTCTCGCCCGGAGGGAACGCCGTGATCGTGACCTGCAGCACGGGGATCAGCGTGACGACCCACAGGGCGAACGCGTTGACGACGACTCGGATGATGAAGCGCATGGTCAGGCCAGTCTCGCACGAGGGTGCGCGGATGTCAGGAGGCGTGGGTCAGGCAAAGCGGTGCTCACCGGGATCGGACGTGCGCGGCAACGATCGCCGCAATCTGCTCCAGGTCGATCCGGCTCTGCGCGACGTCGAGCACGAAGTCGAAGGCTTCGTCGTTCGTGAAGGTCAGGTCGAACCCGTTCATGCGGATGAAGATGAAGGTCAGGACGAGGGGGATTCGCTTGTTTCCGTCGAACAGCGAATGGTTCTGGGCCAGCGAACTGATCAGCGCCGCCGCCTTGCCCTCGAACGTCGGATATGCGTCCGTGCCGAACATCCCGGCTGAGGGCCGCGCCAACGCCGAGAAGAGCAGGCCCTCGTCGCGGACGTGCAGACCGAGCTTCGCAATGACCGCGAGAGCCTGCTCGGGCTCTATGTACTCCGTCACCGTCTATGCGTCTTCGAGTCGTCGGATGGTGTCGGCATACCGATCCGTGATCTCGTCGGTCAGCGACAACACGCGATCCGTCTTCGACTCGCTGTTGGCGAAGCGCGTCGCGGCCTCGATGAGCACCGCGTGCTTCGAGGTGTGCCGAGCGCGAGCGATAGCCTCGAGCTGCGCGTCGAGTTCTTCCGGAAGTCGCACCGTCATAGCCATACCAGAATGGTACTGCCGCCTTCTCCTGGCCGCCACGGGCCTATGGATCCTAGAGTGGTGCTGTGACCGACCCGATCCTCCCGCGCATCCGCCCCGCCATCGCCGCCCTCGCGCCGTACCGGCAGGGCAAGCAGGCCGGGCCCGATGCGTTCAAGCTCTCGAGCAACGAGAACCCCTTCGAGCCGCTCCCGTCGGTCGTCGAGGCTCTGCAGCACACGACGCCGATCAACCGCTACCCCGATGCGACCGCTGGCCGCCTCCGCGAGCGCCTGGGAGCCCGGTACGGAGTCGAGCCCGACCAGGTGCACGTCGCGGCGGGCAGCGTGTCGATCCTGCACCAGCTGATCCTCGCCACGGCCTCCGTCGGCGACGAGGTCGTCTACGCCTGGCGGTCGTTCGAGGCGTACCCGAGTCTGCCGCTCGTCGCGGGCGCGACCGGCGTGCAGGTTCCGCTCACGGCCGACTCCCGCCACGATCTCGATGCGATGGCGGATGCCGTCACCGACCGCACCCGCGCGGTGATCCTGTGCACGCCCAACAACCCCACCGGTCCGATCATCACGCGCGCCGAGTTCACCCGCTTCCTCGAGCGGGTGCCGTCCGACGTGCTCGTGATCCTCGATGAGGCGTACGCCGAGTTCGTCACCGACGAGGACGCGATCGACGGTCTCGCCGAGCGCGTGTTCGAGCAGCATCCGAACGTCGTCGTGCTGCGCACGTTCTCCAAGGCCTACGGCCTCGCCGGCCTGCGGGTCGGCTACGCGATCGGCAACGAGAAGGTCCTCGACGCGGCGCGCACCACCGGCATCCCTCTGTCCGTCACCTCCGCCGCGGAGAACGCCGCGATCGCGAGCCTGGACGCCGAGTCCGAGCTGCGGGAGCGCGTCGCCGTGCTCGTCGAACGCCGCACCCGGCTCATCGACGGTCTGCGGGCGCAGGGGTGGGACGTCCCGACCTCCCAGGCCAACTTCGTCTGGCTCCCAACGGGCGCGGAGACGGATGCCGCGGCTGCCGCGTTCGCCGAGAACGACCTCGTCGTCCGTCCGTTCTCGGGAGACGGCATCCGCATCTCGGTGGGCGAGGAGGCGTCGGTCGACCGCGTGCTGGCCGTCGCCGCCATCCTGCGCTGACCGGCCGTTTCTTCGGATTCCCGGCAGTTACGAGGGCGTCCTAGGTATACGTGACCTGGCATGCGGCCGCGGGTAGCGTGGAGCGCGTGAGTACCCCCGAGACCCCCCTCGTGCGTGTCCTTGACGCCGACGGCAGCTTCGCCCCGAGCCCCGCAGCCGAGCAGTATCTGCCTCTGATCGAGGCGATCAGCGACGCCGAGCTCGAGCAGTTCTACCGAGACATGGTCGCCATCAGGGCGATCGACACCCAGGCGACCAACCTGCAGCGGCAGGGGCAGCTCGCCCTGTGGCCGCCGAGCCGCGGGCAGGAGGCGGCGCAGGTCGGCTCCGGTCGGGCGGCCCGCGCGCAGGACACGATCTTCCCCTCGTACCGCGAGCACGTCGTCGCCCGCATTCGGGGTGTCGACCCCGTCGACATCATCAAGCTCATGCGCGGGGTGTCGCACGGCGGATGGGACCCGACCGACCCGAAGAACGGCAACACCCGGCTCTACACGCTGGTGCTCGGCTCGCAGACCCTGCACGCCGCCGGCTTCGCGATGGGCCTCTCGTTCGACGGACGCACCGGCACCGGCGACCCTGAGCGCGATGAGGCGGTGATCGTCTACTACGGCGACGGTGCCTCCAGCCAGGGCGACGTCCACGAGGCCATGGTCTTTGCCGCGAGCTATCAGGCCCCGGCGGTGTTCTTCCTGCAGAACAACCACTGGGCGATCTCCGTGCCCGTCACGACCCAGTCGCGGGTGCCGCTCGTCGAGCGGAGCGCAGGCTACGGCATCCCGAGCGTCCGGGTCGACGGCAACGACGTGCTCGCCAGCTACGCCGTCTCGCGCGTCGCACTCGACGAGGCGCGCGCCGGCGGCGGACCCCGCGCCATCGAGGCCGTCACCTACCGCCTCGGCGCGCACACCACCAGCGACGACCCCACGAAGTACCGCGGGTCTGACGAGGAGGAGTCGTGGGCGCTCCGCGACCCCATCGTGCGCATGCGCGCGTTCCTCGAGAACCGCGGCGCCTCGGCGCAGTTCTTCGCCGACACGGATGCCGAGGCGGCCGACGCCGCGGAGGATCTGCGTGCTCGCACGGTCGAGCTCGGTCCGCCCAGCGCCGACAAGATGTTCGACCACGTGTACAGCGACCCGCATCCGCTCATCGCCGAGCAGAAGGCGTGGCGCGCCCGCTACGAGGCGTCGTTCGAGGGAGGCCAGGCATGACTCGGGACGCGCACCTTCTGCGGCCATCCGCACCTTCTGCGGCCTCCACCCTCGGCCAGGGCCGCAGAAATTGCTCATGGCCGCAGAACTTCACGACGTCGAGGATGGTGCAGGCATGACTCTCGAGACGATGCCGTTCAGTAAGGCGTTGAACGCCGGTCTGCGCAAGGCGATGGAGGACGACGCGAAGGTCCTGCTCATGGGCGAGGACATCGGCAAGCTCGGCGGGGTCTTCCGCGTGACCGAGCATCTGCAGCGCGACTTCGGCGACCGCCGGGTGCTCGACACCCCGCTCGCCGAGTCGGGGATCGTCGGCACGGCCATCGGTCTGGCCATGACCGGCTTCCGCCCGGTGATCGAGATCCAGTTCGACGGTTTCGTGTTCCCGGCGTTCGACCAGATCACGACGCAGCTCGCCAAGCTCACCAACCGGCACGAGGGCTCGCTGAGCCTGCCGATCGTGATCCGCATCCCGTACGGCGGCCACATCGGCGCGGTCGAGCATCACCAGGAGAGCCCCGAGGCGTACTTCACGCACACTCCCGGTCTGCGGGTGGTGTCGCCGTCGACGCCGAACGACGCGTACTGGATGATCCAGGAGGCCATCGCGTCGAACGACCCGGTGATCTTCATGGAGCCGAAGAGCCGCTACTGGCCCAAGGGCGAGGTCGAACTGGATGCCTCCGCCGCGCCGCTGCACGCCTCGCGCGTGGTGCGCACCGGAACCGACGTCACACTCGTCGGGCACGGCGCGATGGTCACCACGCTGCTGCAGGCGGCGGCGCTCGCCGAGTCGGAGGGCACGAGCTGCGAGGTCGTCGACGTGCGGTCGCTGTCTCCGATCGACTACGAGCCCATCCTCGGGTCGGTGCGCAAGACCGGGCGCATGGTCTACGCGCAGGAGGCGCAGGGCTTCACGAGCCTCGGCTCCGAGGTGGCGGCGACCGTCATGGAGCGCGCGTTCTACGCGCTCGAAGCCCCGGTGCTCCGGGTGTCGGGGTACGACACCCCCTTCCCGCCCGCGAAGCTCGAGGGCGCATACCTGCCGGATGCCGACCGCATCCTCGAGGCCGTCGACCGGTCCCTGGCCTACTGATGCGTGCCGCAGTCGCCTTCCCCCGGGTCATTGAGCGAGGAGCGCAGCGACGAGACGAAATGCCTCACCGCGTTTCGTCTCGCTCCGCTCGCTCAACGACCGCGAACGAGTAAGGATCAATCATGAGCACGCAGAACTTCAACCTCCCGGACGTGGGCGAGGGCCTGACCGAGGCCGAGATCGTCGCGTGGAAGGTCGCCCCGGGTGACACCGTCGCGATCAACGACGTGATCTGCGAGATCGAGACGGCCAAGTCGCTCGTCGAGCTGCCGTCGCCGCACGCGGGGGTCGTCGGTGAGCTACTGGCGGCCGAGGGCACGACGGTCGAGGTCGGATCGCCGATCATCACCTTCGTGACGGATGCTCGCGACGACGCCGGACCCGGTGTGATCGCGACGGCCGAGGCGCCCGCTCCCGAGGAGGGCTGCGGATCCGTGCTCGTCGGCTACGGCTCCGGCGGTGGCGCGACCTCGCGGCGCAAGCGCCCCGCGGAGCGCCCCGTGCGCTCGTCGGTGGGTGTGATCGCGAAGCCGCCGATCCGCAAGCTCGCCCGCGATCTCGGTGTCGACCTGACGACCGTCGCCCCGAGCGGCGCCGACGGCGAGGTCACCCGCGACGACGTCGTGAAGCACGCCGAGCAGGCGAGCGTCTTCCGCAACATCCAGACGCCGGAGTGGGGCGATGTGCGCGAGGAGACCGTGCCGGCGCCGCAGTCCGCCCCGGCCGGGCTGGCCCGCGGATTGGCGCCGGCTCCGGCATCCGACGATCGCACCGAGTCCATCCCGGTGAAGGGCGTGCGCAAGGCGACGTCGTCGGCGATGGTGCAGAGCGCGTATTCGGCGCCGCACGTCACCGTGTGGAAGGAGATCGACGCCTCCCGCACGATGGAGCTCGTCAAGCGTCTGAAGGCGTCGCCCGACTACGCCGACATCCGTGTCTCGCCGCTGCTGATCATGGCTCGCGCGGTCATCTGGGCTGCTCGCCGCACTCCCCTCGTGAACGCCGCGTGGATCGACACCGAGGACGGCGCCGAGATCGCCGTGCGCCACTACGTGAACCTCGGCATCGCCGCGGCCACTCCGCGTGGTCTGCTCGTGCCGAACATCAAGGACGCGCAGGACCTCAGCATGAAGGATCTCGCACGGGCACTGAACCGGCTGACGCTCACGGCCCGCGAGGGCAAGACGCCGGTCGCCGACCAGCAGCACGGCACCATCACCATCACCAACATCGGCGTGTTCGGGATGGATGCCGGGACGCCGATCATCAACCCCGGCGAGTCGGGGATCGTGGCGATGGGCACCATCAGCCAGAAGCCGTGGGTCGTCGACGGCGAGGTGCGTCCGCGCTGGGTCACGACGGTCGCGGGATCCTTCGACCACCGGGTCATCGACGGCGACGGCATGAGCCGCTTCATCGCCGACGTCGCGAGCGTGCTGGAGGAGCCGGCGCTGCTCGTCGAGTGAGTGCCTCGGTAGCTGGGGCCAGCACGGACGTGACCCCGGCATCCGCGTCCCAGTGCCGCACGACGCCGGCCCGTCCGTGAATGTCCTCGCCGAGGCGCTCGAGCGCGGCGGGCAGGTCGGCGACGCGGATGCGACGGGCGAGGGCGACGTGCGGCATCCACTCTCCCGGCGCGGTGTGCGGCGCGTCGTCGCCGGGACCGGCGGCGGACAGCACCGCGTCCCGGAGCGCGAGCAGCTCCGCGGTCGGCACGACGCTGCGCGCCAGAACCCGTCGCTCCCCGGTCCCGAAGAGCAGCGGAGCCCCGAGCGTGATCGGGAAACCCGTCATCGCGGCGAAGACCTCCGGAGCGACCGGCGCGAGACCCACGCGCGCGACCAGGGTGATGTGCGGACGGTTGCTCGGCGCCGTGTGCGCCGCGAGACTCGACACCCCGAGGTCGGCGAGTGCCTGCCACTCGACGCGCACGGCGGACTCGGTCTCGGGGTCGAGCAGCAGCTCGATCGCTGAGGGGGAGCGCCGCGGCTCGGAATCCTGCACGGTGCGATTATCCCGTGACGGTGACGATGCCTCTAGCCTCGTCGTATGACCGACTCACCGCTGACCGATCCATCGCCGGCCGGACTCATCGACGGACACAACGACCTGCCCTGGGCGGCGCGCACGCTCGCCGGCTACTCCGTCGAGGGGCTGGATGACGCCGCGGTGCTCTCCCCGTTCCAGACCGACCTGCCTCGGATGCAGGAGGGTGGCGTGCGAGGTCAGTTCTGGTCGGTCTACGCGGAGGACGAACCGGAGGTGGATGCCGTGCAGTACACCCTGGAGCAGATCGACTTCGTGCACCGCCTCGTGCGACGCTATCCGGACCGACTCGCCCTCGCGCACACGGCCGCCGACGTCGAACGCGCCGGGCGAGAGGGACGGATCGCCAGCCTGCTCGGCGCCGAGGGCGGCCACAGCATCGGCGGATCGCTCGCGACGCTGCGGATGTTCGCGCGGCTCGGTGTGCGGTACATGACCCTCACGCACAACAACAACACGCCCTGGGCCGACTCCGCGACCGACGAACCGCAGCACGACGGGCTGAGCGCGTTCGGCGAGTCGGTCGTGCGCGAGATGAACGCCCTCGGCATGCTCGTCGATCTCTCGCACGTGTCGGAGGCGACGATGGACCACGCGCTGCGCGTCACCGACTCGCCCGTCATCTTCAGCCACTCGTCGTGCCGGGCGATCACCGACCATCCGCGGAACGTGCCCGACGGCATCCTGCAGCGGCTGGAAGGCAACGGCGGTGTGATCATGGTCTCGTTCGTCCCCGTCTTCGTGTCGCGCGACTGGGCCGACTGGTTCGCCGCCGGACAGGAAGGCGACGCGCCGCCGGTGACCATCGACCACGTCGTGGCGCACCTCGACCACGCCCGAGAGGTCGCCGGCATCGACCACGTGGGCATCGGCAGCGACTTCGACGGGTTCGACCACTTCCCCGAGGGACTCGCAGACGTCACGGGGTTCGCACGGCTGCGCGAGGCCCTCTCGGTGTCCGGATGGTCGGATGCCGACATCGACAAGGTCTGGTCGGGCAACATCCTGCGGGTGCTGCGCGCGACGGACGACCGGTTCGCGGCGCAACTGCCCGCGTAGCACCCGCACCGGCCGGCCTTCAGGCGCCCACTGATACGTTGGCATACTGATGTCCCGCCCCTCGCTCGGCCAGATGGAGGCCCTGGTCGCCCTCGCAGACCACGCATCCGTCACCGTCGCGGCCGACGAACTGGGCGTCTCCCAGCCCTCCCTCACCAGACGGCTGCAAGGGCTCGAGCAGGCCCTGGGCGTCGCGCTCCTCCGTCCCTCCGGCCGGGGCGTCGAGCTCACGCACGCAGGAGTGGTGGCAGCCGCCGCGGCCCGCCGCGCGCTCACCGAGGTCTCGGTGATCGATGCGCTCGCCGAATCCGTGCGAACCCTCGCCGCCGGATCCCTCCGCATCACCGGCCTGCCGTCGCTGATCTCGTCGCTGGCTCCCGACCTCGTGGGCCCCTTCCACCTCGCGCACCCCGGCGTGACCCTCAGCATGACGACCGAGGAGGACCCGGCGGCGGTCGTGGCATCGCTCCGCGAGGGACGCGCCGACCTCGCGCTGTGCGCGCTCGACGGCGTGCCGGGCGACCTCGTCGCGGTCGAACTGCCGTCGCAGCGTTTCATCGCGGTCGCTCCGGATGCCGTGGGCGACCGCCCGCTCCGCGAGCTGCTCGCCGATTCGACGCTGGTGACCCTTCCGACGGGCACGTCGATGCGCGCGACGACCGAAGAGGTGTGCCGCCGGCTCGGCGCGCGCCCGGCTCGGGTCGTCACCACGACGCAGCGCGACGGCCTGGTGCGGCTCGCCCTCGCGGTCGGCGGCGTCACGGTCGTCCCCGATGCCTTCGCCGAGCTCGCCGTCGCCCTCGGCGGACGCTGCATCGCCCTCGACGACCAGCCCGCACGGCCCATCGGGCTGCTGCACACCGCCGACGCGCTGCGGAATCCCGCCGTCGCGGGCCTGCTTCAGACGCTGCGGGGCTGAACCGCGCTCACGCCGCGCTCACGCCGCGCTCAGGCCGCGCTCACGCCGCGCACAGGTCGGTGTCGGCGCTCCGGCTGACCGCGTCGACGGGACGCGGCGGCACGTGCACCTCGGCGGCCCGATCGGGGAAGTCGGCGCCGAGGACGAGCTGCACGCCGGAGCCGCTGCCGGTGCGCACCTCGATGCCCCCGCCGAGGTCGGCGACGAGGCTCGCGGCAGTGGCCTGCGCCTCGGCATCCTCCCCGGCGACGATGACGGTGGTCTCGGTGCGCTCCGCGTTCGACAGCCCCTGCACGGTGTACCCGAGCGCGCGGACGTCGTCGGCGACACGGCCGGCGAGCCCGCCGACGCCGGCGCCGTTCGAGACCGTGAGCGGTGTGGCCCGCACTGCGGCATCCGGCGCCTCTTCCTCAGCGGGAGGGGCGTCGGCAGCCAGCTCGATCGGCACGTCGTCCCGGATGGCCTGGAACACGACGGTGGCGTCTGCGGCCGGCACGACCCTGTTGCGGTCCTGCGGCGCGGGCGTCCACGGCATCGTCAGGAACGTGACGTCGCTCAGCGGCACTCGGGCGAGCCGAGCCGCGAGACCGGCGAGGTCGGTCAGTGCGCCGAGCCCCGGATCGACGGTCATCGACGAGGTCGCGGCGTCGAGGAACGCGTACAGGCGATCGGGCCGAACGAGCACATCGCTCTTGGTGGCCTTCTGCACGATCGCCGACAGCACCATCTGCTGATGGCCGAGTCGGGCGATGTCGCTCTCCTCGGCGAGGGCATGCCTGGTGCGGGCGAGCGCCAGAGCCTGTGCCCCGTCGACGGACTGCGGGCCGGCCGGCAGGTCGAGACGCGCGTGGCCGTCCTGCAGCGGCTCCGGCAGGCAGACGTCGATGCCGCCCAGGGCGTCGACCATCCCGATGAAGCCCTCGAAGTCCATCTGCACGAAGTGGTCGATGCGCACTCCCGTGAGCTTCTCCACCGCGGCGACGGAGCAGGCCGGGCCGAGGTTCAAGGCCGAGTTCAGCATCCCCGATCCTCCCCTCGACGACCCGCGACCGGTGTCCTCGCAGGCGGGCAGGTCCATGAGCGTGTCGCGGGGCAGCTGCACGGCGTCGATGCGGCTGTTGTCGTCGGCGATGTGCGCGAGCACCATCGCGTCGCTGCGCTGGGTGCCGTCGTCGTCGCCGAACTCGTCGGACGCGAGCGCGCGCGCATCCGAGCCGAGGAGCAGGATGTTCACGGCGCCGGTCGCCGGCTCGTCCTCGACCGGATCGTCTTGACCGCCGACCGAGGCGCGGATCGGCGCGGTCGTCACGTTGCCCTGCAGCTGGGCGACCGCCACGACGCCGGTCGCCACCAGGCCGACGATCAGCACGCCGGCGGCCAGCGCGATCGCCCGGCGTCTGCGCCTCCGACGGGGGAGGGAAGCGGCGGGGGCGGCGGAATCGACGGAATCGGCGGCGGGCGAAGGCGGGGTCTCGGGGCGTCTCACCGATCCACGTCATCACGGCCGCCGGACGACCACAAATAGCACCCAAGCCCTCACCCATGCATCCGCTGCATGAATGGACGCGAACGGATGCTGTGGCGCGCCGCTACGCGAGCGCGGCGAGTCGTCGCTCGGCGAGCAGCGGCACGGCCCGCTCGCGCGCCGCACGCCGGGCGGTGGTGACCGCGCCGATCGAGACGACCTCGGCGCCGAGCGTGGAAGCGAGGATCTCGGGTGCGGGCAGGTGCAGCTGCGCGGGGAGCACCTCGCGGGCCGCGGCGAGCACGGGTTCGATGCTCTCGGCGACGGCGCCGCACACCACGACCCGCGCCGGGTCGTACATGCTGCCGAGCACGCCGACGACGCGGGCGAGGGTCTCGCCGACCCGGGCTGCGGCGAGGAGCGCGTCGGCATCGCCGGATGCCGCGGCCATCAGCACGACCCGCGGGTCGACCTGCTCGGCATCCGCCAGTCGGCCGATCGCCGTGTCGTGCGCGATCTCGCCGCTCTCGACGGCCGCGCGCACCTGGTCCTGCAGGGCGTAACGGAGGCCGACGGCCGATCCGACGCCGATGATGTGGTCGAAGACCACGCCCTCGCCGACGCCGCCGTGCGCGCCGCGCAGCACATGGCCGTCGACCACGACGCCGCCGCCGAACCGTTCGCTCGCGAGCAGGGCGACGTAGTCACGGCATCCGACCGCGGCGCCCGACGAGCCCTCCGCGATCGCGGCGAGCTGGGCGTCGTTCTTGATCTCGACCACACGGGCCCAGTCGGACAGGGCGGCGGCGAGGCCCGGATTGGTGCGCTCCCAGAAGCCGTCCGGGTGCGGCGGGGAGATGCCGTCGCGGTTGACGGGCGCGGCGACGCCGACGCAGATCGCGAGGATGTCGTCTCGCACGGCATCCGCCTCCTCGAGCGCCCGCGCCATCTGTCCGAGGATCGTGTCGCGCCTCGCGCGACCGGACTGGGTGGGGTCGAGAGCGGTGCGGTGATGCACGAGAGTGCGGTCGAGCACGTCGGCGACGGTCACGGTGAGGTGGGTGTCGCCCGCGTCCACGCCGATGACGACGCCGAGGTCGGGCGCGAGCACGAAGCGCCGCGCCGGTCGGCCGGAGCGGTAGCTGCCGGCCGCCCTGGCGTTGGGCAGCTCGCGCAGCACCTGCGCGCTGACGAGCGTGTCGATCGCGTCGATCGCCGTCGAGCGGGTCAGCGAGGTGCCGGCCATGACCTCGGTCGCCGTGAACTCTCCGCCCGTCCAGGCGAAGTCGAGCACCGCGCTCACGCTGGCGCGACCGGTGCCGAGGCCGGCGCTGGCTTCTGTCACGGGTCTTGACCTCACTCTCGCTCAGATGAGAGAGTACCGGTCATCGAAGTAAATTCGCTCACTAGATTTAGTCTGCTGATTTACAGGACGAAAGGACGACGGTGTCTGACAGATCCCCACGCCCGGCCCGCATCGCGGCCGGGGTCGCAGCGCTCGCGCTCGTCGGCGCAGCGCTCACCGGATGCTCCTCGGCGGGCGGCGCCGAGACCATCCGCTTCACGTTCAACAAGCGTGAGGCCATCGAGTTCATGACCGAACTCGTCGCGCAGTACAACTCCTCCCAGGACAAGGTGCACGTCGAGGTCGACACATCGGGAGTCGATGTGATCTCGGCGAGCTTCGTCCGAGGCAACCCGCCCGACATCATGCTCGCCAACTACAACTACGAGGTCGCCCGCTTCGTGCAGCGCTGCGCACTCACCGACCTCTCCGGCACCGAGGCCGCCGGCCAGATCCGCGACGACCTCGGCCCGCTCATGGACCAGTACGGCTCGTGCGAAGGGCGCACGAGCGCCCTGCCCTACTCGGTGATGGCCGCATCCGTCATCTACAACAAGGAGATCTTCGAGCAGCAGGGTCTCGAGGTCCCGACCACGTGGGACGAGCTGATCGCCGTGTGCGACCAGCTCAAGGCCGCGGGCATCGACCCGTTCTACGCGACGTTCAAGGACGACTGGACGGTCGCGCAGGGCTGGTACGACTACACCGCCGGCGGCTCGGTCGACGTGATCGACTTCTTCGACGCCATGGCCACCGAGGGCACAGAGGTCGGCCCGGACTCGTCTGTCTCGTTCGAGAAGGACTTCGCCGAGCCGATGGACAAGATGCTCCAGCTCGCGAAGGACTACACGAACGCGGATGCTCCCAGTCGCGGCTACGGCGACGGAAACCTCGCCTTCGCGAAGGGCGAGGCCGCCATGTACCTGCAGGGCCCGTGGGCGTTCAGCGAGATCGCGAAGACCTCTCCCGACCTGGCCCTCGGCACGTTCCCGCTGCCGATGACGAACGATCCGTCCGAGCTCGGGGTCCGCGTCAACATGGACCTCGCGGCCATGATCCCCGAGGGCTCCCGACACCAGGAGGCCGCCCGCGACTTCCTCGAATACCTCTTCCTGCCCGAGAACATCCAGGCGTACAACGAGTCGCAGCTCGGCTTCACTCCGACCACCGACGCCCCCGCACCCGACGACCCGCGCATCGAGGGGATGATCGAGTACTACGACAGCGGGCAGATCTACCAGGGCCCGTCGGTGCTCGTGCCGAAGACGCTGCCGCTCAACAACTACGTGCAGGCCATGGTGCTCGGAGCCTCTCCCGCATCGACGCTCCGCACCATGGACGCGGACTGGGCGCGCATCGCGTTCCGCGCGCCCATCCCCAGCACGGAGGACAACGCGTCCGCCGATGCCCCCGCATCCGGCGAGACAGAGGAGTCCACGCCATGACGAACGCCGCCACGACGCGCTCCGCGTCGAACCTCACCAAACCGAACACCCCGACCACCGACACGACCGCGATCGTCACGGGCAGCGCCCGCGGCCTCCGACGCCACCGCAAGCGGGTCGAGCCCATCTACTACCTGTTCCTGCTGCCGACGCTCGTGATCTTCACGCTCGCGATCACGGTGCCGGGCGTCATGGGCATCTTCTTCAGCTTCACCGACTCGATCGGCCTGGGGGAGTGGAGCTTCAACGGCTTCACGAACTACATCGCGATGTTCAGCGATCCGTCGATCCTGCAGAGCTACCTCTTCACGTTCGGCTTCTCGATCGCGACCGTGATCGTCGTCAACGTGATCGCGTTCCTGCTCGCGGTCGGGCTGACGTCCCGCATCCGCTTCAAGACCGGGCTCCGCACGATCTTCGTGATCCCCATGGTGATCTCGGGCATCATCATCGCCTACGTCTTCAACTTCCTGTTCTCGAACTCCATCCCCGCGGCGGGCGCAGCCACCGGCATCCCATGGTTGGAGACGAGCCTGCTCGCCAACCCCGACCTCGCCTGGGTCGCGATCGTGATCGTGACCGCCTGGCAGGCCACGCCGGGCACGCTCCTCATCTACATCGCCGGTCTCCTGTCGGTGCCCGGCGAGGTGTACGAGGCGGCGAGCATCGACGGTGCGAGCAAGACCCAGCAGCTGCTGCGGATCACGGTCCCGCTCGTGGCCGGCTACGTCGTGATCAACGTGATCCTCGGTTTCAAGGGCTTCCTCAACGCCTACGACATCATCGTCGGACTCACCAACGGCGGACCCGGCACTGCGACCCGCAGCGTCGCGATGACGATCATCGCCGGGTTCAACGGCGGCGACTACGCCTACCAGATGGCCAACGCGACGATCTTCTTCATCGTCGCCGTGCTCATCTCGCTGCTGCAGCTCTCGCTGACCCGCGGAAGGAACGCCCTCTGATGTCCACGCAGACACTCACCACCGTCACCGCCGACGGCAAGAAGCCGCGCATCCGCATGGAGCGCGTCAACTGGTCGGGCACCGTCATCCTCATCCTCTGCGCGGTCACCGTGCTGCTGCCGCTGTACGTCACCATCTCGATGGCGTTCAAGACGACCGGCCAGGCCGTCGACGGCAACGCGTTCTCGCTACCGGCGCCGTTCAGCATCGACGGGTTCGTGCAGGCGTGGAACCTCACGAAGTTCCCCGTCGGCGCCGGCATCTCGCTGCTCGTCACCGCAGGCACCGTGGCGGCCACGATCATCCTCGCGGCGTTCGCCTCGTACGCGATCGTGCGCAACTGGGACCGCAAGCTGTTCCGCTGGTCGTTCTTCTACCTGCTCGCGGCGATGTTCATCCCGTTCCCCGTGGTGGCGCTGCCGCAGATCCAACTCACCGGACGCGTCGGCCTCGACAACCCGTTCGGCGTCATCATCCTCGCGACGATGTTCCAGCTGAGCTTCAGCGTGCTGCTGTTCACCGCGTTCCTCCGCTCGATCCCGATCGAGCTCGAGGAGAGCGCCCGCATCGACGGTGCGTCGACGTGGCAGACGTTCTGGCGGCTCATCTTCCCCCTGCTCGCACCGATGAGCGCGACCGTCGGCATCTTCGCCTTCCTCTATGCGTGGAACGACTTCATGATGCCGTCGCTCATCATCTCCGACCCCGCCCTGCAGACCCTGCCGGTGCGGCAGAACCTCTTCCAGAACCAGTTCAGCAACAACTACAACGTCGCCTTCGCGTCGTACCTCATGGCCATGGCCCCGGCGATCCTCGCGTACCTGTTCACGCAGCGCTTCGTGATGGAGGGCGTGACGCAGGGCGCCGTCAAGGGCTGACCATCCGAACCACCGAAAGAAGGAGCACCACCCTCTCATGACCGATGCGACTCTCACCGAGACCCGCAACGACCACTCCGACGTCACGGCGGCCTGGTGGCGTCAGGCGATCGTGTACCAGATCTACCCCCGCAGCTTCGCCGACGCGAACGGCGACGGCCTGGGCGACATCCCCGGCATCGTCTCTCGCGCCGACTACCTCGCCGAGCTCGGGATCGACGCCGTCTGGCTCAGTCCGTTCTACCCCTCGGCGCTCGCCGACGGCGGATACGACGTGGCGGACTACCGCGACGTCGACCCGCGGCTGGGCACGCTCGCCGACTTCGACGAGATGGTCGCGGCACTGCACGAGCGCGGCATCCGCGTCGTCGTCGACATCGTGCCGAACCACAGCTCCGACCTGCACGAGTGGTTCCAAGAGGCGCTCGCCGCCGGACGCGGATCGGCCGCGCGGGAGCGGTACATCTTCCGCGAGGGCTCCGGGCCGGACGGCGACGAGCCGCCGACCGACTGGACCGCCGCGTTCGGCGGGTCGGCGTGGGAGCGCGTCGAGGACGGCCAGTGGTACCTGCACAGCTTCGCGCCGGAGCAGCCCGACCTGAACTGGGATCACCCGGAGGTGCGAGCAGACTTCCTCACGACGCTGCGCTTCTGGTCGGACCGAGGGGTGGACGGCTTCCGCATCGACGTGGCGCACATGCTGACCAAGGATCTCAGCGAGCCGCTGCCCAGCACCGCCGAGCTCGACGCACTGCCGCACGACGGCAACCACCCGCTGCACGACCGCGACGACGTGCACGAGATCTACGCCGAGTGGCGGCGAGTGTTCAACGAGTACGACCCGCCCCGCACGGCTGTCGCCGAGGCGTGGGTGAGCACCCCGGAGCGCCGCGCGCGCTACGCCTCGGCCGAGGGTCTGGGCCAGGCGTTCAACTTCGACCTGCTCGTCGCCGACTTCGACGCGGAGCAGTTCCGCACGGTCATCACCGACAACCTCGCGCAGGCGCGCATCACGGGGTCGTCGACGACGTGGGTGCTGTCGAACCACGACGTCACGCGTCACGCCACCCGCTACGGCCTCGCTCCGCTCAACGGGCGCAAGGGCGTCAAGCAGGGTGTCGAGTGGGTGGCCGCGGGCGGACCGGCCGATCAGCTCGACCGCGAGCGCGGGCTGCGTCGGGCGCACGCCGCGACGCTGCTGCTGCTCGGTCTGCCCGGCAGCACGTACCTGTACCAGGGTGAGGAGCTCGGGCTGCAGGAGGTCGCGGAGATCGGACCGGAGCAGCGCCAGGATCCGTCGTTCTTCCGCGGCGCCGATTTCGACGGCCTCGGAAGGGACGGATGCCGCGTGCCGCTGCCGTGGACGGCATCCGGTCCGTCGTTCGGCTTCGGCGCCGGCGACGCGCATCTGCCGCAGCCGGAGTGGTTCGCCGAGTACGCCGTCGACGTCGAGGAGACGGATCCGTCGTCGACCCTCGCGCTGTACCGTGAGGCGCTGCGGCTCCGTCGCCTGCTGCAGACGGACGAGAGCCTGGAGTGGGTCGAGACAGGGCGTGCCGACGTCCTGCGCTTCGCGCGGCCGAACGGCTGGCAGATCGTGACGAACTTCGGCTCGGAGCCGTTCGACCTGGGCGCGGAGGCCGACGACCTCGTCCTGGGCACGCTCGTCGAGGGGGCCGTGCCCGCGGACTCGACGGTCTGGCTCGCGCCGCAGGGTGTCGTGGTCTGACGCCCGCCCGGCCGCCCGGCGCCGCCGCCCCGCGGCCGCCCCGCCCCGCCCCCCGCGCGGCGCCGAGACCCATCACCCCCGTCGAGACCCACCACCCCGGACGCCGCGGGTGGTGGGTCTCGGCGCGCGAGGTGGGTCTCGATGCCAACAGGGCAGGCCCGGGCGTGCGGAACGCCCCCGCAGCGGCGCGATTTGATAATGGTTCTCATTAGCGCTTAGAGTGAAAGCATGAAGAAGCCCGTCGTCGCCCTCGCCCTCGCATCCGTCGCCGCCCTATCGCTGGCCGGATGCTCCACCACCCCGGCCGCGGGAGAGGGCGGCGACGACGGCATCACGGTCGTCGCGAGCACCAACGTCTACGGCTCGCTGGCCGCGCAGATCGGCGGCGATCGCGTCGAGGTCGAGTCGATCATCACGTCGGCCACGCAGGACCCGCACTCGTACGAGGCCTCGGCGCGCGACCGCCTCACGGTGCAGAAGGCCGACCTCGTGATCGAGAACGGCGGCGGATACGACTCCTTCATCGACACGCTGCTGCAGGACGCGCAGGATCCGCACGTCGTCACGGCCGTCGAGTACTCGCACGACTACCCGGGCAACGAGGGCCATGACCACGCCGACGACGAGGAGAGCCACGACCACGGCGACGAGGCCGCCACGGAGGACGAGGGCCACGACCACGAGCACGCCGACGGGAAAGAGGGCCACGAGGGTCACAACCACATCGAGGGCTTCAACGAGCACGTCTGGTTCGACCCGCACACGATGGTGCACGTCGTCGAGGCGATCGCCGACGAGCTGTCGGAGCTCGACCCCGACGGCAAGGACGACTTCACCGCGAACGCCGACAAGATCGTCGCCGACCTCGAGGGGTTCGAGGCCGACCTCGAGACCCTGAAGACGGATGCTGCGGGAGCGAACGTCATCATCACCGAACCGCTGCCCGGCTACATCGCCGCGGCGGCCGGCCTCACCGACGTCACGCCCGAGGGCTTCGCCGAGTCCGTGGAGGAGGGCACCGACGTGGCCCCGGCCACGCTGCTCGCGACCCTCGACGTGATCTCCGCGGGAGACGTGCGCGCGGTGCTGACCAACGCGCAGACGGGTGGCGCCGAGACGCAGCGCGTCGAGGATGCTGCGACGGATGCCGGTATTCCGCTCGTCGCGTTCACGGAGCTGCTGCCCGAGGGATCGTCGTACTCTGAGTGGATGAGTGACGCGATCCAGAGCCTCGCCGACGCGCTCCAGTCGTGAGCGGCGCCGCCGACACGACCGCAGGCCCCGCGCCGCGCACGCCCGTCCTGGAGGTGCGCGGCGCCGCCCTGCAGCGCGGCGACCGCGAACTGTGGTCCGGTCTCGACCTGACCGTCGAGCCGGGCGAGTTCATCGCCGTGCTCGGGCCGTCGGGGTCGGGCAAGACCACGCTGCTGCGCAGCATCCTGGGCCTGCAGCCGCTGTCGGCCGGAGAGATCCGCGTCTCGGGCGGGCCCGTGCGCAAGGGCAATCGCCGCATCGGCTACGTGCCCCAGCAGCGCACCCTCGCTCCCGACACCAGCATGCGGGCGCGCGACCTCGTCGCCCTCGGCGTGCAGGGCAGCCGGTTCGGATTCCCCGTGCCCCACCGCGGCGACAAAGCCAAGGTCGACGAGCTGCTGCGCGCGGTCGGCGCCTCGCACTTCGCCGGCCGGCGGGTGGGGCTGCTCTCGGGTGGAGAGCAGCAGCGCCTCCGGGTCGGACAGGCGCTCGCCGACGAGCCGTCGCTGCTGCTGTGCGACGAACCGCTGTCAAACCTCGACCTCGCGAACCAGGTCGCCGTGACCGACATCATCGACCGGCAGCGCCGTGAGCGCGACGCCGCCGTGCTGTTCGTCACCCACGACATCAATCCGATCCTCGGCCGCGTCGACCGCATCCTCTACATCGCCGGCGGCCGCTTCGTGCTGGGCACCCCCGAGGAGGTGCTGCAGACCCGCGTGCTCACCGAGCTCTACGGCACACCCGTGTTCGTGCTGCGCGCCGGCGACCGGCTGGTCGTCGTCGGAGTGCCGGATGCCGAGCCCCACCACGACCACGATCACGAGGCCCACGCATGACCGCCGTCACCGGCATCGTCCAGACCGTGGACTGGAGCGACGTGTTCTCGTTCCAGGACTACGGCGACCTCGTCGCGCTGCTCGCCAACTCGATCGTCGCGGGCGCGGTGCTCGGCATCGTCGGCGGACTCATCGGCGTCTTCGTGATGCAGCGCGACCTCGCGTTCGCCGTGCACGGTGTCAGCGAGCTGTCGTTCGCGGGCGCCGCCGCGGCCCTGCTGTTCGGCGGCAGCGTCGTCGCCGGCTCGCTGGGCGGAGCGCTCGTCGCGGCCGTTCTCATCGGCATCCTCGGCGCGAAGGCGAGGGACCGCAACTCGATCGTCGGCGTGCTGATGCCGTTCGGTCTCGGTCTCGGCATCCTGTTCCTGTCTCTCTACGACGGCCGCAGCGCGAACCGCTTCAGCCTGCTGACGGGGCAGATCGTCTCCGTCTCGAGCCCCGACCTGGGCTGGCTGCTCGGCATCAGCATCGTGGTGCTGCTCGGTCTGCTGCTCATGTGGCACCCGCTGCGCTTCGACTCGCTCGATCCTGAATCGGCCGCGGCGCGCGGCGTGCCCACCCGCGCGGTGAGCCTGCTGTTCATGGTGCTGCTCGGCCTCATCGTCGCGGTCAGCGTGCACATCATCGGCGCGCTGCTCGTGATGGCTCTGCTCGTGACGCCGGCCGCCGCCGCGATGCGCGTGACCGCCGGACCCGTCGCGGTGCCGCTGCTCGCGGCGCTGTTCGGATTCGTGTCGGCGGTGGGCGGCATCCTGCTCGCGCTGGCCGGCACCCTGCCGGTGAGCCCGTACATCACGACCCTGTCGTTCACGATCTACGTCGTGTGCTGGATCATCCAGCGGGTGCGCGGAGGGGTGCGCCGGGTCCGGACATAGTCTCCTCCGCTTTCGAATCGCTTGACTGGCAACGATCCGACCCCCGAAATTGCCAGTTGAGCGATTCGAATGCGTCCCGCAGCGGCTCCCAGCCCCCGACAAGGGCCGCGCGCCTAGAATCGTGGGTATGGCTCAGCGGAACACCTGGCAGCGCGAACGCGTGCGCGAAGCGCTCGCCGACGCGCGCGGATTCGTGAGCGCCCAGAGCCTGCACGCTTCGCTGCGCGACGACAACACGGGAATCGGCCTCGCCACCGTGTACCGCGCGCTCGCCGGCCTCGCCGCTTCCGGCGACGCCGATTCGCTGCAGAGCCCCGAGGGCGAGGCGCTGTACCGCGCCTGCACGACGCAGGGTCATCACCACCACCTGATCTGCCGCAACTGCGGTCTCACCGTCGAGATCGAGGCGAAGGACGTCGAGCAGTGGGCGCATCGCACGGCAGCCCTGCACGGATTCACGGACGCCGCGCACGTGGTCGACATCTTCGGACTGTGCGCCCCGTGCACCAACAAGCGCGCCGCAGAAGAGGCAGCGATCGCGTGACGGCGCAGGCCCCGACCCGGACGGCGCACTCGCACGGGCCCGTCAGGCCGCCGCGGTCGCCCTGGATCGGCGTCGCCCTCGGCGCCGGCATCGTCGCGGCGCTGTTCCTCGTCGACGCGTTCCTCCCGAACCTCTACGACGCGGCGCTGCCCAGCCGGGCACAGGACGGCCTGACCCTCGCGCTCAGCGTGCTGATCGAGGCGCTGCCCTTCGTCATCCTCGGCGTGCTGCTGTCGATCGTGGTGCAGGTGTGGCTGCCGTCCGACGTCATCCACCGCTGGCTCCCGCGACGCGCGTGGGCGCGCCGCGCCGTGCTGTCGCTGCTGGGCATGCTGATCCCGGTCTGCGAGTGCGGCAACGTGCCCTTCGCCCGCGGACTCATGATGCGCGGGCTCGCCCCGGCCGAGGCGCTCACATTCCTCATCGCGGCTCCGATCGTGAACCCGATCGTGATCCTCACGACGCACGCGGCGTTCGGGTTCGACGACGGCATCCTCGTCGCCCGTCTCATCGGCGGATACCTCATCGCGAACCTCATCGGCTGGATCTACAGCCGACACCCCTCGCCCGACTCGCTGCTGACGCAGCGCTTCGTCGACACGTGCGAGCGGGTCACGCACGAGCCCGGCACCCCGGTGCGCCGCAGCCTCACGCAGTTCCTCGTCGAACTGCGCGCGGTCATGCCGGCGCTCATCATCGGATCCGCCCTGGCCGGTGCGGTGCAGGTGCTCATCCCACGGGAGCTGCTCCTCGCGATCGGATCCAACCCCGTGCTGTCGATCGTCGCGATGATGGCGCTCGCCATGACCGTCGCGATCTGCTCGAACGTGGATGCGTTCTTCGCCCTCTCGTTCGCCTCGACGTTCTCGTCGGGAGCGATCGTCGCGTTCCTGCTCGTCGGGCCGCTCGTCGACGTGAAGATGCTCGCGCTCATGCGCACCACCTTCACGACCCGTACGCTCGCCGGAATCGTCGGCGTGGTCGTGCTCGCCGCCTTCGCCATCGGGATCGGGGTGAACGTCTTTGTCTGAGCAGTCCGTCTCGCGCCGCCGAGCCCTCGGCACCCGCTGGCTGGGTGTGGGGCTCGCGACCGTCGTCTCCATCGTCACGCTCGGCCTCGGCGTGACCGGACGCCTCACCCTCTACATCAGCCCCGAGTCGGTGTGGTTCGCCTGCGCCGCCGCCGTCGTGACCCTCGCCGCCGCGATCTGGTCGTGCACGCTGCCGCTCGGCGCCGAGACCGACCACGGACACGATCACGGATCTCACGATCACGGATCGGACAATGCGGATGCCGAGGGGGCGCGGCCCTCCGCCCGCCGCGCTTTGGCGACGGCCGGCACGGTCGCCGGCGGCGTGATCGCGTCGGGTGTCGTGGTCGCCGCACTCGTGCTCCCTCCCGCCTCCCTGTCGGTCGAGCTCGCGATGTCGCGCGCGGGGGAGCAGACCGCGCTCTTCGTCGGTGCCGACGACGTGACGCTGGGCGTCGCCGACACCTCGACGTTCGGCGTGGGCGACTGGGCGAGCGTGTTCGCGTCCGCCACGAACACCGCCGCCTACGACGGCAAGGCCGTGTCGCTCACCGGGTTCGTCACCCCGGCGGATGCCGACGGCGTGAACCTCACACGGCTCGTCATCACGCACTGCGTGATCGACGCGCAGACGGCGACGCTGCCCGTCACGATCGACGCGGGCGAGTTCAAGACCGGACAGTGGGTGCAGGTCGAGGGCACCGTGAAGGCGGATGCCGACGGCCGTCTGCACGTCGACCCGACCTCGGTGCAGCCCATCGACGAGCCCGGGGACCCGTATGAGTACTGACGAGCCGCCCGTCCCGCGCACCCGCGCCGAGATGCGCGCCGCCCGCGAGGCGGCCGCCCGCGAGGCGGAGGCCCGCGAGGCGGAGGCCCGCGAGGCGGAGGCCCGCGAGGCGGAGGCCGGCGAGGCGGAGGCCGGCGAGGCGGAGGCCCGCGAGGCGGCCGCCCGCGAGGCGGAGGCCCGCGAGGCCGACGTCACTTCCCGCGGGTCGTTGAGCGAGGACGGCGCAGCCGACCGAGACGACACGCACGGGGTTCCGCCCGACGCCGCCCCGTCGCCGGAACCGCGTGTCTACTCACCTCCGCCGCCCGCGACGACCGACCGTCCGACCCCCGCCGAAGCACCGCCCCGCAATCGCCGCTTCCTCGTCGCGCTCGGGGCCGTGCTCGGCATCCTCGTCCTGGTGGGCGCGGGCCTCGGCTTCGTGAGCCTGACGCAGGGCCCGCGGATCACCGAGGTGCAGGTGAACCCCGAGCAGGCGATCGAGACGTCGGGCAGTCGTGTGATCCTCACCACGAACCAGGCGCTGTCGGCGATCGACGAGTCGCAGGTGACGGTCGAACCGGCTGTTCCGTTCACGCTCGATGCGGCAGGGCGCGGTGTCGGCATCCGCTTCACGGTCCCCCTCGACGACGCCACCGAGTACACGGTGCGCATCGCCGACGCGACCGGAGCCGGCGGCGGTCCGTCGACGACGCTGACGACGAGTTTCACGACGCCGTCGTCGAGCATCTTCCTGCTGCGGCGCGATGCCGACGGCGACGACACGATCTTCCGCACCGATCTGACGGGTGAGAACGCCGTGCCGGTGTACGCCGCCGACAAGATCAACGACTTCCGCGCGACGTCGACGCAGCTGGTCGTCTCGGTCGAAGAGGACGAGGGGTCGAAGCTCCTCGTCATGAAGCGCGACGGTTCCGATCCGCGTGAGCTGAAGCTCCCCGGTGACGGATACGTCGGCGCGATCCAGGTCTCCGACCGCGGCGGGTACGTCGGCTACAGCTACTCCGACCGCGAGCTCAGCGACACCGAGGGGCGAGCGAGCGTCCTCGTCACCCAGTCGCTCAGCGGCGACGACGACCCGGTGGTGACCGAGGTCGGCGGCAAGGAGGCGAACATCTTCGTCTGGCAGTTCGTGCCCGACAGTTCGGCGGTGCTGTTCATCGACTTCGACGGGGCGCTGTCGCTCGTCGACCGCTCGACGGATGCCGGTGTCCAGTCCCTGGGGCTGGCGACGACCATCCAGGGCATCAGCCGCGGCACGTACACGGCGATCGTCGAGCGGCTCGACGGCTCGGTCGTCGAGCTCAACCTCACGGACGGATCGGAGCAGCCGCTCGCCGCCTCGAACCCCGACTACGGCACGGCGACGACGATCACGCCCTATCCGGGCGGCACGCTGCGGCACGTCGTGGCGCGTGATGAGAACGGCATCCCGTCCGGCCAGGCGATCATCACGGTCGACGACGAGGGCACCGCGATCCCCCTCGTCGAGGTGGGGCCGACCGATTCGATCCTGCAGGCGTGCGCGTCGCCCAGCGGCCAGTACGCCGCTGTCGTGATCGCCCCCGACCTCACCGACAATCCGTACGACCGCATGCTGCTGCCGCTGCCCGAGAAGATGGAGACGCATCTGCTCGACCTGCGCACGGGCGACGAGATCGTGGCCCTCACCGGGTTCGACGCCTCGTGGTGCCAGACGGCGCCGCAGTTCTGAGCACCATGCCGTCGGATGCCGTGCACCGGGCGACCCGCGCCGAGCTGTCCGGCCTGCCGGTCGACGTCGCCCCGTCGTTGCTGGGCGGAGAGCTGCGCACCCTCGTCGCCGGCTCCGCGGTGCACCTGCGGATCACCGAGGTCGAGGCATATCACGGGCAGGGCACCGGGCCGCATGCCGACCCCGGTTCGCACGCCCGCATGGGCCGCACGGCACGCAACGCCACGATGTGGGGCGAGCCGGGGCACCTGTACGTGTACCTCAGCCACGGCATCCACTCCTGTGTGAACGTCGTCTCGGGCGCCGAGGGTCAGGCGGGCGGGATCCTGCTGCGCGCCGGCGAGGTGGTGCACGGTGTGGATGCCGCCGCCATCCGCCGTCGTGCCGAGCCGCCGCTCACGTCGCGCCTGCTGCGCGACCTCGCCCGCGGGCCAGGGCGTTTCGGGCAGGCGGCCGGGCTGCGGCATCCGCTGCACGACGGCATCGACGCGGTCACCGGGTCCGAGCTGGAGGGCGCGCGGGCGGAGCTGTGGCTGCGCGACGAGCCGGTGCTCGACGTCGCGACGGGGCCTCGTGTCGGCGTCGCCGGTGTCGCGGGTACCGACGCCTTCCCGTGGCGGTTCTGGATCGCCGGCGATCCGACCGTCTCGCCGTTCCGCTGGGGGAGGGGTGCGCAGGCCGCGTCGATCGGGCGAGCCTGACCGTGCTAGACTGACTCTTTGTCTGCGCACACTCCTGTGCGCAGTTCGCGTGCTACAGGGTTCCCGAGCTTGTCGACGGGCCCGTGGCGTGCAGACAAGGGATCTTGGGTGAGGCCGTCCGGCCTCACGGTAATGAAGGAGTCACCATCATGGCAGCAGTGTGCCAGGTGACCGGTGCTGTTCCCGGCTTCGGTCACAACGTCTCGCACTCGCACCGCCGGACGAAGCGCCGCTTCGACCCGAACGTGCAGAAGAAGACCTATTTCGTCCCGTCGCTCGGTCGTAAGATCACGCTCAACGTGTCCGCCAAGGGCATCAAGGTGATCGACGCCCGTGGCATCGAGAACGTGGTCAAGGACCTCCAGGCGAAGGGTGTGAAGCTCTAATGGCCAAGAAGGCTCAGGACGTCCGTCCGATCATCAAGCTGCGTTCGACGGCAGGTACGGGTTACACGTACGTGACGAAGAAGAACCGCCGCAACACCCCCGACCGTCTCGTGCTCAAGAAGTACGACCCGGTCATCCGTCAGCACGTCGAATTCCGAGAGGAGCGTTGATCCATGGCTAAGAAGAGCAAGATCGCTCGCAACGAGCAGCGCAAGGCAGTCGTGGACCGCTACGCGGAGCGTCGTCTCGAGCTGAAGAAGACCCTCGTCGACCCGAACGCGTCGGACGAGGCCCGCGAGGCCGCTCGCGTCGGCCTGCAGAAGCTGCCGCGCAACGCGTCGCCGGTCCGCCTGCGCTCGCGCGACGTCATCGACGGCCGCCCCCGTGGTGTCCTCACGAAGTTCGGCATCTCGCGTGTCCGCTTCCGTGACATGGCGCACCGCGGCGAGCTGCCCGGCGTGACCAAGTCGAGCTGGTAAGCCACAGCATCCAGTCGGAAGGGGCGAGGATCTTCGGATCCTCGCCCCTTCTGCATCCCCGGGCTCTGCCTCGCCCGCGTCCTGTCCCCCGCACGTGCTCCTCTCCCCCCCCGGGCGCGCACGCGCAACGACGGAGATCGCACGTATCGAAGGATCGGATGCCGCATCCGGTCCTTCGATACGTGCGATCTCCTTCGTTCCATTCCTTCTGCACCAGTACGCCCGAGGCTCTCCCGACCCTCGAAGCCTGTGGAGACCGCGGATGCCCCGTGTTCGGCGTCGCAGAATCGGACGATGGATCCGCTCGCAGAGTTGTCCCGCCGCGGCGGTGTCGCTCGCACCGCATCGCTCGTCTCGGCCGGCGTCAGCGCCCACGCGCTTCGCCGAGCGAAGGAGGTCGGCGCCGTCCGCCGCATCCGTCGCGGGTGGGTGGCGCTTCCTGATGCGGATCCGCTCCTCGTTGGGGCCGCCTCGCGCGGTATCGTGCTGAGCTGTCTCACCGCGGCTGTTCGGTATGGCCTCTGGGTGCCCGATGCGAGGCCGATCCACGTGGCCGCGCGCCCGAACGCCGCGCGCCTGGCCGTGCCCGAGGGGGTGGTCGTGCACTGGGCCGTTCCGCTCGTCGAGCGGGATCCGGATGCCGTCGTCGACGGCATCCTCAATACGCTGTCCCTCGTGGCTGCGTGCCAACCGACGGAGACCGCGCTCGTCGTGTGGGAGTCCGCGCTCAACCGCGGCGCCGTCGATCGGGAGCAGCTGGAGCAGTTCGCGCTCTCTCCGGCAGCGCGGGAGCTCCTCGGCCGCGCTCGTCCGTACTCCGACTCCGGTCTGGAGACGATCTTCATCTTTCGCCTCCGATGGCTGAGGGTGGCCATGGTCCCTCAGGCGTGGGTGCTCGGACACCGGGTCGACGTCCTCATCGGCGAGAGACTCGTGATCCAGATCGACGGGGCCAGCCACACGGGCGCGCAGCGCACGCGCGACATCGAGCACGACGCGAGGCTGATGCTCCGCGGCTATCACGTGCTGCGTTTCTCATACGAGCAGGTCATGGAACGGTGGCCGGAGGTGCAGGCCGTCGTGATGGAGGCCGTGGCCCAGGGGCGACACCGGGCGTAGTGCGCCCGCTCCACCCCACCCGCGCCCGCCCGCCCCGCCCACGCAGCCCCGCCCGCACGACCGCCCGCACGCACGCAACGCAGGAGATCACACGTATCGAAGGACTGGATGCCGCATCCGGTCCTTCGATACGCGTGATCTCCTTCTTTACGCGCCGCGTGATCGCCTCGTCGCGGAACGGTACGACGGATGCCACGATGAGAGGGATCACCATGGACACCACGACTCACCGGCGGCCGAGTGCCGCGCGCACCCGCCTGATCGACACGGCGACACGCCTCTTCTACGAGGAGGGGATCCATGCGGTCGGCGTCGACCGCATCATCGAGGAGGCGGAGGTCACGCGCGCCACCCTCTACAAGCAGTTCGGCGGCAAGGAGAACCTCGTGCTCGCCTATCTCCGCAACGAGGACGGAATGCTCCGGTCGCTGTTCGACGAGGCGGGGGCGGATGCCGCGGACCCGGCGACCCTCGTCGACGCCGTCATCCGCGGGATCGCCGCCGACATCCGCCAGCGGCACACGAGAGGGTGCCCCTTCATCAACGCGGCGGCGGAGTATCCCGACGCCGAAGGACCGGTGCGCACGCTGATCGCCGAGCACCGCGACTGGTTCCGCTCGACCCTCGAAGAGGTCGCGGCGGCGGCGGGTCTGCGGCAGCCCTCGGAGGTCGCGGCTTCCCTCGTCCTGCTCCGCGACGCGGCGCTCGTCGGCGGCTATCTCGACGGCGAGGACCGCGTCGCTCCGGCCTTCGAACGCACTGCCCGGGCGGTGGTCGACGATCACCGAGGGGCGTGAGCGAGCCCGTCACGGGACGTCCTCAGGCGTCACATTCGTCACATCTGCACCACGACACGCCAAGGAAAAGCCCAAAACCCGCGAAATGACGCGGAAATGTGGGTCGTCGTTGGTACATTCAAGGCGGTCACACGACCAACGGCAGGCGCCCGTCTGCCGAACCACAAACGATGCGACGGATCCGTCGCTGGAGGATGACATGGCTGACAAGTCCATCACCAAGACCGAGCTCGTCGCGAGCATCGCTTCCGCCACTGGCCAGAGCCAGGCCACCGTCTCGGGCGTTCTCGACGCGCTGTTCTCCTCGGTCTCCGACGCTGTTGCCAAGGGCAGCAAGGTCTCGATCCCGGGCTGGATCTCGTTCGAGCAGGTCGCGACCGCCGCTCGCACGGGCCGCAACCCGCAGACCGGTGCCGAGATCAAGATCCCGGCCGGCAAGCGCGTCAAGGTGACCGCCGGTTCCAAGCTCAAGGCTGCCGTCAAGTAAGACCGCACCTCTCGAAGGCCGCTCCCGATCCGTCGGGGGCGGCCTTCGGCGCGTCCTCCTCGGCACGCGGCTTAGGCTGGAGGGGTGAGTTCCCGCGCCGTGTCAGCCCCGACGAGCCCTGCCTATCGTGCAGTCGGCGTCGGCATCCTGCTCGCGGGCGGACTCGTCGCCGTGGTCGTCGCCCTGATCCTCGGCGGCGGTGCGGCCCCGCTCCTGCTCCAGGACCCCGGACCCTTCGTGCGCTGGGCGATCCCCGTCGTCAAGCTCGTCATGAACATCGCCGCCGCTGCCATGCTCGGCTCGCTCGTGCTCGCCCTCTTCGCGCTGAGGTCGGAGCAGAAGTCCTTCGAGGTCGCGCTCAACACGGCATCCGTCGGCGCAGCCGTCTTCACGGTCTCCGCCGGCATCAGCGCCTTCCTCACCTTCATGGCCGCGTTCAACCCGCAGCTGAGCGCCGAGCGGGAGTTCGGGGCGCAGCTCGGCCGTTTCCTGCTCGAGACCGCGCTCGGCCAGTCGTGGCTGATCACGACGATCATGGGGTCCGTCATCACGGTGCTCGTGTTCGCCTGGCGCAGCTGGCTGCCCACCCTGCTCACGGCCGTGCTGGCCGCGGCATCCTTCCTCCCCCTCGCCACGCAGGGGCACTCCGGCGAGCTGTCCGGTCACAACGTGGCGGTGAACTCGATCCTGCTGCACACGATCGGCGCAGCGGTCTGGCTCGGCGGCCTGCTGCTCGTGATCGTGCTGCGCGGTCGCTCCGACATCGGTACGGCGAAGCTCGTCGCCCGCTACTCGAGCCTCGCGATCGCCGCGTTCGTGGTCGTCGCCGTCTCGGGACTCGCCCGCTCGGTGGTCGCCCTCGGCGACATCACGCAGCTCATGACGCCGTACGGCGGCATCCTCATCGCCAAGGTCGTGCTGCTCGTCGGCATGGGGCTGTTCGGGGCCTGGTACCGCATCCGTCTCATCCCGCGCCTCGACGGCGCGCAGGCGGCGCGCTGGTTCTGGATGCTGGTGCTCGGCGAGATCGCGCTGATGGGCCTCGCGTCCGGTGCCGCCGCGGCGCTCGCGCGCACGCCCCCTCCCACCGGGGAGGAGGCGGCTTTCGTGCAGACGCCGGCGGAGAACCTCACGCGCTCGCCGCTGCCGCCCGAGTTCACGATCGACCGCTGGTTCACGGCCTGGGACATCGACATCCTCTGGCTCGTCGCGGCCGGGTTCGGTCTGTTCTTCTACCTCGCCGGCGTCCGCCGCCTGCAGAAGCGCGGCGACCGCTGGCCGATCCACCGCACGGTGTTCTGGGTGCTCGGCGTGCTCATGCTCGTGTGGGTGACCGGTGGGCCGATCAACGCGTACCAGGAGTACCTCTTCAGCGTGCACATGCTCGGGCACATGATGCTGTCGATGGCGATCCCGCTGCTGCTGGTCTCGGGCGCGCCGATCACGCTCGCGCTGCGCGCGATCCACAAGCGCGACGACGGCACCCGCGGCGGTCGCGAGTGGATCATGTGGGCCGTGCACTCACCGTTCGCGAAGGTGGTCACGCACCCGTTCGTCGCGGCGGCGATCTTCATCGTGTCGCTCTGGGCCTTCTACTTCACCGACCTCGTGCGCTGGTCGATGTACGAGCACCTCGGTCACGAGTGGATGGTCGCGCACTTCCTCATCTCGGGCTACCTGTTCGTCATGAGCCTCGTCGGGGCCGACCCCGTGCCGTACCGCCTGCCGTACCCGGGACGTCTCATCACCCTCATCGCCGTCATGGCCATGCACGCGTTCTTCGGCATGGCGATGATGATGCAGGAGGGTCTGATGGTCGCCGACTGGTTCGGCTCGATGGGCCGCGACTGGGGCCCCTCCCCGATGGAGGATCAGTACATCGGCGGCGGCATCGCGTGGTCGATCGGAGAGATCCCCACGCTGATCCTCGCGATCACCGTGGCGATCCAGTGGAGCCGCAGCGACACCAAGCTGCAGAAGCGCCGCGACCGGCACGCCGACCGCACGGGCGATGCCGAGCTCGAGGAGTACAACGCCCGGCTCGCGGAGCTCGCTGACCGCGACCGGCGCGAGGCGGAGCGCGCGGCGCGCTAGTCCTGCGGTGCGCTAGTCCTGCGGTGCGTCGTCCGGAGACCCCACGCGGATCGACGCCGAGCCGTCGGGCAGGATCGTGATGGTGCCGTTGACCTGGAAGGGCACGTCCTCGGATATCGCCTGCACCTTGCCGTCGAACAGGGAGCGGATCTCGACCTCGACGTGCGCCACGGCATCCGTCGGGGGGATGCTCCAGTGACCGTTGTCGTCGGGGACGACCGTCACCTGCGGCTGTGCGGCGATCGACCATTTCGGCAGCGAGGCGATGCGGTTCGACACCTCCAGTCCGAACGGGCAGGCCGTCGGCTGCAGCACCTCCTGCGTGGTGCACGCGGTCAGGAACTCCTCGACGCGCTGCTGCACGACCGCCGTGAACTCCTCGGTGGGCTCGGTCTGCACGTCGAGAGGCGTGACGGCGAGCGGGGTGTCGGCGAGCACGCCCACCCCCGTCGACGTCGAGATCGGGGTGTCGACGGTCACGGAGTAGATGCCGGGGGTGAACACGAGCATCGGGAGCGGGTCGAGCGGCGCGGCATCGGCCGAGATCTGGCGACGGTCGACCTCGAAGCCGTTGATCGAGAACCGGTCGGCACCCCGGAGCGTGAGGTTCACGACGGCGAGCGGGCTGGTCGTGAAGCGCCAGTTCGGGGTGACCCCGGCCCAGCCGTCCTGGGCGACCGAGAACGTCGTCGTGCCGTCGTGCTCGCCCGCGCGGTACGAGACGGTGACGGCGATATGGTCGCCCTCGGGCTTCTCCGACACGATCTCGACCTCCGAGAGCGGCGCGAGCGCGGCCTGACGCAGCATGGCTTCGGATGCCGTGGCCAGGATGCCCGCCTTCTCCAGCGTCTCGCTGTCGATGGCCACACCGGGCACGCGGAGCGCGTCGGCGGCCTTGCCCTGCGACAGCAGGTCGAGATACCGCTCGACGAACGCGGACGGGCCGTAGAACTGCTGATACAGTGTGGCGCCGCCCGCCGCCAGGGCGGCGACGAGCACGAGTCCGACGACGGCGAGGAGCGCGAGGTCGGCAGCGAGACGGGAGCGCCGGGGCGCCTTCGTCTCGACCTGCTGCATGGCGCAAGTCTAGGAGGGAGCGCTGGGGGGACGCCGAGCGTCGCCACGTCGTCGCGCCCGTGTCAGACGGATGCCGCGCGGTGCCGCCACGTACCATGGGGGAGCGTGCGCACGGCATCCGCGCGTGCGTCCCCGCGGCCGTGATCGCCGCGCTTCCACCCGTCGCCAGCCCTGTGAGAGAGTCGTGTCCCTTCCCGCCCTGTCAGAAGAGCAGCAGGAGCTGTTCCGCCTGATCGAGGACACGAGCGAGCACGTCTTCATCACGGGCCGCGCCGGCACGGGAAAGTCCACCCTCCTGCAGCATTTCGCCTGGAACACCAAGAAGCAGATCGCGATCTGCGCACCGACCGGCGTCGCCGCCCTCAACGTCGAGGGGCAGACGATCCACTCGCTGTTCCGGTTGCCGATCGGTCTGATCGGCGACTCCGACATCGACCAGAACGACAACACCCGCCGCATCCTCAACGCGATAGAGACGCTCGTGATCGACGAGATCTCCATGGTGAACGCCGACCTCATGGATGCCATCGACCGCTCGCTCCGCCAGGCGCGCGGCAAGCGCGGCATCCCGTTCGGCGGGGTGCAGGTCGTCATGTTCGGTGACCCGTACCAGCTGGCGCCGGTCCCGCCGCGCGGCGACGAGCTGCGCTACGTCAAGGACCACTACCGGTCCTTCTGGTTCTTCGACGCGAAGGTCTGGGCAGGCTTCGACGGCGGCGATGCGGAAGCATCCTCGGGCGATGCCCTGTTCGCGGTCGACACCCGCGCCGAGCTGCACGTGCGCGAGCTCGTGCAGATCCACCGGCAGTCCGACGACGGCTTCAAGGCGATGCTGAACGCCGTGCGCTACGGCCGCGTGACCGCCGAGATCGCCGGGGTGCTCAACGCGCAGGGCGCGCGGACGCCGCCCGAGCCCGAGCCGGGCGAGGTGCCGATGATCACCCTGGCGACGCGCAACGACATCGTGAACGGCATCAACAGCCGTCACCTCGCGGCGCTGCCCGGCAAGGAGCAGTCGGCGAAGGCCGAGATCAACGGCGAGTTCGGCCGCGGGGAGGCGTCGCTGCCCGCCGAGACCGAGCTCAAGCTCAAGGTCGGTGCCCAGGTGATGTTCCTGCGCAACGACACGTCGATGTCGGGGGAGCCGCCGCGGTGGGTCAACGGCACGATCGGCACGGTCGTGCGCATCCTCGGCGAGACCGTGCGCGTCGAGATCGACGGCGAGGAGGTCGACGTCGAGCCTGCCGTCTGGGAGCGATTCCGATACTCGTACGAGCCCACCACGAAGAAGCTGACGCGTGACGTGATCGCCGAGTTCACGCAGTTCCCGCTGCGTCTGGCGTGGGCCGTGACGATCCACAAGTCGCAGGGCAAGACGTACGACCGGGCGATCGTGGATCTCGGATCGGGGGCGTTCGCGCCCGGTCAGACGTACGTCGCGCTCTCCCGGCTGACCTCGCTTGATGGGCTGTACCTCTCGCGGCCGCTGCGCCCGAGCGACATCCGCGTCGACGAGGACGTGCGGCGCTTCATGCGCGACGCGTGGATCGCGCGGTCGACCCCGGAGGTCGGGAAGGCCTGAGGCGTCCGAGAGGTCGTGGCGCGTTTCGTCTCGTCGCTGCGCTCCTCGCGCAACGACCCGGACCGCGCCCAACAACCCGAGAGGTCGTCGAGCGAGCGGAGCGAGACGAAACGCGGTGACCGACGTCAGGCGGCGACGCGCGCCCGGTCGAGATCCTCGAAGAGCTCGGTGTTGAAGCGGTAGGCGAGCAGGACCTCGTCGATGACGCGCTCGCGCTCCGCGTCATCCCAGGGTGCGGCGTCGAGCTGCTCGCGGTAGACGTCCTTGAAGGCGTTCGGGTCGGCGATGTCGTCGAACAGGTAGAAGCCGATCCCGTTGGTCTCGAAGCCGAAGCGGCGCGCCATGACCCGGCCGATGAAGATGCCGCCCGACAGGTCGCCGAGGTACCGCGTGTAGTGGTGGGCGACGAAGCCGCCGGCCCAGGTCGCACCGACCTGGCGGATGCGCTCGACGTAGCGCTGGGTGGTGGGCAGCGGGCTGATGCGTTCGCGCCAGTCCTCGCCGAGCAGGAACTCCAGGTCCGCCTCGAGGGCCGGGAGGCGGGTGAGCTTGTCGCTGAGGAAGACCGAGGCGACGGGGTCCTGACGCATCCGGTCGCCCGCGCCTTCGAGCGCCTCGTAGATGAAGTAGTGCTGCGCGACGAGGGAGATGTAGTCCTCGCGGGAGCCCTCGCCCTTGAGCAGATCGGACATGAAGCCGGCCCCCTCGCTGCGCGAATGCGAACCGGAGGAGCGCTCACGGAGGGCGGCGGAGAAGGAGAGGATCTCGGACATGTCCTCAGTGTAAGGGTTGCCTAACTTGAAGCGAAACCCTCGATGTCGCCCCGCCTGCGCCCACCCCCACGCCGAGCCACCCCCTTCGCATCGAACCACCCTCTTTCCCACCGCGCCGAAGGGGGTGGCTCGGCGAGAAGGGGGTGGCTCGGCGAAACGAAAGGCGGCGCGGGTCAGTCGTGGGGCCGCGGCTCGATGCCGAGCTTCGCGCAGGCGAGGTCGTAGATCGCGACGACCTCGCGCCGCACCGCCGGACGCTCGGTGATGGGGCCGCCCGGCCACGGGACGCGCAGCTCGGATGCCGTGCCGCCGCGCGTCACGCTCCACGTGCCGCCGTCGCCGTCGAAGCCGGTCATGGTCGATCCCGTGACCTCGCCCTCCTCGCCGGTGGAGAACGCCCGGGCGATCAGCATGTTGTCGTCGGTGTGGTCGCCGTTCATGTGACGGAGGACGGCGGCGATGATGTCGGCATCGAAGGTGTGGGGCATGATCATCACCCTACGGGCACGCCCGATGCGTACTTTCAGCCTCCGCGTTCTAGACTCGGGAGACACGTCTTCCGGGGGTCCCCTTCATGCAGCTTCTCTCGTCGCGCAGGTTCCGCGCAGCAGCGGCCGGCGTCGCCATGCTCGGGATCTTCCTCACCGGGTGCACGTCCGAGCCCTCTTTCAGTTACGAGCCGCCGGCTCAGGTCGACGGCGCTCTGCCCGACGACACGGTCGCGGCGATGCAGGATGCCGTCACGAACGCGCTCACGGCCTCCGGCGCGACCGGTGCGGTCGTCGGCGTCTGGGTGCCGTGGAGCGGCAAGTGGGTGACCGGCGTCGGGACGCAGGATCCGGGTGCCGGAGCCGAGATCAGCACCGACATGGCGTTCCGCATCGGCGACGTGACCCGCCTCATGACCTGCGACGTGCTGTACGCGCTCGCCGACGAGGGGACGGTCGACCTCGACGACCTCGTGCCCGACTACGTCTCGGGTGTGCCCGACATGAAGGATGTCACGCTGGTCGACCTGTGCAACGGCACGAGCGGCATCGGCTCGTCCGAAGCGGTCGCCAAGTCGGCGTGGCTCAACACCCCGGAGCGCGTGTGGTCGCCCCTGGAGCTGGCCTCCTACGGTCTCGGCGCCGGACGTGTCGCCCCGCACACCACGTACCGCGAGTCGGACGCCGGGTACCTGATCCTGGGTCTCGCCCTCGAACGGGCTTCCGGTCTCTCCGCCTCCGAGCTCATCGCGCAGTACGTCACCGAGCCGCTGGGGCTCCCGAACACGTCGCTTCCGCGCGCGACCGCGGCGCCGCCGTCGACGGGCGCGGTCATGGAGGGCCACTACCTGTCGCCCGTCGAGGGCGGGTACAACTGCGCGGCTCCCGTCGACATCACGACCATGTCGTCGAGCACCGGGTTCACCGACTCGGGCGTCGTGTCGACCATCGAGGACCTCGGTCGCTACGCCCAGGCCGAGGCGGCCCAGGTACTGCGGACCAAGGAGGAGCCGAACCGCTTCGGCGCCCCGCTGCCCGCCTACGAGGGTGCGCCGTCGTGGCAGCAGGCGACCGGCGGCGCGAGCCTCGTCGGCTCCATGGTCGGTCAGTACGGCTGGACTCCCGGCTACGCCACGGCCGCGTACTCAGACCCGACCACGGGTTTCACGGTCGCCGTGTCGCTCAACGACTCGACGCAGGGCGGCACGGTCGCCGCGTACCTCGCGTGGGAGCTCGCCGCCATCGCGTCGAAGGCCCCCGCTGCCTCCGGACAGACGGCGCCCGATTTCGGTCTGCCCTTCACCGCCGAGCAGTACCACCAGGCGATCGCCGAGACGGCCATCGCCTGCGTCGCCCCCGCCGAGGGCTGAGCGCACCCGGCACGGCCTGAGCAGGAGGAGCGCCATGCCGATCATCGACAACGCCATCTATGTCGACGGTGTCCGCACCGAGAACCCCGCGAGCCTCAGCGAGACCTTCGAGCTCATGCACGCGCGCGGCGGCATGAGCTGGATCGGCCTTTATCGGCCGAGCGCCGATGAGATCCGCGAGGTCGCCGAGGAGTTCGGCATCCATCAGCTCGTGGTGGAGGACGCGCTCTCGGGCCATCAGCGCTCGAAGCTCGAGCGCTACGGCGACGTGCTGTTCATGGTGCTGCGTTCCGCCCGCTACCTCGATGCGACGGAGGAGGTCGAGTTCGGCGAGATCCACGTGCTCGTCGGACCGGAGTTCGTCGTCACGATCCGCCACGCCGAATCACCCGACCTCGGCAAGGTGCGGCACCGCCTGGAGGGTGATCCCGCGCTGCTCACGCAGGGTCCGGAGGCGGTGCTCTACGCCATCCTCGACGAGGTGGTCGACGAGTACGCCCCGGTGCTCGCCGGTCTCGAGAACGACATCGACGAGATCGAGAGCCAGCTGTTCGAAGAGGGCGTCGACGCGACCCAGCGCATCTACGAGCTCGGTCGCGAGGTCATCGACTTCCAGCGGGCGACGCAGCCGCTGTCCGGCATGCTCGACGCCCTGCTTCGCGGATCCGAGAAGTACCACGTCGACGAGGAGCTGCAGCGGTACCTGCGCGATGTGCTCGACCACACGCTGCGGATCGCCGACCGGGTCACCACGTTCCGCACCGTGCTCGACAACGCGCTCACGGTGGAGTCGACGATCGTCGCCCGCCGCCAGAACGAGGAGATGCGGCGCATGACCGAGCTGAGCATCCGCCAGAACGACGAGGTCAAGCGCATCTCCGGCTGGGCCGCGATCCTCTTCGCCCCGACGCTCGTCGGCACGGTCTACGGCATGAACTTCGACAACATGCCTGAACTGCACTGGGCGTTCGGGTATCCGATGGCGATCGGGCTCATGCTCGCGATGGGCGTGGGCCTCTACGTCGCGTTCAAGCGCAAGGGCTGGCTCTAGCCGAGCGCTGGCCGCGCCGTCGGTCGGAGAGCACGCGGCTCAGCGGTCGACCGGGCGGCCCTCGTCGTCGAGCTCGACGCCCGGGCCGGGGCCGGGGCGCACCGCGGCATCCGGAGCGATGTCGATGCGCGTCACGCCGTCGTGCTCGGTGACCTCGATGCGCGGAGCCGCGTCCTCCTCCGTCGCGTTCGGGGCGGTGGTCAGCTGGTCGTGACGCTTCTCGTCGAAGCTCATGTCGTCGACGCTGCTCGTGTCGTCAGGCGTTGCCATGGGTGTCCTCCTGGGTGTCGTGAGGGGTGGTCGGTGAGGCGGATGCGGTGGCGGCTGCTGTCGCCCGGTCGGAGCGGGCGCGTCCCCAGCGGGCGAGGACGAACAGCACGACGCCGACGGCGAGCAGGATGGCGCCGAAGAGCCAGACGACGGGACGCTGCTGTGTGAGCAGCAGGATGCAGGACGCGACGCCGAGCACCGGCACGAACGTCCAGACGCGGAAGTGGTCGCGCTCGACCCGGTCGCGACGGAGCACCAGCACCGACACGTTGACGCTGAGGAACACGAATAGCAGGAGCAGCACCACGGTCTCGGCGAGTGTCGCGAGGTCGCCGACGAGCGTCAGGCCCATCGCGACGAGGGTCGTGGTGAGGATCGCCACCCACGGCGTCCTGCGGTTCGGGAGCACCCGCCCGAGGATGCCCGGCAGCAGGCGCTGCTCGGCCATGCCGTAGGTGAGACGGCTCACCATGATCATCGTCAGCAGTGCGCCGTTGGCGACGGCGATCAGCGCGATGAGGCTGAACAGCCACGAGGGGATGCTGACGCCGGTGGCCTCGACCACCGCGAGCAGCGGGCCGCTGGACTCCTGCAGCTCGGACGCGGGGAGTGTGAGGGAGCTCGCGACGCCGACGAGCACGTACACCGCGCCGGCGGTGAACAGCGCCCCGAACAGGGCGCGCGGGTAGGTGCGGCGAGGGTTCTTGACCTCTTCGATCATGTTCGCCGAGGTCTCGAACCCGACGAACGAGTAGTACGCGATCACGGCTCCGCCCAGCACTGCGAGCGCGACCGGCGTGCCTTCGGGGGTCGCGGTGAGTCGCGACGCGTCACCGCCACCGCCTGCGACGAAGATGCCGACCACCGCGATCACGATCACGAGGCCGCTGAGCTCGATCGCCGTCATCACGAGGTTCGCGCCCATCGATTCCCGGATGCCGCGGGCGTTGAGGGCGGCGACGACCGCGAGGAAGACGATGGCCACGGGAGTCGCAGGCAGGTCGAAAAACGTGCCGAAGTAGTCACCGGCGAAGGCGATCGCGAGACCCGCCGCGCTCGTCACGCCCGCGGCGAGCATGCTGAACCCGACGAGGAACGACACGATCGGACTGCGGAAGGCGCGCTCGGCGAAGACCGACGCCCCGCCGGCACGCGGGTACTTCGTGACCAGCTCGGCGTAGGAACCGGCGGTGAACAGCGCGAGCAGGAGTGCGAGCAGCAGGGGTGCCCACAGCATCCCGCCGACCTCTTCGGAGAGCACGCCCATGAGCGCGTAGATGCCGGCGCCCAGCACGTCGCCGAGGATGAAGGCGAACAGCAGCGGTCCGGTGATCGCACGCCGCAGCTTCGTGGGCGTCTCGGCGCCGGCGGGCGCGTCTGCGGTGTCGGATGCCATGCGCTGAACCCTAGGAACGCGATCGTCGTCGGGCGACGGGGTTGACACGGCGGGGTCCGGTCGGCCACACCCGGTCGGCCGGGCGGCGGACCCGGCGAATCATTCCTCCGGTGGATGCCGGGCGGCGGCGCTCCTGCGTACCGTGGAGGCATGCTGATCGTCGAAGAGCTCCACATGCTCCTCCTCCGTCCTGACGGCCGGGTCGAATCCTCGGTGAGCGTCAATCGCCTGTACGGCGAGATCGCCGCCGTGCTCACCGACCTCGCGCTGCGTGGGCGCATCACCCTCACCGAGGAGCGTCATCCCGTCGTCGAAATCGCGTCGACCGAGCCGACCGGGCACCCGGTGCTCGACACGACGCTCGAGCGGCTGCTGCCGCTGCGCGGCAAGCGTCTGCAGTCGCTCATCGGCCGTCCCAAGCTCGACCCGCTCGAGGTGGTCGTCGAGTCGCTCGTCGTGCAGGGTGTGCTCGTGCGCGGTGAGCGCGGATTCTTCGGCTGGGGGTCCGTGCGCACGCCCGAGTCCGACCCGGCGCCCGAGCGCGTGCTGCGCGCCCGCCTCGCCGACGTGATCGCCGGCGACCGCGCCGCCACCAGGGCCGACCTCTCGCTGCTGTCGATCCTGCAGAACCTGAACGCGGCGCACGCGATCCTCCGGGAGGAGTGCGCCGGTGCCTCGGCTCGCGACCTCAAGAAGCGGATCGAACAGCTGACGGCGGACGCGCCGCAGGCCGACGGCACCGCGGTCGGCGACGCGGTGGCGAGCGCCCTCAACGCGGCGATGGCTGCGGCGATGATGGCGGCCATGACTCCCGCGATCGTCGCGGCCACGGTCACCTGAGCACGGTCACCTGAGCCCGGTCACCTGAGCCCGGTCACCCGACCTGCCGCCCGTCAGACCGTCGGGAGGCGTCCGATGAGGGGATTGCGGTCGTCGGGGTCGACCACGATCCCGGTCACCGCATCGAGGTCGAGAACGGGGAAGTGCGACGTCGCCCCGATCTTCTCCTCGCTGCCCAGCACGTAGGTGCGTCGGCTCCGGGCGGCGACGGCTCGTTTCGTCGCGGCGTCGTCGAGACGCCCGGTGGTGAGGCCGTTCTCGGGATCGATGCCCGTGACACCGAGGAAGAACGCGTCGGAGGAGAGGTGCTGCAGGGCTTCGATCGCCAGCGGTCCGCCTGCTACGAGCGAGTGGCGCGACAGCTCCCCGCCGATCATCACGACCCGGGCGTCGGTGTGCTCGGCGACCGCCAGTGCGACGGCGGGGCTCGGAGTGATCACGGTCAGGTCGGCGCCGGGCGGCAGCATCTTGGCCATCGCGAGCGTGGTGGTCCCGGCGTCGAGCACGACGGTGGATGCCGGGGCGATGAGGTCGACCGCGCGGCGGGCCACACGCTCCTTGCTCTCCGTCGCGAGGCGGAGTCGCGCGTCCACGGGGCGGTCGGCGGCGGGAATCGGGAGTGCTCCGCCGTAGACGCGGACGAGCTCACCGGCCTCGGCCATCTCGCGGAGGTCGCGACGGATGGAGTCCTCCGACAGCGACAGCTCGCGGGCGACGTCCTTCGCGACGATCCGACCGTCGCGCTGCAGGATCTCGCGGAGATGGGTCCTGCGCTGGGCGCTCAGCATCCGGATAGCCTCGTTCTTTCATGGAGTTGCACGTTTGTGCACGGTTAACGATACAGTGCTCGGCATGAACACACCACTCCTGATCCTCATCGCCGGCCCCTACCGCTCCGGAACCGGCGGAGACCCCGCGCTCATTGCACGCAACCTCGAACGGCTCGAGGAGGCGGCTGCGCCGATCCACCGCCTCGGACACGTGCCGATGATCGGCGAATGGGTGGCCCTCCCCGTGCTGCGCGGACTCTCGGACGGCGCCGCGGGAGACGAGGCAGGAGAAGACGGCGACGTCATGTACGAGACGGCCCGCCGCCTGCTGCAGCACTGCGACGCGGTGCTGCGCCTGCCCGGAGCCTCAGCGGGCGCGGACAAGGACGTCGAGATCGCCCTCCAGCGCGGACTCCCCGTCTACCGCTCGGTCGACGAGATCCCCGCCGCGGTCCGCGCCGTCTGACGGCATGGGCGGCACGACCGATCACGCCGGGAACGTCACTCCGGTGAGCTCCTCGGCGGCCGTCCAGAGGGCGGCGCCGACCTCCCGCGAGCGCACCTCGTCCGACGCGCGGACGCGGCGCGGAGCGCCGCGGAACTCCAGCAGTCCGCCCGGCCCCCAGTAGTCGCCGCCGGTGGCGTCCGGCGAGGCCGCGGCGTGCACGATCGGCGCGGCACCGGCATCCTTCCCCTGCACCACCCCGCGGGTGAGGGAGGCGAGTCGCCTGGTCGACGGCCGGACGGGGGCGAGGCCGTCGCGCTCCGGGGTGAGCGGGTCGACCGCATAGCCGGGGTGCGCGCAGAGCGCCGAGCGCGCCGTGCCGCGCCACCGTCGATCGAGCTCGAACGCGAGGGCCATGAGCGCGGCCTTCGAGCGCCCGTACTGCCGCAGCGAGCTGCCGGTCCACGGGGCGTCGAGCGTGTCGGGGGAGATGCGCGCGAACCGGTGTGCGATCGAGCCGACGGCGACGACCCTGGCATCCGGAGCGAGAGCGGGTGCGAGCCGGGCGAGCAGAGCGAAATGGCCGAGCGCGTTCGTCCCGATCATGAGGTCGTGCCCGTCGGCGGTGCGCTCGCCGCGGTCAGCCGCCTTCACCCCCGCGTTGCAGATCACGCCGTGCAGAGGCTCGTCCACGCTCGCCGCCGCAGCGGCGATGCCGGTCAGCGCACCGAGATCGAGGGAGAGGATGCCGACGTCGGCGCCCTCGACGTGCGTGCGGATCGACCGCTCAGCCACGGTCGCGCGGTCGACCGAGCGGCATCCGAGCACGACCCGCGCGCCGCGGGCGGCGAGCAGCTCGGCGCACCAGTATCCGATGCCGGCGTTCGCCCCGGTGACGAGGAACGTTCGGCCGGCCAGGTCGCGGGTCCGCGGGGTCGGGGTCATCACACCAACCTACGGTGCCCGGCCCCGGGTGGCGCTGCCTCCCGTAGCCTGGGCGCATGACCACGCAGAGTGCACGAACGGCCCTCGAGGTCGCCGACTGGCGGCGCCGCGTCTTCGCGCTGTACGCCGCGATCCGTGAGGCCGATTCGCCCGAGGAGGCCCACGAACTGTGGCGCATCGAGCGCGATGAGCTGCTGCTGCGGCATCCGGCCACTCCGCTCCTGGCCGAAGACCGGGTGCTCTTCGAGGGCGTGCCGATCGCCTCGTACGACCCGGAGTGGCGCTTCGAGCTGCCCATCCAGCCCGCGGAGCCCGGCGGTTTCGAGTTCGCGACGGGCACCGACGGCGTGGTGCCGTTCGAGCGCGTCGGCCTCGTCGAGATCCCCGGCGTGGGCAGCCTCGACGTCTGGCGGCTGACGACCTACGGGGGCGGCCTGTTCGTACCGGTGCGCGACGCGCTCGCCGGCACGCCGGGCGGCACGTACGGCGGCGGACGCTACCTGCTCGACACCATCAAGGGCGCCGACCTCGGATCGGATGCCGAGCGCGGCACCGTCGTGCTGGACTTCAACTTCGCCTATAACCCGTCGTGCGCCTACGACCCGGCGTGGGCGTGTCCGCTCGCGCAGCCGGGCAATGTGCTGCCGGTGGCCGTGCCGGTCGGCGAGCTCTACGCGGGGGCCGCCTGACCGCCGGGTGGGTCAGGACAGCGACTCCGCCACCGCGCGCCAGCGCCCCGAGAACTCCGCGGCTCTGTCGTCCGACCACTGCGGCTCGTACGTCTGCGAGGGCGACCACAACACGATCGCCTCGTCGAGCGTGAGCGAGGGGTCCGCCGCGCAGCGGGCGAGCGCGGCAGCGCCGAGAGGTGTCGCATGCTGCGACGGATACACGTCGACGGGGACGCGCATGAGATCGGCGACCGCCTGCATGAGCACCCGGCTGCGGGTCAGCCCGCCGTCGACCCGCAGCCGCTGGAGCGGGGAGCCGAGGTCTGCCGACATCGCGCGGGCCAGCTCGGCCACCTGCGCTGCGATGCCCTCCAGCACCGCGCGCACCAGATGCTCGCTGCCCGTGGACAGGGTCATGCCGGTGAACGTCGCCGTCGCGTCCGGACGCCACCAGGGAGCGGCGAGTCCCGCGAGGGCCGGCACACACAGCACGCCGTCCGCGTCGTCGGCGGCGACCCGGTCGAGATCGGCGGCCGTGTCGATGAACGTGAGCTTCTCGAGCCAGCGCACCGCGGACGCCGCCGTGTACACCTGGCCGTCGAGGCAGTAGCTCGTCTGCCCGCCCTGCTGCCACGCCACCGACGACGAGAGCCCGGCGGTGGAGCGCACGGCCTCCGTACCGGTGTTCGCGAGCAGGAACGCGCCGGTGCCGAACGTGCACTTGGCCTCACCGGGCTGCAGGCAGCGTTGCGCGACGAGCGCCGCCTGCTGGTCGACGATCAGCCCGCCGACCGCAGCGGAGCCGCCGAAGGCGGTCGTCGTGCCCGCGACGTCGTCGGACGCGAGGATGCGGGGGAGTCGCTCGTCGGCGAGTCCGAACAGGTCGAGCAGCTCGGGGTCCCAGGCGGCGCTGTCGAGGTCGACCGCCAGGGAGCGGCTGGCGGTCGAGGCGTCGGTGACGAACTCGCCCGTGAGGCGGTGCAGCAGCCAGCTGTCAGAGGTCGTCACGACGCCCTCGCGGGTGAGAGTGCGCCGGATCCACGCCTGCTTGGGTGCCGAGAAGTATGGGTCGAGCACGAGTCCGGTACGGCGGGCGATGTCTTCCGCGTGGTCGCGCAGCTCGGCGCAGACCGATTCGGCGCGGCGGTCCTGCCACACGATCATGGGCGACAGCGCGGCGCCGGTATCGGGATCCCACGCGAGCACGGTCTCGCCCTGGTTCGCGAGGGTGACGATGTCGACCTCGGCGCCCGCCTCGGCGACCGCGGTGCGTCCGGCGCGGAGCACCGAGTCGAGCAGCGCCTCGGGGTCCTGCTCGACTCCGCCGCCCGAGAGGTACGTCGGCCGCACGGCGACTTCGCTCAGGGCGAGGATCTCCCCGGACTCGTCGACGACGACCGCCTTGGTGCCCGACGTGCCCTGGTCGATCGCGAGCACGGTGGTCATGACGGCTGATCCTCGCCCGCGACGGCACCCGGCAGCACGCCGCGGTGCTCGGCCGTGCGACGCCACCACGGCGTGCTCGCGGCCGGAACCGGCGCCGCGGGCGTGGGCGGCTGCAGCGGACCGACCTCGATGCCGACCGCGGGGAGCAGCTCCGCCACGTGATCGGCGATGCCGAGTGACGCGGTGAGACCCGTCGAGCGGATGGCCGCGACGTTGATCAGGCGGGCATCCTTCTCCGACGACCCGATCACGTAGTTGCTCCCTCGGCCGGCAGGGCGGAGCCCCGCGTAGCTCGCGATCGGCTCGAGGCCGTCCAGCGCGGGGAACTGCGCGACGGCCTTGGCGAGGATCTCCTCCCGTGCCTCCCGGCGCACCGTCCAGTCGTCCTTGTCGTCGAGGTCGACCGCGGTCGGACCAGCGATCACCTTGCCGTCGAGCGTGGGGAAGACGAGCACGCCCTTCGTGCGCTTCGTCGGCACCGGCAGGATGATGCGGTCGAGCGTCGCGCCGCCCGGCAGCTCGAACACGAAGAACTCGCCCTTGCGCGGGTAGATCTCGAACGAGTCGTCGCCGATGAGCCGGGCCACGTCGTCGGCGTGCAGCCCGGCGGCATTGACGACCGCGGCGGCTCGGATGGTCCGGCCGTCGGCCGTCTCGACCACGATGGCCTCCTCGCCCGGCGTGAGCGCGGAGACGCGTGCGCCCAGCTCCACCCGTGCCCCGGCGGCGACAGCCGACGCCGCGAGCGCCGACGTGAACGCGACGGGGTCGCTGACGGACTCGCCCGGTACCAGCAGGGCGCCGTCCGACTCGCGGATCTCGACCTCCACGCCGTTCGCGGCGGCGCCGGCCGCGAGCGCCGCGACCGTCTCGGCATCCTCGTCCGTGTGCGGCACGAGCTCGGCGCCGCAGTGGATGACGGGCACTCCGAGCGCGTCGAGGATGGCCGGACGGATGCGGGCGGCGCGCAGGATCAGCTCGGTCTCGAGTTCACCCGGGGTCGAGTCGAATCCGGTGTGCAGCACGCCGGAGTTCGTGCCGCTCGCCGCGAGACCGAGCGCGCTCTCGGCTTCGAGGAGCACGGCATCCACTCCGCGGTGCGCGAGCGTGTAGAGCAGGGCCGACCCCACGATTCCTCCGCCGATGACGACGACGGGGAGGGCGGGAGAGGGGGAGTTCATGATGGTTCCACTTTCGCTGATTTCTCTGGAGGAGGGGCGTCTCACCGGGAGGCGGACGCGGTGTCGTCGTCGAACGTGCGGTCGACGTCGGCCATATCGGGCATGGTGAGACCGCGGCGTCCGCGTGTCGCGAGCAGGTAGACGAGGTACGCGATGCCGATCACGAGCATGATGCCGACGTACAGTCGCGGCTGCTCGAACGAGACGTCGCGGAAGATGAGCAGTTCGTACACGAGCCAGACGCTCGCGAGGATCAGCACCGGCACCTCCCACCGGCCTAGCGAGAACCCGGCGCTCGCGGGGAGCGAGCGGCGCTTCACGATGTACAGCAGCACGGTGCCCGCGTAGATGATCGCCGGCAGCAGGGTCGCCGCCGAGAACAGGATGAAGAGCGCATCGCTCGTGCCGCTGAAGATCGCGAGGATCGCCTGCGTGATGACGAGGTAGCCGAGCGTCGCCGCCACCGGGGTGTGCCGGGTGCGGCTGACGCGGCGGAGCAGCTGCCAGGCGGGGAAGCGCTCGTCGCGCGACATCGCCCAGATCAGGCGGGTGCCGCTGAGGGTGATGACGAGGCCGCACGAGAAGATCGAGATGACGACGAGCACGAGCAGGATCTTCCCGACCACGGGGCCCAGCACCGAGGTGATGACGGTGGCCACCGGGGTCGCCGACTCGGCGAGCTTCGCGGTGTCGCCCGCGAGTGCGGTCACGGCGATGAGGAACAGCATCCCCAGCACACCGAGGGCGACGACGGCCTGCACCATGGCACGGGGGATCACGCGCTCCGGGTTCTTCGTCTCCTCGGCGAGGTTCGCGGCCGACTCGAAGCCGACGATCGTGAACGCGCCGAGCAGGAACGCGAGCGGGAACGGGCCGGCCTCGGTGAGTCCGCCGAAGTCCCAGTACCCCGCCTCGGCGACGGGTGCCGTGGCGAACAGCTGCGTGAAGTCGAGGCGCCCGAGCGCCGCACCGACGGCGAACAGCAGCACGGTGATGCCGATCATCCCGATGATCTGCACGGTCACGGCGACCTCGTTGACGCGGTTGGTGACCTTGGTGCTCAGGGCCACGAGGATCGCCTGCAGCAGCATCACGAGGGCCGTGATGACCCAGCAGTTGGCGGGGCTCGGGGCGTAGCCGAACAGCTCGGGCAGGATCGTCGCGGCGATCGTGTAGTCGACCGCGACCACCACGACGACGAGGAACGCGAACGAGATCCACCCGGTGAGCCAGCCGAGGATCGGGTTGGCCAGGCGCGACACCCACTGGTAGGCGTAGCCGCTGATCGGGATGCGGGCGGCGAGCGCGCCGAAGATGAGCGCGACCATGGTCTGACCGACGACGGCGATGGGCCAGGCCCAGATGCCGCGCGGTCCGCTGCTGTTCAGCACGGCCCCGTAGGTCGTGAAGATGCCGGTCGCGATCGAGACGAACCCGAAGGCGACGGCGAAGGATGCGTAGAGCCCGAGCTCCCGCTTCATGCGGGTGCCGGTCGGGGCGGCGGACGGGGCGATGGGAGCTTCGGGTGTTTCCATGACTCGACCTTCATTCGACGGCGGTGGATACAGCTGGTCTATACCAAGGCACGGTAGAGCGAGCACGAGTAGCGTGTCAATGGTGGGCATGCGCGAGACGGAAGAATTCACACGGACGAAATCTGGCGAGCCCGCCTACGTGCGCATCGCCGGCGAGCTGCGCACCCGCATCGACGACGGTGAGCTCACCCCCGGCACGCCCCTGCCGGCGGAACGAGACCTGAGCGTCGAGCTCGGCGTGAGCCGCATGACCCTCCGCCGTGCGCTCGGGGTGCTCGAGAACGAGGGGCGAGTGCACCGCGACGCGACCCGCGGCACCTTCGTGTCGGAACCCCGCGTGCGCCTGCGGCTCGGCTCGTTCTCGCAGGAGATCGCCCGCGCGGGCGGCAACCCGGGAGCCGAGCTCCTCTGGGCCGAGGAGCGACCGGCCGACGAGACCGTCGCGGCGGGGCTCGGCATCCCTGCCGGCTCACTCGTCTACGCGCTTCGGCGCCTGCGGCGCTCGAACGACGAGCCCCTCGCCGTGGAGACGACCTACTACCGCGCCGACCTCGTGCCCGGCCTGCTCGACGGCGACCTCGCAGGGTCGCTGTGGGACGAGCTGCGCGGGCGGTTCGGCCTCGCCATCGCCCGCACCTCGGCGGAGCTCGAGGTGGTCGTGCTGGATGCCGACGATGCACGCCGCCTGGGCACCCGCCGCGCCGCGGGCGGACTGCAGCTGACGCGACGGACGTTCCTCGCCGACGGCGACTGCCTGGAGTTCGCGGTCGACGTCTACCGCGCCGACCGGGTCTCGCTCATCATCGACCGGGCGGTCGACGCGGAGTGACCACGGTCTTCGACCTCGACGGTGTGCTCAGCCGCGCCGACACCATGGCCACGCTCGTGTTCGCGCGGCTGCGGTCGCGCCCGTGGCTCGTGCTGCCGGTCGCGGCTCTCGCGGTGACCGCCGCGCTCGCTCCGGCGGCGGGGTCGCTGCGCCCGCGGTGCAACCGCGTCATCGTGCACGTCGTCCTCTCCGGCGTGTCGGAGGCCGCCTACGCGCGGCTCGCTGTCCGCACCGCGCAGGGGCTCGCCGCACGCCCCGACAACGTGCGGCCCGAGGTGCTGACCGCGCTGCGCCGGGCATGGGCCGACGGCTCGGGCGTCGTGACGACCGCGACCGAGCACGCGCTCGCCGCGGCGTACCTCGACGCCCTCGGCGTCGGCGGGATGCCGCTGCTCGCGTCGCGCTTCCGCTTCTCCGCCCGGGGTCCGCGCTTCGCGGACCACAACGTGGGCGAGCGCAAGGTCGAGACCCTGGAGGCGATGCGCCCCGGCGCGATCGCGGATACGCTCTACACGGATTCCGCGAGCGATCTGCCGCTCGCCCGACGCAGCCGTCGGACCGTGCTGGTCGACGCCGGACCGCGCTCGACGCGGGAGTTCTCGCGTCACGGCATCCCGTTCGAGGCGCTCGGCGGGTGACCTCGCCGGTGTCGGGACGGCGGGTGTGGCACGACCGGTGCAGTATACGTATTCCAACTGTCGAGAAAGCCCGAATATAGGCTTCCCTAAGTCGACTGCATACGTATACCATCAGCGACATGGGACACACACAGCACCGAGCACTGCCGGTACTCGCACTCGTCGCCGTGGGCATCGTCGCCCTCGCCGGCTGTGGCGCGGGTTCCCGCACCGACAATGAGAACTCGACGAAGGTGACGTGCGACTACACGGCACCCGAAGGCAAGACGACGGTCAACGTCCTCGCCTACAACTCCTCCGCGATCGACCCGTTCACCGACACGATGGTGTCGAGCTGCTCGACCGACGACGTGACGCTGAAGCACGACCCGATCGACTTCGGCGGCCAGGTGACCAAGACCACCGCGACCCTCGCGGGCGACACGGGCACCTACGACATCATCGAGACGTACGGCTTCGTCATCCCCGGATTCGGCGAGGAGGAGAAGCTCGTCCCCCTCAACGATCTGTGGGACAAGTACGCCGACGACTACGGCCTCGGCGACATCAGCCAGTCGATGGTCGAGGGCATGTCGTACGACGGCGACATCTACGCGGTGCCGATGCAGGCGCAGATGTTCGTCATGGCGTACCGCACCGACATCTTCGACGACCTCGGCCTCGAGGTCCCGACCACGTTCGACGAGATGATCGACGCGGCCGAGGCGATCAAGGGCGCCGGGCTCATGGACTACCCGATCGCCCTGCCGTGGCTCGCCACGGCCGACGTCACCACCGGCTTCCAGGGTGCGATGAACTCGCTCGGTGCCGACTTCGTCACCGCAGACGGCGAGGTCACGCTCGACACCCCCGAGGCCAAGCAGGCCGTCGAGGCGATGCTCGCGCTCAAGCCGTACATGGACCCGCAGGTCACCACGTTCGACCAGCCCAAGGTGCAGCAGCAGATGTTCAACGGCACCGCGGCGATGTCGATCATGTTCTCGGGTCGCATGTTCGACCTGACGCTCGACTCCAACTCCAAGTTCGCCGACTCGTTCGGGTTCGCCGGGGCGCCGAAGGTCACCTCCGACGCGGAGTACTCGTACAACCGCCTCTCGATCGACGGCTGGTCGATCCCGTTCAACACCAAGCTCGACCACGACATGCTGTTCCAGATGATGGCCTCCGCCGTCAGCGAAGACGCGTCGAAGGCCTCCGTCCCCGCGGCCTACCCTGCCCGTGAGGGAATGGTGACGGAGAAGAACTCCCCGTACGGTGCGGCGGCCAACGACTCGATCGCCAGCGCCATGCCCCCGATCGTCTCGCCGATCGCGGCCGACATCACCAACGAGATCCGGCCGATCCTGGTCTCGATCCTGAACGGCCAGATCGCGGTCGACGAAGGACTCGCCCAGATGCAGGCCGCCGGCGAGAAGATCGCCGGCTGACCGACGCACCGACGTCATGACTGTGGCCTGAGCGCGAGTTCAGGCCACAGTCCGTCCAAGGGAGGACGCTTATGAAGGCACGCGAGTTCTGGCTGCTCTTCTTCCCGAGTCTGCTGGTGATGGGGGCGCTCCTCGTGCTCCCGCTGGTGCGCACCGTGCAGTGGAGCTTCGAACAGGTCCGCTACGGCTCACCGGGCACCTTCATCGGGCTCGAGAACTTCACCGACGCCCTGACCGATCCGCGCTTCCACAAGGCGGTCGTGTTCACGGTGGTCGTGACGATCATCACCACCGCCATCCTGCTGGTCTTCGGCTACATCATCGCCACCGGCATCAACCGCATCACCACCTCGCGCCCCCTGGTGCTCGGCATCATGCTCGTCTCGTACGTGCTGCCGAACCTCGTGGGCGCCGTCGCGTTCTCGTGGCTCTTCGACGACAACTTCGGCGGAGTCGTCAACCGGCTCATCGGCTTCTTCGGCGGCACCCAGGTGCTGTGGTTCACCGACCAGGTGCCCAACGCGATCCTGGTCATCGCGAACACGGTCTGGCACATGCTGCCGTTCGCGATGCTCATCATCCTCGCCGGGCTGCAGGGCGTGCCGAACGAGCTGAAGGAGGCCGCGAAGATCGACGGGGCCAACGCGTTCCAGACGCACATCAGCGTGATCATCCCGACGATCCGCGGCGTGCTCGGGTTCGTGACCCTGATCACGATCATGGACGTGCTGCGCATGTTCGACAACCTGATCCCGCTGTCGCCGCAGGCGCAGAACATCGGCAACGAGTCGATCATGCTCTACGTCTACTCGGTGGCGTTCGCCGACGGCGCCGAGAACCTCGGCCTCGGCAGCGCGATCAACGTGCTCACCATCCTCCTGATCCTCATCATGCTGATCCCGTTCATCCGGGGCATCTTCAAGGAAGCGAAGGCCGAACGATGAGTCTCACCTCCGCAGAGCTCTCGACGAGAGCCATCGTCACCCGCGGCGCGCCGAAGCGGCGCCGCCGCGGCGGCCCCCACCGCCCGCCCGTCATCACGGGGCTGCTGCTCGGCATCCTCTGCGTGGTCGTGCTGAGCCCGTTCATCTGGATGACGCTGTCGGTGACCAAGCCCACCGACGTCGCGTTCTCGAACCCGCCGGTGCTCTGGGACTACCAGCCCACGCTGCAGGCGTTCGTCGACCTGTGGGAGACGACGTACTTCGCGGACTACCTCGTCAACACGCTCGTCGTCGCGGTGGTCTCGACCGTGATCGCGCTCGTGATCGGCATCCCCGCGGCGTACGCGCTGTCGCGCTTCCCGAGCTACGTGTCGGCGCTGCTGCTCGTGCTCGCGCTGATCTTCCGGGCGCTGCCGCGCTTCTCGGTCGTGCTGCCGATGTACGACATCAGCCGCGCGCTCGGCATCTACGACACGACGTTCGCGCTCGCGATCGCCCTCGTCGCGATCAACCAGCCGTTCACGATCTGGCTGCTGCGCAACTTCTTCGCCGAGATCCCGCGGGAGCTCGACGAAGCGGCGATGATCGACGGCTGCACCCGGATCGGGATGCTGCGGCGCGTCATGATCCCGTTGATGGGGCCGGGCATCCTCACCGCCGGCATCTTCGTGTTCCTGTTCGCGTTCCAGGAGTACCTCACGGCGCTCGTGCTCACCGACACGTCGTCGAAGACGGTTCCGGTGTTCATCGCGACGCAGCTCGGACAGACCCTGCCGATGCTGCAACAGGCGGGAGCCGCATCGATGCTGCTGACCATCCCGGTGTTCGTGATCGCGTTCATCGCGCAGAAGTACCTCGTCGCCGGTCTCAGCGACGGCGCCGTGAAGGGCTGACGTGTCGGCATCCGTCCCGCCGCTGACGCTGCTCGCCGGCATGAACTGCACGGCCGACCTGTGGGCGGACGCCGGCTTCGACACGGAGGGTGGAGGGGTGATCCGGCCGACGCTGGATCGCCCCTCGCTCCGCGCGCAGGTCGAGGCGCTGCTGGCGGATCTGCCCGCGCAGTCGGTGATCGTCGGGCACTCGCTCGGCGGGATCGTGGGCATGGCGCTCGCCCTCGCCGCTCCGCACCGCGTGGCGGGGCTCTGCCTCGTGTCGACGAACGCGAAGGCGCCGACCGGGGCACAGCGCGCGGGCTGGACGGAGTGGATCCGCCGCCTCGACGACGGCGACGACGCCCGATCGCTGCAGCAGAGCATCCTCGAACCGCTCCTCGGCGAACGCCTGGCCGCGGAGCGCCCCGACCTCGTGGAACGCGCCCTGAGCATGGGCGACGACACCGGCGACGACCTGCTGCGCACGCAGCTCGAGCTGCAGCTGACCCGCGTCGACCTGCTGTCGCGGCTGTCATCGCTGCGAATGCCGACGCTCGTCGTGTCCGGACTCGACGACGTCATCTGCCCGCCTCGGTTCCACACCGAGATCGTGGCGGAGATCGACGGTGCGCGGTTGGTGTCACTCGACGCCGGTCACCTGCTGCCGCTCGAACGGCCGCGCGAGTTCGGCGATCTCGTGCGCTCATGGTGCGCGCAGCGGGTTCGGCCGGCAGCCGTGGCGTGAGCGGGCGACGCACGCACTGCAGGAGATCTCACGCAACGAAGGACGGATGCCGCGATCGCGTCCTTCGTCACGCGAGATCTCCTGCGCAAGCTCAGCGCGTCGGAGCGGCCAGATCGCGCAGGTGCGTCATGAGCGACGACGCGAGGTTGTAGACGACGAGGTCGGCGCCGTGCGCGAACGCCGCAGTCGCGGCATCCTTCGTCCCCACGATGTCCATGCGCAGGGCAGCGGAGCGCGCGAGCGCCCCGTTCACGACCGCGACGGCCTCAGACACCGGCAGGTCGTCCGCTCCGGATGCCGCGGCGAGGTCGGCCGGGCCGATCATGATGCCGTCAAGGCGCGGCGTCGACGCGATGGCCTCGACGTTCGCGACGCCGCGCGGCGATTCGATCATGCCGAGCACCAGGGTGTTCTCGAGCCACCAGTCCCGGTGCGCGGCCGCCGCGACCTCGCCGAAGCGCCCGGCACGGCTGTAGGTCGCGAAGCCGCGCGAGCCGACGGGCGGATAGAGGGAGGCGTCGACGAGGTCGGCTGCGTCCTCGGCCGTGTCGAGGTGCGGGGCGAGGATGCCCTGCGCGCCCTGATCGAGCACCCGCAGCACGAGGCCGCGGTCCTTCTCGCCGACCCGCACGACGACGGGCACGTCGTGCACCGCCGCCAGCGCGATGTGGTGACGCAGCGCGACGATGTCGGCCGGTCCGTGTTCGCAGTCGATCAGCACGAAGTCGAAGCCGGCGACGGCCAGCATCTCGACGGTCTCCTCGGCCGGCATGCGCAGCAGAGCGCCGATGAGCTTCTCACCGGCGCTCGCGCGCTGCCGCAGCGAGGCGGTCACGCGACCATCCCCGCCGAGAGATCGACGTCGGCGCCGCACATGCCGGGCATCGCGAGCATCGCGACGACGGCTGCGCCGACCTCCTCCTCTGTCACCATGCGGCCCAGCGCGGCCCGCGACACGAATGCCTGCTCGGCGTCGTCGACGCTCGTGCCGGACCGCTCGGCCTCGAGGCGGAAGTTGCGCGCCATGCGCGGCCCCTGCACGGGACCAGGCGACAGCGAGTTCACCCGCACACCGGCCGGCCCGACCTCGAACGCGAGGGTCGAGGTGAGCCCGATGACGGCCATCTTCGAGGCGCAGTACGGAGTGCGGTGGGCGAGCGGGCGCTTGCCCGACACGGATGCCACGTTGATGACGTCGCCGTCACCGCGCTCGACCATGCCCGGGAGCAGCGCCTTGCACAGCAGGAACGTGCCGCGCACGTTGACCGCGAACACCTCGTCCCAGTCGTCGACCTCGATGTCGGTGAGCGCCGCCACCGGGCCGGGGATGCCGGCGTTGTTGACGAGGATCGACACCTCGGTGCCCTCCAGCGCGCTGCGCAGGGCGTCGACGGAGGCCGGGTCCGCGACGTCGCACGCGACAGCGCGGGACCTCGGACCGAGTTCGGCGACCACGGCGTCCAGCTTGGCGGTGTCGCGGCCGACCACGACGACCGAGGCTCCGACGGTGTGCAGGGCGCGGGCGATCGCCGCCCCGAGTCCGCTGCCGCCGCCGGTGACCACGGCCGTGCGGCCGGTGAGATCGGTCATCGGGCGTCCGCGCCGATCGCGGCGTGGCTCTCGTCGATCCAGTCGAACTGCGTGCCCGCGTGACGCCACGCGCGCGCGTCGCCCGAACGGGCGTGACCCTCGAACAGCTCGACGCGGGCTGCGCGTCCGCACACGGCGCCGAGCTCGGCGGACGACTCGGTGTTCTGCACCTCCTGATACGTGACGGTGCGCAGGTACTTGCCGACCCAGAGGCCGCCGGTGTAGCGGGCGGCGCCAAGCGTCGGCAGCACGTGGTTCGTGCCGATCACCTTGTCGCCGTACGACACGCAGGTGTTCTCACCCAGGAACAGGGCGCCGTAGTCGTGCATCCTCGTCAGCGCCTCGCGCGGGTTCTCGGTGAAGATCTGCACGTGCTCGAACGCGAAGTCGTCGGCGATGCGGTACGCCTCGTCGAGGTCGTCGGCGACGATAACCTGGCCCCAGTCGCGCCAGGCGGGTCCGGCGTAGTCGCGCGTCGGCATGCCGGGAAGGATCCGGTCGATCCAGTCGATGACCTCCTCGGCCAGCTGCTGCGAGGTGGTGACCAGCACGGCGGGGGAGTCGGGGCCGTGCTCGGCCTGCGACAGCAGGTCGACCGCGGTGAAGAAGGGGTCGGCGTGCTCGTCGGCGACGATGAGGATCTCGGTCGGGCCGGCGAACAGGTCGATGCCGACCTCGCCGAACAGCTGGCGCTTGGCCTCGGCGACGTAGGCGTTGCCGGGGCCGGCGATCATGTTGACCGGCTCGATCGTGTCGGTGCCGACGGCCATGGCTGCCACGGCCTGCACTCCGCCGAGGATGTAGATCTCGTCGGCGCCGGCGAGCTTCATGGCGGCGACCGTGGCGGCGGGGATCTCGCCGCGGATCGGCGGGGTGCACGCGACGACGCGGGGTACCCCGGCGACCTTGGCCGTGATGATGGTCATGTGCGCGGAGGCCGTGAGGGGGTACTTGCCTCCGGGGATGTACGCGCCGGCCGCCTGCACCGGCACGTGCTTCTGGCCGAGGAAGACCCCGGGCAGCGTCTCGACCTCGATGTCGACGAGGGAGTCGCGCTGGGCCTGGGCGAAGCGACGGACCTGCGCCTGCACGAACTCGATGTCGGCGATGACCTGGTCGTCGAGCGTGCCCATGATCTGCGCGATCTCGTCGTCGGAGAGCCGGTACGACTCCGGGCTCCAGTTGTCGAACTGCTCGGCGTAGCGTCGGACGGCCGCGTCGCCGTTCTCGCGGATGTCGCCGATGATCGCCCTCACCCGCTCCGCGACGTCCTGCTGAGCGGTGTCCGCGAACGTCTTCGTCGGCGCGGTCTTCAGATGCAGGGGCATGGCCCTTCCTTTCATTGCATACGTATGTGCTGATTATGACCGCGTATGCATTCCGGCGTCAAGGGCGGTAGAATCCGGTGACCGAGGGGGAGGCCTGACATGGTCGTCACGAGCCGGGATGTAGCCCGTCTGGCAGGGGTGTCGCAGCCGACGGTGTCGCGCGCGCTCCGTGACGACGCCCGAGTGTCCGAGGCGACCAAGCTCCGGGTGCGCGAGGCGGCCCAGCTGCTCGGCTATGTGCCGAGCGAGGCCGGCCGGGCTCTCTCGTCCGGCCGCACCAGGCGCATCGGCCTGCTGCTCACCGACCTCGACAACCAGTTCTACTCGCACATCATCGCGCCCGTGCATCGCGAGCTCGAGGCCCTCGGCTACCAGCTGATGCTGCACACCGAGTCGGCCGACAACGACACGGTCGTCGAGCGTCTGCTCGCGAACGGCCTCGACGGCGTCATCCTCGCCACCACGACCGTCGACTCCGTGGCTCCGCTGCGCCTGCGCGACCGGGGTCTGCCCTTCGTGTACTTCAACCGCACCGGGTCTTTCGTCGATGCGGACGCGGCGGTCGTGAACTCCGTGCCCGGCTATCGCGAGGCGGTCCGAGCGGCCGTCGCCCTCGGGCACCGGCGCATCGGCGCGGTGCTCGGGCCGAGCAACACGAGCACGGGGCAGGGGCGCGAGGCGTCGCTCCGCGATGCCCTGACCGCCGAGGGGCTGCAGCTCGACGAGCGCGACGTGCGTCGCACCCCCTACGGTGCGACCGAGGGAGAGGCCGCCGCGGCCGAGCTGCTCGCCGGGTCGGACCGCCCCACGGTGCTCTTCTGCGGCAACGACGTCGTCGCATACGGCGCGCTCAACGCCGCGCACCGTGCCGGCTTGCGCGTGCCGGAGGACCTCTCGGTCATCGGCTTCGACGACCTCCCCGAGGCGGCATGGCCCATCATCGACCTCGCCACGGTCGGCTATGACATCGTCGGCATGGCGCGCGCGGCGGCCGACCTCGTCGTGCGGCGCATCGAGGATCCGAGCGCCGAGATCCGGACGTCCGGGTTCGCGTCGACCTTCATCGCGCGTCGCACGCTGGCGCCCGCGCCGACGCGCTGACTCCGCGGGTCTCTCCGCTCCTGCGGCAGCTCCTCCCTCGTGCGCTGGAGTGTCGGCCGCGGCATCCGTTCCGGCCCCGATCGACGGTTCTCGGGGAATGACCACGTGTGCGCTGGAACCTCTCTTGCGCTGTGTTGTGCATACGCATACACTGACCACAACGAGGCGTGCGATCACCGATGAACCGCAGCGTCGTATCTCGAAGGAGTGGAAAAGCGTGTCTCTCGACCCGGTCGCCTACCTGCCGTACAAAGACCCCGACGACTTCATCCGCGAGGTCACCGACCTCATCTGGGTCGATCGGTCGATCAGCTACATCCGTGAGAACTACGAGCCCGACTCGATCGTGCACGGCGCCCTCGGCACCTCCACGACTCGTCAGGAGGTCATCGAGGGGTCGCTCATGCGCATCTCGGCGACGCCCGACCGCACAGGTCAGGCCGAGGACGTCATCTGGGAGGCCCGCGGCGACGACGCGTTCCTCAGCTCCCACCTCGTGCTGTCGGGAGACCTGCACTCGCCGTACGTGAGCCGCACGATCGCGAACTGCCTCTACCGCCGCGGCCGCATGGTCGAGGAGTGGGTCGTGCGCGACACGCTCGCCGGGGCGCTGCGCCGCGGCGACGACCTCGACGAGCTGGCGCGGGCGCAGGCGTTCCGCGGCTTCTCCGGCTCCTGGACCGAGCCCGCCCCCGCCGACCCCATCGCGAAGGGCGACTCGGGCGTCCGCCCCGACGAGCACCGCGCCGAGGTCGAGACGGTCATCGACATGATCCAGACCGTGTGGAACGACCGTGACCTGCAGAAGGTCGAGAAGTACTTCGACCGCGACCTCACGCTCAACACGGTCGGCGACCGCACGATCATCCGCCCGGAGGGCTACCGCCGCGCGCTGCTACGCCTGCTCGAGTCGTTCCCCGGCGGGCAGTTCGAGATCCGCGACATCCAGACCAACTACGACGTGCGCTACGCGGGCCTCCGCGTCGCCGTCGTCTGGAAGTTCGTGGGCGACTACAACGGCGTGCCGAACTACGGTCCGCTCACCGGCAAGCCGATCGACCTGATCGGCATCTCGCAGTTCACCTTCCACAACGGCGCCATCGTCAAGGAGGTGCGCCTGTGGGACGACATCGCACTCCGTGCGCAGATCGCAGGGTCGCGCGGCGACGAGCCGGTGCCCTTCGCCAACATCTACTGATCATCGACTGATCGACAAGGGAGAAGAAGACATGAGCACCGTCATCGAGGGCACGACGGACGTCGTCGTCGACACCGAGGAGATCCAGCGACGGACCATCCGCCGTTCGGACTGGGTGCCGTGCAACTCGGCGTTCATCGACTGCCGCACCCCGGGGTCCGACCGCAAGGAGAACTACTCCTTCATCGGCGCCGGCGTCTCGCAGAACGCGAGCCAGTACGTGAACCTCGAGGTGAACCACGGGTTCAACACGGGCGCCGCCGGGATGCCGAACGGCATCTCGAACAACCTGCACCTGCACTTCACGGCCGAGGTGTTCATCAACCTCGGCGGCGAGTTCCGGCTGCGGTGGGGCGTCGACGGCAAGCAGGGCGAGTACATCAGCCACGACGGCGACATCGTCACGATCCCCACCTGGATCTTCCGCGGCTTCACCAACGAGGGACCGGACGACGGCATCCTCTACACGGTGCTCGGCCGAGACGACAACGGCGGCATCATCTGGGGGCCGTCGGTGCTCCGCGAGGCGGAGTCGTACGGACTGCACCTCACGGCCGACAACAAGCTGATCGACACCGTCGCGGGCGACGTGCTGCCCGACGACGTGGCGCTCATCAAGCCGATGAAGCAGCACTACATCGACGAGCTCACCGAGTACTCGGTGGAGGACATGCGCTCGCGCGTCATCCAGCCCGGCGACCGGAAGTACTCGGCTGCGGCGCTGCTGTGCGCGGCGGTCGACGGCGGCCGCGTCGAGCTCGCCACCGCGATCGGCTACGGCATGAGCGAGAACCGCCGCCAGGTGCCGAACGTGCACGAGCCCCACTCGTTCAACCTCGCGTGGGTCAAGGCCGAGCCCGGTCAGGGCGTGCTGCGTCACCGTCACGACAAGACGCAGGCGCTGCTGTTCAAGACCGGACGCTGGGAGGTCACCCTCAACGGCGACCCGTCGACGACGGTCACACTCGGAGCCGGCGGCACGTTCTCGGTGCCCGAGGGCGCCTGGCGTTCGTACGTCTGCGTCGAGGGCGACGAGACCGGCTCCGGCACGGTGCTCGTCATCAACGGCGGCGACGACCGCGTCTACCTCGAGTGGGCCCCCGAGGTCGTCGAGGCCGCGGCTGCCGCCGACTGGACGATCGACCCCAACGGCTACCTCGCGCCACTCGGCGTGATGGTCACGGCCACGGAAGACGACTGAGCCGACACCTCTCACGACGGGGCGCGGGGGGCGATGGCTCCTCGCGCCCCGTCGCGTCTGCGGTCACTGCAGCGGCGTGCGCCCCGCGTGCTCGGGGAGGCGTTCGCGCAGCATCCGCTCGGCGAGCTCCGCGAGCTTGCGCGTCGCCGGCGACAGCAGCACCCCCTCGCGCTGCACGAGCGCGATCGTGTCGTGCATGGGCTCCGCGAACGGGAAGGTGCGGATGCCGGGAGGGAAGCCCTCGGACTCGGCGATCGACCGCGACACGATCGTGTCGGCCGTGCCGGCGGCGACGAGGCTCAGGGCGGTCTCGACGTGCTCGACCTCGACCGACGGCTCGATCGTGAGGCCCTGCAGGCGGGCGCGCTCCAGCAGCTGTCTGCGTGTCGGGTCGTCCCATCCGGCGAAGGCGTCGTACAGCACGAGCTTCGCCTCGGCGACCTCGGAGATCGTCACCGGTCCGCCGTCGAGAGGCCTGGTCGAGGACACGTAGAGCACCTCGTCGCGGAAGAGCGGCTTGACCTCGAGGCCGTCCTCGTCGATCGGCAGCACGAGCAGGCCGGCCTCGAGCTCCCCGCGCGCGATCGACCGCGCGACGTGCGCGGAGTTGATGCCCACCAGCCGCAGACGCACGTTCGGATGCCGGTGGTGGAACGTCTCGGCGAGATCGGCGAGGGCGTAGTACGCCGCGTTGCGCAGCACGCCGAAGGTGCAGATGCCGCGGTCGAGCGAAGCGAGAGAGTGGATCGTGTCGATGCCGTTCTGCACGGCGCTGACGGCCTGCGCGGCGTGCGGGCGCAGCTCCTGCGCGGCGGCCGTCGGCACCAGACGGCGGCTGCCGCGCACGAAGAGCGTCGCGTCGAGCTCGCGCTCGAGGCGGGCGACGAGCTCCGACACGGAGGCCTGCGTCATGCCCAGACTCGCCGCCGCTGCGGTGAACGAGCCGTGTTCGAGAGCCGCGAGGAAGGCGGTGAGCTGCGTGATGGTCACAGGCCAATGGTAAACCCGATGCATCAGTACGGATCATCAGGCTTGTCGGATGGATGCCGCCGATCTAGCCTTCCTGCATGCGTTACTCTCCTGCAGTCCTCGCGCGTCATGACGGCGCCTTCCACCACCTCAAGACCCCGCTGATCGACGCCCCGGCCGCGCAGCGCGACCCCGCCGTGATCGAGACCGTGACGACGATGCTCGCCGACATCCGGGACCGCGGCATGGACGCCGTGCTCGACTACGCGAGGAAGCTCGACAACTACCAGGGCGCTGCCATCGAGCTCACGCCCGAGCAGATCGCGAGCAGCGGCGAGCGACTCGATCCCGCCCTGCGTGAGGCGATCGAGCTCGGCGCCGCGCGCACCCAGGCCTTCGCCCGCGAGCAGCGCTCGCACCTCGCCGACTTCGAGACCGAGCTGGTGCCCGGCCTCGTGACCGGTGCCAAGTACATCCCCGTCTCCCGCGTCGGCGCCTATCTGCCGGCCGGACGCTTCCCGCTCACGGCGAGCGCGTTCATGACCGTGGGCGTCGCGAAGGCCGCGGGCGTGCCGACCGTGATCGCCTGCACGCCCCCGCAGCCCGACGGCGGAGCCAACGACGCCGTCGTGTACGCCGCGCACCTCTCCGGCGTCGACCGCGTCTTCGTGATCGGCGGAGTGCAGGCGCTCGCCGCCATGGCCTACGGCCTGCTGGGCGAGCTGCCCGTCGACATGCTGGTCGGCGCGGGCAACGCCTTCGTCGCCGAGGCGAAGCGTCAGCTCTTCGGCACGGTCGCGATCGATCTGCTCGCCGGCCCCAGCGAGGTCGCGGTCATCTCCGACGAGACGGCCGATCCCGAGCTCGTCGCCGCCGATCTGCTCGGTCAGGCCGAGCACGGCCCCAACTCGCCGGCTGCGCTCATCACCACGTCGGAGGAGCACGGTCGCGCCGTGATCGCCGAGATCGATCGACAGCTCGAGACCCTCGCGACCGCGGAGATCGCCGGCGCGGCCTGGCGCGACTACGGCGTGGTGACCGTCGCGAAGGACCGCGAGACCGCCGCGGCCCTCATGGACGACCTCGCCCCCGAGCACCTCGAGATCCTCACGGCCGACGATGACTGGTACCACGAGAACCTCCGCAACTACGGGTCGATCTTCCTCGGTCCGTGGAGCACGGTCGCCTACTCCGACAAGGGCATGGCGGGCACGAACCACGTGCTCCCGACGGCCGGCGGCGCCAAGCACAGCGCCGGGCTCTCGGTGTCGCGCTTCCTCAAGCCGCTCACGTACCAGCGCATCAGCCGTGAGGCGACGCCCGCGCTCGCAGACGCCGTGCAGGTGATCTCCGACTCGGAGGGCATGGCCGCGCACAGCGCGACCGCCACGCTGCGCACGGCTCGCCTCGGCTGACGGCCGCGCGCACGGAGACTCCGGTTTCGCGTCGAGACCCCGGGTTGTGGACGACCACAGCCCGGGGTCTCTGCGACGAACCGGCGTCTTTGCGATGAACCGGGGTCTCTGAGATGAACCGGGGTCTCTGCGATGAACCGGGGTCTCGGCGATCAGGGCGGGAGAACCGGAGGACCCGACGAGGTGGGGGAGGGATGGGAGTCGAGCCCTCCGGGGCGGAGGGGGATGAGGTGTGTCGGCGTCGGATCAGGTGAGCCAGGGGTGGCGGCGCACGAGCGGGAGCGACGCCCAGCGGGTGCCGAACCCCGCGATCCGGCCGGCGCCCAGCGCGGCGAGGAGCCAGCCGAGCAGGATGTAGACGAGGTGCTCGTCGACGAGGGGGTTGTTGGCGAGCGGCAGCGCGCTGAGGTAGATGCCGCCCATGACGAAGGTGGCGCCGAGTGCGGCGAGGTGCACACAGACGCCCGTCACCAGGGCGATGCCGACCGCGCCGAGGCCCAGCATGAACAGCACGTCGACGACCGGGTTGCCGGCCATGGCGCGGAAGACGCCCGACAGGGCGCCCTCGGTGTGGCCGAGGTATCCGGCGCTCGGCGACTGTCCGGCCAGCACCGACCCGTCGGGCGGAGTCGCGACGCCGAGGCCGAACAGCTTGTCGATGAACGCCCAGAGGTAGACGAAGCCGAGGGCGATGCGGGTGAGCGGGAGCAGGAGGCGGGTGCCCCGGCTCGTGACGGCGGGGGTCGACGACGCGGCGTCCGCCGGGGCGGCCGATCGACGGGTGGATGCTGAGGCTGACATGGTTCTCCGGTCTGGTGTGGGGATGAGGGAAAGGGTCAGAGGTCGGCGGCGGCGAGCAGCCTGCCCGAGATCGCCGAGGACAGTTCGACGCGCACGATCTCGTCGAGGGACAGGGCGGTGGTCGCCGTGAGGCCGGCGGTCGGTCGTCCGTCGCCGATCCAGGTGCCGACCACGCGGCGGACGCCGTGGGCGTCGACTGCCACGAGCTCGTAGCGGTGCCCGGCCGCGACATCGGCGGGATACGAGCAGTCCCAGGCGAGTCGCGTCCCCCACTCCTCGGAGGTCAGCGACACATCGGCGCGCACGCCGCTCGAGCCGACCGGGCGGAGGTCGACCGGCACCGCTGCGGCCTCCACGGAAGTCGTCGAGAGCATCGTGACGACGGCGCTCCCGGCGACACCGGCGAGCAGGGCCGTCGCTGCCGCCACGGCGACGAGGAGCGCACTGCGGCGACGGCGGCTGCGACGGGCGGCTGTCGCGAGGGCGGCCAGCGGCGCCGGTTCGACCGGAGCGGCGTCCGGCTCGTCGCCGAGCAGCGCGAGGAGCGCGGGCAGCGGCTCGAGCTGGGCCACGACCCGCCAGCACGCCGAGCACGTGGCGAGATGAGCCTCGTACTCGCGGTCCTCTGGATCGCTGAGCGCGCAGAGCACGTAGGCGGCGTCCCAGTGGGCGTAGTGGTGGTCGGGGATCATGACAGCATCCCTCTCTCTCGGAGCGCGGCGCGCAGGGCGCGCATCCCGTAGTGCAGGCGCGACTTCACGGTGCCGACGGGGATGCCGAAGTCTGCGGCGAGCTGCGCGACGCTGCGTCCGCCGTGGTACGCGCCGCGGATCACGGCGCGGTGGTCGGCGGGGAGCGTCGACAGCGCCTCGGAGACCATCCAGCGGTCGAAGATGCGATCGGTCTCGTCGTCGCCGATGGACTCGGGCAGCGCGTCGACGGGGATCTCGCGGCGGTGGCGCGCGCTGCGCAGGTCGTCGGTGACGAGGTTGCGGGCGACGCGGCAGAGCCACGCGCGGATGACCGGCTCGGGCCTGGTGAGGATCTCGGGGCGCTGCCACGCCCGGAGCAGCGTCTCCTGGACGACATCGTCGGCGGCCGCCGCGTCGTAGGCCAGCCCGATCACGAAGCCACGCAGCATGCCGGCATAACGGTGGTGGATGCTTCGGAGGAGTTCGTCGGCGTCTGTCGACGAATTCCCCGTATCCATGCGCTGCTCCTCGCGCGGAAGGTCGTGACCGGTCCGCGTCATCCTGTCGGTTCGAGGGCGTGGGACGCACTCTCTCCGAAGAGACGGGGACCGGAGACGAAAGGTTCAGATCACATCACGGTCGCGACACCTCGACCGACAGCTCCCAACCGGCCGGTCCGGGCGCAGCGTCCCGGATCATCACGAGCTGCCCGTCGCTCGACCGGTCGAGCGACCGCGCGAGCGGGTTCACCAGCGCCGTCTCGATCGCGGTGCCGATGCCGCGGCCCCCGAACGGGAGCTTGGTGAGCGCGTACTCCTCGATCGCGCGACGAGCGTCGTCGTGCAGCCGGATCGAGGCGCCGAGCCGCGCAGCGACGGTCTCCGACACGGTGTCGATGTACTTCTCGACGAGACGACGCCCGACCTCGGGGCTGATCGGGTCGAACACGATGATGTTGTCGCCCATGCGGCTCAGCAGCTCCGGCCGCTGCAGCTCGTCGGTGAAATGGGTGCGGATCTGCGCGAGCACCCTGGCCGCGGCATCCTCTGCGGCGACGCCCTCCCCCCGTGCGACCGCCATGTCGTGCAGCGCCTCGCTCGCGCCGATGTTGGACGTGAAGATGATGACGGACTCGCTGAAGTACACCGTGTCGCCGCTGCCGTCGGTGAGCCTGCCGTCATCGAGGATCTGCAGGAACTTGTCGAGGATGCGGGGATGCGCCTTCTCGATCTCGTCGAAGAGGAGCACCGCGAACGGCCGCTCCCTGACCGCGTTCGTCAGCTCGCCGCCCTCGCGGTGGCCGATGTATCCGGGCGGCGCGCCGATCAGACGGGCCTCGCTGTGCTCCGCCGAGAACTCGCTCATGTCGAAGCGGACGTACGCGTCCTCCGCCCCGAACAGCACCTCCGCGAGGGCCTTCGCGAGCTCGGTCTTGCCCACGCCGGTGGGGCCGGCGAAGAAGAGGATGCCCTGCGGCCGTGCCCGCGCGCCGCCCTGGTGCGCGCCGGTGAGCCCGAGGGCCGAGCGCAGCAGGATGTCGAGGGCCTGCGAGACCGCGCGCGGCTGGCCGAGCACCCGGCGTCCGAGGATCCCGTCGGCGCCGCGGATGCGGTCGAGCAGCGCCGGGTCCTGCCACGGGCTGTCGACGACCCCGGCGAGGTGGCTGCGGACCGCCTCGGTGATGCGGTCGCCGTCGAGGCCCTGATCGCGGGCGAGGGTGGCGATGTTGCGCATCGCACGCAGGGTGAGGCCCTGCGTGCTCTCGGCGAACGCGGCGGCGGCCTGCTCGGCGTGCCCGTCGGATCCCTCCAGCAGGCGCTCCGCGGCCGCGCGGCGGGCGCTGAGGGAGGGGAGGGGCAGCCGCAGCGTCCTGGTGCTGTCGGAGTGGCGCAGCCAGTCGGGCGCATCGGCCTCGGCATCCGCCATCCAGACCACGGTGTTGCCCGCGGGCACCGCGCGGCGTCCGCCGGGCACGCGCCGCGCGTCCTGCGTCGCGAGACGTCGACTGGCGAGCAGCAGGCGGCGGGCCTCGACGTTGTCGTGGTCGCTCCAGATCGCCGACCCCGATTCGACGATCAGCGCCACCCGTCGCCCGGTGTCGGCCGTCGACCGCAGCAGCAGATCGGCGAGCTTGGCGACGGCGCCCACCGTGGCGCGGTTCAGGTGCGAATCGGGGAAGAACTCGTCGCTCGTCACCCCGGGGGCCGCGTGATCGAGCCAGATGCCCTCCAGCGCGTCGAAGCGGTAGACGAGGTCGGCGTCGTTCGCGACGAGGCACTCGCGCACGAGGTCGGCGGTCGAGACGAAGCCGGTGCCGTCGAGAGCCGGATGCACGTCGTGCAGGTTCCCGGTGAGCACGTACTGCGCCGTCACGGGCAGGGTGAGGTCGAGCTCCTGCAGCCAGGCGGGTGCGCCGGACGGCATCCCTGCCTCCCGCATCATCGCGACGACCTCGCCGCGACGTCGGGGATGCCCGCCTCTTCGAGAGCGAGACGGTGCGCCTCGATGCTCGCGCCGAGGAGCGGCGTCGACGTGCTGACGACGAACCGCGGCGGGTCGATGCTGAGCGCGGCGATGCGCTGCCCCAGGGCCTCCGCGAACGCCGGGTAGACGCTGAGGGGACCGCCGAACGCGATCGCCGAGGGGTTGATCACCATGGTCAGGTTCGCGACGGCGAAGGCGAGGACCTCGGATGCCGCGACCGCGGCGTCGCCGAGGGGGTCGGGCGCCAGGATCGCGTCGGCCTTGGCGAGGTCGAGGCCGTAGACGCCGGGGGAACCGAGGCCGAGCAGTGCCAGCCGCTCCGTGACGTCGAGGCGTCCGTCCGCCCCCTCCCACACGTAGCCGATCTCTCCCGAGAGACCGCGGTGGCCGTGGAAGAGCCGGCCGTTCAGCAGCAGTCCGGCGCCGATGCCCTGCCCGAAGTAGACGTACGCGAAGTCGTCGCTGCCCCGCAGCTCGCCCTCGTGGTACTCGCCGATCGTGGCCCAGTTCACGTCGTTGTCGACGACGACGCGGGCCGCGTCTGAGAGGTCGAACTCGGTCGTCGGGTGGATGTCGGCGGCGGGGAACACCGACTTCGGCAGCACGAGCGGTGTGCCGGAGTGCGCGTCGACGGGATCGGCGATCGACACCGCGACGGCGAGCAGCGGCGCGGGGAACGCGGCGGCGGCCTCGGCGATGAGGCGGTTCGTCTCGGCGACGATGTGCTGCGGCGGGTGCTCCTGCGTGAGAGGGCTCTCGAGCGCGACGCGCACCGTGCCGCTGAGGTCTCTCGCCTGCACGGCGATCGACTCGTTGCCGATGACCACGGCGAGGGACCGGCCGTAGTCCTCGTTCAGGGCGTAGAGGGTCGCGACACCGCCGCGTCGTCCCTCGCGCACGCCGACGTCGTGGATGACGCCCCGCTCGCTCAGCCGGGCGGCGGCCGCGGACACGGCGGGCTTCGACAACCCTGTGGTCTCGGCGATCTCGGCGCGCGACAGCGGTGCCTCGGCCGCCTCGATCACGGCGAGCACGTGCTGATCGGTGATCGAGGCGAGCACCTCGGGACGCGGGGCCGTCAGCCCCGAAACCCGTATACCGGTATTGCCGCTTGACTCCGCCACCGACCGTCTCCTATGGTTGCCCTCACGATTCAGTAATCGTAGCTTACCGAATCCACCACGACCACCGCTAAGGAGAGTTTTCCATGACTGAGCAGACGAGCTGGGCGACCCCACCGGAAGACTTCCCGGCCGCCATCCGCGCCGTCAAGACCAAGCTTCGCGAGCAGATCGGCGACGTCGCCGGCCTCTTCCGCCGCATCGAAGCGGCGATCGAACCGCGAGTGGTCGAGATCGAGCGCGCGAGGGAGAACGGCGAGGAGGTCTGGCCGGTCGTCCACTACTCCGACATCGAGGCCGGCACCGTCCCGCAGGAGACGATCGACCTCATCCACCGCCGCGGCTGCGCCGTCGTCCGCGGCCAGGTGCCGTCCGAGCAGGCCGTCGAGTGGGATCGCTCGCTCGTCGAGTACGTCGACAGCAACGACTTCATGGCGAAGTACCGCGGCCCCGGCGACGACTTCTTCGGCAACCTCGACGCGTCGAAGCCCGAGATCTTCCCGATCTACTGGTCGACCGCGCAGATGGAGGCACGGCAGCACGAGCACACCGCGCAGGTGCAGAGCTTCCTGAACCGCATGTGGAAGAGCGAGTCCCGCGGCGTCACGTGGTTCGACCCCGACCAGGACTCGATGTACCCCGACCGCATCCGCCGCCGCCCGCCGGGGACCACCTCGGGCGGACTCGGCGCGCACACCGACTCCGGCTCGGTCGAGCGCTGGCTGACGCCCGCGTACCAGCAGGTGTTCGAGTCGATCTTCCAGGGCGACTTCGAGTCGTACGACCCGTGGGACGCCGCGTTCCGCACCGAGGTTGACGAGTACCCGTCCTCGACCATGTGCAGCGTCTTCCGCAGCTTCCAGGGCTGGCTCGCGATGTCCGAGATGCGCCACGACCAGGGTGTGCTCTGGGTCGTGCCGATCCCCGAGGCGATGGCCTACATCCTCGTCAGGGCGCTGCTCGACGACGTGCCCGACGACGAACTGGCCGGCGCCGAGCAGGGGAAGGCCCTCGCGATCAGCGAGCGCTGGCACCCTCTGCTCATGCGGGCACGCGCCGGCATCCCGACCGTGCAGCCCGGCGACTCGGTCTGGTGGCACTCCGACGTCATCCACGGCGTCGCCGCCGTCGAGAAGCAGGAGGGCTGGGGCAACGTGATCTACATCCCTGCCGCCCCGATGTGCGCCAAGAACGCCGCCTACGCGAAGGACGTCGCCGAGCGGTTCCGCCGAGGCGAGAGCCCCGCCGACTTCCCCAAGGAGGACTACGAGGTCGACTGGGAGAACCGGTTCCGCGAGGACCAGCTCAACCAGATCGGCGCCCGCGGCCTCGGCATCACGCGCAAGGCCCGCGTCGTGGAGCGCGCCGCCGCGCTGCCTCGACCCTGATCCCACCCGACCACACCCGACATCACCGCTCGATCACCGCTCAAGGAAGAGTCATGAACGACACACGTCTGTACCGCACGGCCGCCGCCGTGACCGCCACCGCCCTCGCCGCCGTCGCCCTCTCGGGCTGCGGCGCCAACACCACCGGCACCGGTGGGGGCGGAGGCGCCGACACCCTGGAGGTCACCTCGTGGTGGACCTCCGGCTCCGAGGCCGAGGCGCTGCAGGTGCTCTTCGACGCCGTCGAGGATGCCGACGGCGAACTGACCGTCGAGAACGCGGCCGTCTCGGGCGGGGGCGGGGCGAACGCCAAGCAGGCGCTCGCCGCGCGTCTGCAGGCGAACGATCCGCCGGACTCGTGGCAGCTGCACCCCGACGGCGAGCTGAAGAGCTACGTCGAGGGCGGCCAGGTCGCCGACATCAGCGCCCTCTGGGAGAAGCACGGGTGGGCCGACGACCTGCCGGCCGATGTCGCCGAGGCGCAGGCCGTGGACGGCAAGTACTACACCGTGCCGGTGGGCGTGCACCGCGGCAACGTGCTGTGGACGAACCCGGCCGTGCTCGAAGAGGCGGGCGTGACGCTCGACGACACGACCACGATCGACGGCTTCCTCGACGACATGCAGAAGATCGCGGACTCGGGCACGACCGCGATCTGCCTGGGCGACAAGGACGTGTTCGCCTCCGCGCAGCTGCTGGAGTCGTTCATCATGGCGCGCACCGGCGGCGACGGCTGGAAGGAGCTGTTCACGAACGACGCGCCCTTCGACTCCGACGAGGTGCGGCAGGCGGTCGAGGACTACAAGACCGCCCTCTCGCTCGCGAACGACGACCACTCGGCCCTCACCTGGGACGAGGCCGCGAAGAAGGTCGCCGCGGGCGACTGCGCGGTGAACCTCATGGGCGACTGGGCGTACGGCGAGCTCGTGAACGGCGGGTTCGAGCCGGGCAGCGACTTCGGGTGGGCGTCGTTCCCCGAGTCGGCGGACATCTTCGACTACGTGGGCGACGGCTTCTCGATCCCCGCGTCGAACGTCCCGAACGCCGAGGCCGCCGACCTGTGGCTCGAGACGCTCATGGACCCGGAGGTGCAGACCGCGTTCGCCGCCAAGAAGGGCACGATCCCGGCGCTCACCACGGCCGACACGTCGAGTCTCTCGGAGTACCAGCAGGCCACAGCCGAGACCTTCGCCTCGGCATCCGTCGTGTCGAGCCTCGCCCACGGGCAGGTCACGACCGCCGAGTTCTCGCGGATCTTCGCGGATGCCGTCTCGGCCTTCAACGGCGACCAGAACGTCGACGCCTTCCTGGCGACGATGGTCGCGGCACAGGGCGGCCTCTAGGCCGATGGTCGACCTGCGCTCCGCCGCCGACACGGCCCGCTCCGGCGGCCGTGTCGGCGGTGCCGGACCCGTCGTGTCCGCACCGTCCTCTCCGCCGTCGTCGCCCGCGCGCCGCGCTCGGCGTCGCCGCCTCGGCGCCGGAACCCAGCGCAGGGCGGCCCTCGCCTTCGCGCCGACCATGCTCGTCAGCCTCGTCTTCGTCTACGTCTTCATCGGCACGACGGTCTACATCTCGCTGTCGAACTGGCGCATCGGCACCTCGCGCGACCTCACGCTGCGTGAGCCCCTCGGCAGCACCTACGCCGAGCTCGTGCTGGAGCAGCGGTTCCAGGCCGGCATCCGCAATCTCGTCGTCTTCACGGTCTGCTTCCTGCTGCTCTCGGTGCTCGGCGGCCTCATCTGGGCGCTGCTCATCCACCACGTGGTCGCCGCTCGCGGACTGTTCCGCACCGTGTTCCTGCTGCCGTACGCCCTGTCGTTCATCGTCACAGGCGTCGCGTGGCGGTGGATCTTCGCGCCGGAGACCGGCGTCAACCAGATCCTCGAGTTCTTCGGCGTGCAGGATCCACCCGGGTGGATGACCGACACCACCATCCTCGGCGCGCTCAACCAGCCGACCGGCGAGGACTGGCTCAAGGTGCAGCTGGGCGTCCCCGTCGCGATGCTCCCCATCATCTTCGCCGCGGGCTGGCAGCTGCTCGGCTTCGCGATGGCGATGTACCTCGCCGGTCTCGCCGCGATCCCCGAGGAGCAGCTGGAGGCGGCATCCGTCGACGGCGCGAGCGCCTGGCAGCGCATCCGGCACATCACGCTGCCCCAGCTCTGGCCCGCGACCGTCACGTGCTTCGTGCTGCTGCTGCACGTCGCGCTGAAGATCTTCGACCTCGTCGTCTCGATGTCGGGGTCGGGTCCCGGGTTCGTGACCGATGTGCCGGGCATCTACATCTACAACTACCTCGCGAGCCGCTACGACAAGGCCTCGGCCATGTCGATCGTGCTGCTCGTGCTCACGCTCTGCGTGATCGTGCCCTACCTGATCCGGGGCTACCGCAAGGAACGGAGGTCGTGACATGGCCGTCATGACGACCGACGAGACGGCCACCCGGCTCGTCACCCTGCCCGCGCGCACGCGCCGCCGCGCCGTCGCCGACGACGGCCGGCAGCGCAGCCGTCTGCCCCGCACCGTGGGGGAGTGGGTGGTGTTCGCCCTGTGCGTCGCCGGCCTGCTGACGATGCTCGTGCCCGTGTACGTCATCATCGCGACCGCGCTGGCCGGGTCGACGGGCGCACCGTCCTTCTTCCTCGCCTTCCCCGACCAGCCGAGCTTCGAGGCCTTCGCCGGCGCCTGGGAGAAGCTGCACGGATCGCTGCTGAACTCGCTGCAGATCACGATCCCCGCCGCCGTGCTGTCGTGCCTCATCGGATCGTTCAACGGGTTCATCCTGTCGAAGTTCCCGTTCCGCTACTCGGGGGCGCTGTTCACGATCCTGCTGGTGGGCATGTTCATCCCCTTCCAGTCGGTCATCATCCCGCTGTTCCAGTTCCTCAGCGCCGTGCAGCTGCAGGGCACGATCGTCGGCCTCATCGTCGTGCACGTGATCTACGGGCTGCCGATCACGACGCTGATCTTCCGCAACTACTACGAGGGCATCCCGAGCGCGCTCGTCGAGGCGGCCGCGGTCGACGGCGCGGGCATCTGGCGCACCTACACGAGGGTGTTCCTGCCGCTGTCGGTGCCGGGATTCGTCGTCGCGGGAATCTTCCAGGTGACGAACATCTGGAACGACTTCCTGTTCGCCTTCATCCTGTCGTCGCCGTCGGTGTGGCCGGCGACCGTCACTCTGAACAACATGATCGGCACGACGACCGTCGATTACTCGGAGCTGATGGCCGGTGCCGTGCTCGTCGCGGCGCCGACCGTGCTGCTCTACCTCGTGCTCGGGCGGTACTTCGTTCGAGGACTGACCGCCGGCTCCGTGAAGTAGCCGGCGGCCGGTCCTCGGCCGGTCAGCCGCCCGACGGGTTCTCGACGGGCTTGCCCTCGTCGTCGGTCGTCTGCTCGTCGAGCGTCTCGCGGACGTCGTCGGAGTCGTCAGGTCCGTCGGTCTCGCCGGTGTACCTCTTGTCGCCGGAGTCGTCCGGCGCGCCGCCCGACGCCGTGTCGGCCTCCTCGCCGGAACCGGGAGTGCCCTGCGTGTTCGACGGGTCGCTCATATCGTCCTCCTCTGCTCGTGTTCGGTCGTGTGCGACGACCCTAGGTCGGCCCCTCCCGCACCGGTCAGGGGGTTGACCGGCGTGGCCATCGGGTTCATGCTCTGCGCCAGCGTTGACTGGATGCTGCAGATGTGCGCCGACGCGGTCTCCTCGGCGGCGCCCGACGCTTCCCCCGAGCCGTGACCGATGAAAGGCACCCTGTGACCGTCACCCGACGACCCCTGCACGACGGATGGACTGCGATCGCCGCGAGGGGGACCGTTCCGCCGGCTGTCGCCGACGCCGGTGCGATCCCGGCGCAGGTGCCGGGCAGCATCCACACCGACCTGCTCGCGGCCGGTGTCATCCCCGACCCGTACCTCGACGAGAACGAGAAGACTCTGTCGTGGATCGGCCTCGCCGACTGGACCTACCGCACCACGATCGACGGGGTGGACCCGGATGCCGACGAGCGGCACGACCTCGTGTTCGACGGCATCGACACGGTCGCGTCGATCCGCCTGAACGGCGTCGAGATCGCGAGCGTGCAGAACATGCACCGCCCGCACCGCATCGACGTCACGTCGGCGCTGCGCGCGGGGGAGAACGAGCTGGAGGTGGCGTTCCGGTCGCCGATCCGCGCGGCGGATGCCGCCAGCCTCGCGCTCGGCGCCCGCCCGCACGCCAACCACCACCCGTACAACTCGCTGCGCAAGATGGCGTGCAGCTTCGGGTGGGACTGGGGCATCGACACCACGACCTCCGGCATCTGGCGCCCCGTCGCCATCGAGAGCTGGTCGGGTGCACGGCTCGGGGACGCACTGATCGCGGGCGACGTGGCGGAGGGCGTGCCGCGGGTGCGGGCCACGGCATCCGTCGTCGGGGCCCCCGATGGTCTGCGTGCGCGGCTCGTCGTCGCGGGGGCGGAGTTCGAGGCCGAGGTGCGCGACGGCGCGGTGCTGGTCGAGGGCGACGTGCCGTCGGCCGAGCTCTGGTGGCCGCGCGGCCACGGCGCGCAGCCGCTGTACGACGCGCGGCTCGAGCTGCTGCGCGACGGTGAGGCGATCGACGAGCACGAGCGGCGGGTCGGGTTCCGCTCGGTCGAGGCGCGATTGGACGAGGACGAGCAGGGCGTCGGCTTCGCCATCGTCGTGAACGACCGGGTCATCGAGATCCGCGGGGCGAACTGGATCCCTGACGACGCGTTCCCGCACCGCGTCGACCGGGCACGGTACGCCGAGCGGCTCGCGCAGGCGGAGTTCGCGGGCCTCAACCTCATCCGCGTCTGGGGCGGCGGCATCTACGAATCCGACGACTTCTACGCCGAGTGCGACGAGCGCGGCCTGCTGACCTGGCAGGACTTCCTGTTCGCGTGCGCGGCGTACTCGGAGGACGAGCCGCTGTGGACCGAGGTCGACCTCGAGGCGCGAGCGGCAGTCGTCCGCCTCGCCTCTCATCCGTCGCTCGTCATCCTCAACGGCAACAACGAGAACATCTGGGGCCGACAGGAGTGGCGCTGGGAGGGACGTCTCGACGGTCGCACCTGGGGCGCCGGGTACTACTACGAGCTGCTGCCGGCTATCGTCGGCGAGCTCGCCCCGCACGTGCCCTACACGCCCGGCAGCCCGTTCAGCCCCGACCGCGACGACCGGCAGAACGCCGCGGAGCGCGGCACCATGCACGTGTGGGACACCTGGAACCAGAAGGACTGGACGCACTACCGCGACCACCGTCCGCGATTCGTCGCGGAGTTCGGGTGGCAGGGGCCGCCCACGTGGAGCACCCTCACCAGGGCTGTCGGCGACGACCCGCTCACCCCCGAGTCGCCCGGCATGATCGTTCACCAGAAGGCGATCACGGGCAACGACAAGCTCACCGACGGCCTCGTGCCGCACCTGCCGCTGCCCAACGACATGGACGACTGGCACTGGGCGATGTCGCTCAACCAGGCGGTGGCCGTGCGCACCGCGATCGAGTGGTGGCGCTCGCTCGCCCCGTACAACACGGGTACCGTCACCTGGCAGCTCAACGACTGCTGGCCCGTGACCTCGTGGGCCGCCGTCGACGGAGACGGGCGCCGCAAGCCGCTGCTCTTCGCCCTGCGGGCGGCGAACGCTCCGCGCCTGGCCACGATCCAGCCCGGCGCCGAGGGGCTGACCCTCACCGCGACGAACGACACCGACGAGGACTGGCGCGCCGAGTTCGCGATCACCCGCCGGTCGTTCGAGGGTGCGCCGCTCGCCGAGCAGACGTGGTCGGTCGTCGTGCCGGCGCGCGGCATCGAGCGGGTCGCCCTCGCCGCCGACGTCGCTGCAGCGCAGGACGCCGCCGGTGAGATGATCCGCGCGACCGCGGCCCGCGGGAGCGCCGACGCCGACGCGACCGCCGACTGGTTCTTCGCGGAGCCGCGCGACTCGTCGCTGCCCGCCGCGTCGACCGAGGTCGCAGCGCAGCGGACGGATGACGGCTGGGCCGTCGACGTCACGGCGGGGACGCTCGTGCGCGATCTCACGCTGCTCGTCGACCGCATCGATCCTGCGGCCGAGGCGGACGAGGCGCTCGTCACGCTGCTGCCGGGCGAGACCGCCCGGTTCACCGTGCGGGGAGCGACGGATGCCGACGCCGCGGCGTTCTCGGACCGGCTGGTGCTGAGGTCGACGAACGACCTGATCCGACGGGATTCCTGACCGTGGGGAGGGTCCGGTCGATGGCGGATGAGCGCTGTCGGCCGGACCCGGCCCGGCGGTAGAATGGGGTCATGCCTCCCCGTCCGATGCCCGCTGCGGTGCGCGCTCCGCGCCTGCTGGCATCGGCGACCCCGATGGCCGCCGGCGAGAAGGTCGTCATGCACCCGGGGACCAACGGATGGACCAGCGTCTGGGGCACGCTGTCGCATGGAGAGATCGCGGGCTGCCCGCCGCCACGCAGCTGACGCACCGCCGACCCCGGTGGGTGGTGCGCTCATGCCCGTGTCGCCCGTTCCCACCGTGAGGTAGGTCATCCATGTCCTCGTCGTCCATCTTCCGCGTCGCGCCCCATGAGCTGTGGCGTGGCGTGCGCTCCACCGTCCGCAGCGACGTCACCGCAGGAGTGCTGCTCCTGGCCGCGACCGTCGCCGCCCTGATCCTCGCCAACAGCCCCGCGTCGGGCTGGTACGCCGCGATCCGCGACTTCACGTTCGGCATCCCCGAGCTGCATCTGGAGCTGTCGGTCGGCGCGTGGGCGGCCGACGGTCTGCTCGCGATCTTCTTCTTCGTCGTCGGACTCGAACTGAAGGAGGAGTTCGTCGCGGGGCGCCTCCGCGATCCGCGGGCTGCCGCGCTCCCCATCGCCGCCGCCGCGGGCGGCGTCGTCGCTCCGGCGCTGATCTTCCTGCTCTTCACCGCCGGAGACGCGGACGCCGCATCCGGCTGGGCGATCCCGACCGCGACCGACATCGCCTTCGCGGTGGCCGTGATCGCAGTGGTCGGGCGCTTCCTTCCGCCCGCGCTCCGGGTGTTCCTGCTCACTCTCGCGATCGTCGACGACCTCATCGCGATCACGATCATCGCCACCGTCTACACCGACACGATCAGCCTGCCGTGGCTCGCACTCGCACTGCTGCCGCTCGCCGGATTCGCCGTCGCCGCGCAGCGGGGCGTGCGCGCGTGGTGGATCCTGCTGCCGCTCGCCCTCGCCACCTGGGCGCTCATCCACGCCTCGGGCGTGCACGCCACCGTGGCCGGTGTGCTGCTCGGGTTCACGGTGCCGGTGCTGCCCACCCGTCGCGCGCGCGTGCGCATCGACCGCGGCGAGCCCGAGCCGGTCTGGGAGGGGCTGGCCCCGCACTGGGCGGACCGGTGGGGCGTCGTCGCCACGGTGTTCGCGGTCCCGGTCTTCGCGTTCTTCTCCGCCGGTGTCGCGATCGGTGGGGCGGAGGGGCTGCGCTCGGCGTTCAGCGATCCGCTGACCCTCGGGATCGTCGTGGGTCTCGTGGCGGGCAAGCCCCTCGGCATCCTCGTGACGACCTTCGTGCTGACGCGCCTTCCCGGGTTGCGGCTCGATCCGTCCCTGCGCTGGTTCGACCTCACCGGCATGTCGTTCGTCGCCGGCATCGGCTTCACGGTGTCGCTGCTCGTGGGCGAGCTGGCATACGGCAGCGCGTCGGTCGCCGACGAGCACGTGAAGATCGGCGTGCTCACGGGCTCGCTCGTCGCGGCCGTGCTCGGCGGAGCGCTGCTCGCGATCAGCGACCGGCGGGCTCGGCGATCGTGAGCGCGCCGTTGTCGATCGCGGTGAACGACAGCACCTTGTAGCCCTCCGACGCGAAGTACACCGTCGCTCGATCGGCCTCCACACCCGTCACGGTGCCCGTGCCCCAGTCCCGGTGACGGACGCTCTGGTCGACGGCGACAGGGGCGTCGGCGATCGCGACCCCGTCATCGTCCGCGGCCGAGGCGTCGCGCTGCTCGCAGCGGTCGCAGTTGTCGCACCAGGCGGGGCCGTCGATCCCGAAGTACTCGAGCAGCACCCGGCGACGGCACTGCGTCGTCTCGGCGTACGCGCGCATCATCGCGAGACGGGAGTCGGCGATCCGCTCGCGTGACTCCAGCGTCTCCCGCACGGCCTTCGCCGCCTGCGCCGCCGTGACCGGGCGGACCAGGCGCACCCCGTCGGTGGTGTCGACGAGGCCCGCGTCGACCAGGTCGTTCACGAGACGGGTGACCGTGCGCGTGGGCCTGCCGACGGCATCCGCCAGCGCGCGCAGGTGTGCGCCGGGCGTCGCGACGATCGCGGAGCGCACCGCGCGGATGTCGGCCGTGCGCACCGACCGCCTCGTGAAGAAGCGCCGCAGCCCGAGGTCTTCCGGCCGGTAGTGCAGGGCGGTGGTCGCCGGCTCTCCGTCGCGACCGGCGCGTCCGACCTCCTGGTAGTACGCGTCCAACGATTCCGTGACCGTGGCGTGCAGCACGAAGCGCACGTCTGCCCTGTCGATGCCCATCCCGAACGCGGAGGTCGCGACGACGACGTCGAGGGTGCCGTCGCGCCAGCGATCCTGCACATCGCGCCGCTCCGCGGCCTGGAGTCCCGCGTGGTAAGCGGCGACGCGGCGGTCGTCGGAGGCGATCTCGTCGGCGTAGCTCTCGGCCTCCTTCCGGGTCGCGACGTACACGATGCCCGGCGCGGTCCACGTGCGAGCCTCCTGCACGACCGCGGCCTTCTTCTCGGCGTCGCTCTCGTGCCGGTGCACGACGAGACGGATCTCCGGACGGTCGACGCCGTGCACCTGCACGTCGACGTCGGTCATCGACAGCTTCTCGATGATCTCGGCGCGGACCGGTTCGGAGGCCGTCGCGGTCATCGCGAGCACGGGCGGGTCGCCGAGTTCGCGGCGCACATCGCCGAGCCGTGCGTAGTCGGGGCGGAAGTCGTGCCCCCACGACGACACGCAGTGCGCCTCGTCGACGACGAACAGCGAGACGCCCGCCGCAGCCAGGCGTGCCACCGTCTCCTCCTTCGCCAGCTGCTCGGGGGCGAGCAGCACGTACACCGGGCCGCCCTGATCGATGAGCTCCCAGGCGCGAGCGGTGTCGGCGGCGGAGGTCGAGCCGTTGAGCGCGACGGCCGGCGGGGCGGCCGGCGCCTCGCGGATCGAGGCGAGCTGGTCGGCCTGCAGCGCCACGAGCGGCGAGATGACGAGCACGACACCGCCGCGCTGCGCGCCGGCGACCTGGTACACCGCCGACTTGCCGCCGCCGGTGGCCAGCACGAGCAGCGTGTCGCGCCCCGCGGCCGCCGAGGTGATGGCCTCGCGCTGCCCGGGCAGCAGCTCGTGCCACCCGAATCCGTCGCGGGCGATGTCGTCGACGGAAGCGGGGGACGTGCGAGAAGAGCTCATGTCAGCGACGGTATCCCCGCGATCCGGAAGGTGCGCGAGGGTTGACATCTAGAACGCGTACCGGATGCGGCACGAGGGCAGGTGGCGCGCGACGAGCCGGGTGAAGGTCTCGACGTGCGCGCGTTTGAGGTCGGCGCGGTATCGCACGTTGACGGCGCCGTTCTGCGACACCTTGGCCTCCTGGGTCGCCGGCGTCCACAGCAGGTCCTCGGCCTTCGGATGCCAGCCGAGGTTGACCTCGTGCAGTCGTTCGTTGTGGGTGAGGAAGATGACCTCGGCCGCCAGCTGCCGTTTCGCCGCGGGCGACAGCACGTCGTCGAGGTGCACGAGCAGCTCGGTCCACTCCTCGACCCAGGTGGGCGTGACGATGATCGGCGAGAAGTTGAGGTGCACCTCGTAGCCGGCCTCGACGAAGTCGTCGATCGCGGTGATGCGCTCGGCGATCGGCGACGTGCGGATGTCGGTGACCTTCGCGACGGATGCCGGCATGAGCGAGAAGCGGATGCGGGTGCGGCCGAGCGGATCCCAGTCGAGCATGTCGCGGTTGACGAACTTGGTCGCGAACGACGCCTTCGCGGTGGGGAGCATGCGGAACAGGTCGCAGACGTCGCGCACGTTCTCGCTGATCATCGCGTCGACCGAGCAGTCGCTGTTCTCGCCGATGTCGTACACCCACGCCTCGGGGTCGCACTGGTTCGGCTCGGTCTTCGGCCCCTGCTTGCTGACGTGCCGGGCGAGGTGCGCCGTGATGCGGTCGATGTTGGTGAACACCGTGACCGGGTTGCTGTAGCCCTTGCGGCGCGGCACGTAGCAGTAGGCGCAGGCCATGGCGCAGCCGTTCGCGAGCGACGGGGCGATGAAGTCGGCCGAGCGGCCGTTGACCCGTGTCGCGACGCTCTTCTTCTCGCCGAGCACGAGCGCCTCGGTCTTGATGCGCACCCAGCGCGCCACGTTGCGCTCGTCACCGTGCACCTCGGGGATCTGCCAGTGCGACGCGACCGGCACGATCGCCGCGTCGGGCCACCGGGCGATGATCTCCTGCCCGCGGGGCGAGCGCGCGGCATCCGGCTCCGCATAGATCCGCCTGACGTCGAGCAGGGGAGAGGGCGCACGCATGCCTCCTGTCTACTCCCGGGCACCGACATCGCGGGTCCGTCCGCGCGGCATCCGTGCCGCGGACTGGCAGGGTGGAGGGGTGACGAGCGGATCGGACAGGCCAGAGGTGATCGTCGAGCACGTGACCTCGCCGTCGGCGACCACGCGCGTCACCCGGGTGACGACGACCGCGGCGGCGGGTCGGGAGCCCTTCGTGCTGGTCGCGGGCATCGGCGTCGCGGCGAGCTACTTCGAGTTCCTCGCACCGACGCTCGCGCAGCGGGGCGACGTGTACGCCCTCGACCTCGCCGGATTCGCCGGCGTCGCGAAACCCCGCGAACGCACGCCGTCGATCTCCTTCTTCGCCGACCAGGTCGAGGCGGTCCTCGACCACTACGGACTGTCGACGCCGGTTCTCATCGGCCACTCGATGGGGTCGCAGATCGTCACCGAGGTGCTGACGCGCAGGCCCGACCTGCGTCACGCCGTGCTCGTGAGCCCCGTCGTCGACGAGCACGAGGCCACCGTCTTCCGCCAGGCGGTGCGATTCCTGCAGTCGTCGCTGCGCGAGTCGCTGCACCTGGCCATGATCGCCGTCTCGGCGTACATCCTCTGCGGCCCCGTGTACTTCCTCCGGGTGCTGCCGCACATGCTCCGCTACCGGATCACGGATGCCGTCGGCGGACTCTCGACGCGGATGCTGTTCATCCGCGGTGAGCACGATGCGACCTCGTCGCGGCGCTTCCACTCGCGACTGATCGCCGCCTGCCCGTCGGCGTCCCGCTGGGAGATCGAGGGGGCGGCGCACTCGATCATCAACGCGCACGCCGTGGGGGTCGCGAAGCTCACGATGCGGCATCTGGACGACGACCTGCCTGCGCGGGGCCGGATGTCGGACGAGGAGGCGCTGACGCCCCCGCCCGTCCGTACCGATCTCGCGATGATCGTCGGCGCCGTCGCGGCTCGGGTGCGCGAGTGGGTGAGCGCGCTGCGCGGCGACGAGGCGGGCGTCGCCGATGCCAAGGAGGACCACGCGCAGATCCTCTGGCGCGCGTACCGGTCGGGCGCGCGGCACGCCAGGGACTGACTCAGGCGGGCTCGGGGGTCCTGGTGGCGGCGGTCTCGGGCCGGGCCCGCTGGGAGTGGTCGTGGAGTCCGGAGAGCCCGGCGCGGGTGTGCGACCGTACCGCTGCGAGCGTCTGCGCCGTGCGGGCGGCGATCTGGAACTGCGTCAGCCCGGCGTAGTACGCGAGCGCGATGCACTGCGACTGCTCGGGCGGGAGGCTGCGCATCGCCTCGCTGAGCCGGTCGGCGTAGGACTCCTCGTCGGCGGCTCCGCCCTCTGCCTCTGCCTCCGCCTCGACCGACCGCAGATGGGCGACGGCGTACCGATGCGCGATGCCGCACAGCCACACCGCGATGGTGTCGCGGGAGGCGTCGAAATCGGCGGCGTGCTGCCAGGCGTGCAGGTAGGTCTCCTGCAGCACCTCCTCGGCCGCGGTCCGGTCGCGGACGACGCCGAGGATCAGGCCGAACACCTGCGCGGAGGTGAGGTCGTACACCTGCGCGAGGGCGGCCTGTCCGCCTGCGGCTGCCTCGGCCATCAGCCGGCGCTCCGCACCCCGCGCAGCATCCTCACCGGAGGAGGAGAGCGGGGTGGGAGCGTCCATGACCTGATCGTCGCACGCGGCAGGAAGTGGCGCGCGTGCTTGAAACGGGCGGGGAAAGGTGGTAGCCGCCGCCCGACGTCACCGCCGCCAGTATCCGTTGGCCGCCGCCACCGTCTGGAAGTTGGTGGCGACGACCTGGTGGATGCCGGAGCGATCAGCGCGCGCGGCGGAGCGGGACGGTGGGGAAGTCGATCGGGACGTCTAGGGCGATGTTCACGTAGTTCGTGAAGAGGTTGAGCGCGACCTGGCCGATGGTCTCGACGATCTGCTCGTCGGTCCAGCCCTGGTCGCGGACCGCCTGTACGTCGGCCGGAGACAGCTGGCCCCGGTCGTTCACGAGCGCGAGCGCGAACGCGAGGAGCGCAGCGGTCTTCGGATCGTCCGACTCGCCGTGCTGTGCGGCGGCGAGGGCGTCGCGCGTGAGTCCCGCCCTCTTCCCGAGCGCGGTGTGCGCGGCCAGGCAGTACTCGCACGAGTTGCGATCGGCGACCGCGACGGCGATCTGCTCGCCGAGGGCCGCACCGAGGGTCCCGCCGCCGAAAGCGCCGAAGGAGCCCCACATGCTCGCGAGTGCGGCGGGCGAGTTGGCCACCGCGCGGAACATCGCCGGCACGGTGCCGAAGGCGCCCGAGATCTCGTCGAGGTGCTCCCTGACGGTGCCGGTGGTGTCGTTGCGGTCGATGAGAGGGACGTTGGCCATGGTTCTACTCCTTGATCGGGCCACCCTCACGCGGGTGGCGATGACTCCATCCTTCCGATCGACCGTGGACGATACGCACCATTCCGTCTTGACTAATTGACAGATAGTCCAGATGATGAGCCCATGCCCTCCGTCGATCGCCTCTCGCCCCTGCTCGCGCGATTCCGGGTGCGCACCCGCCTCTTCCACAGCGGGCCGTTGTGCGGAGTCACCGCGTTCCCCGCCGAGGCCGGGCGCGGATTCCTGCACGTCCTGCGGGAGGGGGAGATGGAGATGGAGGTCAGGCGGCCAGACGGCTCCTCAGACCGGATCGCCGTGACCGAGCCGAGTCTGCTGTTCTTCCCCCGGCCGACCGAGCACGTCTTCGTCGGCGCGCCGACCGAGGAGTCGGACTTCGCGTGCGCCACCGTCGAGCTCGATGGCGGCGCACAGCATCCGCTCGTGCGCGCGCTGCCGTCGGTCGTCGTCCTGCCCCTCGCCGAGGTCGCGACGCTGCGACCGGCGCTCGACCTGCTCTTCGCGGAGGTCGACGATGCACGCTGCGGGCACCCGATCCTCATCGACCGGCTGTTCGAGGTCGTGCTCATCCAGCTGCTGCGGTGGATGCTCGACAACCCCCAGCGGCTCGCGCTGCCGCCCGGACTGCTCTCCGGGCTCTCCGACGAGCGGTTGGCACTCGCGCTGTCCGCCGTGCACGAGGCACCGGGCGAGCCGTGGACGCTGCACGCTCTCGCCCGCACCGCGGCCATGTCGAGGAGCGCTTTCGCCGCCCGCTTCAAAGACGTGGTGGGCACCACGCCCGCCGACTACCTCACGGAATGGCGACTCACGATCGCGCAGGAGCAGCTGCGCGCCGGCACGCCGGTCGGCACGATCGCGGCGGAGCTCGGCTACGCCAGCGCCTCGGCGTTCTCCCGCGCGTTCTCCCAGCGACTCGGATGCAGTCCGAGGGCGTGGCTCGCGCTCGCCGCCTGACGCGCCAGGGGAGACGCCCCCGGCATCCGCGCTAATAATGCGTATTATCACGTTGACCACCTCGGTCCTCTATCGCCAGAGTGAGGGAATACCCCGCAGGCGATCAAGGAGGATCGATGCCGCACCACCGCTCGACGCAGGCCGATGTCGCCGCTCTCGCCGGCGTCAGCCAGGCGACCGTCAGCATCGTGCTGAGCGGGCACACGCCGAAGGGCGTACGCATCTCGGAGGCCACGCGCAATCGGGTGCTCGAGGCGCTCCGCATCACGGGGTACTCGGCCAACCCGGTGGCGCAGCGCCTCGCCGGCGGCAAGAACCAGTTGCTCGGCGTCTTCACCTACGAGAAGACGTTCCCGCGCGGAGGCCGTGACTTCTACGGCGCCTTCCTGAACGGCATCGAGGAGGCGGCCGAGCAGCTCGGCGTCGACATGCTGCTGTTCACCTCCGCGCGGGTGGTCGACGGACGACGCCGGCTCGCGGGCGACGGGTGGCAGCGGCTGGGCATCGCCGACGGATGCCTGCTGCTCGGGCAGCAGGAGGACCGCGAAGAGCTACAGCACCTGCTCGACACGAACTACCCGTTCGTGTTCATCGGCAAGCGCGAGACCGACAAGCACCTGCTCCCGTACGTCGGCGCCGACTACGTCACGGCCACCGCGCGGCAGGTCGATCGGCTCGTCGCTCTCGGACACACCCAGATCGCCTATGCGGGCGCGCGCAGCGACGACCAGTCGACGCGCGACCGCGTCGACGGCTACCGCGACGCGATGAAGGCCAAGGGGCTCACGCCCCGCTTCCTCGACCTGCGCGACGGCGCCCGCGGCACCGACGAGATCGTCGAGCGCGGCATCACGGCCCTGCTGCTCGCCCCCGAGAACGACCCGGACGAGATCGCCGACGCGCTCGAGGCGAGGGGGCTCGCCGTTCCGCGCGATCTGTCGGTCGTGCTGCTCGGTCAGCCGCACCTGCCGCTGCGCCGCGGGCGCCGGTGGTCGGGTTTCTCCGTCCCTCGCGAGGAGATGGGCGCCCGCGCCCTCGTGCTGCTCTCGCGGATCGTGCATCAGGATGCCGAGCCGACCCGCCGCTCCTCGGTCCGCCCCTCCGCCGCCCTGCGGCTCACGGACGCCGACTACCACCAGATCATCGACTGCCCTGACGTCGAGGGTGACACCGTCGCGCTGGCCCCCTCCCTCACCCGACCCTTCGAAAGGAACCCTTCGTGACAACGCGAGAACTGACCACCGACATCCTCGTCGTGGGCGCCGGACTCGGCGGCGTGGCCGCCGCCCTCGCCGCCGCCGACCGAGGTGCCCACGTGATCCTCACCGAGGAGTACCCGTGGATCGGCGGCCAGCTCACCTCGCAGGCGGTGCCGCCCGACGAGCACCCCTGGGTGGAGGAGTTCGGCATCACCGCCCGCTACCGGCAGCTGCGCGACGGCATCCGCGAGGTCTACCGTCGCCGCTATCCGCTGACGGATGCCGCGAAGGGCCGCGCCGACCTCAACCCCGGTGCGGGCTGGGTGTCGAAGCTGTGCCACGAGCCGCGGATCGCCGTCGGCGTGCTGGAGGAGATGCTCGCCCCGCACCGGTCGACGGGCCGCATCCGCCTGCTGGAACGCGTGCGTCCCGTCGCGGCCGACGTCGACGGAGACCGCATCACCCGCGTCACGCTGCAGTCGGAGGTCGACGGCGAGACCGTCTCGGTCACCGCGCAGTACGTGCTCGACGCGACCGAGACCGGCGAGCTGCTGCCGCTGTCGGGCACCGAGTACGTGACCGGCTTCGAGTCGCGCACCGAGACCGGCGAGCCCAGCGCCCCCGACGAGGCCCAGCCCGACAACGTGCAGGCGCTCAGCGTGTGCTTCGCGATCGAGCACGTCGACGGCGACCACACGATCGAGCGTCCGGCCGACTACGACTTCTGGCGCGACTACCTGCCCGAGGCCTGGCAGGGCAGCCGGATGCTGTCGTGGGAGGCCCCGAACCCCCGCACCCTCGAGATGGGCACGCGTGCGTTCGACCCCAACCCGGGCGATGACGTCGCCGAGGTGGACGCCGACCAGTCGCGCAATGCGGGCGACGCGAACCTGTGGACGTTCCGCCGCATCGCCGCGCGCGACCAGTTCGAGCAGGGCTTCTACGAGAGCGACATCTGCCTCGTGAACTGGCCCAGCATCGACTACTTCCTCGCCCCGGTGCTCGATGTGTCGCGCGACGCGGAGCTCGAGCACTACCGGCGGGCGCGGCAGCTGTCGCTGTCGATGATGTACTGGATGCAGACCGAGGCCCCGCGCGCCGACGGGGGCACCGGATACCCGGGCCTGCGGCTGCGCCCCGATGTGATGGGGTCCGACGACGGGCTCGCCCAGGCCCCGTACCACCGCGAATCCCGCCGGATCCGCGCGCTCACCACGGTCACCGAGAACGATGTGTCGTACGACGTGCGCGGCGACGAGGGCGCGACCAGGTACGAGGAGTCCGTCGGCGTCGGCATGTACCGCATCGATCTGCACCCCTCCACGGGCGGCGACACCTACATCGACGTGGCCTCCACGCCCTTCGAGATCCCGCTCGGCGCGCTCATCCCGCAGCGCACCGCCAACCTGCTCGCCGCGAACAAGAACATCGGCACGACGCACATCACGAACGGCTGCTACCGGCTGCACCCCGTGGAGTGGAACGTCGGCGAGGCGGCCGGCCACCTCGCCGCCTACTGCGCCGCGACGGACACCACTCCGCACGAGGTGCACGGCGACGCCGGCATCCGCTCCGACTACCAGCGCGAGCTGGAGGCCGCCGGCGTCGAGCTGCACTGGCCGGAGGGCCGCGTCTACGCCTACTGACCACCCCACCCACTACCCACCCGAATCACAGCACAGCAAGGAGAAGACAACCATGAGCACATCCGCATCGCGTCGTCGGCGTCTGCCGCTGACGGCCGGGGCCGGCATCGCCGCCGTCGCCCTCGTGCTCGCCGGATGCAGCGGGAGCCCCGAGGGCACCGCCACCCCCGACGAGCCCGTCGAGCTCCGCATGACGGTCTGGACGGCCGACGAGACGCAGCTCGGCCTGTTCCAGGAGATCGCCGACGAGTACGTCGCCGAGAACCCGGAGCTGGTCTCGAAGGTCACCTTCGAGCCGATCCCGTTCGACGACTACACGACGACGCTCACGACCCAGCTCGCGGGAGGCAACGCCCCCGACCTCGGCTGGATCCTCGAGAGCTACGCCCCGGAGTTCGTCTCGTCGGGTGCCCTCTACGACATCACCGGCACGCTGCAGGACCACGAGGGGTACGAGTACGACGACCTGCTCGACTCCTCGCTCGCGCTCTGGCAGCAGGACGACAAGCTCTTCGCGTACCCGTTCTCGAACAGTCCGTTCGCCGTGTTCGTGAACACCGACCAGATCGCCGCGGCCGGTCAGCCGAACCCGGCCGACCTCGTGGCCTCGGGCGACTGGACGTTCGATGCGGCCCGCGACATCTCCGCCGCCTCCGCCGCGACCTCGGGCAAGCAGGGTCTCGTCGTGCGGGACTTCGACTACAAGGTGTGGGAGAACCTCGCCACCATCTGGTCGTCGTTCGGTGCCTCGCCGTGGAGCGAGGACGGCGCCAGCTGCACGCTGACCGACCCCGAGATGGTCGACGCGATGACGTGGATCCACGACGCGATCTTCGTCGACGGCGCGATGCCCGAGCCCGGAGTCACCGCCGACTTCTTCGCCGGGGACGCCGCGATGACGATCACGCAGATCAGCCGCGCGTCGGCCCTCGACGACTCGTTCGGCTGGGACGTCGTGCCGCTGCCCGACGGCCCGGAGGGGCGCCAGAACGTGATCGGACAGGCCGGCATCGGCGTGTTCGCGAACGCCGAGAACCCCGGCGTGGCCGCCGATTTCCTCGCCTTCTTCACGGAGCCGGAGAACGCCGAGAAGCTCGCCGCGTACTTCCCGCCGCCCCGCGAGTCGCTGCTGAACGCCGAAACCCTCGCCGCCGGCAACCCGCGCCTCACCGAGGAGCAGCTGCAGGCCGTGGTCGTCGACGGGATCCAGGATGCCGTCACGAAGCCGGCTCACCCGAACTTCGCCAAGATCCAGGACACGGTGCGTGCGCAGCTCGACGCCCTGTGGACCGCGGACGCCGACGTGGAGTCCGTGCTCGGCAGCACCTGCGAGACGATCGCTCCGCTTCTGGAGGGCTGATCGCATGACATCCTCCGCCGTCCTCGCGGCGGCCGACACCGCGGAGCGGAAGGGGCGGCCCGCACGCCCCCGCCGCTCCGCGGCGACGCGGCAGGACTGGATCGTCGGGTACACGATGGTCGCCCCCGTGGTGCTCGGCGCCGTCGCCTTCGTCATCGTCCCGCTCGTCGCCGTGCTCTGGTTCTCGCTGCACGACTGGAACGTGCTCGCCAACACCTTCGTGTTCTCGGGAATCGACAACTACGAGCGGATGCTGGCCGACCCCGGACTCAGGGACTCGCTGCTCGCGAGCCTGTGGTTCTCGATCGGGCTGGTCGTGCTCAACGTCACGCTCGCCCTCTTCCTCGCGGTGCTTCTCAACCAGAAGCTGCCGGGGACGACGACCTTCCGCACGTTCTTCTTCTCGCCGGTCGTCGTCTCACTCGTCGCGTGGACCATCGTCTGGAGCTTCCTGCTGCAGTCCGACGGCGGCATCAACGGCTTCCTCGCCACCGTGGGAATCGAGGGGCCGAACTGGCTGCGCAACGACGTCACGGCGATGCTCGCCGTGATCGTGGTGCAGGTGTTCAAAAACGTCGGCCTCAACCTGATCCTCTTCCTGGCCGCGCTCCAGGGCGTGCCGGAGGAGATCGGGGAGGCCGCACGGATCGACGGGGCCGGCGCCTGGCGTCGCTTCCGCTCGATCACGCTGCCGATGATCAGCCCGACCATCCTGCTCGTGATGATCCTCACCATCGTCGGCTCGCTCGAGGTGTTCGCGCAGATCGCGGTCCTCACCGGAGGCGGGCCGGGCAACTCCACGACCGTGCTCGTGTACTACCTGTACCAGCAGGCGTTCCGCTTCAACGACTTCGGCTACGCGAGCGCCATCGCCGTGCTGATGTTCCTCATCGTGCTCGTGCTGACGCTCGTGCAATGGCAGACCAGGAAGAGGTGGGTCTTCAATGAGAACTGACGTCATCGACCGGCCGGAGTCCCTCAGCACCCGTGCCGTCACGACCGGATCCCCGGAGCGTCGCGAGCGGCCGGGTGCCGCCACCCGCCGCCGGCGCTGGTTCGCGGGAGGCCTCATCGCGCTGATGGCCGTGCTCAGCATCCCCTTCGTCTTCCCGACGCTGTGGATGATCACGAGCAGCTTCAAGCCGATGAGCGAGATCCTTCAGAAGGTCCCGACCCTGTGGCCGGCCAACCCGTCGGCAGACGCGTACGGCGAGGTGTTCCGCCTGCAGCCGTTCGCGCAGCAGTACTGGAACAGCCTCTACATCGCCGCGCTCGTCACGGTGGGCACGATGCTCGTCGCCGCCATGGCCGGGTACGCGTTCGCCCGCATCCGCTTCCCCGGCGCGAACGCGCTCTTCCTCGTGGTGCTCGTGGGGCTGCTGGTGCCCAGTGAGGTGACGATCGTCCCGCTGTTCCGCTTCGTGAACTCCCTGGGGCTGATCAACACGCACTGGCCGCTGATCGTCATCCCCGTGCTCGGGGCGCCGGCGGTGCTCGCGGTGTTCATCATGCGCCAGTTCTTCCTCGGGCTGCCGACGGAGCTGGAGGAGGCCGGGCGCATGGACGGCCTCGGCCGCTGGGGCATCTTCTGGCGCATCGCGTTCCCGTTGGCTCGACCCGCGCTCGCCGCGGTCGCGATCTTCACGTTCCTGAAGTCGTGGAACCTGTACCTCGAGCCGATCGTGTACCTGTCGAGCAAGGACATGTTCACGCTGCCGCAGGCGCTGACGCAGTACGTCGACGCCTACGGCGGGCCGATGTGGAACGTGCAGCTCGCCGCCACGACGCTCACGGTCGTGCCCGTACTGGTCGTCTTCCTGTTCGCGCAGAAGCAGTTCGTGCAGGGACTCGCCCACACCGGTCTGAAGGGCTGACCCGGAGCGCCCTCACTCGCGTCACGCCCGGTTCCGACCGAGCGCTGTTCGTCGCGCCCTCGCCGGGGCATCCATCGCAGGATCCACCGAAGGAGAAGCAATGAGAACGACAGCCAGACGTGCGCAGCGACGCGCACTGTCGCTCGCCGCCGTCGCCGTCGCCGCGGTCATGGCGGCGGGAGGCGCCCTGCCCGCGCAGGCGGCACCCGTCGGATCGGGAAGCGGAGTCGCCGCGGAGGTGGCGCCCCCACCCGCCGATTGGCCGGTCTTCGGCTACCAGGGGATCATCACCGACAAGTTCGACATGATCTACAACCCGACCGACGAGTACATCTTCCCCAGCGTCTTCCACGCCGGGGAGCACTTCGCGGACCCGCTCGGCGAGTGGTACCTCTACCTCGCGCCGCACGACGACCCCGGCGGGATCGTGCTGATGTACGCCGACAGCCTCGAGGGTCCGTGGACCGAGTATGCCGCGGGGCCCGTCATCACGAACGACTGGCCGCCGCACTACGGACCGGTGCCGCATGTGTCCAGCCCCGACGCGTTCTGGAACGCTGACGAGGGCAAGATGTTCCTCTACTTCCACGGCAACAACTCGGTGACGCGCTTCGCGACGAGCGACGACGGGGTGACGTTCGAGTACGGCGACATCGCCGTCACGAACGCGATGGGCGACGTGCCGGGCACGCGCAGGATCACCGAAAGCTCGTACGCGCGGGTCTTCGACCACCCCGATCCCGACTCGCCGTACAACTACGCGATGTTCTACATGGCCAACGACGACACCCCGATCGCGGGCGGTCTCACCGGCATCCGTCGCATCCGGCTCGCGGAGTCCGTCGACGGGCGCACCTGGGTCGTCGACCCCGTGCCGGTCGTCGAGCCGGGCGAGGAGGAGGGGGCGAACGTCTCCGGACCCAACCTCTGGGAGCACGACGGCCAGCTCTACGTGCTGTACCACGCGTCGAGCGGCAAGTCCTATGCGCGCACGATCGACCCGACGCTGCGCGACGTGGGGAAGACCCCGATCCTGCTGCACGAGTCCAGCGGACTCGGCACCGACACCGGCCGGGTGGCATCGCCGGAGGTCGTGACCGACGGCGGCGAGACGTATCTGTTCTATGAATCCGGAGACCGCCTCGGCGGCACGATCGCCTGGGCGAAGGCCGGGGCGGAGACGGTCATCGAACCCCCGTTCGGCGGGTTCGCCGAGGATGCCGCGAACCCGCTGTTCGCCACCTGTGCCGCCCCGGGGTCCGACGAGTTCGACGGCGCGCTGGGCGACCAGTGGGATCGCACGGTGCGGGCGGATGCTGCGCGGCACACCGTCTCCGACGGCGCGCTGATCGTGCCGACCTACACGGGAGGGGTGTCGGCGGCACCGCTGCTGCAGCAGAAGCTGCCCGCCGGGGCGTGGCAGGTGACGACGAAGGTCGGCCTGACCCCGACGCAGAACTTCCAGCAGGCCGGTCTGCTGCTCTACGCCAGCGACACGAACTATCTGAAGTTCGACCTCGGCAAGGCGACGCCTGGTCGGGTCGTCGAACTGGTGGGGGCGGGCTCCCCGGCCTTCACCAGTCAGCAGCGCACCGACGTCGGCGAGGTCTGGCTGCGGCTGACCAGCGACGGCCGCGAGATCGAGGCGTCTGTCTCGTACGACGGCTCGACGTTCGAGGCGTTCGGGAACCGGGTGCGACTGGAGACGTCTCCCGGCGTCCCGCGGTACACCCACGTCGGGCCGTTCGCCTTCCGGGGTGCCACCGCTGCGGCGGAGCTCCCCGCGACGTTCGACTGGTTCCGCTTCTCGCCCACGCCCGAGGCGTACGCGGCATGCATCGACGCCGGCACGGACCCCGGCACGGACCCCGGCCCCGGCACGGACCCCGGGGCCGGATCGGGCGGCGCCGACCCGTCCGCGGGAACGGATGCCGCGGGTGCCGCAGGATCCGGAGCGGTCGCCGCCGCTCCCCGTCCGCGGGCGGGAGCGCTCGCCGCCACCGGAGCCGACCCCGTGCCGTTCGTGCTCGCCGGAGCGCTGCTGCTCGGCGTCGGGGGCGCGCTCGTGCTGCGACGAAGGCAACGGCTCGGCTGATCCCCCGTCGGCTGATCCCCCTCGGCTGATCTCCGTCGGTTGATCTCCGGCGACGCGCCGGGAGGCGTCTGCTACGCCTCCCGGCGCTGATCCGCGTCGCGCACCCGGAACCACATGGTGAGCTCCATGAGCGCCCGTCCGATCATGTCGTGGTCGCCCATCCTGAGGTCGTCGAACGAGTCGCGGTATCCCTCCGCCGGTGTCGCGTCGAGGGCGGAGAGCGACTCGTAGCCCATGGTCCAGTGCGCGAAGCGGCGCTCGTGCAGCGGCTCCTTGAGGAGGATGCGCACGTCGCGGTGCCGGCGATCCTGCACGATGCGCCCCATCAGGTGCTCGACCTCGTCACGGTCGCCCTCGAGGATCTGCACGAACTCGCCGTCGCGGTGCAGGAGCAGTCCTGTGATGCCGCGCGAGCGGTTGCCCGCCCTGCTGCTCTCCAGCAGCTCGCTGAGCTCTTCCTCGGTGAAGGGCTGCGCTGCGGAACTGGTGTAGACGAGCGAGAGCATCGGGTGGTCCTGGTCCATGTGGTCAGGCTAGCGAAACACTCCCGTCCACGACGCACGCCGGGGCGTCCTCGTCGCGATCCGCCGGGTCACTCGTCGACCAGCCACGCCGGCGCGGCTTCTCCCTCGCCCGCATCCGCCTCTTCCTGACGCTCGGGACCCGCACTGCGCTGCTGCAGGTGCGGAGTCGCTCCCGTGGCATCACGCCGTCGTTCATCTGGGGGAGCGCCATCGCCGCCTCGCCGGTCGGCCCCGCCATCTGGGGCCGCTACCTTCCCGCCGCGCTCGCCTCCGGGGAGCACCGCCCCTATCCGCAAGCCCGTGTCGCCGGACGCGGCCTTGCGGCGGTCCAGCACGCGATCGACACTCTCCGCGACGGAGTCTCGGCGCAGAAGCTCGTCATCTCGCTGGACGACGCGCAGCGGGGATCCTGATCGATCACCGGGGAGGAGCCGACCTGCGGCGGGCTCATGTGGTGTCACTTTCATAGCTATTCCGGACTACTGATCCTCTTTGGTCTCCTTGTTCGGACCGAAGCTCATGCGGATCTTGCGAGTCGCGCAGTCGGGCGTTCCACGGCTACTTCAGACAACGGGAGCAGAGAAGTCCCTGTTCGGGGACGGGCGTGAATAACTGTTGTGTCAATGCTCCGTTGATTCGTTTCGCTTCGTCAACGACAGCCGGCGTTCGAAGATCCGTAGCCGTGCGACGGCTGTATCGGTGATGGGCGTCTCGATTCGGTGGTTCTGCGCCAGTAGTGATATGCCGCCCAGAATCGTCTCGGCTTCCGTATGTCGACCGGCGACGACGTCGCGATACAGGGATGTCGTGAAGGAAGAGCCGGCTTCGGTGAGCGTTGACAATACCCGCGACAGTGCTTGAGGGCGTGGCGCGTGCCCCTCGGCGTGAAGCACTGATGAGACCTCTGACACGATCTGCTCGGTGATGGCCGGACCGCCGGGAACGTCGACCACCTCCCCGATGGGCGCACCGAGCAACGTCGTGACCGCTCCTCCTGCGGCCATGAATAACCACTTCTCCCACATGTCCTGAACGATGGTGGTCGAGGTGGATACGTTAATCGCGGTCCGTTCGAACATGGTCGCGATTCGAGCGACCCGGTCCGACATGCGTCCGTCGAGCTCACCGAACGCTGCCGAGCCTCCGGGGGCAAGCAGGGTGATTTCGCCGGAGGAGTTCAGCTCAGAGGCAATGGTGGCGACGCCGCCGAGAACATGCCGGATCCCGAACTGGTTCGCGATGGTCTCGATGTGCCCGACTCCGTTGAGGAACGGAAGGATGGCCGTCGCATCCGAAACGGCAGCTTCAATGTCATCGAGAGCGTTGTTCAGTGCTCTCGCTTTCACCGCGAGGAGGATCAGATCCCATCCGGGACCGAGACGATCCGCGGTCACGGTCTCGACTCTGTCGGTCATGCGATGCCCGGTCGACGAGACCGTGACCATGCCTCGCCTGGAGAGTTCCTGTGCTTGCTGAGGTCGGACGAGGAATTCGACATCGACTCCCTCACGCGCCAAGGAGCCGCCGAAGTATCCGCCGACTGCTCCTGCACCGACAACGAGAACGCGCATGCTAGCGACGATCTTTCTGAATCGCGTCGGCGGGGAGACTCTGCCGACCTTCGGCTCGTCTTGCGAGCATCCGAGGGAGCTGGGAGATGGTGACGACCCCGATGATGACGACGATGCCGCCAAGTAGTTCAGGGAGGATCGGAAGCTCACCGAGCCAGAGCCAGGCGATGAGCACGGCAACGGGTGGCACGAGATACAGGAGGGAGGTCGAGACGGCCACGGGCATCCGGGCGACGGCGTACGCCCACAGGACGAAACCGGCCGCGGAAGGGAGCAACCCCAAGTAGATCGCCGCGAGCCAGGCGGCGGTGTCGGCGTTCAACAGGCCATCGAGGTCGAACGGGACGAAGGGGATGGTCATTACGGTGCCTGCGATCATGGCGTAGCAGGCGACCTCGATACTCGAGTAGCGCTTCAGCAGCGGGCGCTGAAGCGGGTGATAGATGCCCTGCACGACCATCGCCGCGACCACGATCCAGACGGCTGCGGACAGGGAGACTCCCGCACGTGCGAGGCAGACCAGCGCTACTCCCGCGAGCGCGATGACGCTGCCCACCACCGTCACGACCGAAACTCGCTCGGAGAAGAGCACGCGGGCAACCATGACCGAGACAAGCGGTGCCGCCGCGACGATGATGCTTGTCGTGCCCGCAGGAACGTACAGCTCGCCCCAGTTCAGCAGCAGCTGGTACACGGCCATCCCGAAAAATCCGCATGCCGCGATCCAGCCGAGGTCCTCCCGCCGCGGCATGCGCGCCCGCACCGCAACCGCCATGACGAGCAGGGCCAGCGAGGCTACGGCCAGCCGAACGAACGACAGACCGACGACGCCCAACGCGGGTGCCGCGACACGGATCGCAGGGAATGCCGAGGCCCACAACGCGACCACGAGAAGGCCGGCGAGGAGCGGGCGATTGATCTTCATAGTGTAAGAGTGTCAACATTGAAAGATAAGCACCAGTTACGGTGGCTGACTATATTCCTAAGCAGAGCTTAAGGAGAATGCATGATTGACGTGAGGAAGCTGCGGCTCCTCGCTGCTCTGGAGCGCTTGGGCACGGTCACGGCCGTGGCCGAAGAGGTCCATATCAGCTCGCCGGGCGTATCCATGCAGATCGCGTCTCTGGAGAAAGAGGTCGGAGTCCAGCTCACACGGCGACAGGGAAGGCGCCTTGTGCTGACCCCCGCCGGATCGGCGCTTGCCGCGCACGGGCACGAGATCGTGAATCGGCTCTCCCTCGCGGAACTCGAAGTCGAGGCGCTTCGCGAAGGGACGGTCGGCCTGTACAAGATCTCGTCCTTCCCCTCAGCAGCCAGGACAATCGTCGCGGACGCCTTCCGTCGGCTGAACGACAGCGCAGCGCCGGCGCTGGAACTTCATCTGACCACGGCAGAGCCGACGGAATCGCTGAATGCCCTCACAAGCGGGAGCGTCGATCTCGCAGTCGTGCACTCGTACTCCAACGTCCCTAGGGATCTTCCAGCGGGCATCGCTACCCGGAAGCTGGGGAGCGAACCGGTACTGCTGGCGGTCAGATCTGGCTCGGGGATCGGGCCGGTCCTCGAGCTGTCGGACTTCGAGGCGTCTTCGTGGATTGCCCCGACTTCGGATGTCTCGTGCTTCGAGATGATGGAGCGAGCGTGCGGGCTTGCCGGATTCAGCCCCCGCGTCGTTGCGCAGTCGATGGACTTCGCCGTCCAGCTCGAACTCGTCGCCGCTGGCGTCGGAGTCGCGCTGGTTCCGGCGCTGACCGTGGCAGCGGTGCCCGAGGGGGTCGAGCTCCGTCGGCTCTCGGAGCCTGTGCGTCGGAACCTTCACGTCGCCACGCGTGAGCACGAGTTCGCCGAACCCGGGTTCAAGACACTGGTCGGGCTGTTCTCCGAGACGGCGGCCACTTGGCTCAACCCGAACCGGCTGATACCTGACCGGTAGACGGCATCCCCGCGAAATCCTCAGTCCGGAGTAGCTCCAGAACGTCCGGGATAGCGTTGGAAGTCACATGTGGAGGGGCTGACGGGAATCGAACCCGCGCTGTCTGCTTGGGAAGCAGAAGTTCTGCCATTGAACTACAGCCCCGTACCCGTTCCGAAGACCGGGTGATCGCAAGCCTACCCGCCAGGCACGTCACGACCAAAGCGTCGCGCTGACGCGGCAACTAGGCTGGTGCCGTGCTTCTCAGCGATCGCGACATCAGGGCAGAACTCGCATCAGGCCGGATCGGCCTGCAGCCGCACGAGCCGGAGATGATCCAGCCGTCGAGCGTCGATGTGCGCCTGGACCGCTACTTCCGTCTGTTCGACAACCACAAGTACCCGTTCATCGATCCGTCGGTCGATCAGCCGGAGCTGACGCGGCTGATCGAGGTCGAACCCGACGAGCCGTTCATCCTGCACCCGGGGGAGTTCGCGCTGGGGGCGACGTTCGAGCAGGTCACGCTCGCAGACGACGTGGCCGCGCGTCTGGAGGGCAAGTCGTCGCTGGGGCGCCTCGGGCTCATCACGCACTCGACCGCCGGCTTCATCGACCCCGGCTTCACCGGGCACGTGACGCTCGAGCTCGCGAACGTCGCGACGCTGCCGATCAAGCTGTGGCCGGGCATGAAGATCGGGCAGCTGTGCTTCTTCCGCCTGACGTCCCCGGCCGAGAACCCGTACGGGTCGGGTCCCTACGGCAACCGTTACCAGGGGCAGCGCGGGCCGACGGCATCCCGGTCGTTCCAGAATTTCCACCGCACCGACGTCGGGGTCACCGACGTCGGAGCCCTCGGAGGCTGACATGAGCGACGACAGCACACGCCCGCAGGACGCCTCGGCGGATGCTGTCGCGCCACCGCCCGCGACGCCGGTTCCCGACGAGCTGCTCGCCGCGCCTCCGGCATCCGACACTCCTGTCCCGGAGGGGCTGCTGACGCCGCCCCCGGCATCCGACGCCCCCGTGCCCGAGGCGCTGCTCACGCCTCCGCCCGCCGACATCGCACCCGCGGACGCCGTGATCCCTCCTCCGCCGGCGGATGCCGAGCTGCCGGCGACCCGCAGCGCTCGCCGCCGTCCGGCTGTGCTCGCGGACGACGCTCCGTCGGCGGTCGCCGACGACTGGGCCCGTCCGTCGGTGGCGCCGCAGGATCCGGCCCCCGGTTCGTATCGCGGCCTCGCGGTGGCGGTGTTCGCGGTGCTCGTCCTGCTGCTGGCCGGCGCGATCGCGGGCGCGGCTTACCTCGCGACGTCGGTCGGGCTGCCGTTCGCGGCGGATGCCGTCGCCGCGCCGATCTCGACGGCATCCGCTTTCCTGGGCTGACGGGGTCGCGCCGCCGCCCTCCCTCTGTCAGCGCCTTCGCGTGGCGAGCGCGTACGCGGGGACGGCGACGGCCACGACGACGACGTGCATCACCATGAGCGCGATCACGGCGCCGGTGGTCGTGCCGGGGATGAATCCCAGCGCGAGCAGCAGCACGTCGGGGATGAACGAGGCGACCGTCACCAGCGGGACGAGGATCGACAGCGTCCGGCGCGGATCCTTCGCGCGCAGGGTCACGAGCGACCAGCCGACCCACCCGGCGGCGACTCCGAGCGCGGTGAAGAGCCCGAACGCGGGCGGCGTGAGGGGTCCGTAGGCGGCGGGTGCGCCGGTCGCGATCGCGACGGCCGCGACGACGGCATTGAGTGCGATGGCGATGGCGACGGCGGCGGTGAGGATCAGCGCCGCGCGGGCGCGTGGTCGGGTCGCGACGGGCTGTGCGGATGCGGTGGTGACCATGACGACTCCTTGCTCGAGGAATACGGTACTGAGCAGTACCGATATATACGGTACTGCTCGATCCCGGAATGTACAATGGGCGCGTGGGAGCGGACGAGGCGAGCAGGGCGGCTGGTCGCCCGCGCGACCCAGGAGTCGAGGCGGCGATCCTCTCGGCGGTGCAGGACCTCCTCATCGAGGACGGGTACGACGGCGCGACCATCGCGGCGGTGGCGGAGCGGGCCCGATGCGGCCGGTCGGCGATCTACCGCCGCTGGGAGACCAAGGCCGAGCTCGTCGTCGCCGCGGTCCGCGCTCTGCAGGTCGCGACGGAAGCACCGGACACGGGCACCCTGCGCGGCGACCTGCTCGCCGCCGCAGGGCACTTCGCCGACGCCGACGAGCGGACAGCCACGGTGCTCGCCGGCATCCTCAGCGAGATCGGCCGCGACGAGGAGCTGCGCACCGTCGCCTATCGGGTGATCGGCGGACCGCCCGTCGCCGTGCTGACCACGGTGATCGAGCGGTGGAAGGAACGCGGCGAGGTGCGCCCGGATGCGCCCGTCGCGCTCATCGCCGGGATCGTGCCGACCGCGGCGTTCGGCAGCGTGAGTCTGCGCCGCCGCGCTCTCGATCCGGAGACGGTCGCGGACCTCATCGACCAGGTGGTGCTGCCGGCCCTGCGGTAGTCGCCGGAGTGAGTCGCCGTGCGGCGGCGCGGGCGCGGGAAAGGTGCGCGGAGACGCAGAGAGCCCCACCCTGCGTGAGGATGGGGCTCTGCGAGGATGCCGTGGTCAGGCGTCGCGACCGCGACGGAAGCCGGCGTCGAAACCACGCTCGAATGCGTGGGCGGGGTGGCCGCGGTGGCCGCAGTCGTGGCCGTGCTCGCGGTCGAAGCCGTGACGCGGGTCGAAGCCGTGGCGCGGGTCGAAGCCGTGACGGTGCCCGAAGCCGCGGACGTGATCGAAGCCGCGAGGGCCGCCGAAGCGGTGACCGCGTCCGTGGCGGTGGTGCCGTCCGCGTCCGCGCGGGAGCGGCGATCCCTCGTCCCAGCCGAGTGCGCGTGCGATGCTCTCGAGGGAGGACATCGTCGTGGCGAGGTCGTCGAGGGAGACGGCGTCGGTGACCGTCGCGCGGATGCCGTCGACGAGGGCGCCGAGCCTGTCCTTGGCGGCGCGTCCCTCATCGGAGAGCGCCCAGCCGTCGCCGTCGGCGACCACCCAGCCGCGGTCGACGAGATCGTGCAGCTTGTGCGCCGTGAGCGGGCGGCGGGCGGGAGCCGTTCCGTCGACGACGTTCAGCAGCCGCCAGTCGCGTCGAGTCGCGTGCTCGCCGGCGAAGGCGGTCTCGAACTGCGCGGCCATCAGGCGGTCGACAGCCTTCAGCCAGTAGCCGAAGGGGCGGTCAGGGGTCTGCTCGGTGTTCTGTGTATCGGTGGTGTTCATCGGAAGTCCTTCAATGTCAGTGTGCATGTGCTTGTCACAGTGCATGTATATGTAGTGTGACATGGACTCGGATTACATGTCAAGTCGCATGTAAAATCGAGCTGTGACGACTCCAGACGAAGATTCCACCGAGGCGATCGCCCGCGCACTCTCGCGGCTGCGTGGAAGGCGTCAGGGCGAGCGGGGGCGGGGTCCGGGCGGGCATGGTCCGCACGGGTGGCATGGCGGGCCGCACCCCGACCACTTCGAGCACGGTCACCCGGGTCGCTCGGGCCACCCGGGTCACCCGGGCCACCCGGGCTACTCGGGTCGCGCGGGGATGCCGCCCTGGATGACCGACCCGTCGGGGCGCTTCGGCGGACCGGCGCGGATGCGGATGCTCGAGGCGCTCGCCGCGGCATCCTCTCCCTTGAGCGTGAGTGATCTCGGAGCCGAGATCGGCGTCGATCAACCCCGCGCGTCCCGCCTGGTCCAGCAGGGTGTCGCGCACGGGTGGGTGCGCCGCGAGGCCGACCCCGACGATGCGCGCCGGACGCGCATCGCGCTGACCGACGAGGGGCGCACCCTCGCGAAAGGGATGCGCGGCGAACGACGAGAGATGCTGGGGAGCGCGCTGGCCGCGTTCACAGACGAGGAGCGGGCCGAGTTGGCGCGGTTGCTCGGGAAGCTGGCCGACAACTGGGGTGCGTAGGCGCTTCTCTCCCATGGTTCTTCGGATATGCCGGAACGGCGGAAGCGAGTTTCGGAATACTGCTCTGAGCTGGGGTAAATCAGCCCGTTTTCGGGTCTGAATGTCGGAGGCGGCGGGTTGTATGGGGGTATGACATCCCGCACCCGCGAGCTCCTCGATCAGGTCGTCTCCGACCTCGATCGCGCGCTCGGCGACGACGCGCTCGCCGGAATGACCGACGATGAGCGCATCGCGGTCATCGCCGCCGCCGGCGCAGTCCTGCGTCGCGCGGAAGCCGTCGTCGTCGAGGCGCTCGCCACCGCAGACGCTGCCGATCTCCCGCACGCCGCCGGGTGTCGCTCGCAGAATGAACTGCTGCAGCGTGCTCTCGCGGTCGACGCATCCGCCGCGACGCGCATCGGTCGGGTGGTCGGCCTCGTGCGGCGCGACGTCAACCTGCTGTCGGGCGAGCGGATGCCGGCGCGATGGCCCGCACTGCGCGATGCGTTCATCGACGGCAGGGTGGGAATCGCCGGGATGCTGGCGGCGACCGCACCGGTGGAGAAGGCGTGGGAGCGGCTCTCTGCCGACGAGCGAGCAGGTGCAGACGAGTGCCTCGCCCAGGCGGCGCGCGGGCGCGGCGGCAGGGATGCAGACGGTCCGGGTTCAGAGACTGGCGAGCGCGGTGATGCCGGCGGCGAGGGCGATGACACTGCGTCGAGTGCCGATGACGGACCGGTGCCCAGCCCCGACGATCTCGCGTACCTCGCGCATGCGCTCGTCGCCGTGCTCGACCCCGACGGAGCCGACCCCGATGACCGCAATGCCCAGCATCGACGCGGGATCACGCTGGGTCGACTTCGCCACGGTCTGCGACCCATCCGCGGGTGGCTGTCGCCCGAGGTCGCCGCGCAACTCGAAACCGTCATCGACGCGATCACCAACCCCACCGGAGCGGGGTCGGCGTCGCGCGTCGCGTTCCTGCCCCGCGACCCCGATCCGTTCGACTCGGATCCGTTCAACTCGGACCCTCGCGCGGTGATCGACGCGCGCACAGCGATGCAGAAGCGTCACGACGCTTTCGCGGCCGTGCTCGCGATCGCCGCCCGGCACAAAGACATGCCGACTCTCGGCGGAGCAGCGCCGACGCTCGTCGTCACCGTCGACGCACGTGACCTGGAGGAAGGCGCGGGATGGGCCACGCTACCCGGCGCTCACGGTGACTCGCACGGCCAGATCCCGGTCGGGGTCGCGGCCCAGGTGGGCTGCTCGGGCACGATCCAGCGCGTCACCATGGACGCGGGCCGGATCGTCGGGATCGACAGCACCGATCGCGTGTTCACCGTGCACCAACGACGAGCGATCGTCGCACGCGACAAGGAATGCCTGATCCCCGGATGCCACGTCCCGGCGTCCTGGTGCGAGATCCACCACGTCACCGAACACGCCAGAGGCGGACCCACCCATACCGACAACGGCGTCCCCCTCTGCTGGTGGCACCACCGATCACTCGACCACTCCGGGTGGGAGATCCGCATGCATTCCGGCGTCCCGCAGGTGCGCGGGCCCGCCTGGTGGGACCCGGAGCAGCGATGGCGAACACCGCGGCTCAGCGTGCCGCCGCGGCTCAGCGCGCCGCGCCCGTTCGCCCGAGCGTGTTAGACCGTGCCGACGCCCGCAGGCGCCCCGAAGTCGAGAGACGTCTCGTCGTCGACCGACAGCGACAGCACGACCGTCTCGACCACCGGGTGCGACTCGATCTGCCGTTCGACCTCGCGCAGGCGGCGGGCCACGTCGTGCTCCCGCGCGTCGCCCGCCAGGTCGACCTCCGCGACGATGAACAGCCGGTTCGGACCCACGTACTCGATATGCAGGTACGTGAGTCGTTGGATCTGCGGCGATGTCAGCAGCGCGCGCCCCACCCGCACACGCAACGCCGGCGAGGCGTTCGACCCGATGAGGAATGCGATGTTCCGTCGAATGAGGATCAGCGCCACGACACCGAGCAGCACGCCGACGAGGATCGATCCGACCGCATCCCACGCCGCGACGCCCGTGATCTGATGCATCGCGATCGCGCCGCCGGCGATGACGAGCCCGATCAGCGCCGCCGCATCCTCGAAGAACACCGCCCGCAGCGTCGTGTCGCTCGTCTCGAGCACGTAGTCCCACGTCGACGACCCCCGCTCGCGGGCGAGCTTCCGCGACCGCACGAGCGCCTGTGTGAACGACGCCCCCTCGAGCACGAACGCGATGCCGAGGATCGCGTACGCGATGCCGGGGCTCTCCACCGGGCCGGTGTCCGACAGCTCCTGCACGCCGTGCATGATCGACACGATCGATCCGGCGGTGAAGATCCCGAACGCGGCGACCAGCGACCACACGAACGCCGCGCGACCGTACCCGAGCGGATGCCGCTCGTCCTTCGCCTTCGCACCGTGCCGGTCGGCGATGAGCAGGAAGATCTCATTCCCGGCATCCGCCCACGAGTGCGCGGCCTCGGCGACCATCGACGCCGACGACGTGAGCACGGCCGCCACCGTCTTGGCGATCGCCACGAGGACATTGGCGAGGAACGCGATGATGACCGTCACGCGGTCAGGCTACTCCCGTCCACGCGGGGTGGGCGCGGCTCAGCGCGCCGTGGCCCTGACCGGCAGCAGCAGGAGGAACCCGGCGATGAGCACGATCACGATCCCGACGATGCCGAAGGCGGTCGCACCGGTGAGCACGATCAGCAGCGTCCACGCGCCCGACGACATCCAGCTCGCCGCGCGACCCGTCGTGGCGTACAGGCCGAAGATCTCACCCTCGCGCCCCGCAGGGGTGACGCGGGCGAGGAACGAGCGCGCTGCCGCCTGCGCGGGCCCCACGAACGCGCAGAGGATCAGACCGCCGATCCAGAAGACGATCGTGCCGGCATCCACGAGGAAGAACACGGCGAGACCGGCGAGGATCATCGAGGCGAGGGACACGAGGATGATGCGCTTCGGGCCGTAGGTGTCGTCGAAACGTCCCGCGATGATCGTCGAGACGCCCGCGATGAGGTTCGCCGCGATGCCGAAGATCACGAGCTCCAGGAACTCGAATCCGAACACCTGCCCCGCGATGATCGCACCGAACGCGAAGACGCCGCCCAGCCCGTCGCGGAACACCGCGCTCGACAGCAGGAACCAGAACGTGTTGCGCGTCTCGGGGTTGCGGTACAGGCGGACGACGTCCTTCACCAGCAGCCCGTACGACGCGAAGAAACCCACCTTCCGCTCCGGGCGGCCGAGCGACGGCTCGGGCACGTTGAGGAAGATCGGGATCGAGAACACGATCGCCCAGATCGCACAGCCCACCGCGATGATCCGGAACGGCAGCCCTCCGTCCTCCGGCAGACCGAACCAGTCGAGCATGTAGAACACGACCACCAGCACGAGCGCGAGGATGCCGCCGATGTAGCCGAATCCCCAGCCGAGACCCGAGATGCGGCCCACGGTCTTCGGGTTCGCGATGCCGATGAGCATGGCGTTCGAGTTCACGGCGGCGATCTCGCCGAACACCGACCCCGCCGAGATCAGTGCCACGCCGAGCCAGAACAGCGCAGGGGTCGGCTCGACGAACCAGAGGCCGAACATGCACGCGATGAGCGCACCCGTGCCGATGCCCAGCCACAGCTTCTGCCTACCGGCCGCGTCAGCACGCTGACCCAGGACGGGGGCGATGAGCAGGATCGCGATGCCCGCGATCGTCGACCCCAGCCCGAGACCCGACGCGAGGTCGGCCTCGGCGGCCAGCCGCACCGGGTCCTTCGCGTCGAGCGCCGCGATGTCCGCGGGCAGGAAAGCCTCGGTCGTCAGGTACAGCGCCGTGAAGATGAAAGTGAGGATGACCGTGTTGAAAGGCTGTGTCGCCCAGTCCCACAGCGCCCACGAGAACACCTGCTTCCTCGGTGCGGGGGTGTCGCCGCGCAGGTCGAGGCCGATGACGCCGACCGCGCCGCTGTTCGCCGTCGCAGCGGGGTCGGGGACCGCGCTGCTCTGCGGGGATTCGCTCATCCTCGCAGTCTGGCGGCGCGCGGTGAACGGACGGTGACGGCGCGCCGTTCAGCCCTGCCCGACCAGCCGGGTCAGCGCGGGCGCATGCAGGGTGCGCGCGTAGTCCTCCTTGAGCACCGCCAGATGCAGCCACGCCTCGATGCGCGTGACGCCGGGAAGCGACCGCAGGCGCTCCAGGCTCGCATACAGCGCCCCCGCCGACGGTTCGACCAGGGTCGCGACCGCGTCGAAGCGGCCCAGAGTGCGTGCCGCGAAGTCGATGCCCCGCCCGGTGCGCAGCTCCTCGATCACCGCATCGTCGTCGTGGTTGAGGTTCAGCCCCACCCCCATCGACAGCTGCCGGTGCGCGAGGCCGCGCGCCTCGACCGCGCTGATCTTGATCACACCGCCGTCGATGAGCCGCTGCACCCGGGTCGCCACCGCCGACGGCGACAGCCGTACCGCCTCGCCGAGCGCACGGAAGCTCATCCGCCCGTCCGACTGCAGGTGCTCGATGAGGTCCTCGTCGATCGTGTCGAGCGTCACGTCTCCGTGGTACTCCGACACGAAGAACCCCTTCACGACCGTCGAGTAGATGATCGTGTTGATGTCGAGCACGCCCCCGATCGCGCGGATCTGCGCGAGCAGATCGTGCAGCTCCGCCATCGACCCGAGACGCACCTCCGTCACCAGGTCGTGCGCGCCGCCGACCGCCGACACGAGCACCGTCTCGCTCATGTCCCGCAGGTGCTCGGCGACCACCTCCACCGATCCGTCGGTGCGGATCGACACGTGCGCGAGCACGTGCTGCCCCAGGAACACCGGATCGACCGCGGCGACCACCCGCACGGTGCGGTCGTCGAGCATCGTCCGCAGCCGCGCCGCCACGGCCGCACGGGACTGTCCGAGCCGCACCGACAGCGAACGGATGCTGGCGCGACCGTCCTCCTGCAGGGCACGGATCAGTTCGGCGTCGAAATCCATGGGTCCGCCCACATTCGTCAGTTTCCCGCGATCGCGCGACTGCGCGTGCACATCTGCAGTGTAAGCGCACACGTGGCGGGCGGGAAGGCGAGAGATGCGTCGGTGCGCGATCAGAAGTCCAGTGAATCGTCTGTCACGCTGGAGTTCTGGTCTTGTCGCAGACCCGGTCCCGTCCGTAGCATCCTTCGCTATCCGAACATCTTCCGCAAAGGAGCGGGCCTCATGGCTTCCACCCACAGCAAGGCGCGGCGCGCGGGCATCGCCGCGTTCGTCGGCACCACCATCGAGTGGTACGACTTCTACGTCTACGCGACCGCCGCAGCGCTCGTCTTCGGTCCGCTGTTCTTCCCGAGCGGCGACCGTCTCGCCGAGACCGCCGCCGCGTTCGCGACCTTCGCCGTCGCGTTCCTCGTCCGTCCCCTCGGCGGCATCATCTTCGGTCACATCGGCGACAAGCTCGGTCGTCGCGTCTCGCTCGTCATCACGCTGCTGCTCATGGGCGTCGCGACGGTGCTGGTCGGCTGCCTGCCCACCTACGAGAACATCGGCATCCTCGCACCGATCCTCCTCATCCTGCTCCGTGCGATCCAAGGTCTCGCGGTAGGCGGCGAGTGGGGCGGTGCCGTGCTCATGAGCGTCGAGCACGCGCCCGAGAAGTCGAAGACGTTCTACGGCGGGTTCACCCAGCTCGGCAACCCGGCCGGTGCGCTGCTCGCCTCGGGCATCTTCGCGATCATGTCGCGCGGCGGCGAGGACTTCATCATCGACGGCGGCTGGCGCATCCCGTTCCTCCTCTCGATCGTGCTCGTGGGCGTCGGCCTCTGGGTGCGCTACCGCGTCGAGGAGTCGCCGGTCTTCGAGAAGAAGATCGAGGGCCGCAAGCAGTCCATGCCCCTCGCCTTCGCGCTGCGCGCCAACTGGAAGCCGATCCTGCTCGGCATCGGCATCCTGCCGATCTCCACCGGCGGCTACTACCTGGCCACGACGTTCGCGACCGCGTACGCCACCGGCGAGCCCATCGCGATCAGCGAGCAGGTCATCCTCGACGCCATGACGATCGCTTCGTTCGTCGAGTTCCTCGTCACCCTCCCGGTCGCCTGGCTGGGTGACAAGTGGGGCCGCAAGAACGTCATGTACATCGGCCTCGTGACCTCGGTGCTCACGTTCGTGCCGTTCCTGCTGATCATGCCGGGCCGCGTCGAACCGCTCATCTTCCTGTTCGCCTCGCTCGTGCGCATCGCGATGAGCGCGACCTACGCGCCGATCGCCGCGATCCTCGCGCAGATGTTCCGTCCGCAGGCCCGCTACACGTCGATCGCCCTGTCGTACGGCGTAGGCGCCGCGGTCTGGGCCGGCTTCTCGCCGTGGTTCGCGACGCAGCTCATCGCCTGGACCGGCAGCGTCTGGGCGGTCATCGCGATGTTCATCGGCATGGCGATCATCGCCGGCATCTGCACGCGCCTCGCGCCCCAGCACTCCGACGAGGCGCCGGTCACGGCATCCTTCACCGCCCGCACCGACACGACGGCGAACCGGCTCCCCTGACCCGCGCCGCTCCCGCCCCACCCCGACCGCATCGACAGCGAACAGGCCCATGAGAAAGCTCACCCCCTTCGACCGCTCCGCCCAGACGACGCCGCGACTGATCACGGCCCGCGCGATCCACACCGTGGACGCCGACGCCGCCACCGCGACGGCCCTGCTCACCGACCGCGGTCGGATCGTCGCGATCGGCTCCCTCGCGGAGTGCGAGCAGGCGGCGGAGCGGGCGGGCCTGCGCCCCGAGCGGGTCGACCTGGGCGATGCGGTCGTGGTGCCCGGCTTCGTCGATGCGCACGCGCACCCTCTGATGTTCGGTCAGATGATGACGTGGGTGGACTGCGGACCCGAGAAGGCCGGCAGCATCCCCGAGATCGTGGCGCTGCTGTCGGCCGCGGCGGCCGAGGCTCCGGCCGGACGTCCGGTGCGCGGGTACGGGTACGAGCAGCGCAACCTCGCCGAGAAGCGGCACCCCACCCGGTTCGAGCTCGACGAGGTCGCCCGCGACCGCGAGGTGTACCTCATGAACGCCTCGGGTCACGGCGGCGTCGTGAACTCGTACACGCTCGCCGCGGGCGGCGTCGACCGCGACACCCCGAACCCCGACGGCGGCGAGTTCTTCCGCGACGCCGACGGCGAGCTGACGGGCGAGCTGTCGGATGCCGCGTGCAACATCCTCACCGGCGTGCACGGCGTGAAGATCGGCCACCACGGACCGAACTTCCATCTCGCCGACGAACCGGAGGAGCACCTCAGGCAGCTGGATGCCGCGACGCAGCGCTTCCTCGCCGGCGGGGTCACGTCGATCGGCGACTGCCAGGTCACCCGGCGCGAGTTCGACATGTACCTGCGGCTCGCCGAGGCCGGACGCCTCGAACTGCGCGTGTCGATGTACCTGCTGTCGCACCTGCTCGACGAGGCGCTCGAGATGGGCCTGGTCGGACAGTTCGGCAACGCGCACCTGAGCTTCGCGGGCATCAAGTTCTACGCCGACGGCACGCTCGGCGGGTGGACGGCGTACTTCCCCGACGGCTACGTCGGCGACCCGTGCCGCACGGGGCAGCTCTACCATGAGCCCGCCGACTACGCGGCGCTCATCGCGAAGGCGCACGCGGCCGGGCTGCAGACCGCCACGCACGCCCAATCGCCCACGGCGATCGAGATGGTCGTGTCGGCGATCGAGGCGGCACTCGCCGAGCATCCCGATGCCGACGCCCGTCACCGCATCGAGCACTGCGGCCTGCCCACGCCCGAGCAGATCGAGCGGATGGCCGCGTCGGGCATCCGTCCCGTGAACCAGACGCAGCACTACTTCAACTGGGGCGAGGGCGTGGAGGAGGCCATCGGCACCCCCGGTGAGCGCTTCAACCCGCTCGGCGAATTCGAGCGCGCCGGCGTGCCGATGACCATCTCGTCCGACGCCCCCGTCGCCGAGCCGATCCCGCTCGAGGCCATCCAGACCGCCGTCACCCGGGTCACGCGGCGCGGTCACAGGCTCGGCCCCGACGACCTGCGCATCTCGGCCGCTGCCGCGCTCCGCGCGCACACGTACGAGGGGGCGGTGTCGATCGGCCGCGAGGACGACCTGGGCTCGCTCGAGGTCGGCAAGTACGCCGACTTCGTCGTGCTGTCGGACGACCCGCTCGCAGTGGCCGGCGAGGACATCGCGCAGATCGCGGTGCGCGAGACCTGGGTCGACGGCGAGCGGCGGTACCGTGCCTGACGTGAGCGCCGTCCTCGATGACACCACCGACTACTCCGACACCGCGGGGCGGGCGGTGCTCGAGACCATCCGCGGGTACGGCGTCGACGCCGTCTTCGGCATCCCCGGCACGCACAACCTCGAGCTGTACCGACCGCTCGCCGACCTCGGCATCCGGGTCGTGACGAACCGTCATGAGCAGGGTTCGGGCTACGGCGCAGACGGCTGGGCTCAGCAGACCGGCCTGCCCGGCGTCGTCATCACCACCTCGGGGCCCGGCCTGCAGAACGCCATGAGCGCGATCGGCACGGCCTTCTGCGAGTCGCGTCCGCTCCTCGTCCTCTCGCCGGGGGTGGCGCTCGGCGCCGAGTTCGCCGACGTCGGCACGCTGCACGAGACGAAGGACGCCACGGCCATGGTCGGTGCGATCGCCGAGTGGTCGCGTCGGGTCACGAGCGCGGCGGAGGCGGTGGATGCCGTGCACGACGCGTTCGCGCTCTTCCGCACCGGTCGGCCGCGCCCCGTGCACATCGAGATCCCTCTCGACGTCCTCGAAGCGCCGGCCGGCGTGCCCGCCGAGGCACGTCGGCCGCGGCCGCTCCCGCCGCGTGCGTCGGGCGACCCCGCAGCCCTCGCCGAGGCCGTCCGACTCCTCATCGGCGCCGAGCGTCCGGTCATCGTCGCCGGCGGCGGATCGACGGATGCCTCGCACGAGCTCACCGCGATCGCCGAGCGCCTCGGGGCACCGGTGCTGACGACGTTGAACGGCAAGGGCGTCGTCGACGAACGGCATCCGCTCTCCCTCGGGTCGAACCTGCGCCTGGCCGCCGCCCGCGCCGTCGCCGAGGACGCCGACGTGCTGCTCGTGGTCGGCTCGAAGCTCGGAGAGGCGGAGCTGTGGGCGCCGCGGCTCGACGCCCGCGGCGCGGTCGTGCGGATCGACATCTCCCCGGCGCAGCTCGACAAGAACCTCGCGGCGACGGTCGGTCTCGTCGGAGACGCCGCCGCCGTCACCGGCGAGCTGCTGCGGCTGCTCCCTGCCGATCATCGCCCCGAGCGCGACGTGACAGCCGAGCGTGCGGCGATCGAGCGGGAGTCCCGTGAGACGGCTCCCGAGACCGTCGCCCTCGCCGAGCTCATCGCCGAGGCCCTCCCCGACGACGCGATCGTCGCGGGCGACTCCTCGCAGGTCGTCTACATGGCGCTCGGGAGCGTGCTGCGCTCGCCGCGTCCGCACACGCTGCTGTACACGCCGACCTACGCGACCCTCGGCTACGGCCTGCCCGCCGCGATCGGCGCCAGGGTCGCGCAGACCGAGCACCCGGTCGTGACGGTGATCGGCGACGGTGCGCTCATGTTCTGCGTCAACGAGCTCGTCACGGCCGTCGAGCAGCGCCTCGACGTCACGATCGTGTGCGTCGACAACGGCGGGTACGCCGAGATCCGCCAGAACGAGGTCGACCGCGGCATGGAGCCGGTCGGCGTCGACCTCGTGCAGCCGGACTGGGCCGCGCTCGCGACCGCTTTCGGCGCGCAGGGTCGCCGCGTCGACGAGCAGTCCGACATCGTGCCGAGCATCCGCGATGCGATCGCGACCGGCGGCGTGCAGCTCGTGCACCTGCCCCCGCACCTCCTCCACCCCTCCACTCCGTGACGAACAGGAACGACACATGACCGAGAACGTGGGCCCCGTCGACGCCTCCGCCAACCCCCGCTACTCCGGCATCGCGACCTTCGCGCGGCTGCCCCGCATCGAAGACGTCGAGCGCGCCGACATCGCGGTCGTCGGCATCCCGTTCGACTCCGGGGTGAGCTACCGGCCAGGCACCCGCTTCGGTCCCTCGCACGTGCGCGAGTCGTCGCGACTGCTGCGGCCGTACAACCCCGCGCAGGACGTGTCTCCGTTCGAGCTGGCTCAGGTGGTGGATGCCGGCGACATCCCCGTGAACCCGTTCGACCTGACCGAGGCGGTCACCGAGGTCGAGACGGCGGCGCGGGCCCTGGGCGAGCAGGTGCAGCGCATCGTCACGATCGGCGGCGACCACACGGTCGCGCTGCCGCTGCTGCGGGCGGTCGCGGCGAAGCACGGACCGGTCGCCGTGCTGCACTTCGACGCCCACCTCGACACGTGGGACACGTACTTCGGCGCCCCGATCACGCACGGCACGCCGTTCCGCCGCGCGAGCGAGGAGGGGCTGATCGACCTGACCGCCAGCTGCCACGTCGGCACGCGGGGGCCGCTGTACTCGAAGCAGGACCTCGAGGACGACGCCCGCCTCGGCTTCTCGATCGTGTCGAGCGAGTACATCGAGGAGCACGGCGTCGAGGCCGGCATCCAGCGCATCCTGCAGCGCGTCGGCGATCGGCCGCTGTACGTGTCGATCGACATCGACGTGCTCGACCCCGCGCATGCGCCCGGTACCGGAACCCCCGAGGCCGGTGGTCTCACGAGCCGCGAGCTGCTGCGCATCCTCCGGGCGTTGCGCGACCGCGACATCGTCGGCGCCGACGTCGTCGAGGTGTCGCCCGCGTACGACCACGCGCAGATGACGGGGATCGCGGCGAGCCATGTCGTCTACGAGCTGGTGTCGCTGCTGGCCGCGCGCCTCGCGCGCTGAGCACACACCGGTTCAACCGGTTCGACCGGTATACGATTCTGCACCTCGTCCAGAAACCCTGGACCCCGTGCGAGACGCGCCGCTACGGTCTGTCGCAACCGATGGACCGGAGACCCCGTGCGACGACGCCAGGACACCCCACACCGGGCGTCCGCGCGAACAGGTAGCGGGAGACCCCACGTCTCCCGCCATGCCTCTCCGGAGATCGTTCATCCCCAGGAGAGGAAAACCATGTCCCTTCGACGTGCGCGGGGCGCGACCCTGCCCCGAATCGCAGCCGCCGCCGCGGCTGCCCTGACCGGTGCGAGCCTCCTGCTCGCACCGACCTTCGCAGGCGCGAGCCCCGGGACCGGATCCCCGGACGCCCCGGAGATCGTCGGCGCCGACGCCCCGACCGCCGTGCCGGGCGAATACATCGTCGTGCTCAAGCCGCAGTCGCAGTTCGGCGCCGCCGACGACATCGCCAGCGCGCTGACCGACACCGTCGGCGGCGAGGTCGTCGACGTCTTCAACTCCGTCATCGACGGGTACTCGGCGAAGCTCACCGAGGAGGCGGCCCTGCAGGTCGCCGCCGACGAGCGCGTCGAGTTCGTCGAGCAGGTGCAGACCTTCGAGGCCCTCGGCGAGCAGGCCCCGACGCCGAACTGGGGCGACGACCGCATCGATCAGCGCGACCTGCCCCTCGACGGGCGGTTCCGGTACCCGGACTCCGCCGGTGAGGGCGTCAGCGTGTACGTGCTGGACTCCGGCATCCGTCTCACTCACGAGGAGTTCGCCGGGCGCATCCGCCCGGGCTTCGACGCCGTGACAGCCGGCGGCGATGCGAGTGACTGCAACGGCCACGGCACGCATGTCGCCGGCACCGCCGTCGGCACCACGTACGGTGTCGCGAAGAAGGCGACCGTGTACCCCGTGCGCATCCTCGACTGCCGCGGTCAGGGCAGCTCCGTCGCGATCCTCGCCGGCATCGAATGGGTGCTCGAGAACGCGCAGAAGCCCGCGATCGCGAACTACAGCGTCGGGTGCAAGACGCCGTGCGACAGCCCGGCGATCGACCGCGCGGTGAACAGCCTCATCGCCTCGGGCGTGACGTGGGTGCAGGCCGCCGGGAACTCGAACGACGACGCCTGCCTCTACAGCCCGCAGAAGGTCGCGGCGGGCATCACGGTCGGCAACTCGACGCGCACCGACGCCAAGGCCGCATCGAGCAGCCACGGTCGCTGCCTCGACCTGTGGGCGCCGGGCACCGAGATCGCCTCGGCGTGGTTCACCGGCGATGCGTCGGCCGTGCTCTCGACGGGCACCTCGATGGCATCGCCCCACGTCGCCGGCACCGGAGCGCTGTACCTCGCCGAGAACCCCGCCGCCACGCCCGCCCAGGTGCACGCCGCGATCGTCGACAACGCGACGCCGGGGAAGATCACGGGCCTCACCGCCGGGTCGCCGAACCGGCTGCTGTTCGCGGGCTTCCTGAACGGCACGACGACCCCGGTCGACCTGGCGGCGGTCGCCGACCAGACCGCGACCGTCGGCACGGCCGTCGACCTGCAGGCCGCGGCGACCGGAGGCACCGCGCCGTACGCGTTCTCGGCGCAGGGTCTGCCGGCCGGCGTGACGATCGACGCATCCACCGGCCGGATCAGCGGCACGCCGACCACCGCCGGCACCGCGACCGTCACGGTGGCGGTGCGCGACAGTGCCGCGACGCCCACGACCGACAGCGTCTCGTTCCGCTGGGTCGTCTCGCCTCCGCCGAGCACCTGCTCGGGGACGACGCTCGGCACGGGCACGCTCACCAGCGGCCAGCAGGTCGCGACGGCGCAGTTCACCCGCACCACCGCGAGCACGATCGACGCGTGCCTCGACGGACCCGACGGCGCCGACTTCGACCTGTCGCTGCAGAAGCGGTCGACGTTCGGCTGGTCGACGGTCGCCCGGGCGGCGACGAAGGCGTCCGACGAGACGCTGTCGTACTCGGCGACCGCCGGGACCTACCGCCTCATCCTGCGGGCCAGCACCGGATCGGGTGCGTACACCGCGACCGTGAAGTAGCCGTCGACGAGGGGCGGATGCCGGGGCAGCAGCCCTCTCGGCATCCGCCCCTCCCTGCACCGTCCCTGCGCCCTCCCTGCGCCCTGCCTGGGCCCTGCCGGGGGTCTGGACGAACGGTCGGATGCCGTGGACGCCGCGTCGGGCGCGACGCGGGTCGGGCCGCGATGCTGGAAGCATGACCACGACCGCCCCCGTTCCCGTGACGACCTCCCGCGCCGACGGCATCCGCTACGGCGGACTCGTCGTGCTGATGCTGATGGGCTTCCTGCTCGTCACGGCCGAGTTCCTGCCCAACGGCGTGCTCACCGAGATGGCAGACGCCCTCGGCGTCACACCAGGCCAGGCGGGGCAGACCGTGACGGTCACCGCGCTCGTCGGCCTCGTGGTCGCGCCCACGGTCGGGCTGATCTTCCCCCGCCTCGATCGACGGTCGCTGCTCGTGTGGATGGCGCTCGCCGCCGCCGTGTCGAACCTCGTCGTCGCGATCGCGCCGAACCTGCTCATCGTGCTGCTGGCGCGATTCCTCCTCGGGGCCGCGATCAGCGCGTTCTGGGCCATGTCCATCACGGTCGCCGTGCGGCTCGCCGGGCCGGAGCACCTCGGCCGCGGGGTCATGTTCACCTCGGCCGGCGTCTCGCTCGCGACCGTCGCCGGTGTGCCGCTCGGCGTCATGCTCAGCGAGCTCGTCGACTGGCAGGCGGTGTTCGCGATCGCCGGCGTGCTCATGGTGCTGCTGGTCGCAGCGTTGCGGTTCGTGCTGCCGTCGGTGCCGGCGGAGCAGGCGTCCAGCATCCGTCTCCTCGTCGACACGCTGCGCCGACCCGGCATCGGACTCGGCATGATCGGTCACGTGTTCGTGGTGCTCGGGCACTTCCTCGCCTACACGTACGTGCGGCTCGCGCTCGAGCGGATCCCCGACGTCGACGCCTCGACGATCGTCGTGCTGCTGGCGCTGTTCGGCCTCGGCGGCCTCGCGGGCAACCTGTCGATCGGGTTCGTGATCGACCGGCGGTTCGCGTTCTTCGCCGTGTTCGCACCCGCCGTGATCGCCGTCTCCGTACTGGCGATGATCCTGCTCTCGGGCACAGTCATCGGAGTCGGGATCGTCGTGCTCGTGTGGGGCTTCTTCTTCTCGTCGTGGCTGCTCGTCGCGAACACCTGGGTCGGGCATCGCATGCCCGACCGGCTGGAGGCGGGCGGCAGCCTGGTCGTCGTCGGGTTCCAGGGCGCCATCACGCTCGCGGCCGGCGTCGGCGGACTGCTCGTCGACACCCTGAGCGTCGAGGCGGTTTACGTGATCGGCGCGGTCGTGCTCGTGCTGGGTGCTGTGCTGTTCGGGGCGTCGAACCGGGTCAGCTCGCGTGCGGCCCGCGGCTGACGCGCGCGCGGCTCAGGCCGGGACCGGCGTGCGCTGCGACGCCCGCCAGGCCGACGGCGTCAGCCCCGTGCGGCGACGGAACGCGCGGCTGAACCCTTCGTCGGAGGCGTAGCCCAGCTCGCGGGAGGTCTCCGAGACCGTGCGGCCGGCCGCCAGCATCCCCTTCGCCACGTCGATGCGCACCTCGGTGACGTAGTCGGCGGGCGAGCGGCCGATCGCGTGGCGGAACCGCTCGGCGAACGCCGACCGCGACATCGCGCCCACGGTCGCAAGGCTCTCGACGGTCCACTCGCGGCCGGGCTGATCGTGGATCGCCGCGACGACGCGGTCGAGGAAGGGATCGGGGGATGCCGCGGGCCAGCCCTCCGGCGCGCAGCCGTTCGCGGCCCATGCGCGGATCACCGAGAGCAGCACGGTCTTCGCCATCATGCGGCAGATCAGCGGGTCGCCTTGCCGGGCGGGGGAGCCGGGAGGGTCCGTCGGACCCATGCTGCCGGCGAGGGCAGCTGCCGCCGGCTCGAGCGCGTCGAACGCGATCACCGTGACGGGGTCGGGGAGTCCGGTGATGAGCGCCTGCGCGGCGTCGGAGAACTCGAGATCGAACACGACGACGTCGGCCGGTCCCGCGGCCTCGAGCGCGAATGCGGTGCGCCCCAGGGTGAGGAAGGCGTCGCCGACCGTCAACGCCGTGTCGGCCGGTCGCTCGTCGACGGCGATGAGGGTCGAGGCGCGGTCGACATCGAGTCGGCAGCCCGTGTTCAGGGGCGGATGCCCGTGCACCGTGCCCTCCGCGAGGTAGACGAGGGTCGCTGACCCCGCAGGGAGCGAGAGGCGCTCGCCGGGCTGCAACGCGGCACGGCGGGCGACGCCGACCGTGAGGTCGACGCCGTCGAGCACCCGGGTGAGGGCGGAGGGAACGGTCGTCACCATGCCTTCGGCAACGCTCGGACGGCGACCGGTATTCCGATTCGAGCGGCGGGAGGACGCCCGGTTACGCTGGCAGGACACCCACCCGAGGAGTCCCGTGTTCCGCTCACCCGGTCGTCTGTTCCGTGTCCTCGCGATCGCGGAGGCGATCACCTGGACGATCCTCATCGCGGCGATCGTCGCCAGAGCCGTCGGCGCCCCGGGCGTCGTCGTGACGGTGGGCGGCGGCATCCACGGCTTCGTGTTCCTCGCCTACGGCGCGACCGCCGTGCTCGTCGCGCTCAACCAGCGCTGGCACGTCGGTGTCGCGATCGTCGCGATCGCCAGCGCCGTCGTTCCCTACGCGACCATCCCCGCCGAGATCTGGCTGCACCGTACGGGCCGGCTGACGGGGGAATGGCGTCTCACCGAGACGGACGACCCGCGTGACGCCCGCTGGTACGACCGTCTGATGCGCTGGTTCCTGCAGCGCCCCTGGGTACTCGCGATCCTGCTCGTCGCGGCGATCGTGGCGCTGTACGTGATCCTGCTGCTGGCGGGCCCTCCCGGCGGGAAGTGACGAGCGCCCGCTTGCACATCCACTCGCTCTGCGCGGTATATCGCGCTGTGTGACGCCTCGTATGACGCCCCGTGTCGAATTGCGTCGGGCGTGTCGCCGGTGATCGAGGGTTCCCCTAGCGTTCAGACGCGGTCGCTACGACCGGCATCCGTCCCCGCATCCGAGGATCCTCCCCCATGCACTCACTCCGCGTACGGCGCATCGGCGCGCTCATCATCACGGCAGGGCTCGCCACCGGGCTGAGCGCCTGCGCGATCTCCGACGGCAGCGACGGCGGCGGCTCAGCCGACGACCAGACGCTGACGTTCTGGAGCTACTACCAGGGCGCGCAGGCCGACTGGCTGCAGGCCCAGGTCGACCAGTTCGAGAAGGACAACCCGGGCGTCACGGTCGACATCGTGAAGACCGTCGGCGACCAGCAGGATCAGAAGCTCCTCGCCTCCGTCGCCACCGGCGACACCCCCGACCTCTTCATCAACAACATCGTCGTCGACTTCCCGACCCTCGTCGCCGGCGGCGTCACCGCCGACCTCACCGAGTACTGGGACGGCTTCGCCGACAAGGATCAGTTCGCCGAGTCGGCCGCGTGGTCGTCCGACGACAAGGTCTACAACCTGCTGCCCTTCACCAACCTCATCGGGCTCTACTACAACCAGGACATCCTCACCGAGGTGGGCATCGACGCGCCGCCCGCCACCCTCGACGAGCTGCAGGCCGACCTCGAGATCGTGAAGGCCGACGGCCGGTACGACGGAATCGCCCTCTCCGGCGCGCCGACGGTCGAGGGCGCCTGGCTCTTCGCCCCGGAACTGCTGGGCCTCGGCATCGACTACTGCAGTTTCGAGGGACCAGAGGTCGACGCGGCGTTCGAGCGCGCCCAGACCTGGGCGAAGGCCGGCTACACGCCGCAGGCCACCGCGACCTGGGACCAGAACGACTCGTGGCAGCAGTTCGCCACCGGACAGTACGCCTTCGGAATCAACGGCAACTGGCAGCTCGGCAACGCCGAGGAGGCCGGGTTCGAGTGGGGCACCGCGCAGTACCCGGCGCCGACCGGCGGCACGAGCGTCGTCTACCCGGGCGGCGAGGGCTTCGGCATCGGCGCGAACTCCGACAAGAAAGACCTCGCCTGGAAGTTCCTCGAGGAGGCGGTGCTCACCCCCGAGGCCGGTGAGGCGATCTTCGCCACCGCCGGATCCATCCCCGTGCGCGCCGACGTGGCCGAGCTGCCCGCGATCAAGGACAACGTGGCCGTGCAGCCGTTCGTCGCGGCGGCGCAGACCTCCGGGTCGTGGCCCAAGAACGAGAACACCGCCAACATCCAGAAGGCTCTCGGGGAAGCGGTCTCCAGTGTGATCTCGGGGCAGAGCTCGGCGGCCGACGCCAGCGCGGCGGCGGTGGCAGACATCAAGGCCGCGCTCGAGGACGGCGGCGGCGGCTGCCGGTGACCTCCTCGCTCCTGCAGGCAGCGCCGACGGTGACGCCGACGAGTGCGGGACGCCCGACCGGGCGTCCCGCACTCGCGCGTGCTCTCGCGCGCACGCCGATCTGGTTCCTCGTCCCCGCGATCGGACTGCTCGCCGGCTTCGCGGTCTACCCCCTGATCGTGCTGGTGCGGATGTCGCTGAGCGACGTCGGGCCGAGCAACATCGTCGGCGACTGGCCGTTCGTCGGGCTCGAGAACGTCGCCGCCGTGCTCGGCGACGACGAGCTGTGGGCCGCGCTGCTGCGCACCGTGGGCGTGGCGGTCGTGCTGCTCGCATCGAACTTCGTGCTGGGCGTGATCGGAGCGTCCATCCTCTCGGTCGGCGGACGCATCACCGAGACGGTCCTCGCCGTGATGGTGTTCGTCTGGGCGCTGCCGCCCCTCGTCTCGGGCAGCGCCTTCTCGTTCCTCCTCGACGACCGGGGGCCGATCAACACCGCGCTCGGCGTGTTCGGCGCACCGCCCGTGTCGTGGCTGAGCTCGCCCGACCTCGCCCTGTGGTCGGTCACGGCCATCATCGCGTGGGCCGCGCTGCCGTTCTCGGTGCTCGTCATCCGCGGCGGGCTCCTCGCGGTGCCGACCGATCTGCTCGAGGCGGCCGCTCTCGACGGCGCCGGTTACTGGCGCACGCAGCTGCGGATCGTGCTCCCGCAGCTGCGACCGACGCTCGGCATCCTCGCGATCCTGACCGTGCTGTACGCGTTCAAGAGCTTCGACTTCTTCTACGTGACGACGAAGGGCGGTCCGGGGACGACGACGAACACCCTGCCGGTGCTCGCGTACAACACCGCGTTCAGCGGCTTCGAGATGAGCACGGGGGCCACGATCGCGCTCGTGTCGATGCTCGCGGTCGCGATCTTCGCCGTGCCGTACATCCGCGCCGTCCGGCGGGAGGAGCAGGCATGATCCCCCGACGGACGCGCGCCGCGTTCCGCGTGCTGGCGGTCGCGCTCGGCCTCGTCTACCTGCTGCCGCTGCTGTGGATCGTGCTCACCTCGTTCAAGACGAAGCAGCAGGTGCTCGCCGATCCGAACGGCCTCGTCTTCACGCCGACGCTCGACACCTACGCGACGGTGATCGGCGACGGCATCGGTGCGATCGCGACCTCGCTGCAGATCGGCGTCGGCGTCACCGTCATCACGCTGCTCATCGCGGTCCCGGCCGCCGCAGCTCTCGCGCGTCGAGTCTCGGCCGGGTGGAACCACGTGATCACCGTCTTCCTCGCGGCGCTGCTCGTGCTCCAGATGGTTCCGCAGCCCATGACGGTCATTCCGCTGTACAGCGTGCTCGCCTCGTGGAAGCTGCTCGGCACCCTCGCCGGCGTGATCATCGCCGACATCGCCCTGCTGCTGCCGTTCGCGATCATGCTGCTCCGGCCGTTCGCGCTCGCGATCCCCGGTGCGCTGTACGAGGCCGCCGAGCTCGACGGCGCAGGGCGGTGGCGCACGTTCCGCTCGCTGACCGTGCCGATGCTGGGCAACGGCATCGTCACCGTCGTGTGCATCGTGTTCATCTCGGCGTGGGGCGAGTTCGTGTACGCGATCAACTTCCTGCCCCAGGGTGTGGTGCTGCCCGTGAGCGGACTGCTCGCCCAGCAGAACTCCACCTACTCCGCGGAGTGGAACAGCCTCATGGCGCTCGCCGTCATCACCTCGCTGCCCCTGCTCCTGCTGTTCGTCGTGTCGCAGCGGCGCCTGATCGCCGGGCTGTCGCTCGGCGCCGTGAAATGAGGAACCATGTCCGAGCCGTCCCCTGACCTGCTCCGCCGTCTGCGCGAGGGCGCGGCCGACCGCGACCGCGACCGCCGGCTGCCGCGTGCCGAGATCCGCGAGCTCCTGGATGCCGGGTTCGGCGCCGCGCGCGTCCCCGTCGAGCACGGCGGGGAGGGCGTCGACCTCGCGACGCTCTTCGCACGTCTCATCGACCTCGCCGCCGCGGACTCGAACGTCGCGCACGTGTTCCGCGGGCACCTGGCGTTCGTCGAGCAGCAGCACTTCGAGCCGGATGCCGCGCGCCGCGCCGACTGGTACGGGCGCGTCCTGGCGGGGGACTTCGTCGGCAACGCGCAGTCGGAGCTCTCCGGCACCTCCGACCTCGCCACGACCCTCACGGAGCGCGACGGCGGTCTGCGTCTCGACGGACGCAAGTACTACACGACGGGCAGTCTCTACGCCGACTGGATCGACCTCTCCGCGCGGCACCGCGGCGAGGACCACCAGGTGATCGTGTCGACGCACGTCGACGGCGTCGAGTCGGTCGACGACTGGGCCGGTTTCGGTCAGCGCCTCACCGGCAGCGGCACGACGACGTTCACGGACGTGGTCGTCGACCCCGCACGCGTGCGGCCCTATGCGCTCGACGACGACGGGTTCCGGCATCCGTACCTGATGGGGTTCTTCCAGCTCGTGCTGCTCGCGGTCGTCGCGGGCATCGGACGGGCGGCCGTCGATGACGCGGTCGCGTTCGTGCAGCCCCGCCGCCGGATCTTCGGATTCGGCGGGGAGGCGCTCCCTCGTCAGGATCCGCTCGTGCAGAGCGTGGTCGGCCGGCTGTCCTCGGCGGCCTTCGCGGCGAGGGCCACCGTGCTCGAGGCCGCGCGCTCGCTCGACACCGCCCTCGACGGGTACCGGCTCGGCGAAGGCGACCCCGCGGCCTTCACCCGCGCGCAGCTCGACGTCTACCGTGCGCAGCAGACCGTGCTTCCGAGCGTGATCCAGGCGACCGGCGAGCTGTTCGAGGTCGGCGGAGCGTCGTCGGTCGACGTCGGCCGCGGACTGGACAGGCACTGGCGCAACGCCCGCACGGTCGCGACCCACAACCCGAGCGTGCAGCGTCAGCGCGCGCTCGGCGACTGGGAGTTGAATGGGGTCGTGCCCCTGTTCAACCAGCCGCAGAACCCGACGCCCGCGGCGACGGGGGCCTCCTCGTGACCAAGCGCCTCATCGTCAACCTGTTCGAGATGGCGACGCCCGGGCACATCACGCACGGGCTGTGGCGTCAGCCCGACAATCAGCGCGAGCGCTACGCCGACGTCGCCTACTGGACCGAGCTCGCCCGCATCGCGGAGGATGCCGGATTCGACGCGATCTTCCTGGCCGACGTCGTCGGGGCGTACGACGTGTACGACGACGCGTTCGAGCCGGCGCTGGAGCGCGGCCTGCAGATCCCCAACCTCGACCCGATGCTGTTGGTGGCGGCGATGGCGGCCGTCACCGACCACGTCGGCTTCGGCGTCACGTTCTCGACCACGTACGAGCCCCCGTTCGCGTTCGCCCGGCGCATGGCCACCCTCGATCACCTGACCGGCGGTCGGGTCGGCTGGAACATCGTCACCTCGTACCTGCCGAACGCCGCGCGCAATTTCGGCCTCGCCGACCAGATCCCGCACGACACCCGCTACGAGATCGCCGCCGAGTACGTCGAGGTGCTCTACAAGCTGTGGGAGGGCTCCTGGGATGACGACGCGGTCGTCGTCGACAAGGATGCCGGCGTGTACAGCCGCCCGGGATCCGTGCGCGCGATCGACCACGAGGGCGAGCACTTCCGCGTCGCGGGGCCTCATCTCAGCGAGCCATCGCGGCAGCGGGTGCCGGTGCTCTTCCAGGCGTCGGCGTCGAAAGCCGGCATCGCGTTCGCGGCGCAGCACGCCGAGGTGCTCTTCACGGCCGATCGACCGCCGGGTGCGCTCGAGCGCAACATCGCCGCGATCCGCGACGAGAGCGTGCGGCAGGGGCGACGCCCCGACGACACCCGGTTCCTCGTCATGGCCACCGTGATCGTCGGGCGCACCGAGCAGGAGGCCAGGGAGAAGGCGGAACGCTATCGCTCGTTCCGCGACCCCGAGGGCGCGTTCATCCACATGAGCGTGCCGTTCCATCCGCTCGACCACCCCGCCGAGCTCACCGTGCGCGAGGCGCTGGAGCGCGAGGGCCGGCACGACGTGATCGACGCGGGCGCGCTGCCGCTGCACCTCACCGTCGGACAGTTCGCGCGGGCGGTCGACGAAGCCTGGGACTCCCGTTTCTTCGCGGTCGGCGACCCGCAGCAGGTCGCCGACATCATCGAGGGCTGGCTCGACGACGACGGCATCGACGGCATCAACCTGCGCCAGTACCACTCGTTCGACACGGCGCGGGACTTCGGCGAGCTGGTCGTCCCCGAGCTGCGCCGACGCGGACGGATGCGCGAGCGGTACGAGCCGGGGGAGACGCTGCGCGAGCGGATCTTCGGAGAGGGGCCGCGGCTTCCGGACCGGCACCCCGCTGCGCGGTACCGCGGCGGCGCGGGGCTGTAGGACGGCGACGCTGCGCTGCGGCCGGTGTCGCGCTCAGTGCGTGAACGACACCCCCGCGGCATCCCGCACCATCGCTCCGGCGACGCGGGCGCCCGCCCCGGCGGCGACGATGAGCTGCTGCGGACCGGGCACGGCCGTGTCGCCCGCGGCGTAGAGGCCGGCGACGTCGGTCCGGCCCTCGCCGTCGACGACGAGGTGCCCCGCGGCATCGACGGCCGGGGCGAACCCCCGCAGGAACGACAGGTCGTTGTGCCACTCGGGGCGCACGAACCCGCCGTCGACCGGCACCACGGAGCCGCCGTCCAGCCGGACGGCCTCGATGCGTCCCCGATCGCCCACCAGCTCGGCGATGCGCGCACGGCGCACGTCGACGCCGGCCGCCGCGAGCTCCGCCTCCTGCACCGCCGTCACGGCATCCGATCCGTTCGTGAACACCGTGAGGCTGTCGGTCCAGCGCGCGATGAGCCGCGCGCGGTCGGCGAGATCGGGGGTCTCGCCGATCAGAGCGAGGCGCCGGCCGCGCAGCTCCCACGCGTCGCACGCCGCGCAGCTGAACAGGCTCATGCCGTAGTAGCCGCGGAGGTTCGGCACGTCGGGCAGCGTCTCGCGCAGCCCGGTCGCGAGCAGGACGGATGCCGCTGAGGCGACCTCGGTCGGAGCGGTGCGGCCGATCGCGGCGGTGAAGCCGTCGCCGTCCCGGCTGAGCTCGAGCACTCGCACGCGGGAGCGGATCTCGACGCCGGGGTAGGCGGCCAGCTCGGCGCGGGCCAGGCGGCGGAGCTCGTGCGGCGGCACGCCGTCGCGCGTGAGGAAGCCGTGGGAGGTCAGCGTCGCGGCGTTCCGAGGCCGGTCGGCGTCGATCACGAGCACACGCAGCAGTGAGCGGCCCAGGTTCAGCGCGGCGGAGAGGCCGGCCGGCCCTCCGCCCACGATGAGCGCGTCGTAGGGCGTCGTGTCGGTCATGTCGTACCTCCGCCTCCATCCTGCCAGCAGTCGGTGAGGGTGGCCTTACTTCCCCCTCTCTTCTCGGCGGATTCAAAGTTGAGCCGATCCATATCAAGTTTGTTTGACACCCGAGGGGGTCCGGAGTACAGTTGAGCCATCGCGACTCAGGTTTCCCTGATCGCCCCGGACTTTCCGACCATCAGACTCAGCAACACAAAGGAGAAGAACATGGCACGTGCTGTAGGAATCGACCTCGGTACGACGAACTCCGTCGTCAGCGTCCTCGAGGGCGGCGAGCCGAAGGTCATCGCCAACGCCGAGGGCTTCCGCACGACCCCCTCGGTCGTCGCGTTCACGAAGGACGGCGAGGTGCTCGTCGGCGAGACCGCGAAGCGCCAGGCCGTCACCAACGTCGACCGCACCATCGCGTCGGTCAAGCGTCACATCGGCACCGACTGGTCGTTCGACGTCGACGGCAAGAAGTGGACGCCGCAGGAGATCTCCGCGCGCATCCTCCAGAAGCTCAAGCGCGACGCCGAGTCCTACCTCGGCGACACCGTGACGGATGCCGTCATCACCGTGCCCGCGTACTTCAACGACGCCGAGCGCCAGGCCACCAAGGAGGCCGGCGAGATCTCGGGTCTCAACGTCCTGCGCATCATCAACGAGCCGACCGCTGCCGCACTGGCCTACGGCCTCGACAAGGGCAAGGAGGACGAGCTCATCCTCGTCTTCGACCTCGGTGGCGGAACCTTCGACGTCTCCCTCCTCGAGGTGGGCAAGGACGACGACTTCTCGACCATCCAGGTCCGCGCGACCGCCGGTGACAACCGCCTCGGTGGTGACGACTGGGACCAGCGTCTCGTCGACTACCTGATCAAGCAGTTCAAGGAGACCACCGGCGTCGACGTCTCGGGTGACAAGATCGCCCTGCAGCGCCTCAAGGAGGCAGCGGAGCAGGCGAAGAAGGAGCTCTCCTCCTCGACCTCGACCAGCATCAACCTGCCCTACCTGTCGCTGACGGAGTCCGGACCGGTGTCGCTGAGCGAGACCATCACCCGCGCGAAGTTCGAGGACCTCACGAAGGACCTCCTCGACCGCACCAAGAAGCCCTTCGAGGACGTCATCCGCGAAGCCGGCATCAAGGTCGCCGACATCGACCACATCGTGCTGGTCGGCGGATCGACCCGTATGCCCGCCGTGGCCGAGCTCGTCAAGCGCGAGACCGGCAAGGAGGCCAACAAGGGCGTCAACCCCGATGAGGTCGTGGCCGTGGGCGCAGCCCTGCAGGCCGGCGTCCTCAAGGGCGAGCGCAAGGACGTGCTGCTGATCGACGTCACCCCCCTGAGCCTCGGCATCGAGACCAAGGGCGGCATGATGACGAAGCTCATCGAGCGCAACACGGCCATCCCGACCAAGCGCAGCGAGACCTTCACCACGGCCGACGACAACCAGCCGTCCGTCGCGATCCAGGTCTTCCAGGGCGAGCGCGACTTCACGCGTGACAACAAGCCGCTCGGCACGTTCGAGCTGACCGGCATCGCGCCGGCGCCCCGCGGCATCCCGCAGATCGAGGTCACGTTCGACATCGACGCCAACGGCATCGTGCACGTGTCCGCGAAGGACAAGGGCACCGGCACCGAGAAGTCGATCGTCATCTCCGGCGGCTCGTCGCTGTCGAAGGAGGACATCGAGCGCATGGTGCGCGAGGCCGAGGAGCACGCCGCTGAGGACAAGCAGCGTCGCGAGGCCGCCGAGGTCCGCAACCAGGCCGAGACGCTCGCGTACTCGATCGACAAGCTGCTGACCGAGAACGACGACAAGCTGCCCGAGGACGTGAAGACCGAGGTCAAGGCCGACGTCGACGCGCTCAAGACGGCGCTCGCGGGCGACGACGACGAGGCCGTGAAGACGGCGTTCGACAAGCTCAACCAGTCGCAGTCGAAGATCGGCGAGGCGCTGTACGCCTCCTCGCAGGCGGAGGGCGCTCCGAGCGCCGGCGCCGAGGGCGACGCCCCGGCCGGTGACGGCTCCTCCTCCGAGGAGGACGTCATCGACGCCGAGGTCGTCGACGACGAGGACGAGAAGAAGTAATCATGACGGACAAGAACTTCGACGACGACGAGGTTCGCAGCGAGGGGTCGGATGCTCAGGCATCCGGCCCCGAGCCGCAGAACCAGGACTCCCGCGAGGCGATGGCCGCCGAAGGGTCGGATGAGACGCCGGTCGACGGCGCCCCCGACGACCTGACGGTCGACGACATCCTCAGCGCGGGGCAGACCGAGGAGGCCGCGGCTGGCGACGCCGCACTGGCGGATGCCGAGGACGCGCTGCTGCACGACCTCAAGCGCCTGCAGGCCGAGTACGCCAACTACCGCCGCCGCACCGAGGAGCAGCGTCAGGTCGAGATCGAGCGTGCGAAGGGCGAGGCCGCCAAGGGCCTCATCCCCGTGCTCGACGATCTCGCCCGCGCCGCCCAGCACGGTGACCTCGTCGAGGGCACGCCCTTCGCCGTGATCGCCGACAAGGTGCGCGCCGTGGTCGATCGCCTCGGTGTGGTCTCGTACGGCGAGAAGGGCGAGGAGTTCGACCCCCAGCGCCACGAGGCCATCTTCCAGCAGCCCACCCCCGGCGCCACGACCACCACGATCCTCGAGGTGGTGGAGGTCGGATACCGCCTCGGCGACGTCGAGCTGCGGCCAGCGAAGGTCGTCGTCGCCGTACCTGCCGAGTAGGTGATGAATGGCTAGCCAGGACTGGTTCGACAAGGACTTCTACAAGACCCTCGGGGTCTCGAAGGACGTCAGCGACGCCGATCTCAAGAAGACGTACCGCAAGCTCGCACGCAAGTATCACCCCGACTCCAATCAGGGTGACGAGAAGGCGGAGGCGAAGTTCAAGGAGATCAGCGAGGCCTACTCGGTGCTCTCCGACTCCGAGCAGCGCAAGGAGTACGACGAGATCCGCGCCATGGGCTCGGGCGCTCGCTTCACGGCGGGCGGCCAGTCCGGTGGCGGCTTCGAAGATGTGTTCAGCCGGTTCGGCCAGCAGGGGCGCGGACAGTCCGCCGACTTCGAGGACATCTTCGCGATGTTCAATCAGGGGCAGGGCGGCTCGTTCGGCTCCGGCCGGTTCGGGCAGACCTCCGGTGGGTTCCGCGGCTTCGGCGGCCCCCAGCGGGGCGCCGATGTCACCGCACGCACCACGCTCGACTTCGTCACCGCCGTGCAGGGCGAGACCATCACCCTGCAGGGCGAAGACGGCAAGCCGTTCAAGGTGAAGATCCCCGCCGGCGTCTCCGACGGACAGAAGATCCGTCTGCGCGGTCGGGGGCGCCCGTCCCCGGACGGCGGTGAGAGCGGCGACATCGTGGTGCAGATCACGGTTCGACCGCATCCGGTCTTCACCCGTGACGGCCTGAACCTGCGCATCGTCGTTCCGGTGACCTTCACCGAGGCCGCACTGGGCGCGACCATCGAGGTGCCCACCCTGGGCGGCGAGACGGTCAAGCTCCGCGTCGCACCCGGTACTCCCTCGGGGCGCGTCCTGCGCGTCAAGGGACGCGGCGTCACGACCGCGAAGGGCACCGGCGACCTGCTCGCCGAACTCCAGATCGCGGTGCCGTCGCACCTCGACGAGGAGGCCAAGGAGGCCCTGCGGAAGTTCCAGGCCCTCGAGCCCACTGAGAACCCCCGCGCCGACCTCATGGCGAAGGCGCGGCGGTGAGACCATGACGACGATCACGAACACCGGACGGAAGAAGGTGACACTCCGTGGCTGACATGCAGATGGATGCCGACACCCCGGTGTTCGCGATCGCCGTCGCGGCCGAGCTCGCCGGGATGCACCCGCAGACCCTGCGGCAGTACGACCGGATCGGGCTCGTGGTGCCCGGCCGCACCTCGGGCGGCTCGCGCCGCTACTCGACCCGCAACATCGAGCAGCTCCGCGAAGTCGCACAGCTCTCATCCGAGGGCATGAGCCTCCCCGCGATCGCACGACTCCTCGATCTGGAGGACGAGAACCGGATGCTGCGCCGTCGCATCGCCGAGCTCGATGCCGCTCTGCGCGCGGAGCGGGAGAACCGCCCCGGCGTCCGCGTCTTCGCTGCCGGTTCGTCGGGCGTCGTCCCGATGCCGAGCGGTCGGCGCATCCGCCGCTCCACCGAACTCGTTCTCTGGCATCCGGGCAGCGGCCGGAACTGAGTCCGGGGAGAAATCGTCGAATCCGGCGGGCGAGGCAGGAGAGGTCGTCCACCTCGGCGCGGTATCGTTGCGACACGATGAGGATGACGCGTCGCACTCTGCTGATCGGCGCCGGCGCCGGCGTCCTGGGAGTGATTCTCGCCTCCTGCACGCCCGAGCCGGCGCCCACTCCCACGCCCTCGCGGACGCCCACGCCGAAGCCGACCGGGGGTGCGATCTCGCCCACCGCGTTCGCGCGCAGCGCCTGGACCAGCGACCCGTTCTCGCTCGGCGCCGCCAGCTACACGCCGCCCGGCACGCAGCAGAGCGCGCGCGAGGCTCTCGCCGCCCCGGTCGACGACCGTCTCTTCTTCGCCGGCGAGGCCACCGACACCGAGGCACCGGGCACGATCGACGCGGCCCTGCGGTCGGGTGACCGCGCGGCCGACGACGTGATCCGCGCCGCGGGCGACGGCGAGCGGATCGCCGTGATCGGTGCGGGGCTCGCCGGTGCCGTGGCGACCTCGCGGCTCGTCGCAGCCGGACACGAGGTCATGGTGTTCGAGGCCCGCGACCGGGTGGGCGGGCGCGTGCAGTCCGTGGTCGACGAGGAGCAGTGGCCCGTCCCCGCACAGCTGGGCGGGTGGCTGCTCGCCTCCGCCGACACCGAGATGGCCGCGCAGCTCACCCGCCTCGACATCCGCTCGACGACGCTCGGCACCCCGCTGTGGCGCTCGGCCGACGGCGACGTCGCCCCGGTGTCGTCCGACCCCGTGAACGCGGCGATCGCCGCAGGGCAGCAGCAGCCGGCCGACGTCGCGCTGGCCGACGCTCTGACCGAGGCGGGGGTCGACCTCGACGACCCCGGCGTGGTCGCGCTGCTCGCCGCGATCGCGGCATCCTCCGGCTCCGACGTCGACGAGGCGTCGACCTGGTTCCCTCCGACCCTGCCGCCGACCGAGTTCACCGCTCCGCTCGGCGATCTCGGAACGATCGTCGATGACCTGCTCGACGGTGCGAAGGTGAGCCTGACGTCGCCGGTGTCACGCGTGGCCTACGACGAGGCCGGGGTGAGCCTCGGCATCGCGACAGGGGAGTCGCTGTCGTTCGACCGCGTCGTCATCACCGTTCCGCTCGGGGTGCTGCAGGGCGAGGGTCTGCAGTTCGCACCCGCGCTGCCGTTCGGCCAGCGCGGAGCCATCGCCGAGCTGGGCATGGGTCGCATCGAGACCGTGTGGATGCGGTTCGACGAGTCGCCGTTCGCCGCGACGGCCCCGGCGGACGCCGACGCGGATGCTCCCGCCGATCCCGCTGCCGTGCCGACGATGTGGCATGTCGTCGGCGGAGACGCGCTGATCCGCACCTGGTTCGACCTCAGCCCCGAGACGGGCGAGAGCATCGTCGTGGGGATCGTCGGCGGCGACGCCGCGGGCGAGTTCGCCGAGCTCGACGATCAGAAGGCGCTCGAGGCCGCGATCGCGTCGCTCGCTCCGTTCCTCGCGACGCCCTGACACCCTGCCGCCCTGACGCCCTGACACCCTGCCGCCCTGACGGCCTGATTCCCTACCCGCAAACCGCGTCAGACCGGCGGCCTGTCGTGGCCTCGGCGTCGCATCCTGCTGACGAGGACGATCACCGCCGCGACGGCGGCGAAGATCGCGAGGGCGATCGCGCTCGTGATGAGGAACTCCGGCGGCCCCGACACCTGCCGGGGGTCGAGGAAGTAGTACGGGTACCAGCCGACGATCGGGCCCCGCCACAGCGTGACCCCGCCCCAGGCGAGCGGGAAGGCCAGCGCGGTCGGCACGACCCACCACGGGACGCCCCTGTGTCCGGGGGTCAGGACCCAGGCGAGGGCGGTGCAGGCCGGCAGGTAGAAGTGCAGCACCTGATCGGACCACGGGACGTCGACGCGGATGCCGCGGAGCCCCGCCTGCCAGGCGATCAGGGCGAACGCGAGGCCGGCGGTGATCGTCCAGGTCAGCACCAGGGCCAGCGCGACCGTGAACCATCGCGGGTCGGCCGCCCGTGCGAAAGCCAGGACCGCGCCGATCACGAGCACGACGACCAGAGCGCAGTTCGACTGGACGGTCAGGTAGGCGAAGAAGTTGTCGCCGGCGATCGTGCGAGAGCTGAGGCCCCAGAACAGCCGGTGCACGAGGGCCACGGTGCAGACGCTCGCCGCCGCGAGGCGCAGCACGCCGAAGACCGCTCGTGCCCTCACCTTCGCCGCTGCCCCTTCCCCGTCGCGCGCCGGATCGCGCGCCGCGTCTCCTGGCGAGTCTACGGAGTGCTGCGGGGGAGAACGGCAGGTGCCGGTCGGGATGATCCCGACCGGCACCTCGTCACTGCGCGACGCGCAGGGGCGAACCCGTCAGCGCACGCTGCGGAGCTGGAACTGACCGGAGCCGTTCTGCGCGGTCGAACACGCGGTCTGCTGCAGCGGTGCCCCGTTGTCGGTGCGCGACCCGGCGACGGCCATGCAGAGCCCGGTGTGACCGGCCGTCAGGTACGAGTAGCCGCCGCCGGCATCCGTTCGCGTCCAGAAGAAGTGCGCCTGCGCGGTGCACTGCCACGGAGTCACCCGCTGTCCGTCGTTCGCCAGCGCGCCGTCGACCTGTGCGCACTGACCCGTCTGCTTGTTCTGCAGCTGGAACTGCCCGGCGTCCTGCGGCACGAGCAGCCAGCGCTGGGCCATGGTGTCGCGGTTCTCCTGCTGCACGAGCAGGCCACGGTCGTTGATGCCGACGACCTTGTTGCTGTGCTTGGCGACCAGGGTCACCTGACCGGTGGGCCCGAAGGCGAACTGCTGGGCGACGTCGGAGGCGTCGGAGCACGGCAGCTGCACCAGGCGAGCCCCGCCGACGGCGTTGCGGCCCTCGACGGTCAGGCACTTGCCCGAGTGGCCGGCGACGAGCTGCGCGTACCCGTTGCCGAGCGGCTTGGGCGTCCAACGGAAGTGCCCCTCGTTCGCGCAGCCCCACGAGATGGCGCGCGTGCCGTCGTTCTGCAGCTGCCCGTCGATCGAGAGGCACGTGCCCGACTCCTTGTTCTTCAGCTGGTAGGAGCCGTCACCGAGGGCGACGGGAGTCCACCGCTGCGGCACGAGTCCGTTGCTCTCCTGCAGCGCGATCTGCCCGCCCGTCAGCGCGATGGCCTTCGAGCTCTGGCGCGCCACGATACCCACGTCACCCGCGGGGAAGCGGTCGCCGGGGGCGGCGGAGGTCTGCACGGACAGGGTCGGTGTCGAGGCCGTGTTGCCCGCGGCATCCTTCGCCACCACCGTGTACTGCAGCGAGGCGTCGCGGGGCGCCGACGAGTCGACGAGGCGGATCTGCGGGCGGTTCCACCACGTGGATGCCGACGACGTGGTCGCGACCGGAGAGGCGGTGCCGCTGCGGTAGAGCTCGTAGCTCAGCGTCTGGTCGTCGCGATCCCAGTTGGCGGCCACCGTGACGGTGACTCCGCCGGAGGCCCCGGGGACGGCGATCGCCGTGGCCGGCCAATTGGCCCCGGAGAGGCGCGGCTTGTCCTTCGAGCCGTTCGGAGGAGTCGTCGAGAAGCGCACGAGACCCTCGAACTGCCCGTTGTTGACCGACCGGAATTCCCCGCCGATCGAGATCATCGAGCCGTTCCCGGTGATGGACAGACCCGCCTGCCCCAGGCCGGACGTCGTGCCGACCGCCCAGTCCGGCATCCAGTGATATGCCGAGGGTGCGGGTGTGCCCTCCCAGTTCTTGTACTGCGGGGCCGGAGACATCTGTCGGCCGAGGGTCCCTCGCGCGTCGACCGTGTAGGCCTCGGAGTAGCGGTGGACGGTCGGCTTCTGCTCGGGGTGCAGCCCCATGGTCTCGCACGCATGCGTGTGGCTGGTCGTGTAGACGACCTTGCCGGTGGAGTAGACGCCGTAGTGGTCGCCGAGGCAGTCGGCGATCCAGCGCAGCTGACCGCTGCCGGCCTCCGCGGCGAAGGTGCCCTCGAGGTTGGAGACGTTGACGTCTCCCGAGTTCGCCCATCCGGTTCCGTAGACGCCCGTCGCGTCCGCGTTCAGCGAGAAGATCCCGGCCTTGCCCGCCGGCGAGCCGTTCTTCACCGTGCGGTTGACCTGCCACGAGGTATCGACCGCGCCCGTGCTCTTGCTCAGCGCGGCCACCCCGCGCTGCGATCCGTCGCCGTTCACCTGCGAGAAGCGACCGCCGACGATGAGCTTCGTCTTCTTCGGGTCCGACACCATCGCGTCGACCTGCAGGTCGGTCGTCGGTGCCCACGGCTGCAGCGCACCCGACGCGGGGTCGAGTGCCGCGAGGTTCTTGCGCGCCGTGCCGTTGACCTGGGTGAAGAGTCCGCCGAGGAAGACGTTGTTGTTGCCGACGCTCAGCGCGTAGACGCCGCTGCCGCCGACGGCGGGCGCGTAGCCCGGGATGGGCTCGCCGGTCTTGGCGTCGAGCGCGGCGAAGTTCGAGCGGCCCTTGCCGTTGACCTGGCTGAAGGAGCCGCCGATGTAGATGCGGGTGCCGTCGGGCGAGGCGGCGACGGCCTTGACGACGCCGTTGACCTTCGGGGCGAACGGCAGCAGCTGACCGGTCTCGATGTCGTACGCGAGCACGTTCGACCGGGCGGTGAGCTTCGTACCCGGTGCGGCCAAGGGTTCGCGGGCGTTGTCGAACTTGCCCACCGCGTACACGGTGGAGCCGATCATGGCCTGCGCCCACACGTAGCCGTTGTCGATCTGCACGGTCGGGATCGGATCCGACGTGACGACGTTGCCGTCGCGCGGCAGCACGGGCGGTGGTGTGGCCGCGGCCGTGGCGGCGGGTGCGCCGAGGGCCGTGAGGCCTCCGACGAGCAGCGCGGCCGCGGCGGTCGAGCCGAGCAGGCGGCGGAGCGCGGCACGCGCCCCCGGTCGATCGGCGCGGGCGCGCCGGGATGACGTGAAGGTCCCCATGGATGTCCCCAGTCTCAGGTGGTGAAGTGAGGCCGCATCGGGATTCCCTGTCCGAGATGGGCCGCCCTCACCCTAGGGATCCGCTGTTCACACCGACCGACAGGGGAGTGAACGCGATCGATCGGGAGGTGGGGAAGCACAACCGAGCAGAGAAGCGCAAGGGGCATGGAGGAGCGCTTCTCCGGTCCTAACCTTTCGCGGTGCCACAGGCGACGGGAGACACGACATGACAGACACCCGGCACCGCGAGGAGGCCGCGCAGCGCAGCGCAGGTCGTCGCGGTCGCGTTCGAGACGGCAACGGGCGCGCACTGAAGCAGCACTACAACAAGCGCGAGGCGCTCGCCGGATACCTCTTCATCTCGCCGTGGATCATCGGGTTCCTGATCTTCACCGCGGGGGCGATGGCGTACAGCCTCTACATCTCGTTCAGCAACTACAACCTCGCGACCAACACGGCTCGGCCCGTCGGCACGACCAACTACGAGCAGCTGTTCGAGGATCCGCGGGTGGGCGTCTCGCTCGCCAACACCCTCTTCTACGTCGTCATGGCCGTGCCGCTCGAGATCGTCTTCGCGCTCATCCTCGCGCTGTTGCTCAACCGCGTGGGCCGCGGGGCCGGCATCTTCCGCACCCTCTACTACCTGCCGAAGATGACGCCGGCCGTCGCGACCGCCGCCGTGTTCTTCCTGCTGCTGAACGGCAACTCCGGCGCGATCAACCAGTTCCTGCGCCTCTTCGGCATCCAGGGTCCGCAGTGGCTCGTCGACCCCGCATGGGTGAAGCCGAGCATCGTCATCATGACTCTGTGGACGGTCGCCGGCACGATGGTGATCTTCCTCGCGGCGCTGAAGAACGTGCCGACCGAGCTCTACGAGGTCGCGTCCATCGACGGCGCGGGGGCGATCCGCCGCTTCTTCTCGATCACGCTCCCGATGATCTCCGGCGCGATGTTCTTCAACGTCATCGTGCTGTCGATCGCCGCCTTCCAGATCTTCGACCAGGCGTATCTGCTGTTCTGGCGAGATCAGAGCAACTCGTCTCCCGAGGCGTCGCTCTTCTATGCGATCTACCTCTTCCAACAGGCCTTCCGTCAGTTCAACTTCGGTTTCGCCGCCGCCATGGCCTGGCTGCTGTTCGTCATCATCATGATCATCACGGTCATCCAGGTGAAGGTCGGCAACCGGTTCGTCTACTACGAGGGAGATCGCTGATGTCGACGTCGCTGCGGCAGCTGCCGCCTGCCGCCGAGCCCGTGCTCGAGAACGAGACCCGCGCGATCACCGTGCCCGACAAGTCGCGATGGCGGCGCGCGATGTCGCAGCCGAAGAGCCTCGCGGTGCGGATCGTGCTCGCCGTCATCCTCGTCGGGTTCGGGCTCCTCTTCCTCTACCCGTTCGTGTGGCTGCTCGCCGCGAGCTTCAAGCCCCGCGGAGAGGTCTTCGACAACTCGCTCATCCCCAAGACGTTCGTACCCGAGAACTACATCGAGGTGTGGAACCAGCTCCCGCTGCTCAGCTGGATGTGGAACAGCATCGCGATCGCGCTGCTCGCCGCCGGGGCTGTCGCGATCTCGAGCTCGATCGTCGCGTTCGGCTTCGCGTACTTCAAGTTCCCCGGCCGCGGACTGCTCTTCGGACTCGTCCTCGCCACGATGATGCTGCCGGGCGCCGTCACGATGATCCCGATCTACCTGATCTGGAAGGAGACGGGGATGCTGGGCACGTGGGTGCCCCTGTGGGGTATGAACCTCTTCGGCTCCGCGTTCTACATCTTCCTGCAGCGGCAGTTCTTCCTCGGCCTGCCGCGCGAGCTCTTCGAGGCCGCGCGTCTCGACGGCGCCAGCTACTGGGGGCTGTTCTGGCGCATCGCGATGCCGCTCTCGATCCCGTCGTTCATCATCGTCTTCCTGTTCGAGTTCCAGGCCAGCTGGAACAACCTGCAGTCGGCGCTCATCTATCTGAACGCCGGGTCCGTCGACGAGTTCACGGCACCGCTCGGCATCGCCTATGCCATGACCAAGTACAGCCCGACGGCCGGCGGCCACGGCGATTACCAGTACGTCATGGTGGCGTCGCTGATCGTGACGCTGCCCATGCTCCTCCTGTTCGCCTTCGGGCAGCGCTACTTCATCGAGGGAGTCGCCACCCAGGGCCGAAAAGGCTAGACCGCAGGGGCCGACCGGGACACCACGGCTCCTGCACCGATCCGACACCACACAGCAACGAAAGAAGGAATGACATGCGCACCCGCATCCTGGGATTCGCCGCCATGGCCGCGGCATCAGCCATCGTTCTCGCCGGCTGCAGCGGGGGAGGGGCGGGCGAAGGCGGCGCGGATGCCGACTTCGACGCCGAACCCACCGGCACCCTCAACGCCTGGGGCTTCGAGAACGCCGACGACGTGGGGCAGTCCCGTGTCGACTACGCGGCCGAGCAGCTCGCCGATGTCGAGGTCGACCTCGACGCCACGGCCTTCGACGCGCAGAAGTTCACCACGCGCATCGCGAGCGGCGACGTGCCGGACGTCGTGCAGATGGACCGCCGCTACGTGACGACCTACGCGGCGCAGGGGCTGATCATGCCGCTCGACGAGTGCTTCGCGGCGCAGGACGTCGAGCCGCGCGACCACTGGTATCCGTTCGTGGTCGACGATGTCACGTACGACGACGAGGTCTGGGCGGTGCCGCAGTTCTATCAGCCGCCGGCCATCATCGTGAACAAGACGGTGCTCGCCGAGGCCGGCGTCACCCCCGACCAGTTCGACACGTCGGACCCCGACGGTCTCATCGACGCGATCGGCAAGATCTATCAGGAGTCCGGCGGTGTGCCGTCGCGACTCGGGTTCGACCCGGTCGCGACAGGCCAGGGCGGACTCTGGATCCTCGCGATGGGCGGTCAGCTCAACGACGACGAGGGTGCCCCGACGCTCGACGACCCGAGCAACCTGGCCGGCATCGAGCTGCTGAAGCGCATCACCGACGCCCAGGGCGGATTCGCGGCGGTGAAGAGCTTCACCGACTCGTTCGACACGTTCGGCGACGACAACCAGTACGTCGCCGGTCAGGTCGGCGCGCAGGTCAACGCGCAGTGGTACCCGAACGTGCTCGGTCCGTACGCGGATCAGATCGACATCGAAGCCGTACCGTTCCGCGACAAGGACGGCGAGCCGTTCTCGGTCGCCTCGGGCACGGCGTTCGTCGTGCCGGTCGGCGCGAAGAACCCGGCGGCGGCCTGTGCGTGGATGGTCGATCTCACCTCCGACGACGCCTGGATGGCGGCGGGCGAGGCCAGGGCGCAGACCCTGACCGATGACGGCGGTCTCAACACCGGGCTGTTCACCGGTTCCCCCGCCTCCGACGAGGCGATCCGCGACAAGTTCGTCACCGAGACCGGCAACGCCGGCTTCGACCAGGTCATCTCGACCTTCTACGACGTCGTCGGCTACGGCCAGTCGTTCGGCTCCTCGCCCGCGGGGCAGGAGATCCAGAACGAGCTGAACAACGCGATCACCGCGGCCCTGCTCGGCGACAAGGAGCCGGAAAAGGCGCTCGCCGACGCCCAGCAGGCCGCGATGCGCGCCTACGAGAACGCCACAGCCGGCTGAGCGCGGGCGGAGCGGATGGTGCGAGGGGCGGGGTGACGCGGTCGCCCCGCCCCTCGGCGTCGGCCGTCAGGCGAGTACGCCGCCGGAGCTCGCCGCGCACAGGAGATCGCAAAGTGTCGTTCCTAGCGTGGAGGCAGGGAACGCCCCTGCTCCGCGCCTGGCGCGGTGTCCTGCCACGAAGGAAGAACTCCTCATGACGAACACCACCGCCCCCTCTGCCGCCCCCTCGTTCGGACTGCTGGTCCTGCGACTCGTCGTCGGCGGGATCTTCGCCGCCCACGGTGCGCAGAAGGTCTTCGAGTACACGATCCCCGGAACCATCGGGAGCTTCTCGGGCATGGGCATCCCGCTGCCCGAGATCGCCGCTCCGCTCGTCGCGTTCCTCGAGCTGATCGGCGGGATCCTGCTCGCACTCGGTCTGTTCACGCGGCCCGTCGGCATCCTGCTCGCGGTCGACATGGTCGTCGCGCTCGTCGCCGTGCACCTGCCCGCCGGCCTCTGGGTGGGCGAGGGCGGCTACGAGTTCGTCGCGGTGCTCGGCGTGGCGGCCCTGGCGCTCGCGTTCACCGGCGCCGGACGATTCTCGCTCGACGGCGCGTTCCTGCGCGGACGCGTGCCGGCCTGGATCAGCTGACCCCGGCATGTAGGGACTCCGCTCACACCGGTTCGACCGAGAACCGGAACGCCGCCCCCTGGCGGAACGGCTCGACGATCTCGACGTTCTCGAACGCCGGACCGCCGGGGATCGGCGAGGTGCTGGCCCAGTAGGCCCAGCGGGCATTCACTCGGGCTTCGAGCTCGGGATGCGGATCGTCGACCCGCCACCGCTGCACCGAACGCCGGCCGAGGAACCGCCAGTGGTCGGCGGTGTCGGGCGCGTACTCGACCGACCACGGATCCTCCTCGTCCCCGACGGCTTCGACGATCGCTGCCCCGCCGTCGCGAATCAACTCGGCGAGGCCGAAGCGTCCGTGCTCCGTGAAGGCGGTGCCGGTGAATCCCGGCCACAGATCTCCCGGGGTGACGATGCGGTCGGCGAGCCGCAGCACACGCAGCCGCGCCCAGTTGCCCATGGTGGCGGTGAGCACGAGATGGGCGAGCGGCACCGAGCCCTCGTTCGCGAACCCCGCGACCTCGACCTCGTGCGGGCGATCGGCGGCGAAGCGCACGCGCACACGCACGTCTGCTCCCTCGTCGAAGCGCTCGACCCCGATCCACACCGTCAGGGTCTCGACACCGTCGATCTCCGCGACGACCCCGCGGGCGGGCCCCGCCGACGGGTCGGGGTCCGCTGCGGCCTCCGGGTCGTCGGCCGCCCACATGCGCTTGCCGCGCTCGCCGGGGTCGAGCGTGCTCGGCTCCAGCTCCGAGAACCCGCGCTCCGCCCGCCCCTGCGGGATCGGTTCGACGGCGATGAAGTTCACGAGTCGTTCCGGCGGGTGGTCGAGATACGGCGTGTAGACGCGCAGGAGACCTCGCGGGCCGGGCAGGGGAGGGATGCCGATCCGGATGCCGTCGCGGTGACCCCACCGCGGCTCACCGTCGGCGCGCAGCCAGGGTCCTTCGCTCGATGCGGACATGCCTGAGACCCTAGTGCTATGAAATCGATTTCGCTAGGTTCGATGCCAGGCGCGGTGCTTCCGCACCGCCGATCGAGGAGGATCATGCGCCGTGCATCCGCATCCCATCGCCGCCTCGCCGCGGCATCCGTCGTCCTGGCTCTGGCGCTCTCCGGCTGCGCGGCAGGAGCCGGAGGATCCGTCGTGAGCGTGGATCCGAACCCCGACAAGCCGTTCGTGCTCGAGGGTGTCTCGAACCTCACCGAGATCGCGCGCCTGACCGGACCCGGCGCGATGAACGACACGGCCGCGGTGTCGGTGGCCGGCACCGATCTCGGTTCGATGACGAACGTCGGCGACCGCACCTTCTTCTTCTTCGGCGACACGTTCGGCGAGCGCGACCCGGAGTCGATCGGCGGGCAGGGCGGGTTCTGGCGGTCGAACGTCGCGGCGTGGACGGAGGACGACGACCCGACCGACGGCATCGACTTCGACGGGTGGGTGACCGACGACATCGGCCTGGCGGAGGCCCTCATCGAGGGCGATCACGATGCCAACGGCGCGGAGGGAGAGGTCACGAAGATCCCCACGTACGGCTTCGCGATCGGCGACACCATGTACGTGTCGTACATGTCGGTGCGCTTCTGGGGAGAGCCCGGGGCCTGGGATGCCAATCGATCGGCGCTGATCGTCTCGCGCGACGGCGGCCAGAGCTGGGACCCCGTCGAGGGCGTCGAATGGCCGGGGGACTCCAACTTCGTCCAGGTCGCGACCGCCGAGGTGAACGAGGGCGGCGAGGACTGGATCTACTTCTGGTCGATCCCGTCCGGACGCTTCGGCAGCGTGCAGCTCATGCGCGTCCGAGCGACAGAGGAGGCCGTCGAGGACCAGTCGGCGTACTCGTACTTCGCCGGGGTCGACGGCGGTGCGCCGACCTGGAGCGACGACATGGCCGACGCCCAGACCGTGGTCGACGGCACGATCGGCGAGCTCTCGGTGATGTGGTCGACGTACCTCGATCGATGGGTCATGACGTACTCCGACGCGGGGAACGCGTACATCCGAGAGGGCATCACGCCGTGGGGGCCGTGGGGCGATCCGCTCGAGCTCGTGCCGGGCAGCGAGTACGAGGGTCTCTACTCGCCGTACCTGAATCCGCGGTACGTGACGGAGGACGGCAGGCGCATCCACTTCACGCTGTCGCTGTGGGGGCCGTACAACGTGTTCTGGTTCTCTGCCGATCTCGAGCGGTCGAACTGAGATATCGGATCTCTTGCTTATGAAATCGATTTCGCTTACTCTGGCGCATACCCGGTCGCCGAGGACCGTCGGCTGGGCCGGTGGGTTTCGGCGACAGCCGAGCACACAGCAGCGACTCGACGAGGAGTCCGTTCCTGAGGAGGAACCCATGAGAATCACCCCACGCACCCGCAGGGCGACGTTCGCCGCTCTCGGGGCTCTCACCATCGGCGCGATGATCGCCGGCTGCGGATCCGGCACGCCAGGAGAATCCGCCGACTCCGGCGGCGAGGATGGCGTCACCACGATCCAGTTCTGGCACCGCAACTTCACGCCGGTCGAGAACGAGTGGTACGAGGACATCATCAAGAAGTTCAACGACTCGCAGGACGAGATCAAGGTCGTCGGCACGCAGGTGCCCGGCGATGCGTGGGATCAGAAGATGAAGGCCGCGCAGGCCGCGGGCAAGGCGCCTGACATCTACACCCACCCCGGAAGCATCCAGGACGCGGTGAACGCGGGGCAGCTGCACGAGCTCGACGGGATCGTGCCGGACGACGCCCTCGCCGAGATCTCGGATGCCGCGAAGCCCGTGTCCGAGATCGACGGCACCTATTACGCCTATCCGCTGCTGCTCGAGCCGCAGGCGGTGCTGTTCTGGAACAAGGACATGCTGGACGCGGCGGGCGTCGACTCGGAGCAGGGGCCGACCACGTGGGACGAGCTCATGGACGCGTGCGCCAAGATCCAGCCGACCCTCGCCGACGGGCAGTACTGCATCTCGCCGGCGCAGGACGCGGCGACGTTCGCGTGGTCGACCGTCGGACAGCAGTACAACTTCGCCGGGCACACCGCGCTGAACTCCGACTGGACCGCCGCCGACATCGACGACGCCGGGTACCGCGACATGATGACGCAGTACAAGACGCTGTGGGACGAGGGGTACATGCCCAAGCAGCCCCTCGCGGACTACGGCGGGGGCAAGGACTTCGGCGAGGAGAAGGTCGCGTTCAAGGTCTCCGGGTCGTGGATGCTGTCGGAGATCGGCTCGGACTACGCCGACGTGCTCGGCAAGACCGGGATCGGCCCGATGGTGAACTCGGCGGAGGCCGACGGCCGCACCGCCACCACGCTCGGTAACTTCAAGTGGGTCGTCGACGCCAAGACCAAGAACGCCGAGGCCGCGGGGAAGTTCCTCTCCTGGGCCATCGCGGGCGACCCCGAGAACCTCGTGCCGTTCTTCGTCGACACGCAGTTCACCAAGGCGCCGGTGCGGCAGTCGGTGCAGGATGCCGTCGCGGCCGACCCCAAGGCGGCCGACGCCCCCTGGTCGTCGATCATCACCGAGGAGATCGCCCCGAACGCGATCCCCGAGCCCACCTACCCGTGGGACGTCTCCCTCGCGGTCGGCACCGCCTTCGAGTCGGTCATGAAGGGGTCCGCGTCGCCGGATGCCGCGATCGACACCGCGAACAAGGCCATCCAGACGGTCATCGACCGCGAGGGTCTCGCCGACAAGGCGCCGAGCCAGTAGCACTCCACGCGGGGGTCGGCGCCGCGCGCCGCCCCCGCCTGCGGGTCACGTCAGAACGAGGGAACGGGTGGAGCGAACGATGGTCAGTGCAGTCTCGACGGAGCGGCGGGCGGTGAGACGCCGCACGGACGCCCGACGCTACCGCGACACGAAGGTCGCGTACCTCTTCCTGCTCCCGGTGGTCGGCCTGCTCGGGATCTTCGTGATCTGGCCGGCGATCTACGCGGGGTTCCTGTCGTTCCAGAACTGGAGCTTCTACAAGGACCCCGAGTTCGTCGGCTTCCGCAACTTCACCGCCGTCCTCAGCGACCCGCTGTTCTGGGCGTCGGTGGGCCGCGGCTTCGCCTTCGTCGCGATGACGGTGCCGCCCATGCTCGTGCTCGCATTCTTCTTCGCGAGCCTGGTGGTGAGCGTGTCGCGGCGCTTCGCCGGCATCCTCAAGGTCAGCATCTACATCCCCACGATCATCTCGTCGGTCATCACGTCGATCATCTTCGTGCTGATGTACGACTACTCGGGCGGACTGCTGAACTGGTTCCTCGGCATCTTCGGCGTCGACCCGATCGCCTGGATCGGCGACCCGGCGTGGGCGCTGCTCGCGATCGCGATCCCCGCGATCTGGCTGGGCATGGGACTCACGTCGCTCATCATGGTCGCCGCGATGGTCGACATCCCCACCGAGTTCTACGAGGCGGCGGCGATGGAGGGCGCCAACTGGTGGCAGAAGACCGCCTTCATCACGCTGCCGCAGATGAAGAACATCATCCTGTACCTGCTGATCACCGGATTCGTCGCGGCCATCCAGCAGTTCGAGCTGCCGCTCGTGATGACAGGCGGCGGGCCGCTGGACTCGACGACCCTGCCGAACCTGTTCATCTTCAACCACTTCCGCAACGACATCAACGTCGGGTACTCGATCGCCGCCGCGCTCGTCATGTTCGTCGTGCTCGGCACGGTCTCGGCGATCGTCTTCAAGTTCGTCAACTCCGAGAGGCTGGTGGACTGATGGTCACCATCGCGCCGCAGGACACCACGCGCGGGATCGTGCTCGCAGGGACCGAGCCGTCCCGGCGCGCCCGCCTGCCGAGGACCCCCGGATCGTGGGCGACGGTCATCGCGAAGATGCTCGCAGGAGCGGTGTTCCTCGTGGCGGCGCTGTTCCCGCTCGCCTGGATGATCATCGCCGGATTCAAGTCGAAGACCGAGGTCATCCAGACCCCGTTCCAGTTCTTCCCCGAGGTGTGGCGCTGGGAGAACTACGCGCAGATCCTCGCCGACCCCACCTTCACCCGCACGATGCTGTGGACGTTCGGCGGCGCGGTGCTCTTCACGCTGCTGAGCCTGACCGTCAACTCGCTCGCCGCCTACGCGTTCGCTCGCCTCGACTTCCGGTTCCAGCGCACGCTGTGGGTCATCGTCATCACGACCATGTTCATCCCGGGGATGACGATCCTGCTCACAAGCTTCATCGTCGTGACCCGGCTGTCGATGCTCGACACGCTCGCCGTGCTGGTGCTGCCTGGGGCTGCGAGCGCCGGCACGGTGTTCTTCATCCGCCAGTTCTACCTGAACATCCCCGCCAGCCTCGAGGAGGCCGCGATGCTCGACGGCTGCGGACGGTTCGCGATCTTCGTGCGCATCTTCCTGCCGCTGTCGAAGCCGCCGTTCGTGGTCATGGGCATCACGTCGTTCCTCGCGTACTGGAACTCCTACGTGTGGCCGATCCTCACCATCACCACGCCCGAGCGCTTCGTCGTGCAGCAGTTCCTCGCGACGTTCCGGTCCGAGCGCACGAGCGAGCTGGGGCTGCTCATGGCCGGCTCGGTGCTGGCCGCGGCGCCCGTCATGATCCTGTTCCTCATCTTCCAGCGCCAGATCATCGGAAACATCAAGATGGCCGGTCTGAAGTAGGGCCGGCCGACGCAGAGCGACACCCACACGGAAAGAGGTCGACGATGACCGAGCAGCACACATCCCCGCTCATCTCCCGCCGAGGCATCCTGCAGGGCGCGCTCGCGCTCGGCGCCGGGATGCTGGCGGCACCCGCGGTCGGAATCGGCGCCGCCGCTCCGGCATCCGCCGCCGGCCCGCTCACCGTCACGAGACTGAAGGTGCTCGCCGGGACGCAGAGTCCCGTGCAGTACGGGATCGGGGCGACCGATCTCGGCATCCCGGCTCGCACGCCGGACGGACGTCTGCTGTTCGTCTTCGGCGACACGTGGGCCGATCACGTCGGAGGCGCGAACTGGCGTTCGCCTGTCGGTCTTTACTCGTCGACCACGAACCTCGCCGCCGGGGTCGTCTTCACCGGCTCGGCCGGAGCGGGCGCCAACACGCAGGGTGTGGCGCCGCAGTTCTGGTACTACCCGCACGATGCGTACTTCACGACCGTCATCCCGTCGGACGTCATCACGATCGGCTCGCGCATGTATCTGCACGCGATCGTGAACGGCCCGCAGTTCGGGGCGGTGCGATGGACCGAGCTGTGGAAGTCCGACGACAACGGCGCCACCTGGCAGCACACCGGGCTGCAGTTCCCGGCGGATATGGCGGGCGGCAAGTTCCAGTGCATCACGTGGGGCCTCGGCAACGACGGATACGTGTACATCTACGGCACCGGGTTCCAGCGCGACAAGGGCATCGTGCTCTACCGTGTGCCGTCGAATGACATGACCACCCTGTCGGCCTACCAGCCCTGGGGCTTCGCGAACGGCTCGTGGGGCTGGGGCAAGCCCGTGACCGAGATCCTGCCCGGTGGCTTCGGGGAGATGTGCCTGCGGCCGCTCGGCGGCAAGTGGATCCTCACCTGGTTCAACGCGGCCGCGTACCGGATCGACGCGATGGTGCTGAACACCCCGACCGACAATCTCTACACCGCCGCGAAGACCACCCTGCTGACCGGCACGGAGTGGGGGCAGGAGGACTCCTCCCACGTCGCCCAGCTCTACGGCGGGTACATCATCCCCGGGTCGACGCTGTCTGACCTGCACCTCAGCGTCAGCCAGTGGAACACCGGCAACAACAGCGTCTACCACTCCGAGCAGTTCCGCGTGCAGGGGCTCGTGTAGGCGGGTGGTCATATGCTGCTCTCCGTGACCGGCGCGAGCGGCGTGCTGGGACCGATGGAAGGACTGGCGTGCAGGCCGCCGCCACTGCATTCTCGCCCGCGAACCGACCCCTGATAGTATTTGCTATATGAGTAGTGCTGCGTTCAAGGAAATTCGGCAGGAGGCTCGGCGCGCGGATGCGCTGCATCGCCACGCGCGCGGCCTGTTGGTCGATGCCGTGCATCGCGCAGCAGCGGAGGGGGCGAATCAGCGAGAGATCGCCGCTTTGGTGGGGCGCAGTCAGCCCGAGGTATCGCGCCTTCTCAAGCAGAGCCGACCGGGTCCGCTGGCTCTTCGCATTGCGACGAAGCGGGAGAGCCTGCTCGAGATCCTCGCGAAGCACGGCGTCGAGGAGGCGCTCGTCTTCGGCAGCGTCGCGACTCGCGATGAGGGGCCTCATTCCGATATCGATCTGCTGATCGACGTTCCGAACGTGATGGGCCTGGGGGCGATCGCCCGGCTGGAGCAGGAGCTGCGGGTCGCCCTCGAAGCTCAGGTTGACGTCGTCCCGTTGCGCTCACTTCCGACATACGTCAAGGAACGAGTGCTCGCGGAGGCGGTGCCGCTCTGAGTCGGACGACGGCAGAGCTCGTAGCGGAAGCGATCGCTCACCTCGACGCCCTTCACCGCCACCTCGATCGAGGCAGCATTGACGACGAGACTGTTGCGGATGCCGTGTCGCTGCGTCTGGCGGCCATGATCGAGGCTCTACATCGCGGTGCGCCGGACCTCACGACGGACCTGTTCGGAGATGAGTGGATCGTGATCTGGGGAATGCGGAACCGTATCGCGCACGGCTACGCCTGGATCGATATCGAGACCGTGCGGGTCACAGTCGGACAGGACATCCCCTCCGTCGAAGGGGCTCTCCGAGACCTCCACGCACGGCTGATGAGCGACGACGAGGATACGACACCAGACTCGTCCGCGGCGAGGTAGGCGGCGGATCAGGATCAGTACTGCTCACCGCGGGGGAGTGGCGCCGAGGTCGGGCACCGGGGCGGTTCCTAGGTGCACCTCCAGGTCATCGGCCGAGGGCGTCCTGGGCCTGCGCGCCGTGGGGCGGTCGAGGTAGAACATCGCCGTCGAGGCGATGTCGTCGCGCAGCGGCAGGTAGCGCCATCCGCTCCGCCAGCCGAGCGCCTGGATGTCGACCTTCGGGATGCCGGTGGCGAAGTGGATCGGGTCGAGCAGGTGCCATCGGTACATGCCGAAGCGCTGCTGGCTGACGTAGAGGCCGTCGGGTCGGATGATCTGCGGCATCCCCAGATAGGGCGTCGAGAACGCGGTGTACCCCTGCCCGGGGATGTCGAAGTTCCAGGCGCCGCCGAAGTAGTCCTCGGTGCCGGTGCCCGCGATCGTCGGATAGTCGGTGTCGTCGTCGAGGTAGAACTTGATCTCGCCCTCGCCCCACCAGCCGTTCGAGTTCACGCCCCACGCGATGTACGTGCCGACGTACTGCCCCTGGCCCTCGATGCCCTCGAGGATCACGTGCGGGGTGAGCTCCTCCAGCGGGTTCGACCGGCGCCACTGCGCGTGGAAGTACGCGTCGTCCGAGTGATCGCCGCCGATCTCGTACGTGATCTGGAAGTAGATGCGCACGTCGACGACAGACGTGTTCTCGATCGTGAGCCGTGCACCGTCGCGGAACGGCATCGGCCAGTACGAGTTGAACCCGCCGTGCGGGTTCGCGGCGATGGTCTGCGAGTTCACCTGCGCGAACACGCCCCAGCCGTTGCAGAAGAAGTCCCCGTAGGGCACCTCGACCGCCGGTTCCTCCGCCCCGTCCCAGTAGGCGCGCAGCAGCAGGGTGCGCCAGTTGTCGGTGTGGGTCGTGATCCAGATGTGGGTGATCTTTCCCGCGCCCTCGATGTTCGCGAGGTCGAAGGTCTCGCCGGCCTTGACGTCGACGCTCGGGGAGATCTTCCAGCCGGGGCCGAGGTCGCGGGCGCACGACGCCCCCGTGCCCTCGGTCGCCCGGCCTCCGCCCCCAGCGGATCCGTCGAAGTTCTCGGGGCTGATGGATCGCGTCTGCACGGATCGCAGCGCTGCGATGCTCGCGAGGTCGGAGGATGCGTAAGTCATGGCGGCCAATGTAATCGATTTCAGGATGGAACACCAGAGATCCCGTGATCGCGCGCTACTGTTGCTGGAGATCCGGCTCGGCCGGGCACAGCAATGAGGTTCGAATGGCCACCATCTACGACGTCGCGGAACTCGCCGGAGTGTCTCCCGCCACGGTCTCGCGCGTCTTCAACGGCACGAGTGTGTCGGAGGACAAGGTGGCCGCGGTGCGCGACGCCGCGGCGAAACTGAGTTTCACCCCCAACCGGATGGCTCGCTCCCTGCGTCGGCAGAGCTCCGAGGTGATCGCCCTCGTCATCCCCGACATCGAGAACCCGTACTTCACCGAGATGGCCCGCGGCGTCGAGGACGTCGCGTCCGAGGCAGGCTACTCGGTCGTGCTCTGCAACTCCGACTCCCAGGTCGAAAAGGAGGCGACGTATCTGCGGATCGCGATCGCCGAGCACATGTCCGGCGTCATCATCGCGACCGCCGACGAGAGTACCAAGCTCGACACGATCCTCGCCACGGGGCGCCCGGTCGTCGCGGTCGACCGCAGCACGGCCTACGACATCGACGGAGTCGTCATGGCGAACAGGGCGGCAGGGACGTCGGCCGCGAAAGACCTGTTGGATGCCGGATACCGCCGCATCGCATACATCGGCGGGCCCGAGCACATCGACACCGCCGCCGAGCGCGCGGCAGGATGGCGGGCGGCGCTGACCAGGGTGCAGCCCGACCTCGACGTCGACGGACTCGCTCGCTTCGCATCCTTCCGCGTGGACGGCGGCCGGGAGGCGATGGAGGAGCTGCTCGCGCTGCCCGAACCACCCGACGCCGTCGTCGCCGGCAACAACCTCATCGGAGTCGGCGCGATCCAGGTGCTGACGGAGCGCGGCCTCACCCCGCCGCGCGTGGGCGTCGCGGTGATCGGTTCGCTGCCGTTCACGACGCTCTCTCCCAGCGCGGTGACGGTCGTGCGGCTCCCTGCGCGACACATGGGCGTGACGGCGGCGCGGATGCTGCTCGAGCGCATCGGCGGTGACACGCAGCCCTCGCGCACCGTGGTGCTGCGCAACGAGATCCAGCCGGCACGGACCGCGCGGGCCTGACTTCGCCGACTGCCCCCGGCTACGGCGAATCCGGCTACTGCGACTTCCAGAACCGTGTCGCCAGATTGGTGAGCTCGGTGTCGAGGTCGTCGACCTTCGACTCGACGCGCGTGAGGCGGCTCTCGATGACGTCCAACCGTCCGTTCACCTCGCCGCGGAACCCGTTCAGCTCCCCACGGAATCCGCCCAGCTCCCCCAGCATCTCGCTGCGGAGGCCGCCGACCTCGGCGCGGATCACCCGGCTGAACTGCGTGGTCATGAGGGTCATGCCGCCGAGCATCATCGCGGCGAACACGCCGATCACGGTCCAGGTCTGGGGTTCGGTCATCTCCACGACTCCATTCTGCGAGCGAAAGCCCAGGTTGTCACGGTATTTCGGTCCCTCGTCGCGCCGAGCGCCGGTTCGGTCCGCAAGGCGTGGACAGCTCGTCACCGGCCCGCTCCGGTGCAGCAATGGTCGGAGCGCTTGCACGTTGAAATCGATTTCGCGTACAGTTGCGAGAGATTTCAGAATCACCGGCCCGGGTTTCAAGGAGGACACCATGCGCTGCACCCTCGGGGTGGACATCGGCACATCCAGCAGCAAGGGCGTGCTGGTGGATGCCGACGGCGCGATCGTCGCCACCGCGACTCGGTCGCACGACGTCTCCCGCCCGCGCACGGGGTGGGTCGAGATGGACGGCGACGTGTGGTGGGACGAGTTCGTCGACCTCGCCCGCGAACTCCTCGCTGCGGTGCCCGACGCCGAGGTCGCCGGCGTCGGCGTGAGCGGCATGGGCCCCTGCATCCTCCTCGCCGACGAGGACGATCGCCCCGTCCGACCGGCGATCCTCTACGGCGTCGACACCCGTTCCACCGCGCAGATCGAGCGGATGACGCGGGAACTGGGCGAGTCGGAGATCACGCGCATCGGCGGATCGACCCTGACCTCGCAGGCCGGAGGCCCCAAGCTCGTCTGGGTCGCCGACGAGGAGCCCGACGTGTGGCAGCGCGCGCGCCGGGTGTACATGCCGGCCTCGTGGCTCGCCCGACGCCTGACCGGCGCCTACGTGCTCGACCACCAGTCGGCGAGCCAGGTCTCGCCTCTCTACGACATCGAGCGCGAGGCGTGGCACGACGAGTGGTGGCAGCGGTACGCGTCGTCGATCGAGCAGCCGCCGCTGCTCTGGGCCGGCGATGTCGCCGGCGCCGTCTCCGCCGACGCGGCGCAGGCCACCGGCATCCCTGAGGGCACTCCCGTGATCGCCGGCACGATCGACGCATGGACCGAGGCCGTCAGCGTCGGTGCGCACGGGCTCGGCGACCTCATGCTCATGTACGGCACGACGATGTTCCTCGTCGCGACGGGCGAGGAGACGCTGCGCACGCCCTCCATGTGGACCACGGCCGGGGCCTTCGCCGGTACGAGGAACCTGGCGGGTGGGCTCTCGACGTCCGGCGCCCTCACCGCGTGGCTCAAGGACCTCACGGGCGCCGACTACCCGCAGCTGCTCGCCGAGGCGACCGCCTCCGGCGCCGGGGCCCGCGGACTGCTCGTGCTCCCGTACTTCGCGGGGGAGCGCACGCCCATCCAGGATCCGGACGCCCGCGGCGTCATCGCCGGGCTCACCCTGGCCCACACCCGCGGTGACCTCTACCGCGCCGCGCTCGAGGCGACCGCCCTCGGTGTGCGGCACAACGTCGAGACGATGCGTGCAGCGGGCGCGGACATCCGCCGCATCGTCGCGGTCGGCGGCGGCACGCAGGGACGGCTCTGGCTGCAGATCGTCTCCGACGTCACCGGCCTCGTGCAGGAGGTGCCGGCGACGACGATCGGCGCGAGCTACGGCGCCGCCTTCCTCGCGGCGGTCGCCACGGTCGAAGGCGATGCCACGGCCGACGGCGAAGCGCCGAGCATCGCCGCGTGGAACCCCGTCACCGAGACCATCCGTCCCGACGACTCGCTGCGCGAGCTCTACGACGAGCTGTTCGACCGCTACACCCGCCTCTACCGCGAGACGGCGGACGTCGTTCACGAGCTCGCCGCCGAGCAGAGGGGCGCGTCGGCATGACCCGCCGCGCCCGCAGCATCCCGCACACCTCGCAGGCGACCGCCTTCCCCCTCGGCGGCATCGGCACCGGGAACGTGTCGATCGGGGCTCGAGGCGAGCTGCGCGACTGGGAGCTCGAGAACCTCCCCGACAAGGGACGCCGCAACCCGCACTCGTTCTTCGCGATCCATGCGGCACCCCAGGGCGGTCGGTCGGTCACCCGCGTGCTCGAGGCGCGGCTGACGGGTCGACACGACGCCGACGCGGGGTACCCGTTCGACCAGCTCGCCGGCCTGCCGCGCCTCGACGGAGCGACGCTGCACGGCGAGTACCCGGTCGTCGACGTCGACTTCACCGACACGACGCTCCCCGTCGACGTCTCGCTGCACGCGTTCACCCCGCTCGTCCCCCTCGACGCCGACGAGTCCGGCATCCCCGCCGCCGTGCTGCGCTATCGCGTGACGAACCCCGGGCAGGTCCCCGTCGCCGTCACGGTCGTCGGCAGCGTCTCGCACACGGCCGGACGGGGGATGCCGGGGCCCGACGCTCCCTGGGGAATGCGCGGCACGCAGCGGGTGCGCTGGCGCGACGAGGAGGGGGTGCGCGGGCTCGACTTCGACATCGATCTCCCGGACGACGACCCCGGGTACGGCACGCTGAGCCTCACCACCGCCGACGAGTCGACCACGGTGAAGCCCCAGTGGGTGACGAGCTACTGGCCCGACGGCGCCCGGCTGTTCTGGGACGACCTCGCCGACGACGGCCTGCTGCAGCCCGAACCGCGTCTCACGCTCGAAGACCGGCCGCGTGGGCTCTTCGCCGAGCTGGACGAGACCGGGGCGGCGGACTCCTCCGAGGCGGCCCCGCTGACCGAGGAGCAGATGCTCGCGAAGCTGCCGCGGCTGCGCACCGGCTCGCTCGGCATCGTGCACACCCTCGCTCCGGGAGAGAGCCGCGACTTCGAGTTCGTGCTCGCGTGGAGCTTCCCGAACCGCCGCAGCGGCTGGCACGGGCACATCGTGTTCGCCGACCCGGCGGACGGCATCATCCGCAACCACTACGCGACGCTCTGGCCCGACGCGTGGAGCGCCGCCGCGCACCTGCACACCGAGCTGCCAACCCTGGAGCGGACGACGGATGCCTTCGTCGAGGCGCTCTACGGCGGCAGCCTCGACCCCGTGCTGGCCGACGCGGTCGGCGCGAACATCGCCGCGGCCCGGTCGACGACGTGCTTCGTCGTCGAGTCGCCGCATCCCGATCTCGGAGAGGGGCCGGTGTTCGCGGCGTGGGAGGGGTCCTTCGATCACGGCGGATCCTGCGAGGGCACCAGCACCCACGTGTGGTCGTACGCGCAGACGGTGGCCTGGCTGTTCCCGTCGCTCGAGCGCAGCGCCCGCCGGGCCGAGTACCTGCTCGAGACCGATGACGCCGGCGCGCAGAAGTTCCGCGGCAACCGGGTGCTCGGCGGTCCGTCGTGGTTCATGGCCCCCGCGGTCGACGGCCAGCTCGGCACGCTGCTGCGCCTGCACCGCGAGTGGCGCTTCAGCGGTGATGACGACTTCCTGCGCGAAGTGTGGCCCGCAGCCGTCCGCACCCTCGACTATGCGGCGCGCGAGTGGGACCGCGACGGCGACGGTCTGCTCGACGGCGAGATGCACAACACGTACGACATCGAGTTCCACGGCACGGAGCCGCTCGCCAACGGCATCCATCTCGCCGCGCTCCGCGCGGGGGCGCGCATGGCCGCGCATCTCGGTGATCTCGATCGCGCCGAGGAGTGGACGCGCCGCGCCGACCACGTGGCCGCCGCCATGGACGAGGTGCTGTGGAACGGCGAGTACTACCGCCAGGTGATCGACGACGTCGATGCGCACCGCTACCAGTACGGCGACGGCGTGCTGTCGGACCAGCTGCTCGGACAGTTCCACGCGTTCGTCAACGGCCTCGGTCACATCCTCCCCGCCGCGCACATCGACTCGGCGCTCGCCGCGATCGTCGCCCACAACCTCCGCGACGACCTCTCGGCGCAGGAGAGCACGCAGCGGGTGTACGCACTGAACGACGAAGGCGGACTGCTGCTCGCCTCCTGGCCCCGCGGCGGCCGGCCGACGATCCCGTTCGTGTACTCCGACGAGGTCTGGACCGGCATCGAGCACCAGGTCGCGGCATCGCTGCTGTACGCCGGGCGCTCCGACGACGCGCTGCGGATCGAACGGGCCGTCCGCGCGCGCTACGACGGCGTCGACCGCAACCCGTGGAACGAGATCGAGTGCGGCAACCACTATGCGCGGTCACTCGCGTCGTGGGCGCTGCTGCTCGGCGCGAGCGGTGCGCAGTGGGACGCCCCGACGAAGACGCTCTCGTTCGCGCCGGCGGGCGGCGGCTTCTTCACCGGCCTCTTCACGACCGGCACGGGCTGGGGGCGGGTCGCGATCGACGACGACTCCCTCACGCTCCACGTCGAGGGCGGACGGCTCGAGATCGCAGATCTCGCGCTGCGCGATCGCAGCGTCGCCGGCGCGATCCGGCTCGGCGAAGGGGAGACGCACCGCGTCGATCTCCGACCGCCCGGGACGAGCACGACCAGCACCACCACACCCACCACCAGCACCAGCGCCACCACCAGCACAAGCACCACCAGCACCACCGGAGAGGCACCATGACCACCTACACCCTGCCGGCACCGGCATCCCGCCCGGCATCCGCCCCGAAGACCGCGTACCTGATCGCGTCAGGCGATCTGCGCGAGTCGGCCAACACGGCCGGCTGGCCGACCCAGGTCGAGCTGGAGGCCGGCGTCACCGGCGTGCTGAACGACCTGGGCTGGACCGTGATCCGCGCGAACGACGTCGACCCCGAGACCGGTCACGGCTTCATCTCGAGTCAGCGCATGGGCCTCGAGGTGTTCAAGAACATCCCGGTCGACGCTCCGCTCATCGTCGCCGAGGCCGTGTGGCAGTACTCGCACCACGTGCTCGCCGGACTCCGCACGCATGAGGGTCCGATCCTCACCGTCGCGAACTTCGCGGGCGACTGGCCCGGCCTGGTCGGCCTGCTCGGCCTGAACGCGGGCCTGACCAAGATGGACAAGCCGTACTCGTCGATCTGGTCGGTCGACTTCACCGACGACTGGTTCCGCGACGGCATCCGCGAATGGACCGAGACCGGCACCATCACGCACGACGCCTCGCACGTGCGCGCGCTGCCCGAGCTGCCCGACAGTCCGGAGAAGCAGTTGGGTGAGGCGCTCGCGGCGGAACTGCTCGCGGAGAAGGCCATCATCGGCGTCTTCGACGAGGGCTGCATGGGCATGTACAACGCGATCTTCGACGACGAGCTGCTCAACAAGACGGGCATCTACAAGGAGCGTCTGTCGCAATCGGCGCTGTACGCCGAGATGCTCGAGGTCGCCGACTCCGAGGCCGATGCCGCCTACGACTGGCTCATCGAGCACGGCATGACGTTCCGGTACGGCGAGGACGCCGCGACCGAGCTCACCCGCGAGCAGGTGCAGTGGCAGCTCAAGATGTACATCGCCGCGCTGCGCATCGCCGACGATTTCGGGTTGGATGCCGTCGGCATCCAGTACCAGCAGGGGCTCAAGGATCTCGTGCCCGCCTCCGACCTCGCCGAGGGCATCCTCAACTCGACCGAGCGTCCGCCGGTCACCTCCCGCGACGGCTCGCGGGTGCTGCACGAGGGGCGCGCGTTCCCGCACTTCAACGAGGCCGACGAGGGTGTCGCGGTCGACGCGCTCGTGACCGACCGGGTGTGGCGCGCCATGGGGCTCGTGCCGGACAACACGCTGCACGACGTCCGCTGGGGCGAGGACTACGACGGCCGGTTCGTCTGGGTCTACGAGATCTCGGGTTCGGTGCCCGCCTCCCACCTCGGCGGGTGGCAGAACGCCGAGGGATGGCGGCAGGGCCACGTGTTCTTCCCCGCGGGCGGCGCCACGATCAACGGCGTCTCGAAGCCCGGCGAGGTCGTGCTGTCGCGGGTCTTCATCGCCGACGGCATCCTGCAGGCCGACATCTTCCGGGCCTCGGTCGTCGAGCTGCCCGAGGAGGAGACGCAGCGCCGCAAGAACGACACGAACCCGGAGTGGCCGATCGCGCACGTCGTGCTGCACGGCATCTCGCGCGATCAGTTCATGGCCCGCCACAAGGCCAACCACGCGCAGACCGTCTACGCCCCCGACGCCGAGACCGCCGACAAGGCGCTCATCGCGAAGGCCGCGATGTTCGCCGGCATGGGCATCAAGGTCAACCTCGTGGGCGACGTGAACATCTGAGCGGATCGCGACCGATCTGACGCCGGGGAGAGGGGCGGATGCTGCGGCATCCGCCCCTCTTTGCTGTGTGCGCCGACCTCTTCCGAGCGCTTCACTTAAGCGATATAGTCATCGGCACGCCGCATCGACGCGGCGCGAGATCGACAACGACGCCGAAGGAGAAGCTCCACCATGAGTCAGCCGAACCCCCGTCATTCCCTGATCCGGCGATGCCTGGCGGCATCCGCTGCGCTCGCCATCGCCGCCGTGGGAGGCGTCGCCGCCTCGTCGGCCGCGGCAGACGAGGCGCCCGACACCGACGCGAAGCTCGCCGTCTATGTCGAAGTGAACTCGAACGATTTAGCGAACGTCGCCGACTACCGGCTCTCCGATTCCGGGGCCCCGGCGGTCGACCTGGCGATGATCTTCGCCGCGAACATCAACTACGACGGCGAGAAGGCGTACCTGCACTTCAACGAGCGCGTTACCGAGACGCTGCAGGATGCCGAGAACCAGATCCGTCCGCTGCAGGCCCAGGGCACCAAGGTGCTGCTGTCGGTGCTCGGCAACCACCAGGGCGCCGGCTTCGCGAACTTCTCGACGTACGCCGAGGCCGACGCGTTCGCCGCCCAGCTCGCCGACGCCGTGACGACCTACGGACTCGACGGCATCGACTTCGACGACGAGTGGAGCCAGTACGGCGCGAACGGCACGCCCCAGCCCAACGCGCAGTCGTTCGGATGGGTGGCGTCGGCTCTGCGCGACCGTCTCGGCCCCGACAAGCTCATCACGCTGTACGCGATCGGACCGTCGTACACCACGACCGACTTCGGCGCCTTCGACGTGAGCGCCACTCTCGACTACGCCTGGAATCCGTACTACCCGACCTACGACGCCCCCACGGTCCCCGGGCTCGACGACAGGTCGCGCATCGGCGCCGCGGCGATCGACCTCTCGAACACGAGCGCGGCGACCGCAGCGGACTTCGCGCAGCGCACGGCCGCCGACGGCTACGGCGTCTACGTCGCGTACAACCTCACCGCGACGAACCAGTCGTCGCTGATCTCGGGCATCACCGAGGCGATCAAGGGCGAGGCGACGGTCTACTCCCCGCAGTGAGCGGGAATCGGGGCCGTCAGCCCAGATCGAAGAGCTCGAGCTGACGCACGGTGACCTCGGCCTCCGCCCGCACGCGGAGCGCCGAGGTCGCGGTGCGTCCGGCGAGGGTGAACGGCGTGGTGCGATCCGCGGGAAGCTCGATCTCGGCGGTGACGGCGATCCGCTCCCAGCCCTTCGATGTCTCCGACTCCCACACGAGCGCGGTCGAGGACGCCGCCGTCACCGTCGTCACCGAGACGTCGCTGACCGCCCGCGCCTCGGCGAACCGCCAGCCGATCCACTCGCCCTGCCGCAGGACGACGCCGTCGGCGCCGGCCGCATCCCCGTCGTCGAACGCGCGCTCCGCGTGCCGGACGCCCTCCGAGGCGATCGGCGAGCCGTCGGTCGCCGTGAGGTCGGGACGCCAGGGCACGGCATCCGTGTCAGGGACTCCGCCGAGCCAGTCCTGCGGGTCGTCGCCGAACACGAGATCGAGCACGAGGTCGTCGGACGCACATCCGACCAGGGCGTCGACGGGCAGCTCGGCCGTCGCGAGCGAGACGCCGTTCAGCCGTGCCTCGTGCAGCACGTGCGCATTCGGCGTGCTGCGGCGCGACCGGATACGCAGGGACGACCCGTTCCCGCGGTCGACGCGGACATCGTCGAGCAGGGGCGAGCCGATGCGCAGCATCCCCGAGGCGAGTTCGAGCGGATAGAGCCCGAGTGCGGCCCACAGCCACCAGGCGCTCATCTCGCCGTTGTCCTCGTCGCCGGGGAAGCCCTGGCCGATGTGCGCGCCCGCGAACAGGCGCCCGGCCAGCTCGTGCACGGTCTCGCCCGCGCGCCACGGCTGATCCGTGAACGCGTACATGAGCGGTATGTGGTGGGCTGGTTGATTGGATATCGCGCACATGCCGGCGCGCAGAGCGCGGGCTTCGCGCTGCTCGTGGATGACCGTGCCGTACGCGCCGGCGAACTGCTCGTCGGCGGTCTCCGGTTCGGCGAACAGCGCATCGAGGTGCTGTCGGAGTCCGGCTCGGCCGCCGTAGAGGTCGGCCAGTCCGTCGCCGTCGTGCACCGCACCGACCGACATGCCCCACGCGTTCGTCTCGACGTTGTCGCCGCCCCACGTGCGCGGGTCGAAGGGTTCGGACGAGAACGATCCCCGGTCGTCGCGGCCGCGGAAGAACCCCGCCTCCCGGTCGAACAGCGAGCGGTACGACAGCGCACGGTTCGCGAAGTAGCGGGAGAAGGCGCGGTAGCGCGCGGCATCCGTCGTCGAGGTCGCCTCGTCGGACGCGAGCTGCGCGGCGAACCGGCCGAGGGCGGCGTCGCTGATCGCGTTCTCGATGCTCCAGCTCATACCCTCCGGTACTGCCGAGGAGATGTACCCCGTGAAGCGGCCGCGGTCGATGCCCTTTCGCCCGCGCCGTGCGTCGGGCCCCGGCTCGCAGGCGTTGCGCCACCCGCTCTCGAACGCCGCGCGCCGATCGAACTCGACGCCCCAGCGCGCGGCATCCGCGAAGATCTGGTCGCTCGACGTGCCCACCATGCTGTCGACGTACCCCGGTGCGCTCCACCGCGCCATCCAGCCGCCGCGGCGGTACTGCGCGAGCTGCCCGTCGAGCAGGCGCCCCGCGAGCGCCGGATCGAGCAGCGCCAGGCCGGGCCACTCCGTGCGATACGTGTCCCAGTAGCCGTTGTTGACGACGAGTTCGCCCGCGACGACGGGCGCGCCCGTGCGCGTCTCGCCGAACGGCGTCCGCTCGGCGAAGACATCGGCGAACGCGGATGCCGGAGAGTGGGCCGACCCGGTGTCCTCGGCTGCGGTGTTCGGATACAGGTGCATGCGATGCAGGGCGGCGGCGATCCGCGCCCTGTCCTCCTCATCGGCGAGCGCACGATACGCCGCGTCGGACGCGGACAGCGATGGGATCGTGACGCGGCCGAGCAGCCGGTTCCAGGATGCCGCGGCGTCGGCGCGCAGCTCGTCGAACCCGGTCGCGGCGTCGAGTTCGAGAGCGAGGCTGCGCTCGGCCTGCTCGATCGACAGGAATGACACGGCCACCCGCACCTCGAGCGATCCGCGGCCGGCGACGAACCCGGCCACCCGTCCTCGTCCGGCGTCGGAGAGCGGGCCCCGTTCGGCGCAGCCGCCTCCGACCACCCGCCCGGCGAAGTAGCAGCGCGGGGCATTGCCCCAGTCCTCGGACCCCTCGGGGATCCAGCCCGCGAAACCGTCGGCATCCGTCCAGCGGAGCTCTCCCTCGTCCGTGAGCTGGTCGATCACGAAGCCCACGCGCTCGTCGTCGTCGCCGCGCACACGGAACGCCGCGCCGTGCCCGGTCGCCGTGAGCTCCGCGCGGATCAGGCCGCCGTGCCCGTCGTCGAGCGCCGCCGCGTACTCGTGCGGCCGTGCGCGCTCCGACCCCGGGACGATCCAGCGCCGGCGGGCGCCGCGCTCCGATGCCGCGGTCCCCGCGAACGGCATGAGCTGGAGCACCGAGCGGTCGCCGATCCACGGGCTCGGCTGATGCGAGAACTGCAACGCCTCCAGCCGGCGGCCCTGCGGATCGTCGTGCACGGACGGGCGGTACGGCCAGTTCGCGTCGGCGGCGTCGGTAGCCGGGGTCACGAACGCGAAGCCGTGCGGGCGTGCCACCGCGGGAATGGTGTTGCCGCGCGAGAACCGCGCACCCGAGTGCGTTCCGCGACGCGTGTCGACCCGCTCCACGGGAGCGAGGTCGGATGCCGCGGCGCTCCGCTGCTCGACCAGCACCTGCACGAACCCGCTCACCCTGGCGGGGAGGCCGGCGGCATCGGCCAGCGATCCCGCGCCGAGCACGACCTCGACCGCCCCGCGACGCCCGGCGAGCGGCGCGAGCGAGACGGTGTCGGCGTTCCACTGCTCCGGCATGCTCCAGCGTGCCGCGAACTGCGCGTCCGCCGTGATCGCGAAACCGTAGCGGTCGCGGACGGCCGGGTCGTCGCCGAGGCGTGTGACGTCGCCGAGCCCGTTGCCGTTCCCGTCGCCGTCATCGTTGCCGTCGCCGTCATCGACGCGCACGTCGACCGATACGGCGAGCGCGGCGTGCGGCGCGAGCGCGGCATCCGCGCTGTCGGCGTAGAAGGCCCAGTGCAGCACGGTGTCCGGTGTGATCTCGATCGGGCCCAGGTCCGGCACGTCGACGCGCTGCGGGCCCGCGGCCGGATCGACGTCGAACGCGAACACCGGCGCCGCGAGGACGCCGGAGCGCGGGCGCGACGACGGCGGGTCCGCCGGGCCGTCCGCGGGGGTGAGCCGCGGCGCGGTCACCCCTTGACGGCGCCCTCCTGGACGCCCTTGAAGAAGAACCGCTGCGTGAACGAGAACATGATCACGATGGGCACGAGGGCGATCATGGTGCCGGCAGCGATGAGCCGCGGGTCCACGGAGAAGCTGCTGTTCAGGTAGGCCATGCCGACCGTCAGGGTGTACTTCGACGGGTCGGACAGCACGATGAGCGGCCAGAGGTAGTCGTCCCACGCGCCGATGAAGGCGAAGATCGCGACGACCGAGACCATGCCGCGGATGTTCGGCCACACGATGTGGCGGATGCGCTGCCAGGTCGTGGCCCCGTCGACCGTCGCGGCATCCAGCACGTCCTTCGGGATCATGCGGCACGCCGTCGCGACGAGCAGCACGTTCATGGCGCTGATCGCTCCCGGCAGGAAGACGCCCCACAGGGTGTCGGCGAGGCCGAGCGCGCGGATCGTGAGGAAGTTGCTCGTCACGGTGACCTCGCCGGGGAAGAGCAGGGTCGAGAGCAGGATGGCCATCACGATCCACTTGCCGCGGAACCGCATGCATCCCAGTGCGTAGCCGGCGAAGGTCGCGAGCACGACGTTGCTGATCACGGTGCCGACCGACACGAGCAGCGAGTGCCACGCGTACAGATACACGGGCACGACGTCGGCGACGGTGGCGTAGTTCCCGAGGGTCGGATCGCGGGGGATGAGGTTCGGCGGGAAGGAGTAGATGTTCTCCTGCGGGCCCTTGAACGAGGTCGACAGCTGCCACACGAACGGGCCGATCACGAGGAACAGCACGAGCAGGAGCAGCGCGTAGCGGCCGATCAGCCCGCCGAGCGTCGGCTTGCTGAAGTCGCCCGAACCGCGGCGGCGGAAGATGCGCTCGCGCGACGGCGGCGCGGCGTCGTCGGCGGGGCGCTCGTCTTCGGTGCGGGGGCGGGTCAGGATGCTCATGCGGGAGCCTTCGCCTTCTTCTCGCGATTCATGAAGGCGATCGCGGCGAGCGGGATGAGGGTGAGGAGGAACAGCGCGACGCTGATCGCGGAGGCGTAGCCGATGTTGCCGTTCAGGCCGGATCCGACCTGACGGATCAGCATGACGAGCGACATGTCGTAGCCGCCCGGCCCGCCGGTGCTCTTGGAGAGCACGTCGAGCTCGGCGAAGACGCGCATCGCCGACACCGCTATGAGCACCGAGATCAGCAGCATCGCCCCGCGCACCGAGGGGATCGTCACCGACAGGAAACGACGGAAGGATCCGGCGCCGTCGAGCATCGCCGCCTCGTGCAGCTCCTTGCCGACGTTTCCGAGTGCAGCGAGGTACACGACCATGTAGTAGCCGAGGCCCTTCCACACGGTGAGGAGGATGGCGCAGCCCAGCAGCAGCCACCGATCGACGAGGAACGCCACCGGCTTGTCGACGACTCCGAGGAACTCGAGCGTCTGGTTGATGATGCCGCGACTGTCGAACAGCCAGGTCCAGATCAGGGCGACCACGACGACCGAGGCGATCACGGGGAAGTAGAAGGTGGTGCGGAAGAACGAGATGCCGGGGAGCTTCTTCTGCACGAGCAGCGCCAGCAGCAGCGGCAGGATCGTGAGCAGCGGCACGCACACGACCACGTAGATGATGCAGGTGGTGAGCGCGTTCCAGAACATCTCGTCGCCGAACATGCGCTCGTAGTTCGCGCCGCCGACGAACTCGGGCGTGCGCAGGGGCTTGGCGTCCGTGAAGCTCAGGACGACCGTGTTGAGGAACGGCCAGAGCGCGAACACCAGCACCCAGATGACGGCGGGTGCGAGCAGGAGCCACGGCGTGAACCACCTGTGGGAGGTGATCCCGCTGCTCCGCTTCCGGGTGCCGGTGTCCGCGGCCATGCTTACTGGTCCACCCGGTTCGCGTTGGCGTACTCGACGATCTTGTCGAGCTGCGTCTTCGGGTCGGCCTCGCCGTTGATGGCGAGCGCGATCTGCTGCGTCATGTACGTCGCCATGTCGGACGTCCACTGGAACGGGATCGCCTTCGCATCCTGCATCGCGGTGAACACGGTGTCGATCGCGGCGAGCTGCTTCGGGTCGGTGACCGACGACGAGATGTTCTCGACGACCGTGTCGCCGCCGGAGGTCGTGCCGGGCGCGGTGCCGACCGCCAGCGACGAGAACGCGATCTGGTTCTCCTCGTTGGTGACGTACTCGGCGAACGCGAGCGCCGCGGACTTGTTGTCGGAGTCGGCCGAGACGTTCAGCCCCTGCACGTACAGGGGAGGGATGCCGAGGCGCGGCGTCGCGACCGTGTTCTCAAGGAGCGCCGGGGCGTCCTTCTGCAGGTCGGTGGTGAAGCCGGTGCCGCCGGTGGTGAAGGCGACCTTCTCCTGGATGTAGGCCTCGGCGTTCCCGCCGTAGTCGCCGGTCAGCGCCTCGGCAGGCATCGCTCCTGCCGCGTAGGCGTCGGCGTAGGCCTGGATGATCTCGGCGGCCTCGTCGGTGTTGAAGACGAACTCGCCCTCGTCGTCGATGACCTCCATACCGGCGGACGTGAAGGTGTCGAGTGCGGGGATCGACGACAGCAGCTGCACCTTGCCGCCGGACTGCGATGCGACGTCCTTCGCGAGGGTGAGGAGCTCGTCGACCGTGGTGGGCAGGTTGTCCTCGGTGACGCCGTAGGGCGCGAGCTGTGCGAGGTTCCACCATGAGGCGTCGCTGGAGAGGTACCAGGGCAGACCGTACGTGCCCTCGACGCCCGGGTACTGGCTGTAGGACTCCCACGCGCCCGTGTTGTAGACCGACTTCAGGTCGGCATCCGCCTCGTCGATGTCGAGGAGCTTGCCGGCGGCGACGAGCGGATAGGCGATGTCGGGCGGCAGGTTCAGCACGTCGGGCAGGGTGTTGGCGTTGGCCTGGCTGAGGATCTTCTCCTGGTAGCCGTCGCCGGGCTGGTCGAGCCACTCGACCGTGACGTCGGGGTGCTCCTTCTCGAACGCGTCGATGAGGTCTTCGAAGTACGGCGTGAACTTCTCGTTCTTGAGCGACCAGGTCTGGAACTGGATCGTTCCGCTCAGCTCGCCGGACGTGTCGATCGGGCCGCTGTCGCCGCCCGCGCCGCCACCTCCCGTGCAACTCGTCAGCGCCAGGACGCCGATGCTGAAGGCTGCCACCGTGGCAATGCGTGTCGGAACTCTCATCGTGCTTCTTCCTCGAGGCGGGCGATCGGGCGCCGGTCCGATCATTGGACTACAGCGCTTTAGCAGATGAAACCATCCGAAACGGCGCGTGTCAAGGCTCGCCGCGGCGGCCTCTTGCGGCGATCTGCGGCGTGGTATGCACGATGTTGCTCAAGCGTTATAGTGGTCCGATCCCGTCCTCGCCGGAGGACACCGTCGGAAAGGTCCGGATACATGACGCAGCGCGGCGCCCTCGATGCTCCCCTGAGATTCGGGGCGAACTACACGCCGTCGAAGGACTGGATGCACTCCTGGCTGGACTTCACCCCCGACGACGTGCGCCGCGACTTCTCGGCTCTCGCGGAGCTCGGCCTCGACCACGTCCGCGTCTTCCCGCTGTGGACCGTGCTGCAGCCGAACCGCACCTTCATCCGCGACGGGGCTGTCGACGACGTCCGAGCGGTGGTCGACATCGCCGGCGAGTTCGGGATGGACGCGAGCGTCGACGTCATCCAGGGCCACCTGTCGAGCTTCGACTTCGTGCCGTCCTGGCTCGGGACCTGGCATGACAAGAACATGTTCACCGACGCCAAGGCCCTGAGCGGCCAGGTCGCGCTCGTCGATCGCCTCGGCCGTGCGCTGCGCGACGCCCCCAACTTCCTCGGCCTGACGCTCGGCAACGAGACGAACCAGTTCTCCGCTCACACCCACCCCTCGCCCTGGCCGGTGACGCAGGACGAGGCGGGCGGATGGATCTCGGCGCTGCTGTCGGCGGCCGAGCAGGCGGCCCCGGGGCTGCCGCACGTGCACAGCGAGTACGACGCCGTCTGGTACATGGACGGCCACGGGTTCACGCCGGCGCACGCCTCCCGCCTGGGGGCGATGACGACCATCCACTCGTGGATCTTCAACGGCACGGCGCAGCGCTACGGCGGAAGGTCGGTGGCCTCCGACCGGCACGCCGAGTACCTCATCGAGCTCTCCCGCGCCTTCGCGACCGACCCCGACCGCGTGGTCTGGCTGCAGGAGGTCGGCGCGCCGTCGAACTGCCTCGCCGACGACGAGATGCCCGACTTCCTCGAGGCGACCGTCCGTTCGGCCGCGCGCACCGAGAACCTCTGGGGCATCACCTGGTGGTGCTCGCACGACGTGAGCCGCGAGCTCGGAGACTTCCCCGAGCTGGAGTACTCGCTGGGCCTCATCGATCAGACGGGTGCTGCGAAGCCGATCGGCCGCCGCCTGGCCGAACTCATCCCCGAGCTGCGGCGGCGCACCGCCGCCCCCGCGCGCGACACCGCGATCGTCGTCGAGGTCGACGAGCGGGAGGTGCCGGTGAGCCGGGCCGCGCTGAGCCCGGGCGGAGCGGTGTTCCAGGCGTGGGTGGATGCGTGCGCCGGCGGGCTCGACCCCGCCCTGGTCACCTCCCTCGACGCACTCGATGCCGCGGCGCTCGACGCCCGCGGCATCCGGCACCTCATCCGTCCCGATCTCGCCGCGAGCGGCGTCGACCGCTACGGCTCGGTGAACACCGTCGTGCAGGCCTGAGCCGGGGTCGCCCGCTCAGGCGACCGGCGCCGGCGGCGCGGTGCTCTCGCGCACCGTCAGCGTCGGGGTCGGGCCCTCGACGCTCGGCAGGTTCGCCCCGGCCTCGATCTGCTGCAGCAGCAGCGTCGCCGCGCGCTCGCCGAGCTCGAACGTGTCGCGGGTCATCGCCGTGATCGACGGGTTGATGAGGCCGGCGATCACCGAGTCGTCGAAGGACGCGAGCGACACGTCGCGGGGGACGTGTCGGCCCATCTCCTGGGCCACCCGGAGCCCGGCCACGGCCATGACGTCGTTGTCGTAGACGATCGCGGTCGGACGCTGACGGCCGGCCAGGAGCGTGCGGGTCACGGCCGACGCGCGCGCGGGGGAGAAGTCGGTCGTGATGACCTCGCCCGCGACGCCGTCGCCGGTCATGCGGTCGAGCACCTCGGCACGCAGCCGCGTGTGCTCGAGCTCGGCGGGCCCGGCGACGTAGGCGACGCGCTCGTGGCCCAGTGCGGCGAGATACGAGAACAGCGACTCCGCCACCGCGTCGTCGCCGATCCACACGCTCGGCACGGAGCCTTCGGGCGACGGCTTCGAGCCGATCATGACGGCGCGGGCGTCGAGGGCGGTGATGCGCTCGCCGCGGGGGTCGTCGTCGCGAGGGTCGATCAGGATGATGCCGTCGACCTGATTGGACGAGCGCCACTGCCGATGCACCTCCATCTCCTCGGCGATGCCGCTGACGAGGCGCAGCTGCAGGCTGACCTTGCTCTCGGAGAGGCGGGATTCGATGCCGGCGATGAGGTCGGTGAAGAACGCCTCCGACCCCAGAGACCGGGCCGGGCGCGCGAGGGCGAAGCCGACCGTGTTCGCGCGCGCCCCGACGAGTGCCCTGGCTGCGGAGCTGGGCTGCCAGCCGTTCTCCTCGACGATCGACAGGATGCGCTGCCGCGTCTCCTCGCTGACGCCGGGGCGGCCGTTCAGGGCGAACGAGACGGCACCGGGCGAGACGCCGGCCATGCGCGCGATGTCGGCGATGGTGACGCGTTTCGCCGGGCTCATAGTCCCTCACCATACTTGATCGGTTTAGCCCGCAGGAAGAAGTGACGACACCCTGCAAGCACCGATGCTAGATCGCTTTAGTAAATCGGATAGCATCGTCGGACGGCACCGCAATCCCCCTCGCCGTCCCCCGCCCCCTCTCACCGTCGAGCTCGGAGACTGACCCATGCATGACGACACCTCGCTCACCGTCGGCCGCGTCAAGCGCGTCCTGGAAGAGCGGATCCGCCCCGCCGTCCACTCGGCCTCCGTGCCGCTGGAGATCGCACTGCACGAGTTGCCGGGTGAGCCCATCGCCCCGACCGAGGGACTCGCCCTCGACTTCGAGCCGGCCGCGGTCGGCCAGATGTGGGGTCCCGCCTGGGGCACCACGTGGTTCCGGCTCACCGGCAGCGTGCCGGCGGAGTGGGCCGGCCGCCGCGTCGAGGCCGTGATCGACCTCGGCTTCGACATCAACATGCCGGGGTTCCAGTGCGAGGCGCTCGTGTATCGTCCCGACGGCTCTCCCGTGAAGAGCATCAACCCGCGCAACCAGTGGGTGCCGATCGCCCAGACCGCCGCCGGCGACGAGCCCGTCGAGCTGTACCTCGAGGCGGCGGCGAACCCCGTGCTGCTCGACTACCACCCCTTCCTCCCCACCCAGGAGGGCGACATCCGCACGTCGTCCCCGGAGCGCCTGTACCGCTCGCGGCGGATGGACCTCGCCGTGTTCGAGCAGGAGGTCTTCGACCTGTCCCTCGACCTCGAGGTCCTCTACGAGCTGCAGGCCGAGCTCGCTCCGACCTCGCCGCGGCGCATGCGTATCCTGCAGGCCATGGATGACGCGCTCGACGTGCTCGACCTGCAGCGCATCGCCGAGACCGCCTCCGACGCCCGTGCCCGCCTCGCAGGCGTCCTGGCTTCGCCTGCCGAGGCCAGCGCGCACCGGATCTCGGCGATCGGGCACGCGCACATCGATTCCGCCTGGCTGTGGCCGGTGCGCGAGACGATCCGCAAGGTCGCCCGCACGACCTCGTCGATGACCTCGCTGATCGAGGAGCAGCCGGACTTCCAGTACGGCATGTCGAGCGCGCAGCAGTACGCGTGGCTCAAGCAGCACCGCCCGGAGGTGTGGGAGCGCGTCAAGGCCGCCGTCGCCGATGGACGCTTCCTTCCGCTCGGCGGCATGTGGGTCGAATCCGACACCGTGATGCCGTCGGGGGAGTCGCTCGTGCGCCAGTTCGCGTACGGCCAGCGGTTCTTCGAGCGCGAGTTCGGCATCCGCTCGAAGGGGGTCTGGCTGCCCGACAGCTTCGGCTACTCGCCCGCCCTGCCCCAGCTCATGCGGCGGGCAGGGTTCGAGTGGTTCTTCACGCAGAAGATCTCCTGGAACCAGCAGAACGTGTTCCCGCACCACAGCTTCCTGTGGGAGGGCATCGACGGCTCGCGGATGTTCACGCACTTCCCGTCGATGGACACCTACAACTCGCAGCTGAGCGGCATGGAGGTCGCGAAGGCCGCGCGCCAGTTCAAGGAGAACCGCGTCTCCTCCCGGTCGATCGCGCCCGTGGGCTGGGGCGACGGCGGCGGCGGCACGACCCGCGAGATGACCGGCAAGGCCGAGCGTCTGCGCGACCTCGAGGGCAGCGCGCGCGTCGAATGGGAGCATCCTGACTCCTTCTTCGAGAAGGCGCGCGCCGAGATCGCGAACCCCGCGGTCTGGGTCGGCGAGCTCTACCTCGAACTGCACCGCGGCACGCTCACCAGCCAGCATGCGACGAAGGCGCTGCACCGCTGGGCGGAGCACGCGCTCGTCGAGGCGGAGCTGTGGGCGGCGACGGATGCCGTGCGCACCGGCGCCGCATACCCGAAGGCCGAGATCGACCGGCTGTGGGAGACCGTGCTCCTGCACGAGTTCCACGACATCCTGCCCGGCACCTCGATCGCCTGGGTCCACCGCGAGGCCGTCGAGGTGCTGAGCGGCGTGCTGTCGGACGCGCAGGACATCGCGGATGCCGCGCGGCGGTCGCTCGCGGGCGAGGGCGACCGCGAGCTGCGGTTCACGCCGAGCTCCGTCGACGGTCGCGGCCGCGCGCTCGGCGCCGCCTGGGCGGACGGACCCGCCGGCGCTCCCGCCTCGCTCGAGGAGGAGGCGGGCGGCTGGCGTCTCGAGAACGAGCTCGTGTCGGTGCTCGTGTCGGGCGAGGGTCTGATCGTGTCGGCCGTCGACAAGGCCACGGGACGAGAGGCCGTCGCCGAGGGCCGCGCCGCGAACCTCTTCCAGCTGCACCAGGACTTCCCCAACATGTGGGACGCGTGGGACATCGACCGCTACTACCGCAACAGCGTCGACGACCTCACCGGGGTCGCGTCGATCTCGGCATCCGTCGTCGACGGCGTGGCCGCAGTGCGGGTCGTGCGCGAGTTCTCTCAGTCGCGCATCGAGCAGACCATCGTGCTGGCCCCCGGCTCGCGCACGGTGCACCTGCGCAACGACGTCGACTGGCACGAGACCGAGAAGCTGCTGAAGCTCGCCTTCCCGCTCGACGTGCAGGCGTCGCACACCGAGGCCGAGACGCAGTTCGGCTACCAGTCGCGCGTCACCCACACGAACACCAGCTGGGAGGCCGCGAAGTTCGAGGCGTCGATGCACCGTTTCGTGCTCGTGCGAGAGCAGGACTTCGGCGTCGCGCTCGTCAACGACTCGATCTACGGGTACGACACGTCGCGTGACGTGGAAGGCGACGCGGTCACCACGACCGTGCGTCTGTCGCTGCTGCGCGCGCCGCGGTTCCCCGACCCGGACACCGACCACGGACCGCACCAGATCGAGATCGGGTTCGTGATCGGAGCGGATGCCGCGATCGCCACCGCCGAGGGCATCGCGCTCAACGCGCCGGCATCCGTCGTGCGCGGTGCGCGCGAGGTCGAGCCGCTCGTATCGGTCGCGGGCGACGGCATCGTCGTGTCGGGCGTCAAGCTCGCCGACGACGGATCGGGCGATGTGATCGTGCGGCTGTACGAGGCGCTCGGGCGCCGTGCGGTCGGCTCGCTGGCTGTCGGGTTCGAGCACTCGGAGATCCGCGAGGTCTCGCTCATCGAGGATCCGCTGGACGACGCGCGGGTCGGTGGTGAGCTGAGCCTGCGCCCGTTCGAGGTGCGGACGCTGCGCATCGTGCGCTGAGCCGTCCGCGGCGCACGTGTGCGATCGTTCCGCGCACGTGCGCGAGGGGCGGTTGTGGCGACCGCTCTACGGGAGGACGATGGCGCCATGGCGACCATCGACGACGCGCGAGCGATCGCGCTCGCGCTCCCCGGTGTGACCGAGCGGGTGGGCGGCCACACCGGGGAGCCGGCGTGGCGGTTGTCGAGCGGCCAGATCGCGTGGATCCGCGGTCCTCGGGCGACCGACCTGCGGCAGCTCGCCGCGCTCGGAGCCGCGTGGCCGGAGGGGCCGGTGCTCGCCGTGCGGGTCGGCAGTCAGGAGGAGAAGGAGGCCCTGCTCGCGGCCGAACCGGAGGCCCTCTTCACGATTCCGCACTTCGACGGCTACTCGGGACTTCTCGTGCGGCTGGACGCGATCGAGCGCGACCGCCTCGCCGAGCTCATCGCCGACGCCTGGCTCGTGCGCGCGCCGGTGCTCGTCGCGAAGAGATGGCTCGACGAGCGCGGACTCGCCTAGCGCGGGGTGAGGTGGCGTGCGTCGGTCGTTGAGCGAGCGGACGTTCCGCTGGTCGTTGAGCGAGCGGAGCGAGACGAAACGCGGTGGGGTTCCGGTCGTGGTCGTTGAGCGAGCGGAGCGAGACGAAACGCACCCCGTCTGGTCGTTGAGCGAGCGGAGCGAGACGAAACGCGGTGACGTGCCGGTCGGGTTCTGTGCCTGTCCTCGATCCTGTCCGGTAGCGTTCCAGTGTTCTGGAATGCCCTTCTGACCTGCCCTATTCCTGCCGGGTTTTACCCGTGTGAATGTCGGTGGTCGCGGGTTGACTGTCCGTATGACCCATCCCGCCGATGTTCTCGCTCAGGTCGCGTGCGACCTGGATGCGGTGCTGTCCGACAACACCCTCGCGGGGTTGTCCGACGCGGATCGGGTGCGGGTGTTGCAGGCGGCGGGTGCGGTCGCGCGGCGGGTGGACGCGGTGGTGGTGGAGACTCTGGGGTCGACGAACCCGGTCGATCTCGCCCATGGGGCGGGGTGTCGCTCGGCGCAGGAGTTGGTGCAGCGCACGCTGCTGGTGGATGGGTCGGGTGCGGGGCGGGTGGTGAAGGCGGCGGGTCTGGTGCGGCGGGAGTCGAGTCTGGTGTCGGGGGAGTGGTTGCCGGCTCGGTGGCCTGCGGTGCGGGAGGCGCTGCGGGACGGGGTGATCGGGGTGGCGGGGGTGTTGGCGGCGACGGGCCCGGTGGAGCGGATCCGTGACCGGATCGGGGCGGAGGAGCGGTTGGCGGCGGATGCGTTCCTCGCCGATGTCGCCCGCGGTCTGACCGATCAGGATGACGCTGCCGACCTCGAGGACGAGGACGAGGGTGACAGCACCGGGGCGTCGGGGGAACCGGCCCGGGGCCCGGGGGTGATGCCGGAGGATCTGGGGCGGGTGGCGCAACAGATCGCGCTGGTGTTGGACCCGGACGGCCCAGAACCCGATGACCAGCAGGCGTTGCAGCGCCGCGGCCTGACGATCGGGCGCCTGCACCAGGGATTGCATCGGATCACCGGGCATCTCCTCCCGGATGCGGCGGCACAACTCCAGGCGGTGCTGGATGCGATGCTCAACCCGAAAGTCGACGGCCCACCCCACCCGACCGGCGTCCGCTTCGCACCGTCGCCGGGTGAGGGCGCCGCAGGGTCAACAGACGACGGTGTCGGGTCGGGTGCGGTCGGGTCGGAGGGGTGGAATGAGGATCCTCGGGCGGTGATCGATCCCCGCACGCCTACCCAGAAACGTCATGATGCGTTCGCGGCAGCGGTGGGGATCGCGGCCCGACACCAGGACATGCCCTCCCTGGGCGGTGCCGCACCGACCCTGGTCGTCACGGTCGATGCGACAGACCTCGCCGGCCAGTCCGGGCGGGCGCGGCTTCCCGGGTCGGACGCGACGATCCCCACCACCGCGGCCGTGCACACGGCGTGCTCCGGGGTGATCCAGCGGGTGCTGGTCGATCAGGGCAGGATCGTGGGGATCACGGTCACGGACCGGGTGTTCACCGTGCATCAGCGGCGGGCGATCATCGCCCGCGACTCCGAGTGCCTCATCCCCGGCTGTCATGTCCCGGCGGCGTGGTGCGAGATCCACCACGTCACCGAACACGCCCGCGGCGGGCCGACCTCCACCGACAACGGGGTCCCGTTGTGCTGGTGGCACCACCGCTCCCTGGCCACGTCCGGGTGGGAGATCCGCATGAACCACGGGATCCCCCAAGTCCGCGGACCCTCCTGGTGGGACCCCACCCACCACTGGCACACACCCACCCACACCACGAGATCACTGGCCAGGTCGGCGTGATAAGCGAGAGGGTCTCAAGCCGGTCCGAGGCGGAGCACCTCCGGCGACTCGCCTCCGGTGAGCTCGTCCGCGATCCGGATGCTGCGCGCGAGATCGTCGAGTGCGCCGTCGAGGGTTCCGAAGCGCTCCCGATCGCTGCACACCGCCGTGAGGGTGATGAGGTGCGTCCCCGTGTCCCAGGTGTACGTCGCGAAGGGCGGTGTCGCGGGGGACGGCGGCATCGCGACGACGAGCTTCTCGCCCGCGCCGAGCCACCGGCTGGAGAACGACTGGGTGTCGTCGTAGTCCATCGGCATCGATGCTCGGGCGATCCGCACGTCGGGCGTCAGGACCTGCACCGTGGCCATGGCGACGACGAGCTCGGGGTCGGCCTTCCATGTCCACACGAGCACGCGCCCGTCGGCCCGCCGCATGAGCATCGGAGCCGCCTGGCTCATCGCCCACGCACCGAACCGCGACCCCGGCCGCTCGGTCGCGCCGAGCGCGGCGTTCGCCTGGCCGAGCAGCATCCTGATCGCGGCCTTGCGGTGGCGACGCCCCTTCCATCCGAGCGAATCGGTCACGGGGATCCAGAGCTGCGGGTCGGCGTCGGCAGTCAATCGCATGACACCACGCTACGGCGCGAACCTGTGCGGGTGAAGTTCTCGCCCCACCGCCGACGATGCGTCGATGCGGAGCCCCCGGCCCGCCTCCGCGGCGCGATCAGGGCCCTCGGGTAGAGTGGCCAGCGCCCAGATCGGGCTTCCTGGCCGCCAGACCGATAGGCAGAATGTCTTCCTCTTCCTCCGATCCGACGAGCGCTCCCGACGCCGCCCCCACGACCGGGTCGCGTCCGCTGCGCATCCTGATCGGCTGCGACACGTTCGCGCCCGACATCAACGGAGCCGCGCGCTTCGCCGAGCGCCTCGCCGCCGGTCTCGTGCAGCGCGGCGACGACGTCCACGTCGTGGCCCCCAACCAGGCCTACCGCCGCACCCCGGCGCGCACCGAGGTCATCGAGGGTGAGCCGATGACGCTGCATCGGCTGCCGTCGGTGCGCTGGGCGCCGCACGACTGGCTGCGCTTCGTGTGGCCGTGGCGCTCTAAGCACTACGCCCGCAAGGTGCTCGACGCGGTGCAGCCCGATGTCGTGCACATCCAGTCGCACATCGTCATCGGGCGCGGTCTCGCCCGCATCGCGCACGAGCGCGGCATCCCCGTGATCGCGACCAACCACGTGATGGCCGAGAACATCCTCGACCACACCACGATGCCGAAGTTCATCGACGACCTCGTGCTGCGGTTCGCGTGGGCCGACGCGAAGCGCACCTTCTCGCTGACCCGCGCCATCACGACGCCCACGCGACGTGCCGCCGACTTCCTCGAGCGCACGGTCGCGGTGAAGAACGTGATCCCGGTCAGCTGCGGCATCGACCGCACCCAGTACCAGCCGGTGATCGGCCCCCGCGACAAGAACCGCATCGTGTTCGTCGGCCGTCTGACCGCCGAGAAGCAGGTCGAGGTCATCCTGCAGGCGATGACGAAGCTCGACCCGGCGCTCGACGTCACGTTCGACATCGTCGGCGGCGGAGACCAGCGCAAGCAGCTCGAGAACCTCACCGGACAGCTGGGGCTCACGGACCGCGTGACGTTCCACGGTCGCACGACCGACGAGGAGCTGCGGGCGCTGCTGTCTCGCGCGTCGGTCTTCACGATCGCCTCGATCGCCGAGCTGCAGTCGATCGCCACCATGGAGGCCATGGCCTCCGCCCTGCCGATCGTCGCCGCCGACGCGGTCGCCCTTCCGCACCTCGTGCACGACGGCGAGAACGGCTACCTCTTCGAGCCGGGCAACGCGGATGCTCTCGCCGCGCGTCTCACCGATGTGCTCACCGCCGACCAGGCGGAGTACGAGCGCATGCAGCAGGCGTCTCTCGACGGCGTCGTGATCCACGACATCAACCGCACCCTCGACACCTTCGAGGCGCTGTACCGCGACGAGCCGCTGCCGCAGTAGCGGCCGATCATGCACGTCGTCTTCTTCGGCGATCAGCACCTGGACTCCCTCGGCGGCGCCCAGGTGTCGATGCGGCTGCAGCACGAGTTCCTCGAACGCGCCGGTCACACCGTCACGGTCGTCGCGCCGCGCATGCACGGTCCCCGCGCCGCGCGCACGCCCGACCCCGCGAACGTCGACCTGCCGTCGATACCGATCACCGTCGACCGCGAGTACTCGATGACGTGGCCGGGGCGGGCGACCGACCGCGCGCTCGACCGCGCGCTCACCCGCCGGCCCCCGGTCGACCTCGTGCACGTGCAGGCCGACTTCTGGGGAGCCTTCATCGGGCACCGCTACGCGGCTCGCCACGGCATCCCCGTCGTGCACACCATGCACAACCGCGTGGACGTCGGCATCGCCGCCGTGACGCCGCTGCACCGGCCGGTCCTCACGGTGCTCAACGCGTGGCGACGCCTCGCCCTCCGCGGAGTCGTCGCACCCGTCGGCGGCTCGGACGGCTGGGCGTTCCTGCGCGGACTCGCGAGTGGCGCGGATGCCGTCACCGCGCCGTCGACCCACTTCGCCCGCCGACTCGAAGAGCACGGTGTCTTCTCGCCGGTCGACGTCGTGTGGAACGGCATCGACGACGACATCCGAGAGCAGACCCTCGCCGCCGCGCCCGCGCAGCGCGAACCCGGGCGCCCGCGGTTCGTATGGCTCGGGCGCATGAGTCCGGAGAAGCGTCTGCTGCCGTTCCTCGAGGCTTTCGTCGAGTCGGGTGTCGACGCCGACCTGGAGATCATCGGCGGCGGCGCGCAGCGCGCGGCGGCCGAGAAGATCGTCGCCGCGCTGCCGCACGTCCGGTTCGCCGGCCGACTCGGCTACCCGCAGACGCTCGCCCGCATCGCCGCGGCCGACGCGCTCGTCCAGACGTCGATCGGGTTCGAGACGCAGGGCATGACGCCGTTCGAGGCAGCGACCCTCGGCACGCCGTCGATCATCAGCGATCCCGACATCGCCGCCGAACTCGGGGGCGGGCTGTGGGCCGTCCCCGGTGCGGCGGGCACCGAAGCGCAGCGCAGCGCAGGATTGGTCGAGACGCTGCAGCGCGCGGCATCCGACATCGCCTCGGGGATCGCCCCCGTGCCGTCACGCGAGGTCGCCGAGGCCTTCCGCCAGTCATCGAGGACCGCCGCGATGGTCGAGGTCTACGAACGCGTGCTCGCTCAGTAGGCGACCCACGAGACCACGCTCGACAGCGCGGTGGCGAGATAGCCCACGAAGGCTGCCCCCGCGAGACCGATTGCGATCGCGGCGAGCAGATGCGGGCCCGAGCGGCGCAGGGCGACGATGCCGACAGCCAGCGCTCCCGCGTTGCCGAGGAACACGAGGAAGTTGATCACGCCGGTGAAGCCCATCATGGCGCCGTAGTAGTCGACGCTGTACAGGAGCGGCGTGAGCAGCGACGACAGAAGGCGGATGCCGAGCGCCACCAGCGCGACGATGAACGCGATGCGTCCCAGTGCGCCGCCCGAGGCCCGGGGCGTGGGCGGCGCCGCCGGATAGCCCTGGCCTTGGTACGGCTGGCTCTGGTGATGCTGACCCTGGGGCGGGTAGCCCTGGTACGGCTGGCCCTGGTACTGCTGACCCTGGGGCGGGTAGCCCTGCGGCTGGCCTGCCGGCTGCGCTCCCGGTTGCGGTGCCTGCGGCGGATACTGCTGATGCGGATCGGTCATGGTGTCTCCCGGGTCAGCTGTAGGTCAGGGTGAGGGCGAGGCTCGACACCCACGCCACGAGGGTGCCGAGCACTTCCGACGCCGCGACGCCGATCGCGATCCCCGCGAGGATCTGCTGGCCGGGGCGCCGCACGGCGACGATCCCGAGGATCAGGGCGACGACCGCGACGATGAGCACGAGGAGATTGCCCACCCCGAGGATGGCGCCGTAGGCGGATGCCGAGAAGTCGACCGCCCTGAGGAGGACGGGGGTTCCGACGGCGACGAGCACCCCGACCGCGAGCGACGCGAGCGCGACGATGAAGGCGACGCGGCCGAGTGCCCCACCCGTGGACGCCGGGGCTCCGGTGGGCGTCGAGGCGCCGGGGTAGACCCCGGGCTGCGCCGGCTGCCCGTACGGCTGGCCTGGCTGCCCGTGCGGCTGGCCTGGCTGCCCGTACGGCTGGCCCGGCTGCCCGTATGGTTGGCGTGGCTGCGCGTACGGCTGCCCGGGACTTCCGTAGGGCTGTCCCAGGCTTCCGTGGGGCTGGCCCAGGCTTCCGTGGGGCTGGCCCGGGTGCCCGGACGGTTGCCCGGAGGGCTGTCCGGACGGCTGCTGCTGGTGCGGCTCGCTCATGGTCATGAGCGTAGCCCCCGCCGTCGCGGACTCAGGAGTGGATGGACGGAGGGCCGTGCTCAGTGGTAGACGTGGCCGGACTCCGCGCGGTCGAGGGCGTCGCGGCCGGCGACCCGCCGCCAGTCGGTGGGCTGACGGCGATAGCCGTCACGACGGAGCTCGACGACCGTGGCGATGAGAGCCCAGATGATGAGAGCGAGGAGTGCGAGAAGAAGGATCATGGCAGAAACGCTACGGTCGGTCTTGATCCGCCACGAGTGGCAGAATAGACTTGTATCGTACGAATACTGCCATGCCGAGGAGCGCCATGAAGACCGTAGCCTGCGTGATCCACGACGGGTTCTCCCCCTTCGAGTTCGGTGTCGCCTGCGAGGCGTTCGGACTCGACCGCACGGACTCCGGAGTGCCGAACTTCGACTTCCGGGTCGTCGCGCCGCAGCCCGGCGCCGTGGCGTCGACGATGGGGTTCTCCGTCAACGTCGAGCATGACCTGTCCTTCGCGTACGAGGCCGATCTCGTGGTCTTCTGCCCGGTTCCCCGGTCGTCCTGGACGTCCGTCGACGAGCGGCTGATCGATCTCGCCCGCGACGCCGTGGCGCGCGACGCCTGGGTGCTGACCGTCTGCAGCGGATCGTTCATCCTCGCCGCGGCCGGTGTGCTCGACGGTCGCCGCGCGACGACGCACTGGCGCTACTCCGACGTGATGGCCGACATGTACCCGCAGATCGACATCGACCCGGACGTGCTCTTCGTGCAGGACGGTCGCATCATCACGAGCGCAGGCACGGCCGCCGGCATCGACGCCTGCCTGCACCTGCTGCGTCTCGAGCTCGGCGCCGAGCTCACCAACCGCATCGCACGCCGCATGGTCGTGCCGCCGCAGCGCGACGGCGGACAGGCGCAGTTCATCGACCGTCCGATCCCCGTGGTTCCGAACGACTCGCTCGCGGCCGTGGCCGACTGGGCGGTCGAGCACCTCACCGAAGACCTCGGCGTCGACCAGCTCGCCGCCCGCGCGTTGATGTCGCCGCGCACCTTCGCCCGCCGCTTCAAGGCCGAGTACGGGGCGACGCCCGCCGCATGGCTCGCCAGGCAGCGGGTGCTGCATGCGCAGCGGATGCTGGAGCGCAGCGACCTGCCGCTCGACCGCATCGCGGAGGAGTGCGGGTTCGGCTCGGCGGCCGTCCTGCGGCAGAACTTCGCCAGGGTGCTGGGCACGACGCCGACCGCGTATCGCGCGCGGTTCTCGTGCACCGACCCCGAGACGTCGGCGGCCTGACCGGGGAGCGCCCGACCGGGGAGGGCCTGGCCAGGAAGGCCTGGCCAGGGAGGCCCGATCCGTCCGGCTACTCCCAGTGGCCGGGGCTCGGCAGCGCCCGGTAGCCGAGGTCGATCCCCTGCGGCGTCACGGCGGCGGTCGAGTAGAGCAGCGACTGCGTCGGGAAGCCATACGGTCGGTTGTCGCGGATGATCGCCCGATCGTCTTCGGGGTCCAGCCGTGCGGAGACCCCGAGCAGGGCGATCCAGTCCGCCGCCCAGTCGGAGCTGTCGGCGGCCGGGCCCAGCGCGCGGAACTCGGGCAGCCACGTCGCGATGCGCGGTGTCTGCGGATCGTCGAGGTCGTCGTGCGCGATCATGTGGATGCCGGGATCGACGGGCCTCTCGCGCAACTCGACGCCGTCCCAGCTCAGCACGCGCGCGCCCTCGGGGCGCACCTCCAGCAGATTGAAGCCGTGCATGGGCAGCGGTGCCTCGGGGGAGCGGCCGGTCACCGACTCCAGCACGAGGGAGCCGCGCGACTGCGCGAGGTCGTCGGGCAGGTCGGCGATGTCAGCGCGGTTCAGCAGCACGGCGAGTCGGCGCTCGGCGGGGTTCACGGCCAGCCAGGCGCCGCCGGCCCGCCGGTCGCGGATCCCCGAGACGCCGGGATACCGATCCGGCCACCATTCGCCCGGAGCATCCCATGCCCGCTGCGGATCCTCGTCGCGCACCGCGAGGAGTCGGGCGTTCGCGGCATCCTCGACGTCGATCACCACCGTGCACACCCTGCCAGTCTAGGTCGGGGTGCGCGGGGGCCGACCGCGAGGTCGGTGCCGTGCGGCAGAATCGAACCGTGAACATCGTCGTGGGAGTCACCGGAGGAATCGCCGCCTACAAGACAGTGCACCTCGTGCGACTGCTCACGAAGGCCGGGCACGACGTCACGGTCGTGCCGACGGAGGACGCGCTGCGCTTCGTGGGGCTGCCGACGTGGGAGGCCATCAGTCGGCACCCCGTCACGACGAGCGTCCACGACGACGTCGCCCGCGTCCGCCACGTCGCGCTCGGGCAGAACGCCGACCTCGTCGTCGTCGCCCCCGCCACGGCGAACTCGATCGCGAAGATCACCGCGGGCATCGCCGACGACCTGCTCGGCACCACGCTTCTCGCGACCGAGGCCCCCGTGCTGCTCGCGCCCGCCATGCACACCGAGATGTGGCGCAACGCCGCGACGCAGGCGAACATCGCGACCCTGGTGAGCCGAGGCGTGCACCTCGTCGGCCCCGCGGAGGGCGAGCTCGCCGGCGGCGACAGCGGTCCGGGGCGCATGGCCGAGCCGGAGCAGATCCTCGCCGCGGCCCTCGAGCTCCTCGCACCGCGCGACCTCGACGGACTCCGGGTCGTCGTGTCGGCGGGCGGCACGCGCGAGCCCATCGACCCTGTCCGCTTCCTCGGCAACCGCTCCAGCGGGCGGCAGGGCGTCGCGCTCGCCGCCGAGGCCGCCGCGCGCGGCGCCGCCGTGACGCTCGTCGCCGCGAACGTCTCGCGCGATGTGCTGGGCGAGGCGCGGCATCCGTCGATCGGTGTCGTGCCCGTCGGCACGGCCGCCGAGCTCGCTGCGGCCATGAGGCACGCGAGCGCCGACGCCGATGTCGTCGTGATGGCGGCGGCGGTCGCCGACTACCGGCCCGCGTCGGTGTCGGACCAGAAGGTCACGAAGGAGCTCGGCGGGCTGAGCAGCATCGAGCTCGTCGAGACCGAGGATGTCGTGGCGGCGCTGTCCGCCGCCCGCGGCCAGGGGAGGGCGCCCGCAGGTCAGACGATCGTGGCGTTCGCTGCGGAGACCTCGGAGAGCTCGGACGAGCGCCTCGACCGAGCCCGCCGCAAGCGGGAGCGCAAGGGTGTCGAGCTGCTCGCGGTCAACCTCGCGAACGCCGGTCACGGGTTCGAGGTGGGCCACAACGCGGTCGAGATCGTCGGTGACGGCGGGGCGGTCGTCGCCTCGGCGGAGGGCACGAAACGCCAGGTCGCGCGGACGATCCTGGACGCCGTCGTCGCCGTGCGCTAAACTTGAGTCATCTCCACTCAACTTTTCGGGCGGAGCACGCGACGACAAGGAGTCTCCTCAGGAGGAACAGATGCCAGGCCCACAGAGCACACCGCAGAACGACGACCAGCAGTCCGCCCTCGAGCAGTTCGGGATCAACCTCACCGACCGCGCCCGTCAGGGCAAGCTCGACCCCGTGATCGGCCGCGACAGCGAGATCCGACGCGTCAGCCAGGTGCTCACCCGGCGCACCAAGAACAACCCGGTGCTCATCGGGGAGCCGGGCGTCGGCAAGACCGCGGTCGTCGAAGGGCTCGCGCAGCGCATCGTCGCCGGCGATGTCGCCGAGTCGCTCAAGGACAAGGAGCTCGTGTCGCTCGACATCTCCGCGCTCGTGGCCGGTGCCATGTACCGCGGCCAGTTCGAGGAGCGCCTGAAGAGCGTGCTCAAGGAGATCACCGAGTCCGACGGCCGCATCATCACGTTCATCGACGAGCTGCACGTGCTCATGGGCGCCGGTGGCGGCGAGGGATCCGTTGCCGCGTCGAACATGCTCAAGCCCATGCTGGCGCGTGGCGAGCTGCGGCTGATCGGCGCGACCACGCTGAACGAGTACCGCGAGTTCATCGAGAAGGATGCCGCGCTCGAACGCCGTTTCCAGCAGGTCTACGTCGGCGAGCCGACGGTGGAGGACACGATCGCGATCCTGCGCGGGCTCAAGGGCCGGTACGAGGCGCACCACGGGGTCACGATCTCCGACAGCGCGCTCGTCGCGGCCGCCGCCCTCTCCAACCGCTATCTCCCCGCCCGGCAGCTGCCGGACAAGGCCATCGACCTGATCGACGAATCGATGTCGCGGCTCAAGATGGAGATCGACTCCTCGCCCGTCGAGATCGACCAGCTCAAGCGGCAGGTCGACCGCATGAAGCTCGAGGAGCTCGCGCTCAAGCGCGAGAAGGACGCCGCGTCGAAGGAGCGCCTCGGCGCGTTGCGCGAGCAGCTCGTCGGCATGGAGGCGCAGCTCGCGGAGCTCGAGGCCCGGTGGGCGCGCGAGCGCCAGGGCCTGAACCGCGTCGGCGAGCTCAAGAAGCAGCTCGACGACGCCGTCACGCAGCGCGACCTCGCGATGCGCGAGGCCGACTACACCCGTGCCTCGAAGCTCGAGTACGAGACGATCAAGCGCCTCGAGCGTGACATCGCCGAGGCCGAGAAGGCCGAGGCCACGGCATCCGCGGAGCCCCGCATGGTGAACGAGCAGGTCACCGACGAGGACATCGCGGCCGTGATCGCGGCGTGGACCGGCATTCCCGTCGGGCGTCTCCTGCAGGGCGAGAGCGAACGTCTGCTGCACCTCGAAGGCGAGCTCGGCCGTCGACTGATCGGACAGAAGGATGCCGTGAAGGCGGTGTCGGATGCCGTGCGCCGCTCGCGTGCGGGCATCAGCGACCCCGGTCGCCCGACCGGATCGTTCCTGTTCCTCGGCCCGACCGGTGTCGGCAAGACCGAGCTCGCGAAGGCGCTCGCCGACTTCCTCTTCGACGACGAGCGGGCCATGGTGCGCATCGACATGTCGGAGTACGGCGAGAAGCACTCGGTCTCGCGACTCGTCGGCGCTCCTCCCGGGTACGTCGGGTACGAGCAGGGCGGTCAGCTCACCGAGGCCGTGCGGCGGCGCCCGTACAGCGTGGTGCTGCTCGACGAGGTCGAGAAGGCGCACCCCGAGGTGTTCGACGTGCTGCTGCAGGTGCTCGACGACGGCCGGCTGACCGACGGGCAGGGGCGCACGGTCGACTTCTCGAACGTCATCCTGATCCTCACCTCGAACCTCGGCTCGCCGATCCTCATCGACCCCACGCTGTCGCCCGATGAGAAGCGCGAGCAGGTGATGGCGCTCGTGCGGCAGGCGTTCCGGCCGGAGTTCCTGAACCGCCTCGACGACATCGTGATGTTCCAGGCCCTCAGCGAAGACGACCTCGCGCAGATCGTCGAGCTGTCGGTCGACCAGCTGCACGATCGGCTCCGTGACCGCCGGTTGTCGCTCGCGGTCACTCCCGATGCGCGGTCGTGGCTCGCGGAGCGCGGCTACGACCCGGTGTTCGGTGCGCGCCCGCTGCGTCGTCTCATCCAGACCGAGGTGCAGAACAAGCTCGCCACGGCGCTGCTCTCGGGCGGCGTGCACGACGGCGACACGGTGCGTGTCGACGTCGCGGCGGACGGCTCCGGTCTCGTGCTCACCGCGACGACGCCCGACGAGGTCTCCGCGCCTGAGGCCTTCGAGGTCTAGTCCCGTCTGAGTGCCGAAACCCTACAGAAGCGCCGAAACCCCACCCGAATCGCGTATCTCGGGTGGGGTTTCGGCGACCCGGTGGGGTTTCGGCGACCCGGTGGGGTGTCCGGCCTCGCGAGGAGAGGCGCTGGTTTCGTCCAGCGGAAGAAGTTCATCATCATGCGGAAGGAACTCTTGACGGCTCGCGCGGGATGCTGGTAGACCTGAGGGCACCCCGGTGACGGGGTTCCTGGATCAGCAGACAGGACGACACTGAGCTGGCCCCTTCGGGGCCGGCCCGCGGCTCCGCTTACGGATGGAGCCCGTCATGTCGTCGCACACCCCTCGCGTGTGGCTGAAGAACCCCCTCGGCATCTTCACCGGAACGGATGCCGACGCCTCCGGCGGCCTCGTCGTCGCCGAGGGCCGCATCGCGGAGACCGTGCCCACCGGGGCGGCGCCCCCGCCGCCCCGGTGGACGAGGTCGTCGACGCCTCGCGGCACGTCGTCATCCCCGGCCTGATCAACACGCACCACCACTTCTACCAGACCCTCACCCGCGCCTGGACGCCCGTCGTGAGCGCGGAACTCTTCCCCTGGCTCAAGGGCCTCTACGGGGTCTGGGCGGGCATCACGCCGCGAGACCTGGAGCTCGCCACCACGGTCGCCCTCGCCGAGCTGCTGCTCTCGGGCTGCACCACCGCCGCCGACCACCACTACCTCTTCCCGGACGGTCTCGAAGACGGCATCGACGTCCAGGTCGACGCGGTCCGTCGACTCGGGATGCGGGCGACGCTCACCCGCGGGTCGATGTCGCTCGGCGAGGACGACGGCGGGCTGCCGCCCCAACGCACCGTGCAGGACGCCGACGTCATCCTCGCCGACAGCGAACGCCTCGTCGGCGCCTACCACGAGCGCGGCGACGGCGCCCTGGTGCAGATCGGCCTCGCGCCGTGCTCGCCGTTCTCGGTGACCACCGGGGGCATGCGCGACACCGCGGCGCTCGCCGAGAGCCTCGACGTGCGCCTGCACACGCACCTGGCCGAGACGCTCGACGAGGAGGACTTCTGCCGCGAGATGTTCGGACTCCGCACGGTCGACTACCTCGAGAGCGTCGGCTGGCTGTCGGACCGCACATGGCTCGCGCACGGCATCCACTTCGACGACGACGAAGTCGCCCGGCTCGGTGCCGCAGGCACGGCCGTCTCGCACTGCGCGACCTCGAACATGCGCCTCGCCTCGGGCATCGCCCGCACGCTCGAACTGGAACAGGCCGGAGCGCCGGTCGGACTGGGAGTCGACGGCTCGGCCTCGAACGACGGATCGAACATGATCCAGGAGGTGCGTCAGGCGCTGTACCTGCAGCGGCTGCGGTACGGCGCCGCGGCCGTCACCCCCGAACGAGCGCTGAGCTGGGCGACCGCCGGATCGGCCAGCGCCCTGGGCCGCGACGACATCGGCGTGCTCGCACCGGGACGCCAGGCCGACCTCGCGATGTTCACGCTCGACGAGCTGCGGTTCTCCGGCAGCCACGATCCGGTCGCCGCGCTGCTGCTGTGCGGAGCCGAACGCGCCGACCGCGTGATGATCGGCGGCGCCTGGCGGGTGCTCGACGGCCAGATCGTCGGGCTCGACGTCGAGCGGCTCATCGCCCACCACAGCGAGGCCGCCCGCGCCCTGCTCGCCCGGCACGGCTGAACAGCCGCGCGAGCCGCGCGAGCCCCCGCCCGCCCTGCACGAGCCCCCGCGCGACCCGCGCGAGACCCCGCACGAGCTGAACGACCCGCACCACCCCCCCCACCCACCCACGACGAAGAGGTCGAGATGAAGAAGCGCTCGACTGCCGCACGCCCCGAAGACGAGCGGCTCCCGATCGGAGTGACGGTCGCCTACGGCATCCAGCACGTCCTGACCATGTACGGCGGGATCATCGCCCCGCCGCTGATCATCGGCTCGATGGCCGGCCTGAACGGGGCGGAGATCGGCGTTCTCATCACCGCGTGTCTGTTCATGGGCGGCCTCGCGACGATCCTGCAGACCGTCGGCATCCCGTTCTTCGGCTCCCAGCTGCCGCTCGTGCAGGGTGTCTCGTTCGCCGGCGTCGCGACCATGGGCGCGATCGTGACCAGCGGCGGAGGCCTCCCCGCGGTCTTCGGATCGGTGATCGTCGCCTCCGTGATCGGCCTCGTGATCACGCCGATCTTCGCGACGGTGATCCGCTTCTTCCCGCCCGTCGTCACCGGTGCCGTCATCACGACGATCGGCCTCACGCTGCTGCCGGTCGCGGCGAGCTGGGCCATGGGCGGCGACAGCACGGCATCCGACTACGGGGATCCGTCGAACCTGCTGCTCGCGGTCATCACGTTCGTCGTGGTCGTCGCCCTGAGCAAGGTGGGCATCGGCGCCATCTCACGACTGTCGACCCTGCTCGCGATCGTGGTCGGCACGATCGTCGCCGCCTGCCTCGGTCGCGTCGACTTCAGCGCCGTGGGCGACGGGCCGATCCTCGCGCTGCCGAGTCCCTTCGCGTTCGGGATGCCGACCTTCGAGGTCGCCGCGATCATCTCGATGTTCATCGTGATCCTCGTCACGCTCACCGAGACGACCGCCGACATCCTCGCGGTCGGCGAGATCGTCGGCACGAAGGTCGATGCGAAGCGCATCGCGGCGGGGCTGCGCGCCGACATGCTATCGAGCGCGGTATCCCCGGTCTTCGGGCCGTTCACGCAGTCGGCCTTCGCGCAGAACGTCGGACTCGTCGCGATCACGGGCGTGAAGAGCCGGTTCGTGGTGACCGCCGGCGGCGCGGTGCTCGTCGTGCTCGGTCTGCTGCCGGTGCTCGGCCGCGTCGTGGCCGCCGTGCCGACGCCCGTGCTCGGCGGGGCCGGCATCGTGCTCTTCGGCAGCGTCGCCGCCAGCGGCATCCGCACCCTCGCCAAGGTCGACTACCGCGGCACCATGAACCTCATCATCGTCGCCTCGGCGATCGGCATCGGGATGCTGCCGATCGCGGCCCCCACGATCTACGACCGGATGCCCGACTGGTTCACGACCATCTTCCACTCCGGGATCAGCTCGGCCGCGGTCACCGCCATCCTGCTCAACCTGCTCTTCAACCACCTCGGACGCCGACCGGGAAAGGACGCGTCCGTGTTCGCCGCAGCGCCGACCCGCAGCATCCCCGTCGCCTACCTGGAGGCGTTCGAGGACGGCGACTCGATCGTCGGAGGCCGCATCCTCGACAGGCACGGCAACGAGGTGCGGGCCGGCGACTGAGTCACCGGTCGCGACGGATGCCGCCGAGGGCGTCCTTCTCGAGACCCTGTCCGATCAGCGAGTGGCGTCGGGAGTACGCGAAGTAGATCACGAGGCCGAGGGCGAGCCAGATCGCGAAGCGCAGCCACGTCTCGGTGCTGAGGTTCAGCATGAGCCAGAAGCACGCGATCGCCGAGATCCACGGCAGCCACGGCGACAGCGGCACCGTGAACGGACGCTCCAGGTCAGGACGCGACTTGCGCAGGATCGGCACGCCGATGCTCACCAGCACGAACGCCGACAGGGTGCCGATGTTGATCATGTCGCCCAGCACCTGCACGTCGGTGAAGCCGGCGATGATCGCGATGATCACGCCGACGATGAGCTGGATGCGGATCGGCGTGCCGCGCTTCGCGTCGGTGACGCTCAGCGAGCGGGGGAGCAGTCCGTCGCGACTCATCGCGAACACGACGCGGGCGAGGCCCATGAGGAGCACCATCACGACGGTGGTGAGGCCGACAAGGCTGCCGATCGCGATGACCTGCGCCGCCCACGTCGCGCCCACCAGCTCGAACGCGCTCGCCAAGGACGGCTCGTCGAGCTTCGCGAGCTCGGTGTACGACACCATGCCGGTGATCACGACGGCGACGAGCACGTACAGCACGGTCACGATCGCGAGGCCGAGGATGATGCCGCGCGGCACCGTGCGCTTCGGGTCCTTGGTCTCCTCGGCGCTGGTCGCGACGACATCGAAGCCGATGAAGGCGAAGAACACGAGGGCTGCGCCGCTGAGGATGCCGAACACGCCGTACATGGTCGGCTCGGAGCCCGTCATGAACGAGAACAGCGACTGCGTCCACGCGCTCTCCGAGGCCGCGCCCTCCTGAGCCGGGGGCACGAAAGGGGTGTAGTTGGCGCCGTTGATGAAGAAGAACCCGACAACGATCACGAACAGCACGATCGCGACCTTGATGACCGTGAACACGCTGTTCACGCGGCTCGACAGCTGCGTGCCGAGGGCGAGCAGAGTCGTGAAGATCGCGACGATGACGACGGGGCCCCAGTCGAACGCGAGCGGTCCCAGCTGCAGCGTCATCGGTATGTCGAGGTCGAACAGCGACACCGCGTCGCCGAGGTACACGCCCCAGTACTTCGCGATGACGGCCGACGCCATCAGCATCTCGAGGATGAGGTCCCAGCCGATGATCCACGCGAGGAACTCGCCCAGCGTCGAGTACGTGAACGTGTACGCGGATCCCGCGACGGGGATGGATGACGCGAACTCGGCGTAGCAGAGGATCGCGAGGCCGCACACGACCGCGGCGATCACGAACGAGATGATCACTGCCGGACCGGAATGGCGGGCCGACGCCTCGGCGCCCACCGAGAAGATGCCGGCGCCGACGGCCACGGCGACGCCCATGACGGCGAGGTCCCACACCCCGAGGGAGCGCTTGAGGGAGCGCTTCTCGTCGTGGGTCTCGGCCATGGACTGCTCGACCGACTTGATCCTGCGCAGAATTGCCATGCCGACGAGTCTAGGTCGGGGCCGTCGCGCAGTGTTCCTGACAAATGACGCGGCGTCTCCCGCTCTGTTCGCCGAGACCTTACGGGAACGCCGAAACCCCACCCGAGATACGTAGCTCAAGTGGGGTTTCGGCGCGCGTGTGGGGTTTCGACGCGCGTATGCGGCGGCGGTGCGCCGAGACGGGACTCCGCTCAGGCGCTGAGGATGACCGTCTCGTCGATCGGACGACGCACGCGCGGGGCGACCTCGCGCTCCTGCAGCACCTCGGGCAGCGACTCGACGTCGCCGAACTCGCCGACGGCGAAGACGGTGGCGGGCACGAAACGCTCTTCGAGGTCGGCGAACTCGCGCACGACCTCGGGGTCGAAGCCGCTCATCTGGTGCACGACGAGGCCGTCGTGGTGGGCCTGGACCGAGAAGTGCGCGACGGCCTGGCCGAGGTCGTAGAGGGCGTGGGTGAGCGGGGTGCCGTCGGCGGTCGCGGTCTCGGCGATCGCGACGACGAGCACGGCGGCGTTGCGCGCCCAGGTCTGGTTGAAGCCGACGAGCGAGTCGGTGACCTGCGCGTGCAGGGCGGTGCCGCGGCGGGCGACGATGAAGCGCCACGGCTGCGAGTTGTTGGCGGACGGGCTCCAGCGAGCGGCCTCGAGGGCGGTCGCGAGCTTGGCCTCGTCGATGTCGTTCTGCGCGTCGTACGCGCGGGGGCTCCAGCGTCCGGCGAGGACGTCGAGGACGGGGTGCTCGGTGGGGGCGGTGCGGTCGATCACGGGAGTGCTCACGGGAATGCCTTTCAGAGGAGTCGGAACCGGACTCCTTCGTCCGCGTACGAGGGTGCCAACGAATGTATGTGCACGCATATTCCCGTGACGTCGTGTGACGCGCAGCGCCGTTCTCAGTCGAGCAGATTGCGGGATGCCGTCGACGCGAGCGCCCTGCGCACGGCGCGGATCGACGGGGCGGCCGCCGAGACCCGACGCGCAGACGAGAAGATCTCCCGCCGGGGCTCGTCGGGGAGCGGCGACAGGTCGACGGTCGGCGTCTCGCCCGCCCACACCAGCTCGGGCAGAAGGCCCACCGCGAGCCCCGCCCTGATCAGGCGCACGTGGGCGGTGAGGTCGGCGACCTCGAAGCGCACGTCGGGCTCGAACCCCGCGGTGCGGCACAGCTGCTCTGCCCACGCGCGGGACGCGGTCCCCGCCGGTTCGAGCACCCAGGGCTCGTCGCGCGTCGACCACAGCGCCGCCACGGCATCCGCCTCCGCCGGGCTCCCCGGCCGCCGGGCGAGCGCGATCGCGTCATGGGCGAGCACGACGCGGTCGAGGTCGGCGTGCAGGGGGCGCGTGCGACCGGGGTACTGCTCGGCGAGGATGAGGTCGAAGTCGCGGCTCGAGACGCCGACGAGACCCGTCTCGGGGTCGCTCTCGGTGACCTCGACGCGGAGCGACGGATGCTGCGCGCGGAGCGCGGCGAGGGCGCCGGGCAGCAGCGAGTGCGCGGTCGACTGGAACACCGCGAGGTGCACGGTGCCGGTGACCTCGGTGAGCGACTCGGCGACCGCGACCTCGGCCTGCTCGAGGCGGTCGAGGATGCCGACGGCCTCGCCGACGAGCACGGTGCCCTGCGGCGTGAGCTGGACGCCGCGGCCGACCCGTCGGAGCAGCGGGACGCCGACCTCGCGCTCCAGGGCCGCGAGCTGCTGCGACACCGACGCCTTGCTGTACGAGAGGGCATCGGCCACCGCGGAGAGCGTGCCGAGGCGCGAGAGCTCGACGAGCATACGCAGGCGGTTGACGTCGAGCATCCCGGCTCCTCAGGCGCACGCGGATCGTTCATCCTTACTGAACGATGATCACGCGAATCGGTTGATAGACGTAGCCTACTGCGGCGTCTGACAATGATCGAGCCACGCACGCACCCGCACGCGCGATCCCCCTGGAAGGTCTCCCGATGACTGTCGCCGCCGACACCGCCACCCCCGACACCACTCCGCGCACCGAGGAGGTCGCCGCGCTCGTGCAGCGCTGGCTCGCCGAGAGCGAGACCCACCCCGTCGAGCCCGCCGCTCAGCGCCTCTCCGAGGTGCTGAAGGACCCGAACGGCCTCGCCTTCACGGTCGGCTTCGTCGACGGCGTCATGCGCCCCGAAGACCTCGGCGTCGCCGGCCGCAAGCTCGCCGAGCTCTCCGACATCACCCCGACGCTGCTGCCCGGCTACCTGCGCGCCGCGATCAAGGCCGGCGGCTTCTTCGCACCCACGCTGCCCGGCGTCGTCGTGCCCATCTCGCGCCGCGTGCTGCGTGCCATGGTCGGCCACCTCGTGCTCGACGCGACCCCCTCGAAGCTGGGCCCTGCGATCGCGAAGCTGCGCAAGGGCGGCAACCGACTGAACCTCAACCTCCTCGGCGAGGCCGTGCTCGGCGAGCGCGAGGCCGGCCGCCGTCTGCAGGGCACCCAGGACTTCCTCGCACGCGGCGACGTCGACTACGTCTCGATCAAGGTGTCGAGCGTCGTCAGCCAGCTCTCCATGTGGTCGTTCGACGAGGCCGTCGCCGACGTCGTCGAGAAGCTCACCCCGCTGTACCGCCTCGCCGCCAGAGCGGAGGCCGCGGGCAAGGCGAAGTTCATCAACCTCGACATGGAGGAGTACCGCGACCTCGATCTGACCATCGCGGCGTTCACCAGCATCCTCGACCAGCCCGGTCTCGAAGACCTCGAGGCGGGCATCGTCCTGCAGGCCTACCTGCCCGACGCGCTCGCCGCCATGCAGCGCCTGCAGGAGTGGGCCGCCGCGCGCCGCGCGAAGGGCGGCGCCCCCATCAAGGTGCGCGTCGTCAAGGGCGCGAACCTCGCGATGGAGGAGGTCGACTCGAAGATCCACGACTGGCCGCTCGCGACCTACGGCACCAAGCAGGACTCCGACACCAACTACAAGCGCGTGCTCGACTGGGCCATGACGCCGGAGCGACTGGATGCCGTGCGCATCGGCGTCGCCGGTCACAACCTCTTCGACATCGCCTACACCTGGCTGCTCGCCCAGGCCCGCGGTGTGACCGACGCGGTCGAGTACGAGATGCTGCTCGGCATGGCGACCGGTCAGGCCGAGGCCGTCCGCAAGGACGTCGGCCGCCTGCTGCTCTACACGCCCGTCGTGAACCCCGCCGAGTTCGACGTCGCGATCGCCTACCTCGTGCGCCGCCTCGAAGAGAACGCCAGCCCCGAGAACTTCATGTCGGCCGTGTTCGAGCTCGCCTCGAACCCGCAGCTGCTGACCCGTGAGCGCGAGCGCTTCGAGCGGTCGCTGGCCGCGCTCGTCGCCGACCCGTCGGTGCCGTCGCCGAACCGCGTGCAGAACCGCGCCGCCGAAGAGCTGACGGATGCCGTGACCACCGGATTCCACAACCAGCCGGACACCGACCCCGCGATCGCCGCCAACCGCGCGTGGGGTCGCGAGATCCTGCAGCGCTCCGTCGGCTCGACCCTCGGTCTGGACGCCATCGCCGCAGCGCGCATCGACGCGGAGGCGCAGCTCGACGGCGTGTTCGCCACGGTGCAGAGCGCTGCCGAGAAGTGGGCTGCCCGCCCGGCATCCGAGCGCGCCGCGATCCTGCACCGGGCCGGCGACGAGCTCGCCGCCCGTCGTGCGCAGCTCATCGAGATCATGGCGCACGAGGCGGGCAAGACCATCGCCGAGGCCGACCCCGAGGTCAGTGAGGCGATCGACTTCGCGCACTACTACGCCGAGCGGGCTCTCGACCTCGAGAACATCACCGGGGCCGACTTCGTGCCGTCGAAGGTCACCGTCGTGACCCCGCCGTGGAACTTCCCCGTCGCGATCCCCGCCGGCGGCGTGCTCGCCGGCCTCGCCTCCGGCTCCGGCGTCATCATCAAGCCGGCCAAGCTCACCCAGCGCTGCGGCGCCGTCATGGTCGAGGCCCTGTGGGCGGCCGGCGTGCCGACCGAGCTGCTCGCTCTCGTCGATCTCGCGAACCGCGACCTCGGCACACAGCTCGTCGCGAGCCCTGCAGTCGACCGGGTGATCCTCACGGGTGCGTACGAGACGGCGCAGCTGTTCCGCTCGTTCCGCTCCGACCTGCCGTTGCTCGCCGAGACGAGCGGCAAGAACGCGATCATCGTGACCCCGTCGGCCGACCTCGACCTCGCCGCCGCCGACGTCGCCCGCAGCGCCTTCGGGCACGCAGGGCAGAAGTGCTCGGCCGCATCGCTCGCGATCCTCGTCGGATCGGTCGCCGACTCCGCGCGCTTCGAGCGCCAGCTCGTCGACGCCGTCACCTCGATGCGCGTCGGTCTGCCCGACGACCCGTCGACCCAGATGGGACCGATCATCGAGCCGGCGAACGGCAAGCTGCTCACCGCCCTCACCACGCTCGACAAGGGCGAGCGCTGGCTCGTCGAGCCGAAGAAGCTCGACACCGAGGGACGCCAGTGGACGCCGGGCGTCAAGATCGGCGTCGCGCCGGGATCGACCACGCACCTGACCGAGTTCTTCGGACCGGTGCTCGGCATCATGCGCGCGAAGGATCTCGACGAGGCCATCCGGCTGCAGAACGCGGTGGACTACGGCCTGACCGCCGGCATCCACTCGCTCGATTCCGACGAGGTCGCCACGTGGATCGACCGCGTCGACGCGGGCAACCTCTACGTGAACCGCGGCATCACCGGGGCGATCGTGCAGCGGCAGCCGTTCGGCGGGTGGAAGCGCTCCGCCGTCGGCGCCGGCGCGAAGGCCGGTGGACCCAACTACCTGTTCGGTCTCGGCGAGTGGGCCCCGGCCGAGCTGCCCGCGGCCGCCCCCGGAGCCGCCATCGTCCCCGCGGTCGACGCCGTGCTCGCGGCCGCCGCGGCCGACCTCGACGCCGTCCAGATCGAGTGGCTGCACCGTGCGGCCGCCTCCGACGAGCGCGCGTGGGTCTCCGAGTTCGGCGCCGTCTCCGACAAGTCCGGCCTCGGCGTGGAGCGCAACGTGTTCCGGTACCGCCCGGTCGAGGTCGACGTGCGCATCGCCGAGGGTGCGACGCTCGCCGACGGCATCCGGGTGATCGCCGCCGCCCTGCGCAGCGGCAGCCCGTTCACGGTGTCGGCCGCCGCACTGCCCTCGCGCGTCGAGAAGGCGCTCCGCGCCGCGGGCGTCACCGTGTCGAGCGACAAGGACGCGGCGTGGGTCAAGCGCTACGCCAAGGCCGCCGCGAAGGCGGAGCACAGCTGGCGCCGCGTGCGCCTGGTCGGCGGCGACGCCTCCGCGCTGTTCGAGGCGCTCGGCGGGACCCCCGACGTGGCCGTGTGGTCGCACGCCGTGACGGGCGCGGGCCGGGTCGAGATGCTGCCGTTCCTGCACGAGCAGGCCGTGTCGATCACGAACCACCGTTTCGGCAACCCGACCACTCTCTCCGAGGGCGTGCTCTGACCCCGCCCCTCTGAGCTCCCCCGCGCACCGCGCACGCGCACGCAGCACGCAGCACGCACGCACGTACGTCGAGACCCACCACGAGCGTCGAGACCCACCACCCCGGACGTCGGGAGTGGTGGGTCTCGACGGGGGTGGTGGGTCTCGGCGCAGGGCCGGGTCTCGGCGCAGGGCCGGGTCCTGTGCAGGGGCGGGACCGGCGCAGGGGAGGGCCTCGGCGCAGGGGCGGGTCCGGCGCAGGGCGGGTCGGCGCGAGCCCGGCGATGACGCGGGAGCGCGTGCTCAGCCGCGCAGCGCCTCGCCCAGCTTGACCCGGGTGCCCATGCGCAGCAGCGAGTTCTCGTAGATCTTCGCGCCAACGGCGATCGCCGCGACGCAGCTTGCGAGCAGGATCACGAGGCTCAGCAGCGGCTCCCACCACTGCGCCTCCCCGACGAACAGGCGCATCGGCATGCCGACCGGAGCCGAGAACGGCACGTACGACATGATCGTGAGCACCAGCGGGTTGTCGTTGAACACGATCACCAGCACGTACGGCGCCATGATGAGCATCGTGATCGGGGTCGTCGTCGATCCGATGTCCTCCTGGCGCGACACCATCGAGGCCGCGGCGGCGAACATCGATGCGAGCAGGATGAACCCGAAGAGGAAGAACACCGCGAACCAGATGATCGGGGCCCCGAGCGTCGCGAGCACCTCGCTCTGACCCGTCGCCGTGAGGCCTATCGTGGCGATCGCCGCGAGCGCGAGGATCTGCCCCATCGCGAGGATCGTGTTGCCGATGACCTTGCCCGCGAGCAGGGTGCGCGACGAGATGGTCGACAGCAGGATCTCGACCACGCGGGTCTGCTTCTCTTCCACGACGCTCTGCGCGATCGTGCCGCCGAACGTCGCCGCTGCCCCCATGAACACGATGCCGAACGCGATGGCGATGAAGTAGCGCAGCAGCGGGTTCGTGGTCGCGGGCTCGAGGATCTGCACCTCGGGCGCCTGCGACAGCGCCGACACCAGTCCGCTCGGGGCGTCCTTGAGGGCGATCACGGTGAGCCCGGTCGCGCCCTCGCCGGGAACGACCGCCGCGTCGACCTTCTCGGAGCGGAGCAGCTCTTCGGCGGCTGCGGTGTCGGCGACCTCGGTGGCCTCGACGTTCGGCAGGGCCGACACGACGGATGCCGTCTCGGACGTCACCGCGACCGGCATGGACTCCGCGGCGGCGTTCTTGCTCGCGAAGCCGCCGATCACGATGCCGGCGAGCGCGATGAGCAGCAGCACGCCGGTCGAGATCAGGAAGGCCTTGCTGCGCAGCTTCGAGCCGATCTCGCGTTCGGCGACGAGCCAGATCATCGAGGCCTGGGTGCTCGAACGGGCAGGGCGGCGGGAGGGGGCTGGCGTGCTCACTGGATGACCTCCTTGAAGATCTGGGCGAGGGAGGGATGCTTCGGCGCGAAGCTCGCGACGTCGCCGCGCTCGACGGCGGTGCGCAGCACGCGCTGCGCAGTCTCGGGGCCGTCGGCGTCGAACAGGGCGTAGCCGCCCTCGAAGTCGACGACGGTGACGCCCGGTTCGGCGCGCAGCCACCCGGCATCCCCGGAGGAGACGAGTTCGTAGCGGTTGCCGGCGTGCTCGGCCCGCAGGCCGTCGCGGGAGCCCGCGGCACGGATCTGCCCGCCCGCGAGGATCACGAGGTCGTCGCACAGCCGCTCGACCACGTCGAGCTGGTGCGACGAGAACAGGATCGACGCTCCCTTGGCGGCGGACGACTGCAGCACCGACGCGACGACGTCGACGGCGAGGGGGTCGAGTCCCGAGAACGGCTCGTCGAGGATCAGGACCTCGGGGTCGTGCACGAGGGCGGCGGCGATCTGCGCGCGCTGCTGGTTGCCGAGCGACAGCGACTCGATGGTGTCGTTCAGGCGCTCCTCGAGTCCGAGCTCGGTGAGCAGCGCGGTCGCGCGGGCCGTGGCATCCGGCTTGCTGAAGCCGTGCAGCCGGGCGAGATACACGATCTGTTCGAGCACCTTCATCTTGGGGTACAGCCCTCGTTCTTCCGGCATGTAGCCGAAGTGGCTGCGCTGGTCGCCGGTGAGCGGCTGTCCGTCGAGGGCGACGGTGCCTCCGTCGGCGGAGAGCAGCCCGAGGACGATCCGCATGGTGGTGGTCTTGCCTGCGCCGTTGCCGCCGACGAAACCCGTCAGGCGGCCGGGGGCCACCTCGAACGAGACGTCGTCGAGCACGCGCCGAGAGCCGTAGCTCTTGGTGATGCCGGTGAGTACGAGCTGTCCTGTCATGCCTTCACGCTAGGGCGGTGGCGGGGGCCGCGGCATCCCCCGTGCGGCGGATCGCCGTCGAGGGCTCCGAGCGCGGGTCCGCCGCGCGGCGGACGCCATCCTCCCCGGGGTGGGATGCGCTCAGCGCGAGGTGAGGAACACGAGGATGCCGAGGGCGAACGGCGCCGTCGTCACGAAGAACACCGCCCCGACGATGACGACGACGGCGACCCACGGGCTGCGCCGCCGCAGGCGCCGGCCGGGCGGTGCGACACCGACGGGCGGCGGGGTGACGACGCCGGCGGGAGCGGCGAACGGCAGGGCCGGGGCACCCGCGGGCACGGGGGCCGCGGGTGGAACGGGCGCCCCGCTCGTCGGCACCGGCAGCGACGGATGCCGAGGCGCCGCCGTGACCTGCCCGCGCAGCCGCTCGTCGCGCCACCGCGCCCACTGATCGAGCTTCACGAGCAGCGCACCGACCGCACCGAACAGCCACGCCCAGGTCGCGGGATCGAGCGTCGAGACCTCGCGGCGCGTGTAGAGGAAGAGCCAGTCGTCGACGATCTCGACGTCGAGCTCGGCCGCGTGATCGATGAACCGCGCCATCACGTCGGGGGTGAACAGGTACAGCGCGTCGACCTCGTAGCCCTCGGGGCAGTACAGCGAGAAGTACCGGTCGAAGTCGCCTTCGAGCGAGAGGCGCTGGTCGCGGCGGAACGCTCCGGCGAGGCTGCTGCCCAGGGTGTTGTTCCCCAGGGCGTCGAGCAGGATGTTCGGCAGCGGCACGTCGAGCTTCACCGCGACGTACCCCCACCGGTGCGTCTGGCTCTGCTTCCCGTTGCTCGTCGTGTACTGGTAGTTGCCGAACTCCACGAACCGCGGGCTCGTGCCACGCAGCACGTCGGTCGAGACGCGGCTCGATCCGGTCTGGAAGATGAGGCCGGGGAGCGGCGGCTCGTCGATCCGTTCGAGGTAGGCGAGGGCGTTCGAGGCCGCGAAACGGCTGAGCCGGAAGCGGGTGAGGGCCCGCTGGCGGTTGGCCCGTCGCACGAGCGCGACCAGGCCGACGGTGAGCCCGCCGAACAGGAGCAGACCGGTGAGGGCGCCGACGAGCACGCCCGCGTCGCGCCCGATGGCGTAGCCGATGCCCATGAGCAGCACGCCGGCCACCGGGACGATCAGCAGCACCGCCACGATCACGAGCACCCAGGCGACGACCTGCCCTGCCGTCGTGGGGTTCGCCCGCCGGTGCGCGCGGGCGAACGCGTCGACCTCGGCGGGATCGACCGGGTCGGTCAGCGCCCTGGCGTCGAAGAACCCGACCGGAGTGTCGGACGGCGGGGCGGCGGGCGGGGGAAGGCTCACGCGTCCACGCTAACGCGCCTCGCCGCGCCGACCGGTGTGCAGCACGCCGCGCACGAGGAGCCCGGCGACGAGGGCCCAGAACGCCGCGCTCACCCCGAGCACCGCGATGCCGGACGCCGCGACGAGGAAAGTGACCACGGCGGGGATGCGCTCGCCGGGATCGTCGATGGCCTGCTGCACCGACGAGCCGAAAGCTCCGAAGAGGGCGAGCCCGGCGACGGCGGGGATCACGGCATCCGGAGCGAGCAGCACCAGCGCGGCGAAGGCGGCCGAGAAGGCCCCGAGCACGAGGTACGACGCGCCCGTCGAGACGCCGGCGATCCAGCGTCGTCCGTGGTCGGGGTCGGCCTCGGGGGATGCCGCGAGCGCGGCGCTGATCGCGGCGAGGTTGATCGCGTGGCCGCCGGCGGCGGCGCCCGCCGCGGTGCCGATGCCGGTCACGAGCATGGCGGGGCGCCACGGCACCTCGTAGCCGAAGCTGCGCATGATGGCGATGCCGGGCACGTTCTGCGAGGCCATCGTGACGATGAAGAGCGGCAGGGCGATGCCGACGACGGCGCCGACCGTGAACACGGGGGCGGTGAGCTCGACGCGGGGCAGCAGCAGTCCGGCGTCCACGGGGGCGCCTGACTGCACGAGCGAGACCGCGACGACGACGGCCGCGGCGACGAAGGCCAGCGGCACGGCCCATCGCGGCGCGAGGCGGGCGAAGACGAGCCAGGTCAGCACGACCGGCACGACGCCCCACGGGTTCGCCACCAACCCGATGACGGGCGCGAGGCAGAGCGGCAGCAGCACGCCCGCGAGCATGGCCTGGGCGATGGACGGAGGGATGCGGGCGATCAGCGCGCCGAGCGCGGGCCACAGCGCCGTCAGCAGGATCAGCGCGGCGGCGACAAGGAAGGCGCCGACCGCGGCGGGCCAGTCGCCGTCGACGGCGCCGGTCGCCGCGAGGAGGGCGGCACCGGGCGTCGACCATGCGGCCGTGATCGGCATGCGGTAGCGCCAGGCCAGCACGATGCAGGCGAGGCCCATCGTGAGGCACAGCGCGAGCAGACCGCTCGCCGCCTCGACGGGGGTCGCGCCGACCGCGCCGAGCCCGGTGAGCACGACGGTGAACGAGCTCGTGAAGCCCACGAGTGCCGTGACGATGCCGGCGAGTACCGGCCGGGCCAGGGGGGATCGGGGCGGCGGAGCGGACACCCTCCGAGAGTAGCGGGATGCCGTCAGGCGAGCCCGAGCCGGTAGGCGAGCACGACCGCCTGCACGCGATCCCGCGCGCCGAGCTTCTGCAGGATGCGTGACACGTGCGTCTTCACGGTGGCCTCGCCGATGAACAGCGCTGCCGCGATCTCGGAGTTCGTGCGGGCGTCGGCGAGCAGTGAGAGCACCTCGGCCTCGCGCTCGGTGAGCGGTTCGCTGAGCGGCGGCGTCGGCGGTGGCGGCGTCGGCGGCGTCTGCGCGGACGGGTGCGGGACCGCGGTCGACGGCGGTGTCGGAGCGGATGCCGTGGCGAACCGGGCGAGCACCCGCCGCGTCACCTCGGGCGCGAGCATGCCGTCGCCCGCGGCCAGCGCCCGGACCGCGGCGATGAGATCCTCCGCTCCGGCGTTCTTGAGCAGGAAGCCGCTCGCTCCGGCGTCCAGCGCCTGATAGAGGTAGTCGTCGCGGTCGAAGGTCGTGATGATCGCGATCGCGGCCGAGACGCTCGGGTCGGCGACGATGCGGCGGGTCGCCTCGATGCCGTCCATGTCGGGCATCTGCACGTCCATCGTGATGACGTCGGGGCGCAGCGCGGCGGCCTGCGCGACCGCATCGGCACCGGTCGCCGCCTCGCCCACGACGGCGATGTCGGGTTGCGTGTCGAGGATCGTGCGGAAGCCGGCGCGGAGCATCGCGTGGTCGTCGACGAGCAGCACACGGATACGGTCCCCGGTCATGACGGGGCGCCCTTCTGCACGGTATCGGCGGGCACGGTATCGGCCCGCACGGTGTCGGCCCGCACAGTGTCGGCCCGCACAGTGTCGGCCTGCACGGTCTCGGCGGGCTGATCGCGTCCGGCATCCTGAGCGCTGCCCGCGTCGCGGCTGCCGAGCGGCACCCTGGCTCGCACGCGCAGACCGCCGGTGCTGCGCGGCGCGACCTCGAGGGTGCCGCCGGATGCGGCAGCGCGCTCCCGCATCCCGAGCTGTCCGAGCCCTGGACGGAGGACGGCGACCGCGCGTCCGGTGTTGACGACCTCGACCTCCACGGCATCCGCGTCGTAGCGGACCCTGACATCGGCGGTCGCGCCGTAGCCCGCGTGCCGACGTGCGTTCGTGAGCGACTCCTGCGCGATGCGGTAGAGGTTCACGGCGACGACCGACGGCACGGCGACGGGGTCGCCGATCACGGCGTAGTCGGTGGGCAGGCCCGAATCGGTCGACGCGCGGGCCAGGTCGGCGATGTCGTCGAGGGTGACGGTCGACGCGGTCTCCGTGCTGTCGCCGCCGGGCGTGCGAAGCGTCTCGAGCAGCTGCCGCAGCTCGTGGATCGCGTCGCGCGCCGACCCCTCGATGCCCGAGAGGATGCCGCGGGCCTTCTCCGGGTCCTGATCGATGACGAGCCGTGCCGCACCCGCCTGCACGCCCATCACCGAGACGTGATGGGCGACGACGTCGTGGAGCTCGCGGGCGATGCGCACCCTGTCGAGCGCGACGGCCTGGGCGGCCGTGACCTCGCGTTCGCGCTCGAGCTCGGCCGTGCGCAGCTCCAGCACCTCGCGCGCCTGCGCGGCGTTCCACGAGCGATCGCCGAAGTAGTAGGCGCCGCCGAAGTACAGCGCGTTGAGCAGCACCTGGATCAGCATGAACGCGACGTACGGCGACATCAGGCCGGCGACGACCTCGGCCTTGTCGGCCTGCTCGATCGCCTCGCGGTACATCGTGATGAGCAGCCAGACGAACATGCCGACGATGATCGCGATGCGCACGATCATCGCCGCCCTGCGATCGTTCATCCACGCGCCGACCGTGTACAGCGCCACGAACATGGCGATGTTGCCGACGTAGATCTCGGGCACCTGGAACGAGATCGCGAGGAAGTACGCGACGCAGATCACGATCGCCACGAGCGCCGGCCAGCGTCGCCGCACGGCGAGCGGCGCCGTGACGACGACCGCGTAGACGAGCGCGGTCCACGGTTCCGCCCTCGTGTCGCCGTAGATCTCGGCGATGGTCGAGAGGGCGGCGCTGAGGACGGCGCCGACGAACATGATCGCGGCGAGCACGAGGTCGGCGCGCTGTTCGCGGGCGCTCGGCGTGCGGGTGAACGTCGCGGCGGGCATGCCCCCACCGTACGGGCGGGACGGATGCCGCGGCATCCCCCGCGCGACGGACCGTCGTCACCTGCGAGAATCGAGCGTGACCTCCGCGCCGCGCCTCGCCCCGCTGTACCTCGCCGGTTTCACCACCGCCTTCGGCGCGCACGGCATCGCCGCCGCGCTGGGCGCGGAGACCGACGACATCGGGTGGACGCTGCTCGCCTTCGGCTTCACCCTCGCGCTGTACGACCTCGCTGAGGTGCTGCTCAAACCGCTGTTCGGCGCGCTGAGCGATCGCGTCGGCGTCCGGCCCGTGATCATCGGCGGCCTGCTGGCCTTCGCCGCGTTCTCGGTGGTGGGGGCCGTGGTGCCGGGGATGGCCGGACTGGTGATCGGGCGCTTCGGGCAGGGGGCGGCGGCGTCGGCGTTCTCCCCGTCGTCGTCGGCCGCCGTCGCGCGGCTGACCGACGATGCCACGCGCGGAAAGTACTTCGGTCGCTACGGCTCGTGGAAGAGCCTGGGCTACGCCCTCGGTCCGCTGCTCGGGGCCGTGCTCGTCGTGTGGGGCGGACTGCCCGCGCTGTTCTGGGCGCTCGCCGCGCTCGGCCTCGGCGCCGCGGCATGGGTCGCCGTCTCCGTGCCGCACGTTCCGGTGCTGCCCCGCAAGCGCGTGACGCTCCTCGATCTCGGGCGCGAGCTCGTCGCCCCCGGGTTCCTCGTGCCGACTCTCGTACTGGCTGCGACGACCGGCGCGCTCGCCGTGGCGGTCGGATTCCTCCCGCTTCTCGGCAGGCAGGCCGGACTCGACACCGCGTGGAGCATGGCGATCGTCACGGTGCTGGCTGTCGCTTCGAGCGCGGCGCAGCCCCTGGTGGGCTCGGCGCACGACCGCGGCCGGATCTCGGTGCGCGGCGGCACGGTCGGCGGACTGCTGCTCATCGCGGTCGGCATCGCCCTGTCGGCGGTGACCGGTCACCCCGCCGCGCTGGTCACGACGGCCCTGCTCGTCGGACTCGGTGTGGGCACGGCAACGCCGGTGGCGTTCTCGCACCTCGCCGCCTCCACACCGCCCGAGCGCATGGGGCGCACGATGGGCAGCGCGGAGCTGGGTCGCGAGCTCGGTGACGCGGGCGGACCGTTGGTCGCGGGGGCCGTGGCGACGGCATCCGTCCCGGGGATCGGGCTGGGAGTGGTGGCCGCCCTCACCGCGGGCGCGGGCGTGCTGGCGGCGGTCGGGACGCGCAGGTCGAGAAACCGAGGACTTGCTCTTGACAAGTGAACTTGCTTTTTGCAAGTATCGAGCATCATCACCCACGACCCACGACAAAGGAGTCATCGTGACCAGTGTCTTCGTCAACCTGCCCACCACCGATCTCGACCGCGCCAAGGCCTTTTACACGGCCCTCGGCTGCGAGATCAACCCGAACTTCACCGACGAGAACGCCGCGTGCGTCGTCTGGTCGAAGGACATCTACTTCATGGTCCTCAAGCGCGAGTTCTTCCAGACCTTCACCGACAAGCCGATCGCCGACCCGAACCAGGTCGTGCAGGTCTCGGTCTCGTTCAGCCGCGACTCGCGCGACGAGGTCGACGCCATCCTCGAGAAGGGCCTCGCCGCCGGCGGCGTCGAGCCGCGGCCTGCCCAGGACTACGGCTTCATGTACTCGCGCGACCTCGACGACCCCGACGGCAACTCGCTCGGCTTCCTCTACATGACCCCGGAGGCCGCCGAGAACGGCCCCGACCACGTGGCCGATCACGCCGCGGAGCAGAACGCCGCATCCTGATGGCGGCGCGCAGCTACGGCCAGTACTGCGGGGTCACGACGGCCGTCGAGCTGATCGGGGAGCGGTGGGCGCTGCTCATCGTCCGCGATCTGCTCGTCGGGCCCCGTAGGTACACCGACCTCAAGCAGGGCCTGCCGCGCATCCCCACCAACATCCTGTCCTCCCGGCTCAAGGAGCTGCAGGACGGCGGCGTCGTACGCCGCATCCCGCTGCGGCGCGGCCTCGCCTACGAGCTCACTCCGTACGGGCAGGCGCTCGAGTCCGTCATCCTCGAACTCGGGCGCTGGGGCTTCCAGACCATGGGAGACCCCCGAGAAGGCGACGTCGTCACACCCGACTCGCTCACGATGGCCCTGCGCACGGCGTTCCAGGCTGACGCCGCCGCCGACGCCGAGTACGAGCTGCACGTCGGCGACGTCGCGCTCCGCGCATCGGTGCGCGGAGGAGACCTCGTCGTCGCGCAGATCTCCCCTCCTGCTCCGCCCGCCCCCGGCGGCGACGCGCGGCAGCCGCAAGGAGAGGCGGATGCCGTGATCGTCGCCGGTCCCGGCATCCGTCGGCTGATCGCCGGCGAGATCACGCCGGACGAGGCGATCGCGCAGGACGTGCTCGCCGTCGTACGGGGCGATATCTCGCACCTCGAGTCGTTCGCCCGCACGTTCCACATCGCGCCGCTGGGCGCATCCCTTCCCGTGTAGCACCGCTGTTTCCCGTGCAAAGGAGCACTCTCGTGACCGGACGCATCGTGATCGACCTGTTCGCCACCCTCGACGGTGTCGCCCAGGGGGCCGGGCGGTGTCGGTGAAGACACCTCGGGCGGCTTCACCTTCAGCGGCTGGCAGGCCGGCTACCCGTCGTCGGGTGTCGGATCCCAGGTGACGGAGGGGATGCAGCAGCTCGACGCCCTGCTGCTCGGCCGCCGAACATACGACATCTTCGCCGCGTACTGGCCGCAGCACACCGACGGCCCGTCCGGCGAGATCGGGCAGCTGTTCGACCGCGTGCCGAAGTACGTCGCGACCCGTGATGCCGATCGGGCCCTCGACTGGCAGGGGAGCTCCCGCGTGGGGGCGGACCTCGCCAGCGAGATCGCCGACCTGCGCGCGCGGCATCGCGAGGTGCACGTGATCGGCAGCATCGACTTCGTGCACACCCTGCTCGCCGAGGGGCTGTTCGACCAGCTCAACCTCTGGGTGTACCCGATCCTGCTCGGGGCCGGCAAGAAGGTGTTCCGCGACGACGCCCTGCCCTCGGTGCTCGAGCTGCTCGAGACGCCGGTCACGGATCCCGAGGGCGTGACGCTGTTCCGCTACGGCCGCACCGACCGCACGCCCGAAGTCGGGACGTTCGAGGACTAGCTACACTTCCCCGTCTCAGTCCAGCATCCGCTCGATGACCCGAGCCACCCCGTCGTCGTCGTTCGACGCGGTCGTCTCGTCGGCGGCGGCTTTCGCGGCATCCAGGCCGTTGGACATCGCGACCCCGTGACCGGCCCAGCGCAGCATCTCGACGTCGTTCAGCGCATCGCCGAAAGCCACGACATCGGCGCGGTCGATCGCGAGGTGCTCGCAGAGCCGCGCGAGTCCCGTGGCCTTGGTGACGCCCTCGGCCATGACCTCGACGAAGGGCGCTCCGGAGAGAGTGGCCTCGAAACCGGTGAGCCCGAGACCCCGGAGCGCCTCGAACAACACCGGAGGTGCGAGCTCCGGATGCCGGATCACGAGTTTCAGACTCGGAGCGGCGAGCACCTCGGCGAGGTCGACGCCGCCCATCGTGCCGGGGTCGCGCTTGTGGTCGGACAGGTCGGCGACGGCGGCGTAGCCGTGCTGGGCCACGAACGTCTCCCCGCCCTCTCGCACGCTCGCGAACAGCAGATCGGGGATGCTGTCGCCCAACGCCTGAGCCAGCGTCCGGATCGTCTCGGCCGGCAGCTCCTCGGCGAACAGCATCCTGCCCTCGGTGAGGTGCGTCGCATATGCGCCGTTGCTGCACAGCGCCCAGCCGTCGAAGCCCGCACCGGACGCGATCGCCCGCAGACCGATGGGCTGCCGCGCGGTCACAGGGACGACGTGGATGCCGCGCTCGCGCGCCGCATCGAGAGCCGCGCGCGTGCGGGCGCTCACCTCCGACGCGGACGTGAGCAGCGTGCCGTCGAGATCGGTCGCGATCAGGCGCAGGGTCACGGCGTTTCGTCTCGCTTCGCTCGCTCAACGACCCGCGAAGGGGTCATTCGCTCGGGGGCCGGGGAATATCACGGCGTTTCGTCTCGCTTCGCTCGCTGAACGACGCGCTCTCAGGAGAAGATCATCGGGAGGTCGTCGTCGTCCTCCCCGGCGGCAGTCCCGAGGCGGCTGTTGTCGAGCTCGACGACGACGGGCACGTGGTCGCTGGGCTGCTCGCCCTTGCGCTCCTCGCGGTGGATCGATGCGCCGGTCACCGCATCGGCGAGCGTCTTCGAGCCGAGGATGAAGTCGATGCGGATGCCCTCGTTGCGCGGGAACTTGAGACGCTGGTAGTCCCAGTACGTGTACCCCTCGGGCAGCAGCGGCCGCACGACGTCGCTCACGCCCGCATCGGCGAGGGCGAAGAAGGCCTCGCGCTCCGGCGGGGAGACGTGCGTGGAGACACCCTCGACGATGTCGGGGTCGCCGTTGTCGCCGTCGAACGGGATGATGTTGAAGTCGCCGACGAGCGCGAGCGGCAGGTCGGGGTTCGCGGCGAGCTCCGCGGCCGTCGACTTCTTCAGCTCTTCGAGCCAGTGCAGCTTGTAGGCGTAGTGCGGATCGCCGAGCGCACGGCCGTTGGGCACGTACAGGCTCCACACGCGCACGCCGTCGACGAGCACGCCCAGCGCGCGGGCCTCGAGCGGTGCATCGGGCCCCTCGTGCCCCTTCGCGAAGCCCGGCATGCCGTCGAAAGACGTGCGCACGTCGGTGACGGGGAGGCGGCTGGCGATCGCGACGCCGTTCCACTGGTTCAGGCCGTGGACCTCGACGTGGTACCCGGCCTCTTCGAACGGGCCGTACGGGAACTGCTCCGGCTTGCACTTGATCTCCTGCATCGCCAGCACGTCGATGTCCTCTCGGACGGCGAACTCGACGGTGCGGGTCACGCGGGTGCGGATGGAGTTGACGTTCCAGGTGGCCAAGCGCATGCGTCAAGCCTAGGGCTTGCCTCCTACACTGGATGCCGTGACCGCACTCGACGCAGACCGCCAGACACTCCTCGATCTCATCACCGACGAGGCGGTGTTCCACGGCGACTTCACCCTCTCCAGCGGCAAGAAGGCGACGTACTACGTCGACATGCGCAAGCTCACGCTCGACCACCGCGCAGCGCCGGCCATCGGGCGGATCATGCTCGACCTCATCGCCGACCTCGACGTCGCAGCCGTCGGCGGCCTGACCCTCGGTGCCGACCCGATCGCGAACTCGGTGCTGCACGCCTCGGTGGCCACGGATCGTCCGCTCGACGCCTTCGTCGTGCGCAAGGAGCCGAAGGACCACGGCCGAGGCCGTCAGATCGAGGGCGCCGATGTGAAGGGCAAGCGCGTCGTCGTGCTCGAAGACACGTCCACCACCGGGCAGTCCGCGCTCAAGGCGGTCGAGGCGCTTCGCAAGGAGGGCGCCGAAGTCGTCGCTGTCGCCGTGATCGTCGACCGCAAGACCGGGGCACAGGCAGCCATCGAAGCCGAGGGTCTCGAATGGCGAGCGGCCTTCGACCTCGACGACCTCGGGCTCGACCCCCAGTGACCCGCTACGCTCTCGCCCTCGACATCGGCGGCACGAAGATGGAGGCCGCGCTCGTCCGCGAGGACGGCACGCTCGTCGACGGCAGCCGCAGCCGCCAGGCCACCGGTCGTGAAGCGACGTTCCCCTCGCTGGATCTCGCGGTCGCAGCGGTCGTCTCGCACGCACTGGCGCCGCTGCCGGCGGACGCCGAGCTCGTCGGCGCCGGAGTCGGCAGCGCCGGACCCATCGATCGCTCTGCCGGCGCCATCCTGCCCGTGAACATGCCGCTCGCGCGCGGTTACGGCCTCGCGGCATCCGTGCACACCGCAGCGTCCGCGATCCGCGGTGCGCACGTGCGCACCGTGCTCGGCCACGATGGCGGCGCCCTCGCGCTCGCGGAGTCATGGCTCGGAGCGACGCAGGGTGCCGGAGCGTCGCTGTCGATCGTCGTGTCGACGGGCGTCGGCGGCGGTTTCGTCGTGGGTGGAGCCTACATCCCGGGCGCGACCGGCAACGCCGGTCACCTCGGCCAGGTTCGCCGCGAGGGCGGGCTCACGCTCGAGGAGATCGCCTCCGGACCGGCCAGCGCCGCGTGGGCGCAGCAGCAGGGCTGGACGGGGTCGACCGGCGAGGATCTCGCCAGGGATGCTGCGGCGGGCGTCGCCGTCGCCCGGGCGGCGATCGAGCGATCGGCGACGGCGGTCGGGCAGGCCCTTGCCGACGCGGCCACCCTGGTCGACCTCGATGTCGTCGCGATCGGCGGCGGGTTCTCCCGGGTGTCAGCCGACTACATCGACCTGGTGCAGGCAGCTCTGACAGCGAGCGCCGCGCACGAGTACTCCCGTCGCACCCGCGTGGTGCGGTCGGGGCTGGGCGACGAGGGGCCGCTCATCGGTGCGGCCGCCCTCGTGCTGCGCTGATCGTCCTCGGGCTTCTCGGAGCGACGATCAGCGGGCGCGGGTCAACAGGCGCGGCACCGGACCTTCGAGCCGGGCGACGGCGATCTTCACTTCGGTGGTCTCGTGTCCCACCGCGTCGATCCGGTCGGTGAGACTTCTCTCGACCTCGTCGATCCGCGCGTTGAGTGTGCGCTCGACCTCGTCGATCCGCGCGCTGAGTTTGCGCTCGACGTCGTCGATCCGGGCGTTGAGTGTGCGCTCGACCTCGTCGATCCGCGCGCTGAGTTTGCGCTCGACCTCGTCGATCCGCGCGCTGAGTTTGTGCTCGACGTCGTCGATCCGGGCGTTGAGTGTGCGCTCGACGCCGTCGATCCGGGCGCTGAGCTTGTGTTCGACCGCATCCGTCCGACGCACGCACCACGCGAAGCCTACGAACATGCTCGATCCCAGTGTCACCACGATGCCGACCGCGCTGAGCACGACCGCAATGATCTCTGCGGACACGAACATGCTCCTATTCTGACGGGACCTCGGTGGGTTCCGCAGAATGCTAGCTGGCACCCGGTGACCGCTCGTCCGGCCCGACCGCTCGTCTACCCGAGCGGGGGATAACTCAGGATGAGCCAGGCACGTGCAGGGGAGGCCGTGACGTTCGGTCTACATCCCTAACAAATTCCCCGTAGGCTCGGATCACAACACTCACGCAGCGGGAAGGACACTCATGCGCGTACTCGGACTGCTCTCCGGCACCTCGCACGACGGGATCGACGTGACCGTCGTCGACTTCCGCGAGGAGGCGGGAGCTCTGCACGGCATCGTGCTCCACGAGGACAGTGTCCCGTACGAGTCCGCGCTGCGCGCCCGCCTCGTCGCCGCCCTCCCGCCCGCGCAGACCACGCTGGCCGAGGTGTGCGAGCTCGACACGCTGATCGGCCAGTCGTTCGCGGAGGTCGCTGCCGCAGCATCCGAGGCCGTCGGCGGAGTCGACGCCGTGTGCACCCACGGTCAGACCGTCTACCACTGGGTCGACGGCGACCACGCGCTCGGCACCCTGCAGATCGGTCAGGCGGCCTGGATCGCCGAGCGCGTCGGCGCTCCGGTCGTGTCGGACGTGCGCATCCGCGACATCACCGTCGGAGGGCACGGTGCACCTCTCGTGTCGTTCCTCGACGAGTTGCTGCTCCGCGACCGCGCGGGCGTCTCAGCAGCCGTGAACCTCGGAGGCATCGCCAACATGACCGTGGTCGGTCCGGACGGGCTCATCGCCTACGACATCGGTCCGGCCAACGCGCTCGTGGACGCGGTCGTCGTCTCCGAGGGACTCGATCCTCGCGGCTACGATGCCGATGCTGCGATCGCGCGGACCGGGTCGGTCGACGACGCGCTGCTCGCCGCCCTGCTCGCCGACCCGTACTACGCTCTGCCGGCTCCGAAGAGCACGGGAAAGGAGCATTTCCACCTCGACTACGTGCGCTCCCACGTCGACGATGCTCGTCGTCAGGGACGGGAGATCTCGGCACCCGATCTCGTCCGCACGCTCACGGAGCTCACGGTGCGCACCGTCGCCCGAGACGTCCGTGCGGCAGGCATCGGCTTCCTCGCCGTGTCGGGTGGCGGCTGCCACAACCCGCTCCTGCTGCAGGGGCTTCGCGATGCGCTGCCCGGAGTCGAGGTCGTGCTCGCCGACGAACTCGGCGCGCCCGTCGACAGCAAGGAGGCGATCCTCTTCGCGCTCATCGGCTGGTGCACGATGCACGGCGTGGCCGCGGTCACTCCGGGAGGGACGGGCGCGCGCGATGCGCGCATCCTCGGAACGATCACACCGGGTCGCGGTCCGCTGCGGATGCCGGAGCCGGTGGCGTCGGTGCGGAGCCTCACGCTGAGCTGAGTGGCGCGGGCGTAGAGCCGTGCGGGCACGGAGTCGTGAGGAATCTCGCGCGCTTGGTCTCGCTCCGCTCGCTCACCGAACCACGAGGGAACCTCAGCGCCTGCGGTCGTCGTCTTCCCAGGGGCCTTCCCACCAGCCCGCGCGGCCGTCACCTTTGCCGGCACCCGGTCCGCGTCGGCGGGAGCGCACGAACTGCACGACGAGCACGATGAGCGACGACGACATGATGACGACGAGCACCAGGAACAGCAGGTCGGACTGGCTCACGGGCGTCTCCCTTCCGCCGCGTCGGCGACGATCTTGGCGATGCGGGATGCTCGGGTCTCCGGTCGCTTCGCCATCGCGATGTGCGTGAGGCCGAACTTCTTCACCGACGGGGGGAACGCGTCCCAGTTCTCGCGCGCCGCGGGCACGGCATCCAGTGCCGTCGTGAACTCCGGCGGCTCGACTCCCGCCTCGGGGCCGTCGAGCACCGTCCACGATCCGTCGGCGCGGGCGGCCTCGAGCACCCGGATCCCTGCGGGCGCCATCTGCCCCGTCGCCTCGAGCTCCGCGATCCGGGCCTTGTTGGTCGCCGCCCACCCGCTCCCGCGTCGGCGCGGACTGAACCACTGTCCGACGGTCGTGTCGTCGAAGGTGCGCACGGGGCCGTCGATCCAGCCGAAGCACAGCGCCTGGCGCACGGCGTCGTCATAGCCGACGCCCGTGGAGCGGCCTCGCACGCTCAGCAGCCAGACGCCGGCCGTGCGCTCGTGGTTCTGCTCGAGCCAGGCGCGCCAGGTCGCGGCATCCGCTGCCGAGATCCGTTCGCCGTCGTCGAGCGCGCCCATGTCAGTCCTCGTCGAGCGTCGGGATCGACTCGGTGACCGTGGGCAGCAGGTCGGCGACCGAGTCGACGACCTCGTCGGGCCGGAACGGGTACTTCTGCATCTCGGCCTCGTCGCTGATGCCGGTCATCACGAGCACGGTGTGCAGACCGGCCTCGATGCCCGCGACGATGTCGGTGTCCATGCGGTCGCCGATCATGCCGGTCTTCTTCGAGTGGGCGCCGATCTTGTTCAGGGCCGACCGGAACATCATCGGGTTGGGCTTGCCGACGACGTAGGGCTCCTTGCCCGTCGCCTTCGTGATGAGCGCCGCGATCGCGCCGGTCGCCGGCAGCACTCCGTCGGCGGACGGACCGGTCGCATCGGGGTTCGTCACGATGAAGCGCGAGCCCTTGTTGATGTGCCGGATCGCCTTCGTGATCGCCTCGAAGGAGTAGTTCCGCGTCTCGCCGACGACGACGAAGTCGGGGGCCGTCTCGGTCATGATGAACCCGGCCTCGTGCAGGGCCGTGAGGATGCCCGCCTCGCCGATCACGAACGCCGAGCCACCGGGCAGCTGCTGCTTGAGGAAGTCCGCCGTCGCGAGCGCCGAGGTCCAGATGCGCTCCTCGGGCACGACGAGTCCGCTGGCTCGCAGTCGCGCCGACAGGTCGCGTGCTGTGAAGATCGAGTTGTTCGTGAGCACCAGGTAGGGGATCTCGTTCTGCTCCCATCCGGCGAGCAGCTCGGAGGCGCCGGGGATGGCGGTGTTCTCGTGCACGAGCACGCCGTCCATGTCGGTCAGCCAGCACTCGATGTCGTCGCGGTGTCCCATGTGCACAGCCTATTGGGCGCGTGTTGCCGGGAGGTGACAGTCTCCTGGCGGCCGAGTCAGGCGCTAGGCGGTCAGCCAGACGACGTCGGCCGCTCCCGCGGGGAGCTCCACGTCAGCGCCGTCGAGGCGGATGCCGGATGCCGTCGTCTCGACCGTCGCCGCCACGACCAGACCCAGCGCATCGAGGGTGCGCAGCAGCTCGGGGTCGCGATCGTCGACGCGCAGCACGCGACCGGTGTGACCGGCCGGCGCGTCGGCGAGCAGCACGAACGGCTCCCGGTCGACGATGCCGTCCGCATCCGGGATCGCGTCGCCGTGCGGATCGAACCGCGGGCGTCCGAGGCGCTCGTCGATGCCTTCGAGCAGGCGGTCGCTGATGGTGTGCTCGAGCACCTCGGCCTCGTCGTGCACCTCGTCCCAGCCGTAGCCGAACTCCTGCACGAGCCACGTCTCGATCAGCCGGTGACGCCGCACCATGGCGAGGGCCCGCTGCGTTCCGGCATCCGTCAATCGCACCGCCCCGTAGGGCACGTGCGAGACCAGACCCGCCGCGGCGAGCTTCTTCACCATCTCCGTGACCGACGACGGCGCGATGCCGAGCTTCGCCGCGAGCACCGACGGGGTGATCGGCGCGTCCTGCCATTCGGTGTGCGCGTAGACCGTCTTCAGGTAGTCGTCTGCTGCCGGGGATGCCACTGTTCCAGCTTAGGCGAGCCCCTTCGGACAGCCGTGAGTCAGGGGTTGGCGACCGCGACGAGGATGCCGAAGGCCACCTGACCCGCGAAGAACACCACGAGGAACCCGAGCAGCGCCGCGAACAGGGAGAGACGCCCGTCGAAGCCCTCGACCTCGGCGATCCCGATCTTGCGCGCACGGAAGGCGAGCACGAGCGTCGCGACGCCGAGCGCGAGCTGCACCCACGGACCGCCGACGGGCAGCACCTTCGGGAAGGCGACGAGCAGGCCGCCGATGACGCCGGTGGCGAGTCCGACCCAGGTGAGGATGCGGACGGTGCGGCGCGCGGAATCGGCAGACATGTCATCGAGCCTAATCGGCGGCGGAGAGCCCGCAGGCTGCTCTGCTCTGCTCTGCTCTGCGCTGTCGCGGCTCAGGCTCCCGTGAGAACCAGCCAAAGCAGCGCGCCGTTGAGCGCGATGAGCAGAACGGAGGCGATCACACCGGCGGCGGTCGTCCACGCGCGGTTGGCCCACGCGCCGAGCGTGCGCCGTTGGGCGGTGAGCGCCACGAGCGGGATGAGCGCGAACGGGATGCCGAACGACAGCACGACCTGACTCAGCACGAGGGCGAGCGTCGGGTCGACGCCGACTCCGAGGATCACCAGCGCCGGGATCAGCGTCACGAGTCGTCGGGCGAGCAGCGGGATGCGCACGCGCAGCAGGCCGTGCATGATCTCGGCTCCCGCGTAGGCGCCCACCGACGTGGAGGCGAGGCCGGAGGCGAGCAGGCCGACGGCGAAGAACGTCGCCAACACCGGACCGAGTCCGGCGGCGAGAGCCGCGTGCGCACCCTCCAGCGAGTCGGTTCCCTCGACGCCGGCGAGGTTCGCCGCGGCCAGCAGCAGGATGCTGAGGTTCACCGAGCCCGCGATGAGCATCGCGATCGAGACGTCCCACCGGGTCGCGCTGAGCAGGCGGCGGATGCGCGAGGTCTCGGTGCGCGCGGCCTCCGTCGGTGCGTGCTCAGCGGCGGACCCGAACCTGTCGCGGGCGAGCGACGAATGGGCGTAGATCGCGTGCGGCATGATGGTCGCCCCGAGGATGGATGCGGCGAGGAGCACCGACCCGGTGTCCTCGAAGCGCGGCGCGAGGCCGCCGACGACTCCGGACGGGTCGGGCGGGGCGATGAAGAGGCCGGCGACGAAGCCCACGGTGATGATCGCCATGAGGCCGATGATGACGAACTCGAACGGACGGGGGCCGCGACGGCTCTGCACGGCGAGCAGGATCATCGAGACGGCGCCGGTGATGACTCCGCCGAGGAGCAGCGGCACGTCGAAGAGGAGATTGAGCGCGACCGCGCCCCCGATCACCTCGGCGAGATCCGTCGCCATGGCGACGAGCTCGGCCTGCAGCCAGTAGGCGCGGCGGGCCCAGGGGCGCCGGATGCGCGCGCCGAGCACCTGCGGCAGGCTCTGCCCCGTCACCACGCCGAGCTTCGCGGAGAGGTACTGGATGAGCCAGGCCATGACGTTGCCGACGACGACGATCCAGACCAGCAGGTAGCCGTACTGGGCGCCCGCCGTCATGTTGCTGGCGACGTTTCCCGGGTCGAGGTACGCCACCCCGGCGACGAGGGCGGGCCCCAGGAGCCACAGGCTGCGAGTCGGGGTCACGCGCGACGTCGGCGTCGGGAGCACGTCATTTTTCGGCATGCCGAAATCGTAGCGGATATTTCGGTGTACCTAAATATGACCGGGGGAGGCGCGGGATACCCTGACGGAATGGACGAGCAGCCCCTCTCCGAGCACCCCGTGCCGCGTGGATCGACCGACGGCGACGCGGTCTCACCCCAGCCCGGCTACGGCGTCGGACCCTGGCCCGGGGGAGAGGACGCATGGCCCGAGGGAGTGCAGTACGACCCCGAACTGCTCGCCACGGGCGACACGCGAAACGTCATCGACCGGTACCGCTATTGGCGCATGGAGGCGATCGTCGCAGACCTCGACACGCACCGACACCCGTTCCACGTCGCGATCGAGAACTGGCAGCACGACATGAACATCGGATCGATCGTGCGAAGCGCCAATGCCTTCCTCGCCGACACGGTGCACATCATCGGTCGGCGTCGCTGGAACAAGCGCGGAGCCATGGTCACCGACCGCTACCAGCACGTCGTGCATCACGACGACGTCGAGGGTTTCGCCGCATGGGCGCGCGCGCAGGAGCTTCCGATCATCGCGGTCGACAACGTGGAGGGCGCCGTGCCGGTCGACCGCGCCGAGCTCCCTTCGCGGTGCGTGCTGCTGTTCGGGCAGGAGGGGCCTGGGCTGTCGGCGGAGGCGCTCGCCGCGGCATCCGCCCACATCGAGATCACTCAGTACGGTTCCACGCGCTCGATCAACGCGAGCGCCGCGGCCGCCGTCATCATGTACGAGTGGTGCCGGAGGTACGCGGCCTGAGCCGAGCCGCGGATCCGCTCCGGAGTCGCCTGTTCGGCCTCGGCGGTCAGCTGCGATCGATGCCGAAGAGGTGACGATAGATCGCGTTGACGTCGCGATCGATGGCGTCGATGCGGCCGTGCACAGCGCGGAACTCCGTTCTCACGGCCTCGAAGCCGAGCGCCATCTCCCTGCGCACGCTCGCGAACTCGTTCCGCACGCTCGTGAACTCGTTCCGCACGCTCGCGAACTCGGTCTTCATGATGCGCACGAACATCGTCACGACCAGCGTGATCGTGCCGCACATCCCCGCCGCGAAGACGCCGATCAGTGTCCACACCTGTGGTTCGTTCATCCCCAGCATCCCTTCAGTGTCCCTCGATGATGCAGGGCGGCGCGAGTCGTTCGGACGCTGTATCCCGGAAAACTCCGGGGTCTGTGAACAGCGTTCTCCGCAGTGGAGATGTGCAGGAGGGGACCGCCGAGGGATCAGGCGCCTGCGGCCACCCAGCGGCCGGAGCGCACGCGCCATCCGAGAGTCGCGAGGCGAGCGAGCAGGTACACGCCGAAGAACGCGACGGCCAGCCAGATCAGCCCGGCCGTGCCGTCGATTCCGGTCGCGGCGATGATCCAGAGGGCAGGGAGGAAGGGGACGAGGTTGAGCCCGCCGGCCACCGCCAGGTACCGGGCGTCGTCCGCCCCCATCAGCACGCCGTCGAGAACGAACACCACGCCGGCGATCGGCTGCGCCACCGCGAGCACGAGGAGTGCGGGCTGCACGAGTGCCGCGATCCCCGCATCACCCGTGAACACGATGCCCAGAACGCCGGACAGAGCCGCGATGACGCCGCCCACGATCACGCCGAACCACACGCCCCACGCGACCGTGCGCTGCAGGACGCGGTGCACCTGCTGCTCGTCGCCGGCGCCCAGCTCCTTGCCGATGAGCGCCTGCGCGGCGATGGCCAGGGCATCGAGGGCGAACGCGGCCGCGGAGAAGATCGTGAACACGATCTGCCAGCCCGCGAGCTCCGACGTGCCGATCCCGGTCGCCACGGCGACCGTCGCGAGCAGCGCGACGCGCAGGCTCACGGTGCGCAGGAACAGCCAGCCGCCCGAGCGCGCCGTGCGTCCGAGACCCTCGCGCTGCACGCGCAGCGACGCCCGGTGCTTCGCGGCCAGCCGTCGGACGACCAGCACGTACGCGCCGACCATGCCCCACTGTGCCACGACGGTCCCGGCGGCCGACCCGGCGATGCCCCAGCCCAGACCGTAGATGAACACGACGTTGAGCAGGGCGTTGGCGCCGAAGCCGAGACCGGCGATCCAGAGCGGTGTCACCGTGTCCTGCATCCCGCGCAGCAGACCGGTCGCGGCGAACACGATCAGCATCGCCGGGAGACCCCACATCGACACGACGAGGTAGGCGCCTGCCTGTTCCGACACGGCCTCGCTCGCGCCGAAAAGCGACACGAGCCACGGCGAGGAGGCAGCTCCCGCCGCAGCGAGCACGGCGCCCAGGGCGAGCGCGAGCCACATGCCGTTCACGCCGACCGACACCGCGTCGCCCGGGCGCCCGGCGCCGAAGTGACGGGCGACGGCAGGGGTCGTGGAGTAGGCGAGGAAGACCATGAGGCCGACGATCGTCTGCAGCACGGCCCCGGCGATGCCGAGGCCGGCGAGCGGTGTGGTCCCGAGGTGGCCGACGAGCGCGGCGTCGACGATGAGGAAGGCGGGCTCGGCGATCAGCGCCCCGAGCGCCGGAACCGCGAGCCGCAGGATCTCGCGGTTGAGGGTGCGCCCGGTCATCCTCCGAGCCTATGGGGTGCCACCGACGCCCGCCCCGTGCTCGTGCTTCGCGTTCTAGGGTGGAGAGGACCGGAGGCACGGAGGTGCGCCATGACCGATCCACGCGAGGCCGCGGCGAGGTACCGCGCGCAGAGGCAGGCCGACGAGGGGGACGAGGAGTCCCGCGTCGCCACGACTCCCGGCGCCGCCGCGGCTGTCGACCGGGCGGCTTTCATCGAGTCGGCGATCCAGGTCGCGATCCGCCGCGGCGACTTCGACGACCTGCCCGGTGCGGGCAAGCCGATCGAGGGGCTGGGGACGCAGCACGACCCGGACTGGTGGATCCGTCGCAAGATCGAGACCGAGAACCTCACGGGGCTCGGCCCGCCCGCGATCATGCTCCGCACCGAGGATCGCGAGCTCGACGCGCAGCTCGACCTGCTCGGGCGGGAGGACGACGTTCGCTCCGTCCTCGACGACTTCAACCGGCGCGTGATCGAGGCTCGACGCCAGCTGCAGGGCGGGCCGCCCGTCGTCACGGCCCCGCGCGACGTCGATGCCGAGGTGCAGGCGTGGCGCGAGCGACGGGCCGCGCGCTCCGCCGCCGCATCCGCTCCGGCATCCGACGAGCCGCGTCGGCGGCGTTTCCGCCGCCGTCGCCGAGCCGAACGGCCCGAGTGAGCGACGCGCCCGCCGCCGATGTCGGAGGCCCGCATAGGCTGGTCGCATGACCGACGTGCTCCCCTCTGGCCTTGAGACCTCCGAGTTCAGCTCCGACACCCGTCCGCAGGACGATCTGTACCGCCACGTCAACGGAGCGTGGCTCGCGCGCACCGAGATCCCCGGCGACAAGGCGCGGTGGGGCTCGTTCCACCTCCTCGCCGAGCAGGCCGAGAAAGACGTGCGCACCATCATCGAGGAGTCGCAGGATGCCGAGGGCGGCACCCTCGCCCGCAAGATCGGCGATCTCTTCGCGAGCTTCATGGACACCGAGCGCATCGCCGCGGCTGGTGTCTCGCCGCTGGCCGACACTCTCGCCGAGATCGACGCGATCGATGACGTCGCGGCATTCCTCCGCACAGTCGGCGCGTACGACCGCGACGGGCGCGCCCACCTGATCGGCCTCTACATCGAGCCCGATCCCGGCAACCCCGAGCGGTACGTGCCGTTCCTCGTGCAGTCCGGTCTCTCGCTGCCCGACGAGAGCTACTACCGGCTCGACACCTTCGAGGGAACGCGCGCGGCCTACCGGGCCCACCTCGAGCGCCTGCTCGCGCTGGCCGGGGTCGCGGACGCCGCGACGCAAGCGCACCGCTCCATCGCCCTCGAGGGCGAGCTCGCTTCACACCACTGGGACAACGTCCGAAGCCGTGACGCGGTCGCGACCTACAACCTCAAGACCTGGGACGAGATCCAGGCGCTCGTCGGAGTGGACCTGACGCCCTGGCGCGAGGCCGTCGCCCCGAACAACGACGGCGCCTTCGCCGAGGCCGTCGTCTACCAGCCCAGCTTCCTCGAGGGACTCGGCACCCTGCTCGCCGCCGATCGCCTCGACGACTGGAAGGCCTGGCTGCGCGCGCAGGTCGTGCACGCCGCCGCCCCCTACCTGACCGACGAGATCGTGCAGGAGAACTTCTCCTTCTACGGCACCGAACTCACCGGCGTCCCCACGATCCGCGAGCGGTGGAAGCGCGGTGTCTCGGTCACCGAGGGAGCGCTGGGCGAGGCCATCGGCAAGGTCTACGTCGAACGGCACTACCCGCCGACGGCGAAGGCCGCGATGGACGAGCTCGTCGCGAACCTCATCGAGGCGTACCGGCAGAGCATCACCGACCTCGAGTGGATGACGGCCGAGACGCGCGAGCGCGCTCTCGCGAAGCTCGACGCCTTCACGCCGAAGATCGGTCACCCCGAGGTGTGGCGCGACTACTCGACGCTCACGATCGACCGTGACGACCTGTTCGGCAACGTCCGTCGCGCGGCGATCTTCGAGCACGACCGCAACGTCGACAAGATCGGCAAGCCCATCGATCGGACGGAGTGGTACATGCCTCCGCAGATGGTCAACGCGTACTACAACCCGCTCATGAACGAGATCGTGTTCCCGGCGGCGATCCTGCAGTACCCCTTCTTCGACGCCTCGCGCGACGCTGCCGCGAACTACGGCGGGATCGGCGCCGTGATCGGACACGAGATCGGCCATGGCTTCGACGACCAGGGCAGCCGCTACGGCGGCGACGGCAAGCTCGAGGACTGGTGGACGGATGCCGATCGCGCGGCGTTCGAGGAGCGCACCGCGGCGCTGATCTCGCAGTACGACGAGCTGGTGCCCGAAGGGCTCGATGCGGAGCACCACGTGAACGGGGCCCTGACCATCGGCGAGAACATCGGCGACCTCGGCGGTCTCGGCATCGCGCTGAAGGCCTACGAGCTGTCGCTGCGCGGTGCGGAGGCGCCGGTCATCGACGGCCTCACCGGGGTGCAGCGACTGCTGCTCTCGTGGGCGCAGGTATGGCAGCAGAAGAGCCGTGAGGCCGAGACGCTGCGCCTGCTCACGATCGACCCGCACTCGCCCAACGAGTTCCGCTGCAACCAGATCGTGCGGAACATCGACGCGTTCTACGAGGCGTTCGGCGTGACGGAGAGCGATGCGCTATGGCTGCCCGAGGAGTCTCGCGTCACCATCTGGTGACCGTCGGTCGCGCCGCTGCGCGCGACCCGCACGCCCCAGAGGGGTGCCCTGCCGTCGGGCATGTGACGTTCTGGTGACCGATCATCGTCGTCTGTAGGGCATCCTCACCCCCGGGGGTTACGATATCCGTGCCGTAGGCCGCGAGCCTCCGGCATCCCGCCAATCCGACCCCCTGTAAGGATCACGCGTGGGCGCTCCCGAGCCTCTCGATGGGCCTCCTCTAGCCTCGCTGCGCCGCTCCCAGCGAGCGGGACGCCGCCTGCCGCGGCGCGCTGCCGAGGGGCGTCGTTCGTTCACGTCGACGCTCCGCGCACTCGAGCAGCTCGCGGATGCGGGAGCGCAGGTCTCGGTGCACGTGGTCGATCTCGACAGCCACGTGCACGTGCTGGCCGGCGACGACCACGTCACGATGCCGGTCGCGGGTCTCGGCGTCGTCCCGCTCCTGATCGAGGTCGCGGCAGCGTTCGAGTCGGGCGCGCTCGACCCGCTCGAGATCGTCGACCGGTCTGCCGTCGACTCGGTCTCGACCTCGGGCGTGTGGCGTCATCTGCATGCCCCCGCGCTGCCGCTCGAAGACCTCGCCGTGCTCGCGGCGACGGCCGGGGACCCCATCGCCGTCAATGCGCTGCTCACCCGCGTCGGTCACGATCGTGTGCGGCAGCGCATCGAGGACCTCGGCCTGCGTCGCACCGCGCTTCTCGACCGTTTCCGTGACGAACGCGGCCCCGACGACGCCCCGCAGGTCGCCGTCGGCTCGGCCAGGGAGTTCGCGGGCCTCTTCTCCGCTCTCGTCAACTCGCAGGTGGTCGGGGCGCCGGTGAGCGCTCAGGTGTCGGAGTGGCTCAGCCTCAACCAGGACCTGAGCCTGGTCGCGGCCGCCACCGGCCTCGACCCGTTCGCCCACGACCACGACGCGCACGGCCTGCTGTTCATCAACAAGACCGGCCGGGACCGTGGTGTGCGTGCCGAGGCCGGTGTGCTCGCCGGTCCGCGCGCGGGTGTCGCCTACTCCTTGATCGTGTGCTTCGACGACCTCTCGATCACACATCGACTTCGGGCGCACGACGCGTTCCGCGTGCTCGGGGTCGAGCTGATGGAGTACACGCACTAGCCCCCCCGCCGGCACGACCGGCGCCCGGCGACACCGGGTCGCTAGCATCGAAGGATGCCGCGCACCGACTGGACCCCGCATCGCCGAGACGACGGCGAGCTGCTGGGCTGGATCCACCCCTCCGGCGACGACTGGGTCGCCGTCGACGTGCTCGGTCGGGTGTGCTCCGACCCGACCGACTGGCTCGACGCCGAGGCCGCTCTCGACGACCGAGGGATCGCCTGGCTCGCCGATCCCTGGGTGCTCGACGACGAGGCGGGCGGACCGCTGCGGGTGCGCATCCTCGAGGTCACGCCAGACGACGAGGCCGCACCCGGTCGCATCGTGGTCAAGATCGACGACTTCGGCGACGTGAACCGTCCCCCGACGCAGCAGTACGTGCTGCCGTGGCCGATGCCGACGCGTCTGCGCCCGCCGCGCCCCGGTGACCCCGACCCGCGCGTGCTCTGACGCGAACGCTGCGACGCGCAGCGCGACTCCGTCCGCCCTCGGACACTCAGCCCGGAAGCGAGGGGTGCTGCTCGCTCGCCCGCTGCCGCGGGATGAACAGCGACAGGACGACCGCGACGAGGCCGGCGGCGATCGCGAGCCAGAAGCACACGTCGAACGCCGCCCTGGTCGGCACCGCGACCCCGCCGACGTCGACGCTCATCGCCGCGAGCACGCCGCCCATGACCGCGGAGGCGCTCGACGTGCCGACCGAGCGGAAGAGCGCGTTGAGACCGTTCGAGGCTCCGGTCTCGTTCGCGGGGACCGAGCGCATGATGATCATCGGCATCGCGGCGAACGTGAAGCCGATTCCCACGCCGATGAGCAGGTTGGCGGCGAGGATGTGCCACACCTCGCTCGACCACAGCAGCACGAACACGTAGGCGAGCACGATCGCCACCGCCCCGACCGTGAAGAGCGGCCGGGGTCCGACGGTGCGCTCGAGCCATCCGGAGAGCGGAGAGATGACCATCATCACGAGTCCGGCCGGCATGATGACGAGCGCCGCAGACACCATGTCGAGACCGAAGCCTGACCCCGTCGCGACCGGCATCTCGAGCAGCTGCGGGAACGTGACGTTCGAGGCGAACAGCGCGAAGCCCATGCCGATCGCGGCGATGTTCGTGAACAGCACGGCGGGACGGGCGGCCACGCGCAGGTCGAGCAGCGGGTCATCGGTGCGCAGCTGGTACCAGCCCCAGATCAGCAGCACGGCGACACCGCCGATGATGCTCGCGAGAGTCAGCGGGGCGGTCCAGCCCCACTCGGCACCACGGGAGACGAACAGCAGGATGCCGGTGAGGCCGATCGCGAGCCCGATGGCGCCGAGCACATCGAGGCGGCCGGGGAAGCGCAGCACATCCTCCGGGACGACGAGCAGCACGAGCACGAGGCCGATGACGCCGAGGCCGGCGGCGAGCCAGAACAGCCAGTGCCAGTCGGCGTTCTCGGCGAGCAGCGCCGCCACCGGCATCCCGATCGCGCCCCCGACGCCCATGGTCGCGCTCATCAATGCGACGGCCGTGCCGAGGCGTTCCGAGGGCAGCACGTCGCGCATGATCGCGATGCCGAGCGGGACGACGCCGGTGACGGCGCCCTGCAGCGCGCGGCCGATGATGACGCCGACGATCGAGCCCGACAGGGCGGCGATCAGCGAACCGACGATGAGCAGGCCGAGAAGCACGATCACGACACGGCGCTTGCCGTACATGTCGCCGAGCCGACCGGAGATCGGCGTCGCCACCGCGGCGACGAGGAGGGTGATCGTGACCACCCACGTGGTGTCCTCGCGGGAGGCGTTCAGCAGTCGGGGGAGCTCCGCTTGCAGAGGCACCACGAGCGTGAACATGAACGACGAGCAGAGGCCCGCGAAGGCGAGCACCGCGACGATCGCCCAGCGCGGGACCTTCCGGGAGAGTCTTCTGCGCGCGCGATCATCGGTCTCTCCCATCCCCTCAGGCTATCGGCGGTGTCGGACTCCGGGGCCCGATCGCCCCCCCGGATCCCGTCAGCTGACACCCTTCATGAGTCTGAGCACCGGCTTGACCGACAGCAGCAGTCCTGCGCCGACGGCGATGGCGATCAGGCCGAGGATCGAGAAGTAGGGCACCTCGTTCTTCGGGTCGTAGAACCGCACGAGCCACCCTGAGATCGCTGTGCCGAGCGCGACCGAGAGGAAGAACAGCGCCACCATCTGCGTGTGGAAGACCTTCGGTGCGAGCTTGGTCGTCACCGAGAGGCCGACCGGCGAGATGAGGAGTTCGGCGATCGTGAAGACGAGCAGGATGCCGACGATGGCGAGCAGCGGGGTGGAGTTCGCGCTGCCGTTCGCGAAGATCAGGAACAGCAGGAACGCGGCGCCCATGATCATCGCGCCGAAGGCGAACTTGACCGGCGTCGACGGCTGGCGCTTCCCGAGCCTCGTCCAGATCGCCGCGAAGACGCCCGACAGGATGATGATGAAGACCGGGTTGATGGACTGCACCCAGGACACGGGCATCTCGAAGCCGAACAGGTTCCGGTCGAGGCGCTCGTCGGAGTACACCGTGAGCACCGTGAACTGCTGCTGGTACAGCGACCAGAACGCGACGCTGGTGATGAACAGCGGCAGGAACGCCCACACGCGTGACCGCTCGGTCGCATCGATGCGGCGGCTGCCGAGGATGACGGCGAAGTAGGCGATCGCGGCGACGACCGTGCCGATGATGACGATCGTCGAGAGGTTATCGGCCTTGATGACTCCGAGCAGCACGAGCACGGCGATCACGACGACAGCGGCCGCGGCGACGACTGCCGCGAGCGGGTACCGCGAGCGGGGCAGCGGATTGGGCACGCGCCGCGCCTCGTCGGGCAGCGCCTTGCGACCGAAGGAGTACTGCACGAGCCCGAGCGTCATGCCGATCGCGGCGAGGCCGAACCCGAAGTGGAAGCCGAGGGTCGACTGCAGGATGCCGGTGAGGATCGGCCCGAGGAACGCACCGAGGTTGATGCCGAGGTAGAAGAGCGAGAACCCGGCGTCGCGGCGTGTGTCGTCTGCACTGTAGAGCGTGCCGACCACCGAGGTCGCGTTGGCCTTGAGCCCGCCGGACCCGAGGGCGACGAGCACCAGTCCGACGCCGACGCCGAGGAACCCCGGCAGCAGGGCGAGGGCGACATGACCGGCGACGATCACGATCGCGCTGAGGAACAGCACACGCTCCGAGCCCAGCATCCGGTCGGCGATCCACGCGCCGAGGATTGTCGACAGGTAGACGGAGCCGCCGTAGGCGCCGACGATGCCGCCCGCGACGGCCTGCGAGAGCCCGAGCCCGCCCTCGGTGACCGAGAAGTACAGGTAGATGAGCAGGATGCCCTGCATGCCGTAGAAGCTGAAACGCTCCCACATCTCCACGCCGAAGACGTGGACGAGCGCCCACGGCTGGCCGAAGAACCGGGTGTCGGACGCCGTCGTCGCCGTGTCGCGTGTTGCCATTCCCCCACGGTACGCCCGCCGCCGAGGCCGCGGCAGAGGATTCCCCAGGGCGTCGGATTCCGCTATCGCGGGCGAGAGGGGCAGACTGGGGGCGTGCGAACCATCCGTGACCTCGACACCGTTGAACTGATCATCGACGCGCAGAGCCTGCTGGATTCCATCCGCGGGCCCGAGCGCGTCATCGACGCCGGGACGCTGCGCGCCCTGCAGCAGTCGGGCAACTACGTCGTCGGGCTCTTCGACGGCGAGGGCGGGGAGGAGCGGATGGTCGGAGCGTCGATCGCGTTCTTCGGCGCCCCGGCTCGTCGTGCGATGCACTCGCACATCACGGCTCTCCTTCCCGAGTACCGCGGACGCGGGTGGGGTCGCGAGCTCAAGGAGCACCAGCGCCAGTGGGCGTTCTCCCGCGACGTCGGCCGCATCACGTGGACGTACGACCCGCTCGTCGCCCGCAACGCGCACTTCTTCCTCTCGGTGCTCGGGGCCCGGGTCACCGGCTACTCGGTCAACCGCTACGGCATCTTCGGCGGAGGGGACGCCGGAGACGAGAGCGACCGTCTCGACGTGGAGTGGGCGCTCGCCGACATCGCCAAGCCGCCGGCATCCGATCTCGTGGTCGAGACGCTCGAGATCCCGACCGACATCGAGGCGATGCGGGAGTCCGATCCCGCCGCCGCGCACGAATGGCGCACGCGCCTGCGCGCGCAGATGGAGGGACTACTCGGGAGCGGCCTGCGGATCGCCGGTTTCGACGTCGAGCGCGGGTACCTGTTCACGCGGGCATAATCCGGCGCGGATAAGATTGACGTGCCCGGATTCCCGGGTTTCTCCGCTTCCCGCCGCATCCGACCATTGGAGCCACCGTGGCCGAACAGTCCCGTCTCGACAAGGTCATCGCCCTTGCCCGCCACCGCGGGTTCGTCTTCCAGGCGGGTGAGATCTACGGCGGCTCGCGGTCGGCGTGGGACTACGGGCCCCTCGGCACGGAGCTCAAGGAGAACATCCGCCGGCAGTGGTGGCAGACGTTCGTGCGCGGCCGCGGCGACATGGTGGGCCTCGACTCCAGCATCATCCTGCCCAAGCGGGTGTGGGAGGCGTCCGGTCACGTCGCGACCTTCAGCGACCCGCTCGTCGAGTGCCTGAGCTGCCACAAGCGGTTCCGCGCCGACAACCTCATCGAGGACTTCGAGGCACGCAAGGGCCGCAAGGCCGAGAACGGCCTCGCCGACGTGCCGTGCCCGAACTGCGGCACCAAGGGCCAGTACACCGAGCCCAAGGACTTCTCCGGACTCGTGAAGACGTACCTCGGTGTCGTCGACGACGAGTCAGGCCTGTACTACCTGCGCCCGGAGACCGCGCAGGGCATCTTCGTGAACTTCTCGAACGTGCTCACCGCGAGCCGCAAGAAGCCGCCGTTCGGCATCGGGCAGGTCGGCAAGGCGTTCCGCAACGAGATCACGCCGGGCAACTTCATCTTCCGCACGCGCGAGTTCGAGCAGATGGAGATCGAGTTCTTCACTCCTCCGGCCGAGGCGCCGCAGTGGTTCGACCACTGGGTGGAGGCGTGCTGGAACTGGTTCATCGACCTCGGCATCGACCCCGAGAACATGCGCCAGTTCGACGTGCCGGAGGAGGACCGTGCGCACTACTCGGCCGGGACGATCGACGTCGAGTACCGCTTCGGCTTCCAGGGCAAGGAGTGGGGCGAGCTCATGGGCGTCGCCAACCGCACCGACTACGACCTGTCGAGCCACAGCGAGGCGTCGGGCCAGAGCCTGACGTACTTCGACCAGGCGTCGGGCGAGCGCTACACCCCGTACGTGATCGAGCCGTCGTTCGGCCTGACCCGCGCCATGATGGCCTTCCTCGTCGACGCGTACGTCGAGGAGCAGGTGCCGAACGCCAAGGGCGGCACCGATGTGCGAACGGTGCTCAAGCTCGACCCGCGCCTCGCCCCCGTCAAGGCGGCCGTGCTGCCGCTGAGCCGCAACGAGCGCCTGTCGCCGCTCGCGCGCGAGGTCGCCGACACACTGCGCGGCTCGTGGGCCGTCGACTTCGACGACGCCGGTGCCATCGGCCGTCGCTACCGCCGTCAGGACGAGATCGGCACGCCGTTCTGCGTCACGATCGATTTCGATTCGCTCGACGACAGGGCCGTCACGGTGCGTGACCGCGACACCATGGCTCAGGAGCGCGTCGGCATCGACGAGCTGCACGACTACCTGGCTGCGCGCCTCAAGGGCGCCTGACCTCGGCGCGATGCGCGGCCGTCGCGGGGCTCCCGGCGACGGCCCGCGCATAGCGCTCCGACAGCACCTGCAGGCGGGGGACCAGCTCGGGCGGTGACTCGACGGTGAAGTCCATCATCAGCATCCCGATGTACGCCGCGACCGTGTCGAGGCTGTCCGCACCGGTGACGAGGATGCAGTGGCTCTCGTCGACCGGCTCGACGACGCCGACGGCGGCATGGATGCGGTCGAGCACCGCTTCCGCCGGTGCGTCGATCCGCAACCGGGCGTGCACGACCCATCCGCTCACGGCGATCGTCCGCATCGCGAAAGCGGTGTAGTCGCCGCCGGGCAGCGGCTGCGGTGTGAAGCGGCGCCGTGTCGGCATCCGCAGTTCCATCCAGTCGACGCGGTAGGTCGCCCAGCTGCCGGCCTGCGGGTCGCGGCCGACGAGATACCAGCGCCGGTGCCACGTCAGCAGTCGGTAGGGCTCGACGAGCGTCGGCGAGCCCTCGTAGTCGAACCGCACCCACTCCTCGCCCCGGATGGCGGTGGCGATCGCCTGCAGTGCGGCGGCATCCACCTCAGGGTCGGGAGCGTCGGTGTCGTTGTTCTCCGGTGCGCGGTCGACGCTCGACCGGAGGGCGTCGACGGTCGGCCGCAGGTGCGAGGGGAGGACCTGTTCGAGCTTCGCGAGTGCCCGCGCGCCGGACTCGCTCACGCCGGCGATGCCGGCCGCGGCCCGGAGGCCGACGGTCACGGCGACCGCCTCCTCATCGTCGAGGAGGAGCGGCGGCAGCTTCCCGCCCGCGCCGAGGCGGTAGCCGCCGGTCGACCCCCGGGTGGCGTCGACGGGATAGCCGAGGTCGCGCAGCCGCTCGACGTCGTGCCGTACGGTGCGGGTCGAGACGCCCAGCCGCTCTGCCAACTCGGAGCCGGAGCGCTCCGGTCCGGTCTGGAGCAGCGACAGCATGGCCAGCAGACGTGCGGTCGGATCGGCCATCATCGCCTCCGAGAATCGGTTCGTCATTAGGAATGGATTCAACCTAATGGCTTCCTACCGTGGACACATGGACAACACGACACTCACGTTCCGCCCCTTCACCGTCTCGGTCTCCGACACCGCGGTCGCCGATCTGCAGGATCGCCTCGCCCGCACCCGCCTTCCCCAGTCGTCGCCCACGGACGACTGGGATGCCGGCACCCCCAACTCGTACCTGCGTGAGGCGATCGCAGCGTGGCGCGACTTCGACTGGGCCGCGGCGGAGCGGCGGATCAACGACGTCCCCCACTTCACGACCGAGATCGACGGGCAGACCATCCATTTCATCCACGTGCGCTCTCCGCATGACGGTGCGACGCCGATCCTCCTCGCGCACACCTACCCGGGGTCCGCCGTCGACTACCTCGACCTCATCGACGAGCTCGTCGACCCGGTCGCGCACGGCGGTCGTGCTGAGGACGCCTTCGACGTCGTCATCCCCGACGCGCCCGGCTACGGCTTCTCGCAGCCGCTCGCGTCGCCAGGCTGGACGACCGCGAGGGTCGCCGCCGCCTACGACCGTCTGATGCGGGGACTCGGTTACGAGTCGTACGGCATCCACGGCTCCGACAACGGAGCGATGGTCGCGCGCGAACTCGGTCTGCGGAATCCGGACGGGTTCCTCGGTCTGCACGTGCTGCAGCTGTTCTCGTTCCCGTCGGGCGACCCGACGGAGTTCGAGAAGCTGGAGCCGCAGGACTACGCCGCCCTTGAGCACATGCAGTGGTTCCAGTCGGTCGGCGGCTACAACGCCATGAACGCCTCGCGTCCGCAGACGGTGTCGGTGGGGCTGAGCGATTCCCCGGCCGGGCTGCTCGCCTACAGCGAGCTGTTCACCTCCTTCGGCAACGGGACTTCGCTCGTGCCGCTCGAGAAGATCCTGCTCGAGGTGAGCGTCACCTGGTTCGCGAACGCGGCGTCGGGCATGAGCCACAGCTACCTCGAGAACGCCAGGGCGGATGCCGCTGCCGAAGGCGCTGCGCCGAAGGTCAACGCGGCGCCGACCGGAGTCGCTGTGTTCGCCGACGACTTCCAGACCATCCGGGTGTTCGCCGAGCGCGACAACTCGAACATCGTGCACTGGAGCCGGTTCGACGAGGGCGGGCACTACGCCGCGCTCGAACGGCCGGCGGTGCTCGCCGCCGACATCCGCAGCTTCTTCGCCGGGCTCCGCTGACCGGACGCCGACGCCGGCTCCCCCGTATCCGCGGATGCGGGGGAGCCCTATGCTGACCCCATGATCGAGGAGTGGAGCGAGTTCCACGTCGCGATGGCCGGCGCTACCGCGGCCCTCGCCGGCCTCGTCATCGTGGCCGCCAGCGTGAACATCGCCGAGATCGTCAAGTCGCGCACCCTGACGGCTCGACTGCTCGCGGGGATCGCGGCGCTTCTCCTCGCCCTCACGGTCTGCGCTCTCGGTCTCGTGCCGCATATCGACGACATCTGGTTCGGGGCGCTGACGATCGTCGCGACTCTGCTCGCCGCGGTGTTCCAGGTCGACGTCACGCGGTTGATCGCCCGCGACCGGAGTCCGGCCGACCGGGCCAAGCCGCTCAAGTACCTGATCGGCTTCCTGCCGATAGCGGCGTACCTCGCGGCCGGAACGGCGGTGGTGCTGCAGCATCCGTCCGGGATGTACCTCGCCGCAGCCGGCTGTGTCCTGGCCGTGGTGTCGGCGATCGTCGTGTCGTGGGTGGCCCTGGTCGAGGTGCTGCGGTGAGGCAGACCTCCCCGGTCGTGTGCGGGCGTTCCTCTCGGGTCACCCGGTGACTGTGATCTGCGCCTCCGGCGAGCCGCCCGCTTCCATCCATGCCAGGGAGCGTTCGAGGATGCCGCGCAGCATGTCGAGGTCGATCGCGTCGAGATCCTTGATGTATAGACAGCTCGCGCCGGTCGTGTGCGGACCGAGCGCGCTCAGCGCTTCCGCATGTGCCTCGGCGCCATCGAACAGATAGATCGTCGTCGCAGCCGTCCTCGGCGCGAAGCCGAGGAGTGCGCTGTCGCCCTCCGTCCCTGTGGGGTATCGGTAGTGGCAGGATCCGAAGCCGATGACGGTGCCCCAGGTCTGCGGGTCTCGACCGGAGATCTCCTGCATGAGGGCGGTGAGCGTCTCGGCATCCCGTCGCCGGATCGCCGGCTTCGCTCGCGCGATCAATCCGGCGACGTCGTCACCCGTGGGTTTCACTCCTTGGCCGCCTTGGCGGCGGCCTTCATCGCCTTCTTGTGCTCGCGCACCTTCGTCAGCGACTCGGGCGAGACGATGTCGGCGACGCTGCGGAACGAACCGTCCTCCCCGTACGCGCCGGCGGCTTCGCGCCAGCCCGCGCCGGTGAAGCCGTACTGCTTCCCGAGGAGAGCGAGGAAGATCTTGGCCTTCTGCTCGCCGAAACCCGGAAGCGCCTTGAGGCGCCGCAGGACCTCTGCTCCGTCAGGATCCCCGTGCGTCCACAGGCCGGCTGCATCGCCGCCCCAGTTGTCGACGATGTCCTGACAGAGGGTCTGCACACGCGCGGCCATCGAACCGGGGAACCGATGCACCGCAGGACTCGTCCTGAAGGCTTCGAGGAACTCGTCGGGATCCATGCGCGCGATCGAGGCGGCGTCCGCAGCGCCGGTGCGCTGCTCGATCTTCAGCGGGCCGGCGAAAGCTGTCTCCATCGGCACCTGCTGGTCGAGCAGCATCCCGACGAGCAGAGCGAGGGGGTTGTCGGTGAGGAGAGCGTCGGCGGCGGTGTCTCCGGTGATGTGAAGGGCCATGCCTCCAGTGTGGCAGGGTGATCCGGAGCTCGCCGAGTCGGTCGCTCAGAGTCGCTGCAGTCGGGGGAGGGGCCCTTCGAGGCGAGCGATCGCCACCTTCACCTGGGAGAGTTCCTCCTCGATGCGCACGAACCTGTCGTCGAACTTCTCCTCGAGGTGCACGAACCGCGCGTCGATCTTTTCGAACCGTTCGTCGATCTTCTCGAACCGTTCCTCGATGCGTTCGAAACGGCCTTCCAGAGAGGCCGTCTGTCGTGCGAGCATCCGGTGCAGGCCGCCGAGCACGGTTGTGCAGAACGCGGCGAGGGAGACGATGATCCCGATCAGATCCGGCGACACGAGCATCCTCCCAGTCTGCGCGGATCGACCGCGCTTGTCAGGGGAACGACGATATGAAGCATCCGGGTGGCGAGAGACCGGAAACGGTCCGCGAACGCGCTGGCTGTGGAGAATCCGCGACAGCGGAGTCTGTGCAGAGGAGGTCAGTCAGGCCGTTGCGACGTCGTCGTCCATCGACGAGTGGGCCGGCTGCACCGGCTCGATGCCGTACAGCGTCGTGAGCGCGGCGGCGAACTCGTCGGCCCGACCGGAGGCCGCGAGCTCGTGCGCGCGAGCCGTCGGGGTGTGCAGCAGCACTCCGGTGAGATGCCGCAGAGCCTGCTCGACCCTGCCGTCCTCATCGCCGCGTGCGCGGGCGCGCTCGATCTCCGAGTCCAGGAGCGAGAAGATGTGCGATCGCAGGGCGATGACCGACGGCGTCACGCTCTGCCGACTCCCGACGACGTGGAAGGTGTCGGCGGCTTCGCGCACGACGGTGCGCGCGGCATCCGTCGCCTGGAGCTCTTCCAGCGGTGCGTGCAGGCTGATGGTCTCGAGGTCGAGCAGCGCGACACCCTCGAGGGAGGCGACGGCGGGGTCGACGTTGCGCGGCATGCCGAGGTCGATCACGAGCTGGCTGTGCGCGCCGACGGGGCATCCGAGGGACGCTGCACCGGTCGGCGCCTGCAGGTGCGCGGGGGTGAGCACGGGCTCGGTCGCGGTCGTGCAGGTGATGAGCAGGCTCGAGTGCGCGGCGGTGCGCGCGTAGTCGGCCGCGGGGACGGGGCGGATGCCGTGCTTCGCGGCGAACTTCTCCGCGCGGCCGGAGGGCGAGTAGACGGAGATGTCGACGGCGCCGCGCTCGCGCAGCGTGGCGAGGGTCACGGCCGCGTAGGCGCCGGTTCCGACGAGCAGCACGCGCTCGGCCGACCAGTCGGCGATACGGCTGTCGGCCAGTTCGAGAGCAAGGCGCACGAGCGATCGGCCGGCGCGGCCCAGCGCGGTGACGTTCTTGACCTTGCGCTGCGCCTGGCTCGCGCGCTGGAAGAGGCGCTCGAGCTCGGGGGAGGTGGTGCCCTCCTTGCGAGCGGCCTTGAGTGCGCGGCGCACCTGGCCGGCGATCTCACCCTCGCCCGACACGACCGATTCGAGGCCGGAGGCGACGGAGAAGAGGTGCTCGGCCACGCGGCGACCGGAGTGCACCTCGTAAGCGCCGTCGAGTTCGGCGGTGCTGATGCCGGTGGCGGATTCGACCGCTTCGAGTACGGCCTCGACGCCGATGGCGCCCGCAGCGGTGACGGGCTCATCCATCTCCACGTACGCCTCGAACCGGTTGCACGTCGCGAGGACGACCGCACCCTGCACGCACGACGCAGTGTCCACCACGGTGGAGGCGACGTCGTCGGGGGTGCGGCTCAGGCGTTCGAGCAGTTCGAAGGAGGCGGTCTTGTGACTCGCCGTGACACACAGCAGCACCCGACAAGTCTACCCCTCCTCGCGCACAGGTCGGCCTCCGTGAGGGATGGGAGGATGGACGCATGGCCCTCTCCGACGCTCCGCTGGTGCGCGCCCTCACCGGCCCCCGCCCCGATCGCACCCCTGTCTGGTTCATGCGGCAGGCGGGCCGATCGCTTCCCGAGTACCGCGAGCTGCGGGTGGGGACGCGGATGCTCGACGCGTGCCTCACTCCCGAGCTCGCCGCCGAGATCACGCTGCAGCCCGTGCGCAGGCACGGCGTCGACGCGGCCGTGTTCTTCAGCGACATCGTCATCCCGCTGCGCCTCGCCGGTGTGGATGTCGAGATCGAGCCGGGACGCGGTCCGGTCTTCGCGAACCCCGTGCGCACGGTCGAGGACGTCGATCGCATCACGGCCATCGACCCGGCATCCCTCGACGGCGAGGCCGTCGCCGAGGCGGTCCGCATCGTCACGGCCGAGCTCGGCGAGACGCCGCTGATCGGATTCGCGGGGGCTCCCTTCACCCTCGCCGCCTACCTCGTCGAGGGCGGTCCGTCGAAGGAGCACCTGCGCGCCAGGGCGATGATGCACGCCGATCCCGACGCCTGGAACCGCCTCGCGGGCTGGCTGGCCCGGGTCTCCCGCCGGTTCCTCGAGATCCAGCGCGACGCGGGGGCATCCGTCGTCCAGCTCTTCGATTCGTGGGCCGGCTCATTGAGCCGCGCGGACTACCTCGCCTTCGTGGCCCCGCACTCGCGCACGGCGCTGGAGGGCATCGGCATCCCGACCATCCACTTCGGGGTCGGCACCGGACCGTTCCTCGCGGACATGCGCCTCGACGGGATCGCCGACGGCGTCGGCGTGGACTGGCGGATGCCGCTCGACGAAGCGGCGGCGCTCGTCGGGCCCGAGACCTCGCTGCAGGGAAACATCGACCCGGCGCTGCTCTCGGCGCCGTGGCCGGTGCTCGAGGGGCACGTTCGCGATGTCGTCGAGCGCGGTCGTGCGGCGCGCGGTCACATCCTCAATCTCGGACACGGCGTCCCGCCCGAGACCGACCCCGATCAGCTCACCCGCATCGTGGAGCTCGTCCACTCCCTCTGAGGCCGCGCCGCTCGCGGCGGGGGCGTGAATCCACGGCCCTCCCGGACGGTCCGCTCAGGCGGCGGTGCGAGGATTGAGGGCATGAGCCACGAGCCCGCCCCCTCGGATCAGACGCCCCACCCCGACCCCGCGGAACTGGCAGAACGCGCATCGCACCGCCATGTCGTCGTGATCGGCGGGGGAGTCGGCGGACTCATCGCGGCCCGTGAGTGCGTCAAGGTCGGCATGCGCGTCACGGTGCTGGAAGCGGCGGATGCCGTCGGCGGCGCCATCCGCCGGGCCGAACTCGACGGCGTGGTGCTGGACGCGGGCGCCGAGAGCTACGCCACGCGAGGCGGGCACGTGCGGGCTCTCGTCACGGAGCTCGGCCTGGCCGACCGGATCGTGAGGCCCGCCGCGGGAGGGGCCTGGGTCTCCGGCATCCCGGGTGTGGGCGCGGCGCCGCTGCCGGCGGGCGGCATCCTCGGCATCCCGAGCAACCCCTTCCAGGAGGACGTGCGTCGAGTGATCGGATGGTCGGGCGTGTGGCGCGCGTATCTCGACCGCGTGCGCCCTCCGCTGACGATCGGGCACAGCCACAGTCTCGGCAAGCTGGTCGCGTCGCGCATGGGCGCCAAGGTGCGGGATCGTCTTGTCGCACCCGTCACGACGGGCGTGTACTCGGCGTCGCCGGATGACGTCGACGTCGACGCCGCAGCGCCGGGACTGAACGCGGCCCTCACGAGCGTCGGCTCTCTGTCGGGCGCCGTGCAGGCGCTCCGCGACGAGGGCGCGGCGAAGGCCGCGAAGGCGCAGACTCCCGGCGCGGCGGTCGAGGGGCTCGTCGGCGGCATGTCGGTGCTGTCCGACGCGCTCGTCGCAGACATCGAGAAGCTCGGCGGGGTCGTGCGCACCGGCATCCGTGTCACCGATGTCTCGCGTGACGGCGACGCCTGGACGGTGCGGACCGATGCCGATGCCGATGAGCACGCCGATCTCGCCGAGCTCACCGCCGACGGCGTCGTCGTCGCGACCTCGGAGTCCGTGGCCCGCGAGCTGCTCGTCGCTGCCGCACCAGCGCTCGCCGCGACCGAGACCGCGACCGCTCCCGAGATCGAGATCGTGACCCTGCTGCTTCGTGCGCCGTCGCTCCGCGGCGCGCCTCGGGGCACGGGGGTCCTGACGGTGCCGGGCAGCCACACCGCGAAGGCGCTCACCCATTCGACGGCGAAGTGGGAGTGGGTGCGTGAGGCCGCCGGAGACCGGCACGTCGTGCGGGTGTCGTTCGGCGCTCAGGGGGAGCCGGCCGCGACGTCGGCCCTCGACGACGACGGGGCCGCGCGGTTGGCGCTCCGTGAGGCGGCCGCTCTGCTCGGTCTCCCCTTGCGGGACGAGGACCTCGTGGCCGCGCATCGGTCGCGCTTCGTGCAGTCGCAGCCCGCCTCGATCATCGGGTCGGCGGAACGCCGTGACGCTGCGCGCACCGCCGTGCAGGCCGTCCCCGGACTCGCTGCCGTCGGCGCCTGGCTCGCCGGCACCGGACTGGCCCAGGTGGTGCCGGATGCCGTCGACGAGGCCGACCGGCTCCGCCGGGCGCTGCTCTGGGACTGAGCCGACGCGCCGCAGACGAGTGAGCGCGGCGCACGTGACCGCTTCGCGCCCATCTGTCAACCCTCCCCCCGATAGATGCCGAAAGCGGCATACGGCGTTACGCTGGACACCTGTCAGGCGGCGCCGAGCCGCCGGTTCGCCCATCGGCGTTCACACCGGAACAACGTGAGGAGACCCCATGAAGGGGAAGATCGGACTCGTCGTAGGACTCGGCGTGGGATACGTGCTCGGAACACGCGCAGGACGCGAGCGCTACGAGCAGATCAAGACGCAGTGGCTCAAGGTCTGGAACCTCGACCCGGTGCAGGAGCAGGTCGAGAAGGCGAAGGGATTCATCGGCGACAAGGCTGCTGCGGTCCCCGGCGCGATCTGGACCGGCGTGCAGAAGGTCGTGAAGTCGGCGAGCGGCAACGGCACCCCCGGCCAGCGCCTCGATTCCGCGGTCGCCGCGGGTCGCAAGGCGGCGGAGGACGTGGTCGACGCGACCGAGGATGCCGTGGACGAGGCCAAGGCGAACGCCGAGAAGCCCGCTGCGAAGAAGCCTGCCGCCAAGAAGCCGGCGTCGTCGTCTGCGAAGACCGGGAGCTGACATGGCTCGCGGATACCGCGATCGCGCCGAGGACAGCCTGCTGTCGCTGATCGGCGATCTGCCCGAACTCATCGGCAACCTCGTCAAGGCCGAGATCGACGCGGCGAAGGTGTGGATCTCGAAGACTGCGAAGGACGCCGGGATCGGCTCCGTCTGGTTCCTCGTCGCGCTGTTCTTCCTGTTCTGGGCCGTGCCGGTGATCCTCGTGTTCGCGATCGCGGGGTTGTCGTCGTGGTGGCCGGTGTGGCTCTCGGCGCTGGCCGTGCTCGGCATCCTGATACTCGCCGTGCTGTTCTTCGCGCTGCTCGGCATCCTGAAGTTCCGCAAGGTGCTCCGTCGCCAGAATCCCGCCCAGGCGGTCGGCGATGACATCCGAATCGTGAAGGAAGCCGGCGATGACGAACTCTGAGATCTCGCGGCGCCGCACGGCGCCGACCATGGACACGCTGCCGAAGACCGCCGTTCCCGCAGGGATCGCCGACGCCCGGGAGTCGGCGCGGGCCGAGCTGAAGGCCGCCCTCGCCGCGATCGAGGTCAAGGGCAACTTCCCGCGTCGCATCGACAAGGCGTCGAAGCGCGCCGTGGCGAAGGCACGCGTGTTCGCCGACCGGAACCCCGTGGCGGCGGTCGCGGCCGCGGTCGCGGTGGCCGCCGTCGTCGGGGGAGCCGTCTGGGCCATCGCCAGGGCCGTCTCGCGCTGACACGCCCCGTCGCCCCTGCGCGGAGGACGCGGTAGGACGAGACCCGCAGAGCGACACCGGGGGTTCGCCACCACTCCGCAAAAGGGGGCAGACTGGATTCATGTCCGTTGAGCACGAAGAGAACCCGTCCGGCTTCACTCTGTGGGCCGTGTGGCGACGCAATCCTGACGCCCCGGTGACCGAGGCCGACTCCACCGAACTCGAGACGATCGTCTCGTACATCGAGGATTCCGGCGTCACCGTGCGCGGTTTCTACGACGTCTCCGGGCTCAAGGCGGACGCCGATCTCATGGTCTGGCTGCACGGTGACACCGCCGAGGAGCTGCAGCGGGCGCTGCGTCGTCTGCGCCGCACGGAGCTGCTGCGCACGCTGCTGCCGGTCTGGAACGTCATGGGCGTGCACCGCGACGCCGAGTTCAACCGCTCTCACGTCCCGGGTTTCCTGCGCGGCGTCGAGCCGAAGGACTGGCTGTGCCTGTACCCGTTCGTGCGGACCCCGGAGTGGTACCTCGCGCCCGAGGGGGAGCGTCGCGCGATGCTCGCCGACCACGGACGCAAGGGGGCCGCGTTCACCGGTGTGATCGCGAACACGGTCGCCGCGTTCGCGCTCGGCGACTACGAGTGGATCCTCCCGATGGAGGCCGACGACGTGACCGACCTCGTCGACATGATGCGCGACCTGCGGTACACCGACGCGCGCCTGTTCGTGAAGGAGGAGGTGCCCTTCTACACCGGCCGCCGTCTGCGCTTCGACGAGATCGCGGACGTGCTGCAGTAGGTCTCCCATGAGCACTCCGTCTTCGCTGTCCTCCCCGATCCGGCTGGGCACCCGTCGCAGCGCGCTCGCGCAGGCGCAGTCCGGTCATGTCGCCGCCGCCCTCGAGAAGGTGTCGGGTCGCCGCGTCGAGCTCGTGCCGATCACGAGCGAGGGCGACACGAACCGCGCCTCGCTGTCGGAGATCGGCGGCCAGGGCATCTTCGCGACTCGACTGCGCGAGGCGCTGTTCGCCGGTGAGTGCGACTTCCTCGTGCACTCGCTCAAGGATCTGCCGACGGCGATCCCCGACGGGTTGACGATCGCGGCGACCCCGCCGCGCGTCGACGCCCGTGACGTCGCGATCACGCGGGCTGGCGCACCGCTGCACGAGCTGCGCACCGGCAGCACGGTGGGTACCGGCTCGCCGCGGCGTATCGCGCAGGTGCGCAGGCGTGCACCGCACGCGCAGGTCGTCGACATCCGCGGCAACGTCGACTCGCGTCTGCAGCGCGTGGCCTCGGGAGAACTGGATGCCGTGATCCTGGCGGCTGCGGGGCTCTCGCGCCTCGGCAGCGACTCCCCGCTGCGCCGCGAGGAGCTCGGACTGGCCGAGTGGCCGACCGCGCCAGGGCAGGGAGCGCTGGGCGTCGAGACGCTGGCGGATGCTCCGGCTGAGCTGCTCGAGGCGCTCGCCGCGCTCGATGATCACGACACCCGAATCGCGGTGACGGTCGAGCGTGCCGTTCTCGAGGGTCTGGATGCCGGATGCCAGGCGCCGATGGCCGCGCACGCCGTTCTTTCGGGCGATGAGATCCGCGTCAGGACGGTCGTGTACGCCCCCGAGGGAGGGCGTCGGATCGGGCTCGACGTCACCGAGGTGCTGAACGGGGAGTATATTCGTCGGAACGGCAGTGGCAATGATGCGGATGCTGCCGATGGTGCAGACCCGATGCACGCAGCGCGCGAGCTCGGGTTGACTCTTGCCCGTCGGCTGCTCGAACAGGGGGCGGCTGACCTCGTCTCCCGAGAGCATTCTTCATGACTGATTCGAAGCAGGACCGACCGCTGAGCGGGTGGCGCATTCTCGTGCCCCGCGGCGGACCGTGGGGCGATGGCGTCGCCGCGAGTCTGCGTGCCCAGGGGGCGGTTCCCGTGGTGGCGCCCCTCATCAACTTCGCGCCGACGACCGACCAGGCGGCGCTCGACGTCGCGCTGGCACAGCTCGCCGACGGCGTGTACGACTGGCTGACCGTGACGAGTGCGACGACGGTCGACGTGATGTTCGCTCATCGCGCCGTCGTGCCCCGCAGCACGAAGATCGCGGCGGTGGGCGAGACGACCGCCGCCGCGTTGCAGGCCGTCGGGTATGAGGTCGCCCTCGTGCCCGAGCAGGACAACTCCGCCGAGGGGATGGCGGAGCAGCTCATCGCTCTCGAGACCGAGCCCCGCCGCATCCTCGCCCTGCGCAGCGAGATCGCGAAGCCCGTGCTGAGCGTGCTGCTGCAGGAGGCAGGGCATGACGTCGACAGCGTCGTCGCGTACCGCACGGTGGGGGTGCCGGTCACGGATCGCATCAAGCGCGACGTCGAGAACGGGCGCATCAACGCGATCCTCATCACGAGCGGGTCGGTCGCCGCGCAGGTGCGCGAGCAGTTCCCGGAGATCCCCGACGACACTCTCCTCGCGGCGATCGGACCCCGCACCGCGCGCGATGCCGACAAGGCGGGCCTGCCGATCACGGTCATCGCCGATCGGCAGACGGTGGATGCCCTGATCGAAGCCGTGTCGAGCTTCACGCTTCCGCACGCGGCGGACGAGTTGGCGCCATGAGTTTCCCCGATGTGAGGATGCGTCGGCTGCGTCAGTCGCCGGCGATGCGCGGTCTCGTTCGGGAGACCTCCGTGGAGCCGCGCCAGCTCGTGCTGCCGCTGTTCGTGCGGGAGGGGCTGACCGAGGCGCAGCCGATCGGTTCCATGCCCGGTGTCGCCCAGCACTCGCTCGACTCGCTCCGCGCGGTCGCGACGGAGGCGGCGGAGGCCGGTGTCGGCGGCGTCATGCTGTTCGGCGTGCCGGCGGTCCGCGATGCCCGGGGCTCGGGAGCGGACGACCCGAAGGGCATTCTCAACGTGGCCACGGAGGCGCTGGCCGCCGAGGTGGGCGACGCGCTGGTCGTGCAGACCGATCTCTGCCTGGACGAGTTCACCGATCACGGCCACTGCGGTGTGCTGGCAGCGGACGGCTCCGTCGACAACGACGCGACCCTGGAGCGGTACACGTCGATGGCCCTCTCGCAGGCGCGAGCCGGTTCGCAGCTGCTCGGCCTGTCGGGGATGATGGACGGCCAGGTCGCGGTGATCCGCCATGCTCTCGACGCGGAGGGGTTCACCGACACTCTGCTGCTGGCGTACGCCGCGAAGTACGCGAGCGCGTTCTACGGCCCGTTCCGCGAGGCCGTGGATTCGCAGCTGCGGGGAGACCGGCGCACGTACCAGCTCGATCCCGGCAACCGTCGCGAGGGCGTGCGCGAGGCCGTCGTGGACGAGCAGGAGGGTGCCGACATCGTCATGGTGAAGCCGGCGATGGCCTTCCTCGATGTGCTGCGCGAGGTCCGCGATACCGTCGATGTTCCCGTGTGGGCGTACCAGGTGTCGGGCGAGTACGCGATGATCGAGGCCGCCGCGGCGAACGGGTGGATCGATCGTCGTGCGTCGATCCTCGAGTCGCTGCTGTCGATCCGTCGGGCGGGCGCGGATGCCGTGCTGACGTACTGGGCGACCGAGGCGGCTCGCTGGCTGCGCAGCTGAGCCCGGCGCCCAGCCGCGCGGGCTAGCCTGGAGGATGCCGGTATCCGCCGTGCGACGCCTGAGGAGTGTGCTGTGACCGACCGCAATGACGACCTGTTCTCCGCTGCCCGTGCGGTGATCCCCGGCGGCGTGAACTCGCCGGTGCGGGCGTACGGTTCGGTGGGCGGGACGCCGCGGTTCCTCGCGTCGGCGCGCGGTGCTCGCGTGACGGATGCCGCCGGTGTGGAGTACGTCGACCTCGTGGCGTCGTGGGGCCCCGCACTCCTCGGGCACGCTCACCCGGAGGTCGTCGCGGCCGTGCAGGAGGCCGCGAATCGGGGTCTGTCCTTCGGTGCTCCGACGGAGGGCGAGGTGGAGCTCGCGGAGCTGATCGCCGACCGCGTGCGCGTGGGCGATGCGGCACCGGTCGAACGGGTGCGCCTCGTATCGACGGGCACCGAGGCGACGATGACGGCGATTCGGCTGGCGCGGGGTGCGACCGGCCGGGACCTGCTCGTGAAGTTCGCCGGCCACTATCACGGGCATTCCGACGGACTGCTCGCGGCCGCGGGCTCGGGCGTCGCAACGCTCGCGCTCCCTGGCTCTGCGGGTGTGCCGGCTCCGATCGCCGCCCAGACGCTCGTGATCGACTACAACGACCGCGCGGCGCTGGAGGCGGTCTTCGCCGAGCACGGAGATCGGATCGCCGCCGTCATCGTCGAGGCTGCCGCCGCGAACATGGGAGTCGTGACCCCGGAGCCGGGGTTCAACCGCTTCCTCGCCGACATCGCGCACCAGCACGGCGCGCTGCTGATCCTCGACGAGGTGCTCACCGGATTCCGGGTGCACCCGGCGGGCTACTGGGGCCTGCAGGCGGAAGCGGGCGAGGATTATCGGCCCGACATCATCACGTTCGGCAAGGTCGTCGGAGGCGGAATGCCCCTCGCCGCACTCGGCGGACGGGCCGAGGTCATGGACATGCTCGCCCCGGTCGGTCCGGTCTACCAGGCCGGGACGCTCTCCGGGAACCCGCTGTCGGTGGCCGCGGGTCTCGCGACTCTGCGGCTCGCCACCCCCGACGTCTACGCGACAGTGGATGCCGCGGCGTCGCGCATCGCCAGCGCACTCGATGCGGCGCTGACGGATGCCGGTGTCACGCACGCGATCTCCCACGCCGGCAGCCTGTTCAGCGCGTCGTTCCGTGACGGTGCTCCCCGCGACTACGCGCAGGCGCAGGCGCAGGAGTCCTTCCGGTACGCTCCGTTCTTCCACAGCATGCGCGAACACGGTGTCGCGCTGCCTCCGAGCGTCTTCGAGGCCTGGTTCCTCACAGCTGCTCATGGCGAGGACGAGCTGCAGCGTATCGAGGCGGCGCTTCCGGCTGCCGCCTCGGCTGCTGCTCGCGCCCTCGCGGCGAGCTGACACCCCGACGCGAGCCATCACACGAACATCACTCGTCGTTGCGGCGAATCCCGGTAGCTCCGGCCCGATGGACTGAGCCAGTCGATCGTGCCGTCCGGTAGTTGTCGCGCCGACCACCGATGGTCGTCGGCGATGTCCGGATGCTTGAGCGCATGGTGTCCGCGGCAGAGGTGAGCGAGATTGTGGACGTCGGTGCGCCCGCCTTTCGCGTGGTCGTGGGTGTGATCGGTCTCGCATCGGTGCACCGGCATTCTGCATCCGGGAAAGCGGCAGTGCTGATCCCGCGCCCTGAGGAAACGTCGCATCGGCTCGGTCGGTGTGTACGTGTCGGTCTCGGTGACCAACCCGCCCGCGTCGAGGAACAGGCGCGACCATCCGAGGTTCCGCCCGGCGAGATCACGGGCGTGGTCGGGGTGGAGCGGTCCGTATCCGTCGAGTTCGGCGGGCCGCTCGTCGAACCCGGCGAGCGTCGTCGCCGCGATCGTGACCTGGATGCGCCCGCGGATGTTGTCGAGCCCGGGGCCGTTCGCCGGACTGGGGTCGGCTGCGAGCAGCAGGTCAGTCAACAGGTCGGCGCGCACCTGGTCGATCGTGCGCGAGTCAGCGGGGACGGGTTCGGCGTCGCAGCCGTGCCGGGAGTCGTGGCCGGCGTTGCCGGGGTCGGTCGTGAACGTGCCGCCAGCGAAGATCGCCGTCCGATCGAGCGAATCGAGGCCGGGCTCGACGCCCCGATCGCCCTCCGAGGCGGACGCCTCAGGAGTCTGCCGCGCTGCCACCACTCCGCGGGCGAGCTGCGTGAGCCGGTCCATGATCGCGGCGGCGAGGTGCTCGGGTAGCACGACGGTGAGCAGCGCCAGCCCGTCGTCCACCGAGCGCATCGTCACGGCGCGCTCAGACCGTGCGCGCTCGTGCCGCTCGACCACCGTGTCGCCTGCCAGGGCCGCGGCGAGGCGCTTCACGTGAGCGGCGGTGCGGGCCGGCGTCTCCGCTTCCGCCACGACGCGCGCGGCCGTGTCGAAGGTGGCGAGTGCCGCGGCATCCGCTCGGCCGTTGTTGATCGCCTCGCGTACGATGCCACCCGCTCGGACGATCTCGCGCACATGCCCCGCGGTGATCGCTCCCTCCTGAAACGCGGCGAGCACCTCGGGATGACCCCGCTCGAGGAAGGCGGCATCGGTGAACGCGTACTCCATCGTGCTGTGCGCCACGCGACCCGCGGCGGCGTACTCCGCGACCATCGACCGGTGGATCGTGTCGCGGTGGAAGGGATGCTCCTCGGCATCCTGTTGATCGACCCGCATCCTCTCTGCGAGAAGGTGCGACGCGTGCGCTTCGAGCGTCGCGATCCGACGGCGGGTCTCCGTCCACGCGTCGAGAAGCGCAGCGCGCTGCTCGATGTCGATCTCGACGGCGGAGGTGGAAGCCATGCTCCGAGTTTAGTAGATTTGTTCGAATATCGAGGAGAACATCGGAATGGAGCTACGAGCGTATGACGGTCGTACACAACGGATCGTTGCGGTCCTGTGAAGAAGACGCAGACAACTGGCAGGACGCCGCTGGCAGACTGGACGCATGGTGACGTTGCTGCTGGACCAGACGCAACTCGAGATCGTGCTCTCGCCGATCGAGCGTGCCGCGAGCTTCCACCGGGACAACCTGCGGATCGAGCGCGAGACCATCACCAAGGTGCAGCTCACCGACGACGCGTGGACCTGGCTGCGCGGCGTGCCGAACCCCGGAACGCACATCCCGGGTATCCTCGCGGCCGGGACCTGGAAGGCCGCGGGAAGCACCGATTTCGTGCTGATCCGTCGGCACCGCCCGAGCGTGGTGATCGACCTCGACGGTGACGAGCAGTTCCGGCGCTTGATCCTCACGACCCGCCACGGGCTCTCGCTCACGCAGGCGCTGCGACTCCCTGTCTCGGAGGAACCCGCCGACGTCGAGGAGATCGTCGCCACCGCGCCGACGCCGGTGTCGAAGGCGCGCAAGCGTCCCGTCATCCGCCCCAGGCCCGCCTGAATCCCTCGGACACAGGAATGCCTCCCCGCTGATCGGCGGGGAGGCATTCGACTGTCGGGAGGGCGCGGAGCGCTCAGTCGTGCCGGTGCTCGTGGTGCTCGTGCTCGTGGTGCTCGCCCTCGTGGTGCTCGTGCTCGCCCTCGGCCTGCGCCTCCGCACCCTCGCCGGGCGCAGACGCGGGAACCTGGTCGATCACCCCGGTGCTGGCGACAGACCACTGGGTGTCGCCCTCGCCGGTTCCGTCGTGCTCGTCAGCATCGGGCGCGTCGCCGTGGGGGTAGTCTCGCGGCTCGTCCTCGTAATAGGCGCGTGCTGCGGCGGCCAGCATCGAGCTGACCGCAGCGGAGCGAGGATCCTCGTCGCCCTGTTCCCGGGGCTGGTCGCCCTCTTCCGCGGGCTCGTCGCCGTGCTCCCCGGGCTGGTCGTCGTGCTCGCCCGACTCGGATGCAGCGGTGTCGCCCGTTGCATCCGTCTCGCCGAGGCTGTCGAACACGTCCACGCCTGAGTCGTGTGATTCCTCCGCGGCGTCGCTGTCCTCCGGCTCATCCGTCTCGGCCTGCGTCGATCCGGCGCCGAACAGGATGTCGTCGAAAGACGGCCCGCCCTCGACGGGCGCTTCCGCGGGCGCCGCGGCCGTCGCGTCGGTCTCCGCAGGGGTGTCCGCGTCGGCCTCGGCGATCGACGGGGCCTCGACGGCAGCATCGGCGCCGGGTGCTTCGTCCGGCTCGGCGACAGCGTCAGCATCCGGCTCGGCGACAGCGTCGGCAACCGGCGCTGCGACGGCGTCAGCATCCGCCACGACGTACTCGGATGCCGCGGCGACCGCGCGCGGCTCCAGTGTGCCGCCGCGGACGAGCTCGATGAAGACGTCCTCGAGCGTGGGGCCGCGCTGCACGAGTGTGGTGAGCGCGATGCCGGCCGCGGCGGCGATGGCGCCGACCCTCGCCGCGTCCCCTCCGCGGACGCGGAGTCCGGAGCGCAGCACCTCGATCTGGAACCCGGCCTCGGCCAGGGCGCTGCGCAGGGCTGCACGGTCCGCCGCGTCGACCACGACCGATCCGGCGGTGGGGTCGGCGAGCTTCTCGATGCCGCTCGACAGCATCAGCTGCCCCTTCGAGAGCACGAGCACGTTGTCGGCGACCTGCTCGACCTCGCTGAGCACGTGCGACGACACCAGCACGGTGCGTCCCTCGTCGGCGAGGCGACGCATGAGCAGGCGCATCCACCGGATGCCCTCGGGGTCGAGCCCGTTGGCCGGCTCGTCGAACACGAGGGCGCCCGGGTCGCCGAGCAGGGCGTGCGCGACGCTGAGGCGCTGCCTCATGCCGAGCGAGAAGCTGCCGACGCGCCCCTCGGCCTCGTGTTCCAGGCCGACGAGCGCGAGCACCTCGTCGACGCGCGAGAGCGGGATGCCGTTGGCCTTGGCGGCGATCGTCAGGTGGCGGGTCGCACTGCGACGGGGCCGGTAGACCGTCTCCTCGAGCACGGAGCCGATCGTGCGCAGAGGGTGGCGCAGCTCGGAATGGGCGACGCCGCCGATCGTGGCGGTTCCGCTGGTGGCGCGCACCTGTCCGAGCAGGATGCGCAGTGTCGTGGTCTTCCCGGCGCCGTTCGGGCCGAGGAAGGCGGTGACGGCTCCCGGCTCGACCCGTGCGGAGAAGTCGGACACCGCCGTCACGTCATTGAAGCGCTTCGTCACGCGCGTGAACTCGAGCACCTGTCCGTCGGGCATCCGCGACCTCTCGTTGCAATGGGCAGTTCCGTCTATCCTGCCGGAAAAGCCGTCCGATCGCGTATTTACCCCACGGACGGGTGCGAGGGCAAGCACGAATCCAGCGGGTAGCCTGGCACGCGTGACCGATTCCACCACCGCGCCCCGGGTCCTCGTCTGCACGGAGGGGGCGCTGGGACGGCTCACTCTCAACCGCCCCGAGGCGATCAACGCCCTCGACCCCGGCATGATCGACCTGCTCACCGAGGCGCTCGAGGCCTGGCGTCACGACAGCGACGTGCAGATCGTGATGATCGACGGGGCAGGGGAGCGCGGGATGTGCGCCGGGGGCGATGTGCGCGCCCTGTATTCGCAGATCGTGGCGGGCGACACCGACGTCACTGCGGAGTTCTTCCGCGCGGAGTACGCGCTCGACGCCCTCATCGCGGAGTACCCGAAGCCCGTCGTGACGATCGCCGACGGCATCACGATGGGCGGCGGGATCGGCCTCTCCGGCCACGCGGCGATCCGCATCGTGACGGAGCGCTCGAAGCTGGCGATGCCGGAGACGCGCATCGGCTTCACACCCGACGTCGGCGGCACCTGGCTGCTCGGCCGCATGCCGGGCCGGCTCGGCGAGTACTTCGGTCTGACCGGTTCGACGATGGATGCCGCGGACGCGGTGCTGCTCGGGTTCGCCGACCACATGGTGCCCTCCGACCGGCTCGACGCTCTGCGCGAGGCCCTCGCCTACCGCGCCGACCCGACCGGCCCCTCCGAGATCGTGCTGCTGTTCGACGAGACGCCCGAGCCCTCGACGGTGCCGGCGTCGCGCGTGTGGATCGACGACGCCTTCTCGGCCGACACGGTCGCAGAGATCGTCGAGCGCCTGCGGGCGCGCGAGGAGCAGGATGCCGCGGCCACGGCCGACCTGCTCGAGAGCCTCGCGCCGACCGCTCTGGCCGTGACGCTCGACGCCGTTCGCGAGGCGCGGGCGATGAGCAGCCTGAGGGACGCCCTCACGGGGGAGTACCGCCGCGTGATGTGGTTCGTGATGCAGCATCCCGATCTCGTCGAGGGCATCAGGGCGCAGCTCGTCGACAAGGATCGCAACCCGAAGTGGCAGCCCTCGTCGATCGCGGAGCTCCCCGAGGACGCCGGGGCCGATGCGCGTGCATACACCCCGGAGCGCGCACTGTTCTGAGGGTGAGGCGGGGCCGCGTCTTGTTCGCCGCGGTCCAACTACCCGGGGTCTTCGATCGGCCGGTTCGCTGTGAGCGAAGGTCATCCCCGCGGGGGATACGAATGTCGGCGGTTCGTGGCACTCTTGCATGTGCGCGATCGTCGGCCCGCGTCCGCCTGCCGGGAGATCCGCCGCGTCACCCTTCATAGAAAGTCCGCCTGTGCTGGGAAAAATTCTCGTCCGCTATCTGTCCCGCTATAAGTGGCTGCTGCTCGTGGTGCTGGTCTTCCAGTTCGCGAGCGCGCTGGCCACGCTCTATCTGCCCCGTCTGAACGAAGACATCATCAACAAGGGTGTCGCGCTCTCCGACACGGGGTACATCTGGCGCACCGGCCTGTTCATGCTCGCGGTGTCGCTCGGTCAGATCGTCGCGTCGATCATCGCGACCTACTTCGCGGCCCGTGCCGCCATGGGGGCCGGTCGCGACATCCGCGCCGACGTCTTCGGCCGCGTCAGCGGCTTCTCCGAGCGCGAGGTGTCGCAGTTCGGCGCCGGCTCGCTCATCACGCGCAACACGAACGACGTGCAGCAGGTGCAGATGCTCGCGATGATGGGCGCCACGATGCTCGTCACCGCGCCGCTGCTCGCGATCGGCGGCATCATCTTCGCGATCCAGACGAATGTGGGTCTGAGCTGGCTGATCGCCGTCTCGGTGCCGCTGCTGCTCATCGTCGCCGGCCTCGTCGTGAGCCGCATGGTGCCGCTGTTCCGCAGCTACCAGGGCAAGCTCGACGCGGTGAACCGGGTGATGCGCGAGCAGCTGACCGGGGTGCGCGTCGTGCGCGCCTTCGTGCGCGAGCGCATCGAGGAGGGGCGCTTCCGCGAGGCGAACACCGACATCATGGTGGTCGGTCGCAGGGTCGGCTCGCTGTTCGTGCTGCTGTTCCCGCTGTTCATGCTGATCCTCAACGTCACCGTCGTCGCCGTCATCTGGTTCGGCGGCATCGAGGTCAACGCGGGCACGGCGCAGGTCGGCACGATCTTCGCCTTCATGCAGTACATCGGGCAGATCATGGGCGGCGTCATCATGGCCAGCTTCATGGCGATCATGATCCCGCGCGCCGCCGTCTCGGCGGAGCGCATCGGCGAGGTGCTCGAGACCGAGTCGAGCATGACCCGGCCGGATGCCGGGGTCACGGAATTCCCCGACCCGGGCGCCGTCTCGTTCGACGACGTCTCCTTCACGTATCCGGGCGCGGACGCCCCGGTGCTCTCGGGGATCAGCTTCGGCGCACGACCGGGCGAGACCGTCGCGATCGTCGGTTCGACGGGTGCGGGCAAGACGACTCTCGTGTCGCTCATCCCGCGCCTCTTCGACGTCTCTGGCGGAGCCATGCTCGTGGGCGGGACCGACGTGCGCGAGGCCGACGTCGAGTCGCTGTGGGCATCGATCGGACTCGTGCCGCAGCGCCCGTTCCTCTTCACCGGCACCGTCGCGTCGAACCTCCGGTACGGCCGCGAGGATGCCACCGACGAAGATCTCTGGCACGCACTGGAGATCGCGCAGGGCCGCGATTTCGTGGAGGACATGCCCGACGGGCTCGAGTCCCGCATCGCGCAGGGCGGCACCAACGTCTCGGGCGGTCAGCGTCAGCGCCTCGCGATCGCCCGTGCGATCGTGCGCCAGCCGCAGATCCTCGTGTTCGACGACTCGTTCTCCGCGCTCGACCTCACCACCGACGCGCGGCTGCGGCAGGCGCTCTGGCGGGAGCTGCCGAACGTGACGAAGATCGTCGTGGCGCAGCGCGTCTCGACCATCACCGACGCCGACCGCATCGTCGTGCTCGAGGGCGGCACCATGGTCGGGGTCGGCACACACGAGGAGCTGCTCGAGACGAGCACCACCTATCGAGAGATCGTCGAATCGCAGCTGGGGGTGGACGCATGAGCGACCAGAAGCCGCAGAGGGCACGGCGCCAGCGCGGAGGCGCGCCGGCAGCCCCCGTCGTCGAGCGCGAGCTCTCCGACGAGGAGAAGTACGAGGCGGAACTCGCCGAGAAGGCGAGGCAGGACGGCGGCGGCTGGGACAGCGTCGCGCCCGGGAAGGCCGACAACTTCGGTCGGAGCTTCAGCCGGATGATCGGCCTGCTCAAGCCGTCGGCCGTGTGGTTCGTGTTCGTGTCGATCCTCGGCGCCATCGGCGTGGTTCTCACGGTCGCAGCGCCGAAGGTGCTCGCGGAGGCGACGAACCTCATCTACACGGGCTTCATCGCCAACCAGCTGGGACAGTCGCAGGGCGACTTCCCGGGTTTCCCCGTGGGGACGCCGAAGGCCGAGGTCGTGGAGCAGCTGCGCGCCGCCGGTCAGGACGACTACGCGAACCAGGTGTCGGCGCTCCACGACTTCCAGGTCGGATCCGGCATCGACTTCGACGCGCTGCGCTGGATCATCGCCGCCGTGCTGGCGATCTACATCGTGGCGGCGTTCCTCAGCTGGGTCCAGGGCTACGTCATCAACGTGATCATGGTCCGTACCATGTGGCGGCTGCGCGAGCGCGTCGAGGCGAAGATCAACCGGCTGCCGCTGTCGTATTTCGACAAGGTGCAGCGCGGCGACCTGATCTCGCGCGTGACGAACGACATCGACAACATCACCCAGACCATGCAGCAATCGCTGTCCGGTGCGCTCACCGCGGTGCTCACCGTGGTCGGAGTGCTCGTGCTGATGTTCTCGATCTCCTGGCAGCTCGCGCTCGTCGCCCTCGTGGCACTGCCTCTCATGGGCGTGATCTTCGGCGTGATCGGCCCGCGTTCGCAGAAGGCCTTCGGCACCCAGTGGCGCAAGGTCGGTCGTCTCAACGCGCGCGTCGAGGAGTCGTTCTCGGGGCACGCTCTCGTCAAGGTCTTCGGCCGGGAGCAGGACGCGCTGCAGAAGTTCAAGGACGAGAACGAGGAGCTGTTCCAGGCGAGCTTCAAGGCACAGTTCCTGTCCGGCATCATCATGCCGGCCATGACGTTCGTCGGCAGCCTCACGTATGTCGGGATCGCGGTGCTCGGCGGCCTCATGGTCGCGAGCGGTCAGCTCCGCATCGGCGACGTCCAGGCGTTCATCCAGTACTCGCAGCAGTTCACTCAGCCGCTCTCCGAGCTCGGCGGCATGGCCGCGGTCGTGCAGTCCGGCACCGCGTCGGCCGAGCGGGTGTTCGAGCTGCTCGACGCCGACGAGCAGGAGGCGGATGCGAAGGACGCGCCGCCGTTCGAGGAGGGCAAGGGCGTCATCGAGTTCGAGAACGTGCAGTTCTCCTACACGCCGGAACGTCCGCTCATCACCGACCTGTCCTTCCGGGTCGAGCCGGGGCAGACGGTCGCGATCGTCGGTCCGACCGGTGCCGGGAAGACCACGCTCGTGAACCTCATCATGCGGTTCTACGAACTCAGCGGCGGTCGGATCACGCTCGACGGCCAGGACATCTCGGAGATCACCCGCGACGAACTGCGGTCGCGCACCGGCATGGTGCTCCAGGACCCGTGGCTGTTCGCCGGCACGATCCGCGAGAACATCCGGTACGGTCGCTCCACGGCGACCGACGAGGAAGTGCTCGAGGCCGCGAAGGCGACCTACGTCGACCGGTTCGTCCACGCTCTCCCCGAGGGGTACGACACCGTGCTCGACGAGGACGCCTCGAACGTCTCCGCCGGTGAGCGTCAGCTGATCACGATCGCCCGCGCATTCGTCGCCCAGCCGTCGATCCTCATCCTCGACGAAGCCACGTCCGCGGTCGACACCCGCACCGAGCTGCTGCTGCAGAACGCGATGGCGGCGCTGCGTCAGGGGCGCACGTCGTTCGTGATCGCGCACCGGCTGTCGACGATCCGCGACGCCGACCTCATCCTCGTGATGGAGCATGGCGACATCGTCGAGAAGGGCACGCACGACGAGCTCATCGCCGCGCAGGGCGCCTACTGGCGTCTGTATCAGTCGCAGTTCGAGCAGGCGGCGACCGACATCGACGCCGAAGACGCTCTCACCGGCTCGACGCCCCTGGTCGTCAGCGGCGAAGCCGAGGAGATCGCCGCCGCGCAGGTGGGCGCCTCGGTGGGAGCGCAGCAACCCGTCGCCGAGGCTGCGGCAGCCAAGGCAGTCGTCGAGCGCCCGGACGGCGAGTCACCGGCCTGACTCCGTTCTCACGGGAGCTGACTCCGCACAGACGAGAGCGCCGTGTCCCTTCGGGGCGCGGCGCTCTCGTCTGTGCGGGTGGTCACCAGGCCGCTCGCGCGCCCCGCTGAGTCGACACCGACCTCGCTATTCCCGTGGAACTCCCGCAGCAGGTGCCAAGGGAACGGGCGCGCGGCCGACCCGTCAGCGCTGGGCTTCGCTGATGCCGAACAGCTCGAAGGGGTGCGTGAGCCGCCACCACGGATCCGGTCCCTCGACATCGGCGTCGAGGGCGAGCGGCGTGACGACCGAGTCGAGCGGACCCGCCACCAGCAGCGTCCCGACCTCGTCGCCGTCGTCGCGGTGGTCGCCGAGGTCGAACGTGGGGGTGCTCTGCGCTCCCGCGCCGTTCCACAGCACGACGTCGGAGTCCGCAGCGGTGACGATGTCGATCGTCGTGCCCCACAGCGTCGTGACGGTGCCGACGACCGTCTCCTTGGCGACGGCGGGCTCCTGCGAGGTCAGCGCGGCCTCGACCTGCGCGAAGAGCGCCCGCGTCTCCGACAGGCGCTGCTCGTCGTCGGCCTGTCCGAGCACCGCGGCGTACAGGTGCACCGTCGTGTCGTCTACCGTGATGTCCTTGGCCGTCAGCAGGTTCCAGCTCTCGCCGAGGGTTCCCGTCTTCACGCCGACGACGCCGGCATCCGCGAGCATCCCGTTCGTGTTCACGACCGTGCCCGCTCCGGGTAGGTCGACCGAGGTCGTGCTGACGATGCTCGCGAACACCGGGTTCTGCATCGCGCGCTCCGCGAGGGCGACGAGCGCCTCGGGCGTCGCGGTGTTGCGGTCGTCGAAGCCCGAGGGGGTCACGACGGTGATGCCGTCGAGGCCGCGGTCGCGCAGCCACACCTGCGCGGCGGAGGCGAAGGCGGCCTCCGTCCCCCAGATCTCGCGGGCCAGCCGGTCGATGTAGTTGTTGGCCGACCCCATGAGCGTGCCCTGCAGCAGCTGATACTCGGTGAGCGTGCCGCCGACGGGCACATCGAGCGACGACTGATCGGAGCGTCGGTACTGCCAGTAGGCGAGGTTGTCGGCGCGGGTGAACGCGAACTCCGGACCCTGTTCGCCGGGCTGCAGCGGCATCCTGTCGAGCACCATGAGGCTCGACACGACCTTGGTCACGCTCGCGATCGCGGCAGGGTCCAGCGTCGACGCCGTCGTGTTGATGCCGCCGACTCCCACGGCCGCGCTTCCCTGCGCGGGCCAGAGGATGCCGGCGGCCGGCGCGGCCGTCGACGCGAACTCCGCGGCCCGCACCGTGGGCGGGACCTCGTGCAGAGGCCAGAGCATCGTGGCTCCCGCATACGTGCCGACGAGCCCGACGAGCACGCCGATCGGCACGAGCACGCCGGCCGAGGCGGCCCGGGAACGGAGGCGGGCCCCGCGCATGATCGTGCTGGCGGGGTCAGGATCGTCATCCCCGCTGAGCGAAGGCACCGCGGTCGACTCCTCCACGGCTGTCGCGTCGACCCAGGTGAGCGCGGTGGCGCCCGTGCCGTCCTCGGCCCAGCGCGCTTCTGGGGCCCCGTCGACGTCTCGCATGCCGAGCTCGTCCAGGCCGTCGCGCTCCGCCGCAGGGGCGGGGCGCGTCAACGCAGGGGTCGCCTCGCGCGTGGTCGCGGACGGTGCGACGGAGGTGGCCTCGGCGGAGTCTGGAGCGGTCACCCCCTCACGGTAACCGAATCACCGCCGAGATCCGTGGTGCGTCGGGCGGAGGCGACACAAGTGTCGGGTGACTGGGTAAGATCGTCAGCACAACCACGGGAGTCCGGCGAGCCGGGCTGAGAGGGAGCGAATCGCGCTTCGACCGTCGAACCTGATCTGGGTCATGCCAGCGCAGGGAGGAGCATTCAATGAGCACATCCACGTCCGGATCCACCACCGGATCCGCCACCGCCACCGCGTCCGCGAAGGGGCTCGGCCGCCCGGAGCTCTGGCGCTGGCGGGTCGTCGACATCGTCGTCGCCAGCGTCATCGCCGTCGCCTGCGCGCTGATCTTCCTGCTGTGGAACGTGGGATACGAGGTCCCCAGCAGTCTCCTGAAGCCGCTGCTGCCCGGCGTGCAGGGCCTGCTCGCCGGCCCATGGCTGATCGCCGGCGTCCTCGGCGGGCTCATCATCCGCAAGCCGGGCGCAGCCCTGTACACCGAGCTCGTCGCCGCCGTCATCTCCGCTCTCGTCGGCAACGCGTGGGGCCCGCTCACGATCGTCTCCGGCATCGTGCAGGGTCTGGGCGCCGAGCTGGTCCTCCTCGTCTTCCTCTACGGTGTGTGGCGTCTGCCGGTCGCGATGCTCGCCGGGGCCGGTGCAGGTCTGGCATGCGGCATCAACGACCGCATCCTCTGGTACGCGGGCGCCGACACCCTGTTCACGGTCGTGTACATCGTCTCGACGACGATCTCGGGCGCGGTCATCGCCGGCCTCGGCGGCTGGCTGATCGCACGCGGGCTGGCCGCCACGGGAGCACTCGGCCGGTTCGCCGCCGGCCGCGAGGTCACCGCACGAGTGTGACCGCAGCCGTGCAGCCCGCCGCGCTCGAGGCGCGCGGCTGGGGGTGGCGGTACGCCACGCGCCGTCGGTGGGCGGTCCGCGACGTCGAGCTGCGCATCGAGCCGGGGGAGCGGGTGCTGCTGCTCGGCGCCTCCGGCTCGGGCAAGTCCACCCTGCTGCAGGGATTCGGCGGCGTGCTGGGCGGAGCCGACGAGGGTGAGACCCTCGGGCAGCTCCTCGTCGACGGGCAGGCCCCCGTGGATGCGCGCGGACGCGTCGGCATGGTGCTGCAGGACCCCGACACGCAGACGATCCTGGCGCGGGTCGGCGACGACGTCGCGTTCGGCTGCGAGAACCTCGGCGTCCCGAGGGACGAGATCTGGGCCCGCGTGCGCGAGGCGCTGGATGCCGTGCAGCTCGACGTCGCGCTCGACCGCTCGACAGCGGCACTGTCCGGCGGACAGAAGCAGCGCCTCGCGCTGGCCGGCGTGCTTGCCATGCGCCCCGGCGCGATCCTCCTGGACGAGCCGACCGCGAACCTCGACCCGGCGGGTGTGGACGAGGTGCGGGATGCCGTCGGCGCAGCGCTCGACCGCACCGGGGCGACGCTCGTGGTGATCGAGCACCGCATCGACGTGTGGCTGCCCCTCGTGACCAGGGTGATCGTGCTCGGCGCGGGCGACGACAGCACGGTGGTACTGGCCGACGGCACACCCGAGGCCGTGCTGGGCGCCCGTGGCGCCGAGCTCGCGGCATCCGGCGTCTGGGTCCCCGGCCACCCGCCTGCTCTTCCTCCTGCGCCGCGCACGGAGCCGGGGGAACCTCTGATCGAGACTCGGGCCCTGCGGGTCTCGCGTCGCCGGGGACTGCCGGTCGCCGGCCCGTTCGACCTCGCGGTGCACGCGGGCGAGGTGCTGGGCATCACCGGGCCGAACGGTGCGGGCAAGTCGACGCTGGGACTCACGCTCGCCGGGCTGATCCCCGCCGAGGAGGGAGCAGTGCGTGCGACGCCGTCGCTCGCCGCGGGCGAGACGCCCGATCCTCTCGCCTGGTCGTCGCGGGCACTGCTGACGCGCATCGCGACGGTGCTGCAGACGCCGGAGCATCAGCTGCTCGCCAAGACGGTTCGCGAGGAGCTAGCGGTCGGCCCCCGCGCCCTGCGGCTCGCTCCCGACGAGATCGCGTCCCGCACAGACGACCTGCTCGACCGCCTGCGGCTCCGCGCCCTCGCGGACGCCAACCCGTACACGCTGTCCGGCGGTGAGAAGCGGAGGCTGACGGTGGCGGCGGCGATCGCCACCCGGCCGCGCATGCTCGTGCTCGACGAGCCCACCTTCGGACAGGATGCCGTGACGTGGGCCGAGCTGGTGGGCCTCATGGCCGCTCTCCGCGACGAGGGCACCGCGATCGTCGCGATCAGTCATGACGAGGCCGTGCTCAGCGCTCTGCACGCCAGACGGATCGAGGTCGGACGTTGATCGACCCGCTGACCGCCCGCGTCGACCGTACAGGGCCCATCGCTCCCCGCTCCGCGCTCGCCAAGCTCGCCGCCGCGCTGCTGATCGCTCTGCCGCTCGTGCTGACGATCGACGTCGTCTCGGCATCCGTCGCCCTGCTGCTCGAGATCCCGCTGTTGCTGCTCGCGGGGCTGAGGCCGCGGGAGTTCTGGCTGCGCACCGCCGTGCTCTGGATCGCCGCACCGCTCAGCGCGGTCACGATCGCCCTCTACGGCGCGACGAGCGGCACGGTTCACGTCGAGTGGCTCGTGATGAGGGTCAGCGACGGGTCGCTCGCGCTCGCCGCCGCCACCGCGGTTCGTGTGCTGGCGATCGGCCTCCCGGCTGTCGTGCTGTTCGTCACGGTCGATCCGACCGATCTCGCCGACGACCTCGCGCAGCGCCTGCGCCTGCCCGCCCGGTTCGTCGTGGGCGCGCTCGCCGGGATGCGGATGCTGGGACTCCTGGCCGACGACTGGCGTGCCCTGGCGCTGGCGAGGCGCGCGCGGGGGGTCGCCGACGAGGGCAGGGTGCGCCGGGCGCTCGGCATGGCGTTCGCCCTGTTCGTGCTGGCGATCCGTCGCGGCTCGTCACTGGCCACGGCCATGGAGGCGCGCGGGTTCGGCGGCTCCGGTGCCCGGTCGTGGGCGCGTCCGTCGCGGTGGGACCGCAGGGACACGGCGCTCGTCGTCGTGGCGGCGGTCATCCCGGTCGCCGCGATCGCGGTCGCCGTGGTCACGGGCGCGTGGAACTTCATCCTCGGTCCGACCGCCTGACGACTCCCACGCCGCGCGGAATCTCGATATTCAGCTTTTTCATAGCCCCGGTGCCCGCGGGTTCGCTACCATCGACGTAACCCAAGGGGAGTACTCCGACACGGGTGGCTCGTCATTACGGATGTCCCTGCATCCCGGGTCCCCGGTCCTCGTTCGAGGATGGAGAAGACCTTGGCGTAGACCCTGTCGCGCCAGTTCTCGGAGACCCTTGTGAACATCACCCCCCTCGTCTGGATCATCACGATCCTCGTCACGATCGCCTTCTTCGTGTACGAGTTCTTCGCGCACGTCCGCAAGCCGCACGAGCCCACCGTCGGCGAGTCCGCCCGCTGGTCGGCCTTCTACATCGGCCTCGCCCTGCTGTTCGGCGTCGGCATCGGAGTGGTCTCCGGGTGGGAATTCGGCGGAGAGTACTTCGCCGGCTACCTGACCGAGAAGGCGCTGTCGATCGACAACCTGTTCGTCTTCCTCATCGTGATGGCCGGTTTCGCGGTGCCGCGCATCTATCAGCAGAAGGTGCTGATGATCGGCATCGTGATCGCGCTCATCATGCGCGGCGCGTTCATCGCCCTGGGCGCCACGCTCATCGAGAACTTCTCCTGGATCTTCTACCTGTTCGGCGCCCTGCTGCTCGTGCTCGCGTACCGCCAGGCGTTCGCGGGCGGCGACCACAACCCCGCCGACGGCCGCTTCATGCGGTTCGTCCGCCGCATCCTTCCCGTCAGCGACGAGTACGCCGGAGACCGCCTCACCGTCGTCAAGGCGGGTCGCCGCTTCGTGACGCCGATGTTCCTCGTCATCATCGCGATCGGCTTCGTCGACCTGATCTTCGCCGTCGACTCGATCCCCGCGATCTACGGCCTCACCGAGGAGGCGTACATCGTCTTCACGGCCAATGCGTTCGCCCTGATGGGCCTGCGTCAGCTGTACTTCCTCATCGGCGGTCTGCTCGAGCGCCTCGTGTACCTGGCTCAGGGACTCGCCGTCATCCTCGCCTTCATCGGCGTCAAGCTCGTGCTCCACGCGATGCACGTCAACGAGCTGCCGTTCATCAACGGCGGCGAGCCGATGCTGTGGGCCCCCGAGATCCCGATCTGGTTCTCGCTCGTCTTCATCGGCGCGACGATCGCCGTCGCCACCGTCGCGAGCCTCGCCAAGACCCGACGCGACGACCGTCGCGCCGCCCTCGACTCGTCCTCCGCAGGCACTCCCGCCGACACCACCCCTCGCACAGACAAGGACCCCTCGTGAACCAGTCGCGCCGCTCTGACGCGTCCGCAGACCCTGACAGACCCGGCGCCCGAAGGACCTCGGGCACCACCTCGCCGCAGGAGGCGACCCGATGATGGGCGACCTGCTGTGGAACATCGCACTCGTCTTCGTCTTCGTCCTCGTCGGCGGCGTGTTCGCCGCGACGGAGATGGCCCTCGTCACGCTGCGGGAGAGCCAGATCAACGCGATCGCCGCCCGCGGGCGCCGCGGCGCGAAGGTCGCGGGCCTCGCCCGCAACCCGAACACGTTCCTCTCGGCCGTGCAGATCGGCGTCACGGTGGCCGGCTTCGCGTCGGCCGCTTACGGTGCGACCTCGATCGCGCCGTCGGTCGCGCCGCTCCTGCAGTCGCTCGGCCTCGACGAGCAGCTGTCGTTCACGCTCGCGACCGTCATCCTGACCCTGCTGATCGCGTACCTGTCGCTCGTCCTCGGCGAGCTCGTGCCGAAGCGTCTGGCGATCCAGCGCAACGCGCAGTTCGCCTACGCCGTGGCTCCGGTGCTCGACGGCTTCGCGACCGTGATGCGCCCGGTGATCTGGCTGCTCTCGGTCTCGACCAACGCGCTCGTGCGTCTGCTCGGCGGTGATCCTCACAAGACCGCCGACGAGCTGAGCGAGGAGGAGCTGCGCGACATCGTCGCGACGCACCAGAGCCTCCCCGACGACGAGCGCCGCATCCTCGACGACGTGCTGTCGCTGCGCGACCGCCAGGTCAGCGAGGTCATGCGCCCGAGGCCCGAGGTCGTCGCGCTCGACGGCACGGCCACGATCGCCGAATCGATGGCGCAGGTCACGGAGCTGCCGTTCTCGCGGTACCCCGTGGTCGACGCCTCGATCGACGACATCGTCGGCTTCGTGCACGTGCGCGACCTGTTCGAGGCTGCGGTGGCCGATCCGTCACGGACGGTCGACAGCCTCGCGCGTCCGGTCGAGTACCTGCCGTCGACCGCGCGGGTGCTGCCGACGCTCACCCGGCTGCGTGCGGCCGGCCACCACATCGCCGTCGTCGTCGACGAGTACGGCGGCACCGACGGCATCGTCACTCTCGAGGACCTCGTGGAGGAGGTCGTCGGCGAGATCTTCGACGAGTACGACACCGAGGACCGCATCCCCGCCGCCGGCGGGTCGCTCGACGGCCGCCTCAATCTCGGCGACTTCGCCGAGATCACCGGGATCGCGCTGCCGCGCGGGGCGTCGGACACGGTCGCGGGCTTCGTGACAGAGATGCTCGGCCGCCTCGCGGTGGTGGGCGACTCGGTCGAGGTGCCCGGCGCGACGATCCGCGTGACCGCGGTGGACCGCCGACGCATCTCGGAGATCCGGGTCGTGCTGCACGACGAGTCCGGCTCGTCGGACAGCACGGATGCCGCCGAGGGCGCCCCGGCCTGACATACCGCGCGACCGCTGCCGGCGGCTCAGGTCTCGTTCCAGAGCCGCCGGTAGTAGTCGATCCTCGCGCGGTCGGGTGCGACGCCGTACGCCTCGATGAGGGCGTCCTCCCACCCGCGTCCGTAGTTCCACTCGGTGCTCATCGAGGCGACCGCGATGTCGGCCCAGCGGTCGGCGACGCCGAGCGCGGCGAGGTCGACATGGCCGAGTGGCCGGCCGTCGTCGTCGAGCAGCGTGTTCGGCACGCAGGCGTCGCCGTGGCACACCACGAGCATGTCGACCGGCGGCGGAACCCGCAGATCGTCAGGGACGCGGATGCCGCGCTGCGCCGCGTTCGCGATGCGCGACGCCGGGTCCCACGACCACGGGCACTCGGCGGCCGGCAGGGCGTCGTGCAGCGCGCGGAGCCCCGCGCCGACGGCTGGCACCGCCGTGGCAGGATCCGCGACCCATCGCGGGTCGACGGCGCTGCGGCCGGGCAGCGCCGTCGTCACGAGCCACTCGTGCGCGGCATCCTGACCCTGGTCCAGGACCTCGGGGACCGTCGTCCAGCGGCGAGCCCACCGCATCCGCTCCGCCTCGTCGCGCATGTTCGCCTCGGCATCGTGCGGGCCCCACTTGATGTAGCGGCCGTCGTCGGTGCGGAAGGTCACGCCGCCGAGGGAGTTCCGCCACACGGGCGTGAGCGCGGCGCCGCCCGCGAGCGAGCGGACGATCTCGGGCACCGGCAGCGCCGCCTCGGGGATGCTCATGCGTCCATCCTCGTGTCTGCGCCCGCGGCTCTGATCCGCCGCGCCGGGTGTCGTAGGCTCGGAGCGATCGCCGGGACGACGCGGCGATCGGGATGACACTCGGAATCAGTTAGGCTGGCACCGAGTCGCACACGTTCGAAGGGGAACCGCATGCAGATCCAGGGATCCAGCGCTCTCGTCACCGGCGGCGCGTCGGGCCTCGGCCTCGCCACCGCGCGGGCGCTCGCCGCCGAGGGGGCCGTCGTCACGATCCTCGACCTCCCGTCGTCCGCCGGCGCGGAGATCGCCCACGAGCTCGGCGGCGTGTTCAGCCCCGGCGACGTGACGAACGCCGAGGACGCCGCAGCAGCCGCCCGTGCCGCACAGGACGCCGCTCCGCTGCGCATCGTCGTGAACTGCGCGGGTATCGCGCCCCCGGCCAAGGTGCTCGACCGCGAGGGCAACCCGGCGGTGCTCGCCGACTTCGAACGCATCGTGCGCATCAACCTCGTCGGCACGTTCAACGTGCTGTCCCAGGCCGCAGCCGTCATCGCGAAGAACGACCCCGTCGAGGGCGGTGACCGCGGCGTGGTCGTGAACACCGCGAGCGTCGCCGCGTTCGACGGCCAGATCGGGCAGCCCGCCTACTCGGCGTCGAAGGGCGGCGTCCACGCCATGACCCTCCCCGTCGCGCGCGAGCTCGCCCGCTACGGCATTCGCGTGTGCACGATCGCACCCGGCATCATGGAGACCCCGATGCTGATGGGACTGCCGCAGGAGGCCCAGGACTCGCTCGGCACCCAGGTGCCGTATCCGTCGCGGCTCGGCCGGCCCGACGAGTACGCATCGCTCGTGCGCCAGATCGTCGAGAACGGCTACCTCAACGGCGAGACGATCCGCCTCGACGGCGCGATCCGCATGGCGCCGAAGTGAGCACCCCGCCGGCTTTCGAATCGCGCGCTTTGCACGAATCGGGGCGGCAGAACTGCAATTCAAGCGATTCGAAACGGGAAGGTGGGCGATGAGCGCACTGGCAGGCAAGACCATCCTCATGTCGGGCGGCAGCCGCGGCATCGGCCTCGCGATCGCCCTGCGTGCCGCGGCCGACGGCGCGAACATCGCGATGCTCGCGAAGACCGACTCCCCGCATCCGAAGCTCGAGGGCACGGTGCACACCGCGGCGGAGCAGATCCGCGCGGCGGGCGGGCAGGCGCTGCCGATCGTCGGCGACGTCCGTGACGACGACGACATCACCGAGGCCGTGCTGAAGACCCAGGGCGAGTTCGGCGGCATCGACATCGTCGTCAACAACGCCAGCGTCATCGACCTCTCTCGGTCGCTGGAGCTCGGAGCCAAGAAGTACGACCTCATGCAGGACGTGAACGTGCGCGGCACCTTCATGCTGTCGCGCGCCGCGATCCCCATGCTCAAGGATGCCGAGAACCCGCACATCCTGTCGCTGTCGCCGCCCCTCAACCCGACGCCGAGATGGCTCGGCGCGCACACCGGCTACACGCTCGCGAAGTTCGGCATGACCATGGTCACACTGGGTCTCGCGGCGGAGTTCGCCCGCGACGGCATCGCCGCCAACACCCTCTGGCCGCGCACGACCATCGCGACCGCGGCCGTGCAGAACCTGCTCGGCGGAGACAAGGTCATGGCCGCGAGCCGCACCGCCGAGATCTATGCCGACGCCGCCTACTCGGTGCTGACCAAGCCCGCCGGCGGGTACACGGGGCAGACGCTCATCGTGGAGGACGTGCTCGAGGCCGACGGCGTCACCGACTTCTCGCGGTACGCGGCGGTGCAGGGCACCCCCGACGATCGCCTCTTCCCCGACATCTTCCTGGACTGACGAGGGGGACGGGCGGCGCTTCTCCCGTCGCCGTCAGAACAGCAGGTAGACCGCGCCGACCACGGTGAGGACGATGACGATCCGGTCGAACAGCACCTGGTTCAGCCGCCGCGCGACGACGAGTCCGAGCAGCGCGCCGACGACGACGAGCGGTGCGAGGGCGGCATCCATCAGCAGCACCGGCGGATGGAAGAGGCCGAGTCCGGCCAGGAACGGCACTTTCGTGACGTTGATGATCGCGAAGAACCAGGCCGATGTGCCGAGGAACACCTGCACCGGTGTGCGGGTCGCGAGGAAGTACATCGACATCACGGGTCCGCCGGCGTTCGCGACCATGGTCGTGAAACCGCCGAGCGTTCCGTAGGTGCCGGCGAGCAGGATGCCGCCGCGCGGCGTCTCCTGCACCTCCCGCCGACTCTGTCTCCACCGCCGCCACAGCGTCACCGCGATCATGAGCAGCAGGATCACGCCGATCGCCCGGCGCACGATGCCGTCGCCCGCGATCGCGAGGAAGGCGAAACCGACGAGGAGCCCTGCCACGACCGCCGGCGCGAGGCGCAGCAGCGTCGGCCAGTGCGCGTGGCGGCGATATGCGGCGATCGCGAAGACATCGCCGACCATGAGCAGCAGGAGCATCGCCGCCGTGGAGGTGCGGGCGGGAAGCACGGTCGCGAAGAGCGCGATCGCGAGGATGTTCGCGCCGGGGAGTGCTGTCTTCGAGATGCCGATCGTGACGGCGGCGAGGCCGAGGGCAGCCCACGCCCAGGGGTCGAGCGCGGGCACGGTCAGACTCCGACCGTCACGCGCGTCAGCTCCGGGAAGCGGCGAGGGCGGCGGCGAAGCGCGCTGCGCGCTGCTCGAGGTCGGCCCAGTCGGAGTTCTTGATCGAGGCGCCGTTCGCGAGGTCGCCTCCGGCTCCCACGGCCACGGCCCCTGCCCTGAACCAGTCGGCGAGGTTGTCGGGCGTGACGCCGCCGGTCGGCATGAGCGGCGCATCGGGGAACGGCCCGCGCAGCGCGCCGAGGTAGGAGGGGCCGCCGAGCGAGGCGGGGAAGATCTTCACCACGTCGACGCCGAGCTCGAGAGCGCCCATGACCTCGGTCGGGGTCATGGCTCCCGTCATGACGACGCGACCGGTGTCGAGCATGGTGCGGGTGAGCGCCGGCAGGGTGCCGGGGCTCACGAGGAATTCGGCGCCGGCGTCGGCCGCGGCCGTCGCCTGCTCGGCGGTGGTCACGGTGCCTGCTCCGACGTAGGCGGCGTCGCCGTGGCGGGCGATGAGTTCGCGGATGACGGCGGGAGCATCGGGGGTCGAGAACGTGACCTCGATGCCGGTCACCCCGCCGCGGATGATCGCCTCGGACGCCTCGAGAGCGAGCTCGGGGGAGGGTGCGCGGAGGACGGCGAGGACGCCGGTGGCGCGGGCGCGGTCGAGACGGTCGGGCATCGAGGCTCCTTCAGTGGGGGATGCGTCCATTCTCTCGGACGCGCACCTGTAGCTACAAGCTGTGCGACGGCCAGACGTCGATCGCGTCCTTCGACTGCTTGAGCCCGAGCCCGGAGTGCTCGCGCAGCAGCTTGATCGCGGCGATCGCCTGCTCGGCCGCGACCAGGCGGTCGATCTCGGCCGTGACGGAGGCCGGGAGGGACGAGCGCAGCGCCGCGGCATCCGTCGGCGACGACGACACGAGCGGGATCGCCGTCGTCGCCGGCGCGGAACCCACCACCCAGCGATCGATGCGGTTCTTCGCCTCGCGCAGGCTCACGTCGGTGTGGTCTCGATAGACCTTGATCGCCTGGATCTTCTGCTCGGCGGCGACGAGCCGGTCGATCTCGGCGACGACGTCCGGCCGCAGGGCGACGGCGGCACCCGGGTGGCCGGCCGGCGAACCGGGCGTCGCGGGAGCCTGCGGGCGCATCGCCCGGAAGGACCGCGACAGCAGGGCGACCACGATCAGGGCGGCGATGAGGATTCCGATGATCCACACGAGGTCCATGGTGGCCAGTCTAGGCAGGGCCGCCGACGCCGGCCCGACCACCCAGGCGGCTCCCACCCGGCCCCCGGTACCCTGGAGACATGACCCAGAATCCCCGCACGCGCGAGACGCGCGCTCAGGCAGCGCCCGCGTCGTCCCGTTCGGGGACCGCGATCCGTTCGACCGGCGGCACCCAGGTGCGCCCGGCGACCGAGGGCTGGACCCAGCAGAAGGATGCCGAGGGTCGGCCGCTCCTGCAGTTCGCGAGCCCGAAGCGCGGCAAGCCGCCCGTGCACCTGGCCGACCTCACTCCGGCCGAGCGCGTCGAGAAGGTCACCGAGCTCGGGCTGCCGGGCTTCCGGGCGAAGCAGCTCGCGACCCACTACTTCCGCCACTACACGTCCGACCCGGCGGAGATGACCGACCTTCCCGCCGGAATCCGCGACGACCTCGTGGCCGGCATGCTGCCGCCGCTCATGACCGAGGTGCGCCGTCTCGAGACCGACCGCGGCGACACGATCAAGTTCCTCTGGCGTCTGCACGACGGCGCTCTCGTCGAGTCGGTGCTCATGCGCTACCCCGGCCGCATCACGCTGTGCGTGTCGTCGCAGGCCGGATGCGGCATGAACTGCCCGTTCTGCGCGACCGGCCAGGCGGGCCTCACGCGCAACATGTCGACCGCCGAGATCATCGAGCAGATCGTGCGGGCCAATCGGGCGATCGCGAACGGCGAGCTGGGCGGCAAGAAGGCCGACGACCACTCGATGGAACGCGTCTCCAACATCGTCTTCATGGGCATGGGTGAGCCGCTCGCGAACTACAAGCGGGTCATGGACGCCGTCCGCACCATGGTCGCCCCGCAGCCCGACGGCCTCGGTATGAGCGCGCGCGGCATCACCGTCTCGACCGTCGGCCTCGTGCCGGCGATCAAGAAGCTCGCCGACGAGAACATCCCGGTGACGTTCGCCCTGTCGCTGCACGCGCCGGACGACCACCTTCGCGACGAGCTCATCCCGGTGAACTCGCGCTGGAAGGTCGACGAGGCACTCGACGCCGCCTACGGCTACTACGCCAAGACCGGCCGCCGCGTCTCGATCGAGTACGCGCTCATCAAGGACATGAACGACCACGCGTGGCGCGCCGACCTCCTCGCCGAGAAGCTCAATGCGCGCGGGCGGGGCTGGGTGCACGTGAACCCGATCCCGCTCAACCCGACGCCCGGCTCGATCTGGACGTCGTCGGACCGTGACGTCACCGACGAGTTCGTGCGCCGGCTCAACGACGCCGGCATCCCGACGACCCTCCGCGACACCCGCGGCAAGGAGATCGACGGCGCCTGCGGTCAGCTCGTCGCGACCACGGAGGATGAAGCGGCCTCGGCCGCGATGGCCTGACCCGACGAATCGGCTGGAAGCTGGGGGCATTCAAAGCCTTCTTCCAACGGATGCTCAGGCGGCATTTCGTAGATTGTCGGGATGCCCTATTCCGCTCACCGTCCAGGACGGTTCGATTCGCAGGGCCGGATCATCCTCGACAGCGACCCGAACGCTGACACGGACGACCTGGACTTCCTGCGCGCCTACGAGCCGACCGGTGCCGACGACCGCGCCGAAGCGCAGCCGACCGTGCCGATCGACGACGCCGCGGTGACGCCGGAGGACGAGACGGATGCCGCGGCATCCGCCTCTCGCGAGCCGAAGCCGCGGCGGAAGCCCCGCGAGCGGAAGCCCCGGGTGCCCGGGTCCCGGTTGCGGACGCTCGCGATCCTCGGCGGCGCCGAGGGGGAGATCCTCGACCGCGTCCCCGGCGAGACGCCGCGCTTCGTGCAGATGTTCTTCGTGCTCGCGGGGACCGCCCTCGTCTCGGCGATCTCGATGCTCTTCGCCCTCACCACCGGGGTGCAGGCGGCGATCTGGCTGGCCGTGCCGCTGGCGATCGTGTGGGCGCTCATCATCTTCAACCTCGACCGCTTCCTCACCTCGACCATGACGTCGACGCGCAACCTCTGGCGCCTCATCGGGCTCGCCATCCCGCGCGTCATCATGGCCGCGATCATCGGCTTCGTGGTCGCCGAGCCGCTCGTGCTGCAGATCTTCCACAACGACATCTCGCGCGAGGTCGCCGCCACCAACATCACGCAGGCGCAGTCCGACCAGGAGGCCCTCGAGACGGGGCCCGAGAAGAAGGCCCTCGACGCGGCATCCGACCGTGTGGCCGAGCTCGAGAACCAAGCCGCGACGGGCATCGTGGCCGGAACCGAGTCGTCGTCGGCGACCGAGTCCGCCGCGCAGGCCACGGTCGACGACCTCACCGCGAAGATGACCGCGCAGCAGGCCGTGATCGACCAGGCGCGCGTGCTCTACCAGTGCGAGTTGACCGGCGAGGGCGCGGGCACCGTGCCGGGCTGCACCGGTGTGAACGGCGAGGGCGCGAGCTCGGACGCCGCGCAGGCGCAACTCGCCGAGGCGCAGCAGACCTACGACGCGCTCGCCGCGCAGCTGCGCACCGCGAACGAAGAGCTCGCCGCCGCCGGCACCGCCGCGAAGGAGAACACCTCGACCTCGGAGACGCAGAACCGGCAGCAGGCGCAGGACCAGCTCCCGGCCGCCCGCGACACCTACGAGTCGGCGCTCGCCGCGTACAACGCGCGGGCCGAGTCCGTGGCTTCCGGCAACGCGGGAGCCACCGGACTGCTGAGCCAGATCAGCGGCCTCAACCGGCTCAGCGAGAAGGAGCCCGCGATCCTCTGGGCCCACATCCTCATCGCGGCGCTCTTCTTCATGATCGAGCTGCTGCCCGTGCTCGTGAAGGTGCTCACGTCGTACGGCGACCCGTCGCTGTACGAGCGGGCGCTGGCGATCCGCAAGCAGGTCGCCCTCGACAAGGTCACTGCCGAAGGCTTCCGCGACCGGGCCGCGATCGTGAACGAGCAGTCGAACGGCATCCAGGCCGAGGCGGATGCGGCGGCTCCGCAGACCCGCGCGGAGCGGCGCGAGGCGGAGCAGGAGCGAGAGCGCGCCGATCAGCGCGCGCAAGCCCAGACGCTGGAGGAGCAGGAGCGGATGCTGCAGTCGCAGGGCTGACCGGCCCGGTCCGTCGAGGTGGTATGAAGGCGTCGAGTTCGGGGTGCTTTCAGCGAGGCCCCTTACGGTGAGCGCATGACGACGCGCCGTTCCCGCATCCTGGTGTCCCTCATCGGTGTGCTGGCCGTGACCCTCTATGCCGCGCTCGCCGCGGTGCAGATCCTCGTGCTCAACCCGCTCGCCGCTGCGCCCGGTCTGACGCTCGACGACATCCGGGCGGACATGCACGGCGCCAACGAGAGCCTGGGTGCCGAGGTCGTGTTCTTCGTGCTGGGGATCGGAGTCGCGCTCGCGGTCGCCGTCGCGATCACAGTCATCGTGAGGTCGGCGCCACCCCGGCTCGCCGCGATGCTCTTCCTCTCGATCCTCACGACAGGCGTGATCGCGTACTTCATCGCGTCGTTCACCGCCGGGATGGGACTCGCCGACACGTACGGGATCGGCGGCGGCGACCATTCGCCATGGTCGCGCCTGCTGTACGTGACGAGCCTGGCCTCGCTCGTCGCGGTTGTGACGCTCGCCGTGCAGTCCGCGCGGGGCGGCCGGCTGTCGCGCGCGTGATGTCGGTCCGGCGCGCTGAGATCAGGAGGGTGCACCGAGATCAGGAGTGTGCGCCGGGATCCGTCCTTTTCTCGGAGCATCCTCCTGATCCGGGATGCCGCAACCCGGCCCAGCATGCCGGTGTGCGCGAGTAGCGTTGGCTCATGGTCAACTATCGCTACCTCGGAAACAGCGGCCTCAAGGTCTCGGAGATCACCTACGGCAACTGGGTCACCCACGCATCGCAGGTCGAAGACGACGCGGCCGTCAAGACCGTGCACGCCGCCCTCGACGCCGGGATCACCACGTTCGACACCGCCGACGCCTACGCCAACACCGCGGCCGAGGTCATCCTCGGCAAGGCGCTCGAAGGGCAGCGCCGCGAGGGTCTCGAGATCTTCACCAAGGTGTACTTCCCGACCGGCGCGAAGGGCCCGAACGACACCGGCCTCAGCCGCAAGCACATCATGGACTCGATCAACGGATCGCTGAAGCGCCTCGGCACCGACTACGTCGACCTGTACCAGGCGCATCGCTTCGACTACGAGACCCCGCTCGAGGAGACGTTCCAGGCGTTCGCCGACATCGTCCGCCAGGGCAAGGCGCTCTACATCGGCGTCTCCGAGTGGACCGCCGAGCAGCTGCGCGAGGGTCACGCGCTCGCGAAGCAGCTCGGCATCCAGCTCATCTCGAACCAGCCCCAGTACTCCATGCTGTGGCGTGTCATCGAGGGCAAAGTCGTTCCCGCGTCGGAGGAGCTCGGCATCTCGCAGATCGTCTGGTCGCCGATGGCGCAGGGCGTGCTCAGCGGAAAGTACCTCCCCGGGCAGCCCGTGCCCGAGGGGTCGCGCGCGACGGACCCGCACAGCGGCGCCGACTTCATCAAGAGCTTCCTCAAGGACGACATCCTCGAGGCGGTGCAGAAGCTCAAGCCGATCGCCGAGCAGGCCGGTCTCACCATGCCGCAGCTCGCGATCGCGTGGGTGCTGCAGAACCCGAACGTCGCCGCCGCCCTGGTCGGAGCCTCGCGTCCGGAGCAGCTCGCCGACACGGTCAAGGCGTCCGGTGTGAAGCTCGACGCCGACACGCTGTCCGCGATCGACGAGGCGCTCGGCGACACGGTCAACCGCGACGCCGAGCGCACGTACGAGACGTCGCCGAAGACCCGCCTGGTCTGACCGGAGCGCCCCCGCGCCTCGCTCCTCGCGCCACCGCGTCGAGACCCACCACGAACGCCGAGACCCACCACCCCCGACGTGGGGCGTGGTGGGTCTCGGCGGTTCTGGTGGGTTTCGGCGTGGGTGGGGGCGGGAGAGCGCGCGGGGAGCGGGAACCGAGGATGCCGCGGGCTACTCCTTCACGGCACCCGCGGTGAGACCCTGCACGATCCAGCGGCTGGCGAGGGCGAACATCGCCATCGTCGGCAGGATCGTCAGCACGGCGGCGGCGCTCATCGAGCCCCAGTCGATGTTGAACGTCGAGATGAAGCCGTTCAGCGCCGACGGCACGGTGCGGTTCTCGTCGGTGTTCATGAGCACGACCGACAGGAACAGCTCGTTCCAGCAGTTCACGAAGTTGAAGATGAACGCCGCGATGATGCCGGGCGTCATCACCGGGACGAGCACCCGGAACAGGGCGCCGAAGCGCGAGCATCCGTCGATCATCGCCGCCTCCTCCAGAGCATCCGGCACGTTCTCGAAGAACCCGCGGAGCATGACGGTGGAGAACGGGATGCAGATCGCGATGTACACGAGGATGAGGCCCGGCTTGGAGTCGACCAGGCCCAGGTCGGTCATCATCGAGTACAGCGGTCCCAGCGCGATGAACGCGGGGATCATCTGCGTGAGCAGGAACGCCACGAGCACGGTGCCCTTGCCACGGAACTCGAACCGTGCGATCACGTACGCGCTGAGCAGCGCGATGAGCGTCGCCACGGCGCCGGCGATCACGGCGACGATCGCCGAGTTCGCGAGGAACACCCCGAACGAGCTCTGCTGGAACAGGCTCACGTAGTTGTCGAGCGAGGGCTCGCTCGGCCAGTACTCGATCGGGAACCGGTTGATCGTGCCCGGCGACTTGAACGACGTCAGGGCGATCCAGTACAGCGGGAACAGCGTGATGAGCAGCCACAGTCCGAGGCCGACGACGCGCACGACGCCGCCGACCGTGATGCGCCGCTGCATCGTGCGCGGCGCCTTCGCGGCATCCGGCACCGTGATGCGCCGGGTCTCGGTGATGGTGGTTCCGGTGGGGGTGGTGATGGTCATCGCTGGGCCCTCCGCATCGCCATCAGGTAGAACGCGCAGAACACGAACAGGAAGGCGACGACGATGAGGCCGATCGCACTCGCGATGCCGTAGTTGCCCTGCTGCGTGTAGTTGATCATCCAGGTGGTGACGATGTGGGTCTGGTTCGCCGGTCCGCCGTTCGTCATCGCGTAGATGATGTCGGGGAAGTTGAAGATCCAGATCACGCGCAGCAGGATCGTCAGCAGCAGCGTCATGGAGATGTACGGGATGATGATCGAGAACAGCTGCCGGACCTTGCCCGCGCCGTCGAGGCTCGCGGCCTCGAGCATCTCGTCGGGAACCGACTGCAGCGCCGCGAGGATCATGATCGCGAAGAACGTGACGCCGTACCAGATGTTCGCCACGATGACCGCGAACATCGCGAGCTTCGGGTCGGCCAGCCACGGCAGCGGCGCGTCGATCAGGCCGGCCTTCATGAGCAGGTCGTTGACGACGCCGAACTCCGCGTTGAACATCCAGCGGAACAGCATCCCGATGAGGAAGCCCGAGACGGCCCACGGGAAGAAGACGAGGGCCTGGTAGAGCCCGCGGAATTTGAAGCGCTTGCGCAGGGCGAGCGCGATGAGGAACCCGATCACGAGCTGCGGCACGAGGGAGCCGACCACCCACAGCACCGAGTTCCACGCCACGACGGGGAAAGCCGGGTCCTGGAAGACGGTGACGAAGTTGTCGAAGCCGACCCAGGGCGTGGAGGTGAGGTCCCACAGGTTCCAGTCGTGGAAGGCCATGCGCGCACCCTGCAGCATCGGCCAGTACGTGAACCACACGACGAACACGATCGCCGGGGCCATGAAGGCCAGCAGGGTGAGAGCGTGACGCGCCTTGAACGGGCGCCGGCGCGAGCCGGGGGAGGCCCCGCCGGCGACGCCGGCGGAGCCTCTCTCACGAAGAGCGGATGCCACGGGTCAACCCTTCTCCGCGGCGTACTTCTCGGTCCAGAAGGTGTCCCACGACTCGAGCAGCTCGCTGGTCGACATGTTGCCGAGGAGCACGTTCTGCACATCCTGGTCGGACTTCTGGATCCACTCGGTCCACCAGCTGACGCCGCGCGGCTGACGCACGTTGACGTACGTCTCCGGGTCCTCCGTCATGGTGACGTAGCTCGTCCACGGGCCGGTCGAGTAGAACTCGTCGTCCGCCGCGTCGGCGATGATCGGCACGAGGCTGTTGGCCTGCGCGAACTCGGTCGCCGGCTCGGCCGACGAGAGGAACTCGACGAGCTTCACCGCGGCATCCTTGTTCTCGCTCTTCTCGGCGACGCCCCAGCCGGCGACGGCCAGCGGCTGCGCGGCCTTGCCCGAGGGGCCGACGAGCAGCGGAGCGGTGTCCCACTGATCCTCGGTGAGCGAGGAGTCCTGCACGGTGGCGATGACCTCGGGGTCCTGCAGCAGGAACGCGGTCGTGCCGTTCGTGAAGCCGGCGACCATCTCGGGGTAGCCCCACGACACGGCCGACGGCGGCGAGGCCTTCTTGAAGAGGTCGAAGTAGTCGTCGACGGCCTCCTGCGCTTCGGGCGCCGCGAAGATCGTCGAACCGTCCTCCATGAGGAACGCGTCCTCGGTGTCGAGGCCGTCGATCGTGTACGCCTCGATCGCGGCGACGACGTTGCTGTTGGCGTTCGCCCCGCCGCGGAAGGCGTAGCCGTAGATGTTGTTCGACGGGTCCTGGATCGCGCTGGCCTGCTCGAGCAGATCCTTCCAGCTGTGCGGCGGGCCGTCGAAGCCGGCCGCCTCGACGAGGTCGGTGCGGTAGAACAGCGACAGGCCGTAGAAGCCGTAGGGGACGAAGTAGCTCTTGCCGTCGGCCGCGACCGACGCCGACTGCGCGTTCTCGGTCAGGGCGTCCCAGCCGTCCCACTTCTCGAGGTCGGAGCCGAGGTCGTACAGCCAGCCGTTGTTCGCGAACGGCCCGACCGTGATGTCACGGACCTCGAGCACGTCGACGCCCTTGCCGGACTGCAGCATCTGCTGGATCTTCTGGTCGGCCTGCTCGGTGGGCGGCGAGACGAGCTTGACCTTGATGTCGGGGTTCTCCTGCTCGAACTGGTCGAGCAGCCCGCGGATGAGCTCGGTGCGGGCCGGGTTGGTCAGGCTCTCGACCATCTGCAGGGTGGTGGTGCCGTCGGACGCCGAGCCCCCGCCGCCGGAGCAGCCGGTCAGCGCGAGGACGGCGACGGTGCCGAAACCCGCGGCGGCCGTCAAGATGCGGTTCTTCTTCACGAGGTGCCTCTCAATTTCTGGGTGTGGTGGGTCGGGTAGGGAAGGGATCGGGAAGTCAGGAGACGACGACGCGGTCGGCGGTGCGGATGCCGGCGCGGCTGAGGATCTGCGGGACGCAGCGGTCGACGAAGGCTGCGAAGTCGGCGGCCTCGGTGTAGAGGTGTGCCGACAGGCGGAAATAGCCGACGCCGCGGAAGCTCGTGAACGCGGTCTCCACGCCGACGGCGTCGAGCAGGTCCATGCGGAGAGCGTCGGCCTCCTCGCGGGAGGCGCCGAGGCCGAGCGGCAGACGCACGAGGCGCATCGACGGCACTGGGGAGGGAAGCGGGGTCAGCGGGTCCTCGTCGCCGTAGGGGCGCAGGGCCTCAGCGATCATCTCGGCACCGGCATCCGCGATCTGCGCCATCGCGACGCGCGCCGCGGCCCAGCCGAACTCGTCTTCGACGAAGTCGATCGCGGTGGGGGTGGCGAGGTAGGTGGTCGCATCGATCGTGCCCTGGGTGTCGAAGCGCTCGGGGTAGGGCTCGCGCGCGGCCCACGAGTCGATCAGCGGCCACAGCTCGTCGCGGTCGGGCGCGGTGGTGACGAGCAGCGCCGAGCCGCGCGGCGCGCAGGGCCACTTGTGCAGGTTTCCGAACCACCAGTCGCCGCCTGCGACGGCCGCGGCATCCGCGATGAGGCCCGGAGCGTGCGCGCCGTCGACCAGCGTGCGGACGCCGCTCTCGCCGGCGAGGTCAGCGATGCGGCGGGTCGGCAGCACGCGCGCCGTGGGTGACGTGATCTGGTCGACGACGATCAGCCGGGTGCGCGGGGTGAGGGCCGCGGCGAAGAGCTCGACGATCTCGTCGTCGGAGGCGAGGAGCGGCAAGGCGACGGTGCGGACGGTCGCGCCGAAGCGGCGCGCCAGGCGCTCGGCGCCCATGGTGATCGCGCCGTACCCCTGATCGGTCACGAGGATCTCGTCGCCGGCCTCGAGCTGCAGCGCGTTGTAGACGACGGTCGCGGCGGCCGAGGCGTTCGGCACGAAGACGCTGTCGTCGGGGCGAGCGCCGACGAACGGGGCCGTGCGCTCGCGCGCCTCGCGCACACGCTCGGAGATCCGCGGGAACCACTCCACCGGGCTGAGGTCGGCCCGGCGGCGCAGGGCGTCCTGATGCGCGACGACGGCGGACGGGACCGCGCCGAACGACCCGTGGTTGAGGTGGACGACCTCGGGGTCGAGGGGCCACGCCTCACGCGCACGGATGCCGGACTTCAGCGTGAGCGGTGCAGGGAACAACGGATCGGGCATCGGTCCTCATCGGTGAGTGGGGGGCGAGTTGTTGCACAACTTTGCCACACTGCTCCCGATAGCGCCACGAAAACGCGAAGATGAAACATAGTTGTCATACGAGTTTTCGCGGTCGGCACATTCCGACAGACTTCACGAGGGGCGGGGCGGTGTCAGAGAGGATGACGATGAGCGCACTGGACACAGCGCTGCACGGGCTGCGCGCCCTGATCGCCGACGGCGCGCTGCGCCCCGGAGACCGCCTCCCCAGCGAGGGCGAGCTGTGCGAACGGCTCGGCGTCTCCCGCGGGTCCCTGCGCGAGGCGATCAGGATGCTGGCCGCCCTCGGCGTGCTCGAGACGAGGCACGGCTCGGGCAGCTACGTCGGCGAGCTGCGTGCCGCCGACCTCATCGGCAGCCTCTCGCTGACCGTCGGGCTGCTGCCCATGGCCGGAGTGCTCGAACTCACCGAACTCCGCCGCGTGCTCGAACCGCACGCGGCAGCGCTCGCCGCCGCCCGCATCGACGACGACACCGTGGCGGTGCTCGATGGCATCCTGTCCGAGATCGAGGCGAGCGACGACTTCGAGGAGCACTCGCGCCTCGATCACGCCTTCCACATGACGATCTCGGAGGTCGCGGGCAACAACGCTCTCACGAGTCTCATCGAGGTGCTGCGGTCGCGGTCGCGCGCCTATCGCATCCCGGATGCCGACGACGCGGCCGAGCTCAAACGGAACTCGGATGCCGGGCACCGCGCCATCCTGCGCGGACTCGCCGCCGCCGACCCGGTCGCGGCATCGACCGCGGCGTCCGCCCATGTCGCGGCGACGGAGTACTGGGTGCGGCTGTACACGGAGGACGCGGAGCCCTCCGCCTGATTCGCAGCTCTGCCTGATTCGCTGCTCTGCGTGCTTCGCTGCCCACAACGCGCTGCCGACCCACCCCCTTACGACCGAACCACCCCGGTGTGTTCGGTACGCATCGGGGTGGCTCGCGCGGAAAGGGGTGGCTCGCGCGGAAAGGGGTGGCTCGCGTTCCGGGAGGGGGAGGGGCTAGGCGAACGTGATGTCGACCTGGATCTCGGTCGCGAGGCGCTCGAGATCGGAGCGGAGGGCGTCGAGGTCGACCGACGACGGCACGCGCGCGGCGACCGTGGCCTCGAACAACCGGCCGCCGGCCATCGCGGCGTCGCGGGTCTCGGTCGAGAGTTCCTCGATGCTCAGGGCATGGGAGTTCAGCACGGTCGACACCTCGCGCACGATGCCGGGTCGATCGTTGCCGAGCACGCGCAGCCCCAGCAGGCGGTCGGGCGCGGGAGCCTGCTCCGTGCCGGTGCGCACGGCGACCGTGAGCAGGCCGTCGAGCTCGCGCAGCGCGGCCTCGAGGTCGGCCGAGCGCTCGGGGGTGACCGAGACCTCGATGACACCGGCGAAGGTGCCGGCGAGCTCGGCGAGCTGGCTGCTCTCCCAGTTGCCGCCGTGGGCGTCCACGACATCGGCGACGGCGGCCACGAGGCCCGGACGATCAGCACCCGCGACGGTGAGGATGAGAGTGGTCATGCCGCCAGCGTAGCCGTCACTCGACCCACTCGCCGGTGTCGAGGAAGCGGTCGAGGCGGGTGCGGTGGGGCGCGAGATCCCAACCCTGCGCGGCGACCCACTCGTCGGAGTAGTAGGTCCCGGCGTAGCGGATGCCGCTGTCGCAGATCAGCGTCACGACGCTTCCGGTCTCGCCGGCCGCGCGCATGCGGGCGATCAGCTGAAAGGCGCCGTACAGGTTCGTGCCCGTCGAGCCGCCGGCGAGGTGGAGGGTGCGCTCGCGCAGCAACCGGATCGCGGCGATCGACCCCGCATCGGGCACCTGGATCATCTCGTCGATCACGGTCGGCACGAACGACGGCTCGACGCGCGGGCGGCCGATGCCCTCGATGCGGCTCGGGCGGCCGGCCGGGGGATCGACGGTGCCCGCCCAGCCGTCGTAGAACGCGGAGCCCTCGGGGTCGACGACCGCGATCTGCGTGTCGTGGCGGCGGTACCTCACGTAGCGGCCGAACGTCGCGCTCGTGCCTCCGGTGCCCGCGCCCACCACGATCCAGCGGGGGATCGGATGCCGCTCCTGCGACAGCTGGCTGAAGACGCTCTCGGCGATGTTGTTGTTGCCCCGCCAGTCGGTCGCGCGCTCCGCGAAGGTGAACTGGTCGAGGTAGTGGCCGTGGCAGTCGCTCGCGAGGCGCCGGGCTTCGGGAGACATGTCCTCCGCGCGATCCACGAAGTGGCAGGTGCCGCCGTAGAACTCGATGAGGTCGATCTTCTCCTGGCTGGTCGAGCGCGGCACGACCGTGATGAACGGCAGCCCCAGCATCCGTGCGAAGTACGCCTCGGACACGGCGGTCGATCCGCTCGACGACTCGACGAGCGTCGTGTCCTCCGTGATGCGTCCGTTCACGAGGCCGTAGAGCAGCAGTGAGCGTGCCAGACGGTGCTTGAGGGACCCGGTGGGATGCACCGACTCGTCCTTCAGGTACAGGTCGATGCCCCACTCGGCCGGCAGCGGGAACAGATGCAGATGCGTGTCGGCGCTGCGGTTCGCGTCGGCTTCCAGCAGGGCGATCGCGGTGCTGGTCCAGTCGCTCATGCTTCGAGCGTAACGCGCGGTCTACTCCTCGAAATAGCCGCCCTCGCCCGTCTCGCCGTCATAACGGAACACCCTGCCCTCTTCGAGAGTGATCTGGATGTCATCGCCGAGCGGCTGCTGGGCGAGCAGCTTCTCTTCGAGCATCGTCATCCGCTCCTCGTACTCGGCGGCCGTCTGCGCATCGACACCCCAGATCGTCGCAACCTTCATGTCGGTGAGGAAGTAGAGGAAGGCCGATACCGCCGTGCGGTTGAACTCGGTGTCGGGGATGGTCTGCCACAGCGCACCCGAGTCACGGAGCCGCTTGTACTCGTCGGCCTTCGCCTGCAGGATGTCGGCGATCTCCGCGCCGGCCTCGGCGTCAGGGGTGGCCCCTGGGTTCTCGGAGGCATCGGATGACGGGAGCGGAGAGGGAGCCGAGATGCCGGTCGGCTCGGCGACGGGACCGGGTCGCACGTTGGTCAGGAAGCCGATAACGACGGCCACGCCCACGATGATCAGCGCCAGCAGACCGCCGACGAGGGCGAGCACCAGGCCGTTCGTCCGCGCGCTCGAGCGAGCGGGCGGCGGCGCGACGGACGAGATCGGGTATCCGCCGTTCGGGGAGGATCCCGCATACGGCGGCTGCGCCGCACCCGCGTACGGCGGCTGCGGCTGAGTGCCGTATGGCGGCTGCTGCGGCGTCCCGTACTGCGGGGGCGCTCCGTACTGCGACTGGGCTCCGTACTGCGGTGGCGGGGCCATCGGGGGCTGCTGCGGCATCCCGTACGGCTGGGTCGGCGACGCCTCGCCGCTCAGCGACGGCGCGAGGGGCACCGTGGATGAGGCGTTCCCGTCCTGCCCGCCCGGTGTGGGCGGGGGTGGCGGAACGACCTGCTCACCCTGCGCTCCCGCATCCTTGTCGTCCTGTGCCATCGAGCTCCCCCTGATCTCCGTACCGGTCTGCGACCAGGCTAGCCGGGTGCGCCGACCCGGAGGAGCGCTGACAGGTCAGCTGACCGTGCCTGCGCGAGAAGCCGCGCCGTCGTCGTCGATGTGCAGAAGAGATGCCTGCGACTGCTCCTGCTGCAGCTGGAACTCGAACCGCGATCGGTCGCCTCTGTGGTGCGCGACGAAGTACTCCATGGGGATGCCGTCTGCGCCCCGACTCACGCTGCGCAGCCTCAGCAGGGCCGACCCGGCGCTCACGCCGAGGTGCTGGGCCTGCTCGTGCGTCGCCACGGTGGCCTCGGCGGAGCGCACCCCGCTCGTCGCGACGATGCCGTTCTCGGCCAGCACGCGGTACAGCGACGCCTCCGACAGATCGACGCCGAGCGTGACCGCGCCGACGGCCTCGGGCATCCAGGTCGTGGAGAGCGACCACGGCTCGCCGTCGACGTGACGCAGGCGCTCGAGCACCACGACCGGCGTACCGGGGGCCACCTCGAGCGCGGTCGCGATCTCGTCGTCGGCGAGCGCCTGCTCGTGCCGGAGCACGTCGCTGTGCACGTGTCCGCCGCGGCGCTCCACGTCGTCGTACAGGCCCACGAGCGTATGCACCAGGCTTTCGCTCGTGCGCGGGCGCGACACGAACGTGCCCTTGCCCTTGACGCGTTCGACGAGTCCCTCGTGCTCGAGCTGCGCGAGCGCCTGCCTCACCACGGTGCGCGAGATGCCGTACCGCTCGCACAGCCGGTGCTCGCCGGGGAGCGGATCGCCCGGCTGCAGGCCGTCGCGGTCGATGCCCTCGATGATCAGCTGCCGCAGCTGGTCGTACATCGGCGCCGCGGAGTGCCGGTCGATCGAGTCCTCCATGTCAGTACGCCACCCCCGCGTGCAGGATCACGTTGGCGTAGGGCGTGAACTCCCCGGACCGCACGAAGGCACGCGCGCTCTGCGACAGGGCCTTGAACTCGACGTGTGGGAGGAGCTGGATCTCGAAGTCCTGATCGGCGAACCGCTCGCGCAGAGCCTCGAGCACCTCGGGGCTCTTCTCGGCCACCTCCGCCGACACCGTCGCTCCCTCGACCACGAGCTCCGCGAGCACGGTGTCGAGCACGTCGAAGAACGCCGGAGCGCCAGGGCGGTAGGCGAGATCGATGCGCTCCGACCCGGTCGGGATGGGCAGCCCGGCGTCGGTCACGACGATCAGGTCGGTGTGCCCGGTCTCGCTGATGACGCGGGACAGGGCGGGGTTGATGGTCGTGGCGGTCTTGCGCATGGTGCTCCTCGACTCGGTGTTCGACTCTGGACGACGGACCGGATGCCGCGTCAGGCGGCGGCTTCGCGGGCGGACAGGAACGCGTCGACCTCGGCGCGCAGCGGCAGGCTCGGCGATGCGCCCTGCTTGGTGACGGCGAGCGCTCCTGCCGCGGTGGCGAGGCGCACGGCATCCGACAGCGTGCTGCCGTTCGCGAGAGCGGCGCCGAGGTATCCGGCATACGCATCGCCCGCGGCGGTCGTGTCGACGGCCTCGACGGGGAACGGCGGGATGACGGTCGCCCCCTCGGCCGTGACGACGCACGAGCCCTGACCCGCGAGCGTGATGACGGCCGCGCCGACGCCCCGGTCGAGGAACCACCGGCCCGCCTGCTCGGCCGTGGCGGCGTCGACGACCTCGACGCCGCTCAGCAGCGACGCCTCCGTCTCGTTCGGGGTGACGATGTCGATGTTGCGCCACACGTCGTCGGGCAGCGGGGCGGCGGGGGCGGGATCGAGGATCACGGTCATGCCGTGCTCCTGTCCGCGCGCCGTGATGTGGGCGGTGAGGGCAGACGGTGTCTCGAGCTGCGTGAGCAGCACCGACGTGGTCGGGGCGAGGGCGGTCAGCGCGTCGTCGATCTGCTCGGCGCTCAGCGCGGCGTTGGCGAGGGGCACCATGACGATGTCGTTCTGCGCCGAGGCGTCGACGCGGATGTGGGCGATGCCGGTGGGACCGGGGACCGTGCGCAGATGCGCGAGGTCGACGCCGGCATCGCTCAGCCCGGTGACGACGAGGTCGTGGAACAGGTCGTCGCCGACGCATCCGACGAAGCTCGTGCGGGCGCCGGACCGACCGGCGGCGACCGCTTGGTTCGCTCCCTTGCCGCCGACCATGAGCGTGAACTCGTCTCCGAGGATCGTCTCGCCCCGCGCGGGGAGCCGGGTGGAGAAGGTCGTGACGTCGGCGGTGACGCTGCCGACGATGACGACTCCCGAACGATCGGCCGAGGTGGCGGGGGTCATGGGGCTCCTGATCGTCGTCGATCCGCGGTGCTTTGACATCCTCCGCGGCTGTCATTACATTAGCCGAATCCGAACCTGTAACGACAGGTTGTGCGCAAGGAGATCCATGACCGCGTCGTCCCCCCGCCTCTACGTCGACAGCGCCGATCTCGACCGGGTCTCCTCACTCCTCGCCACCGGCGTCGTGCACGGCGTGACGACGAACCCGACGATCCTCGAACGGGGCGGGCGCACCGCGGCAGAGATCCCCGACCTCTACACGCGGTGGACAGAAGAGGGCGCCCGCGAGGTGTTCTTCCAGACCTGGGGCGGCGACACCGCGTCGTTCCTGCGCAACGCCGACGGCATCCGCGCGCTCGGCGACCGAGTGGCCGTGAAGGTCCCCGCGACGCGCGACGGCTTCGCCGCGGCATCCGCCCTCGTCCGCGACGGGGCCACCGTGCTCGTCACCGCCGTCTACTCCGTCGCGCAGGCGCTGACCTGCGCGAGCATCGGCGCCCAGTACATCGCCCCCTATCTCGGGCGGATGCGGGATGCCGGGATCGACGGCGACGCCATGATCGCCGAGATGCAGCAGATGTGCGCCGGCAGCGGATCGAACGTGCTCGCCGCGAGCCTGCGGTCACCCGACGACATCACCGGCCTGCGGCTCGCCGGTGTGCCGTACTTCACCGCGGCGCCCGACGTGCTCGACGCCGTGCTGTTCCACGAGGTGAGCGACAGCTCGGCGGCCGAGTTCGACGCGGCCATGGTCCGCCTCGGAGCCTGAGCTCCGCCCTGGACCCGCGGCCTGAGATCGGGCCCGGACTCGGGGGCGGTGTGCGCGACCCGGCCGTGCCGATCAGGCCGTGGCCGCTTGGCGCAGCCACCGCTCGACGCCGGCGATGTGGGCCGTTGCGAGCGACGTGGCGAGCGCGGGGTCGTGCTGCGCGATCGCGTCGGCGATGGCGCGATGCTCCGAGAGGGTGCGCTCGGCCGCGCCGCCCTCGGTGAGACCGCGCCAGATGCGCGCTCTGACTGTCTGGCTGCTGAGGTGCTCGATGAGGCTCGCGAGGTAGGCGTTGCCCGACATCGCCACGATCTCACGATGGAAGCGGATGTCGTGCTCGACCAGCTCCTCGATTCCCACCGACGCGTCGACCGCCTCGACCTCGGCCTCGATGCGGGCGATCGCATCGTCGGTGGCGAGGGACGCGGCGAGGCCGGTGGCCTGCGACTCCAGCATCCGTCTCACCGCGAAGATCTCGAGCATCGAGTCGTCGTCGTGCATGTCGACGACGAAGGAGATGGCCTCCAGCAGCAGGTGCGGCTCGAGGCTCGTGACATAGGTGCCGTCGCCGCGGCGCACGTCGAGCACGCGGATCACCTCGAGCGCCTTCACGGCCTCGCGCATCGAGTTGCGCGACAGGCCGAGGCGCTCCGACAGCTCCTTCTCGGGCGGGAGGCGATCGCCGGGGGCGAGCTCACCCGACACGATCATCGCCTTGATCTTCTCGATCGCCTCGTCTGTCACGGCCATGGCGTCATCCTAGCGATTGATCCGATGTCTGCGGCAGGATGGTCGCATGCGCGTACTCGATTCGCACCTGCACCTGTGGGATCCCGAGATCCTGCACTACTCCTGGCTCGAAGGACCGCTCGCATGGCGGTTCGCCGACACCGAGATCGACCACGCGCGCATCACCCGCGCGACCATCGAGCACGCCGTGTTCGTGCAGGCGGGCACCGACGACGAGGACTTCCTCGCCGAGGTGCAGTGGGTCGCGAGCCTCGCGCCGGCCATCGGCGTGACCGGCATCGTCGCCGGCGCCCGCCTCGATCGCGGCACCGACACCACCGCGCACCTCGAGGGACTCGAGACCGAACCGCTCGTCGTCGGCGTGCGGCACATCCTGCAGGACGAGGCCGACGGGCTCGCCGTCTCCGCGGGATTCATCACGGGCGCCCGCGAGGTCGCCGCGCGCGGCTGGACCTTCGACGCCTGCATCCGCGAGGCGCAGCTGCCGGAGATCTCGCGCCTCGCCGCGGCCGTGCCCGAGTTGCGGATCGTGCTCGACCACCTCGGCAAGCCCGCCGTCGGCACCGCGGGCGCGCCGGTGGGACCGAGCCCCGAGTGGGTGCGCGACCTCGACGACCTCGCGCGGCATCCGCAGGTCTCCTGCAAGCTCTCCGGGCTGCCGGCCGAAGCCGGCGGCGACTGGACGGCCGCGCAGCTCGTGCCGTTCCTCGACGCCGCGGCCGACGCGTTCGGCGGGGATCGCCTGATGTGGGGGAGCGACTGGCCCGTCTCGGTCATCGGACCGGCGGAGGCCGGGGACCCGCACGCTCCCGAGGACGGCTCCGCGACCTACCAGCCTCATGCGCGCGACCGCTGGGCGGAGACGGTGATCGACTGGGCGCAGGCGCGCGGTCACGACCTCGACGCCCTGTTCTGGCGGAACGCCGAGGAGTTCTACGGTCTCGGCAGGCGCAGGGCCCAGGATGCCGACGAATCGCCGCGCCGCGGCATCCTGGGCTGGCTGCTCGGGGACTGACCCCGCTGCCCGACCGGTCAGCTGCCGACGGGACGGAGGCGCAGCCGCGCCATTCCGCCGTCGACCTCGATGAACGTGCCCGTCGTCGATCCGGCCTCGGGGGAGACGAGGTAGGCGACCGCGGCGGCGACCTCGCTCGGCGACACGAGGCGTCCGTGCGGTTGCCGCGCTTCGAGCGCCGCCCGCTCGGCCTCGGGGTCGACCGCGCTGTCGAGCAGCCGCCCCACCCACGGGGTGTCGGCGGTGCCGGGGTTCACGGCGTTGACGCGGATGCCCTCACGCAGGTGGTCGGTGGCCATCGCACGGGTGAGCGCTTCGACGGCGCCCTTCGACGCGCTGTACAGAGCGCGCTGCGGCAGGCCGGTGGTCGACGCGATCGACGCGGTGTTGCAGATCGACGCGTTCGGCGACTTCCGCAGCCACGGCAGCGCGGCGGCGGTCACGCGGGCGATGCCGGTGACGTTGATCGACAGCACGCGTGCCCACTCGTCGTCGTCGTTCGCCGTGACGTCGCCCTGCGCTCCGATTCCCGCGTTGTTGACGACGATGTCGATGCGACCGAACCTCTCGGCGACGGCCGCGACCGCGGCATCCACCGACGCCCGGTCGGAGACGTCTGCGGTGAAGGCGGCGAACGCGGCATCCGCCCCCGAGGTGTCGCGGTCGAGCACCGCGATCCGCGCGCCGTCGGCGTGCAGTCGTACGGCGATCGCGGCGCCGAGACCCGAGGCCCCGCCCGTGACGATCGCGACAAGTCCGTCCAGTGCTCCGGTCATCTCTGCGCCTCCCAGGCCACGAACTCCTGGCGCTGATGCCCAAGTCCCTCGATCTCGATCTCCACGACGTCCCCGGCCTTCAGATACGGGAACTTCCCACCGAACGCGACGCCCTGCGGCGTGCCGGTGAGGATGAGGTCGCCCGGCTCGAGCGTGACGTACTGCGACAGGTGATGCACGATCGTGCGCACGTCGAAGATCATGTCGTTCGTGTTCGAGTCCTGGCGGGGCTCTCCGTTGACCCAGCTCCGCAGGCGCAGGGATCCGACCTCGACCTCGTCGGGGGTGACCAGCCACGGGCCGGTCGGGTTGAAGCCCGCCGCGATCTTGCCCTTCGACCACTGACCGCCGGAGACCTCCATCTGGAACGCGCGCTCCGAGACGTCGTTGGCCGTGACGTACCCGGCGATGTGCGCGTCGGCCTCCTCCGGGGAGTCGAGGTAGGCCGCGCGGGCGCCGATCACGATGCCGAGCTCGACCTCCCAGTCGGTCTTCTCGCTGCCGCGGGGAATGGTGACCGTGTCGTTCGGTCCGACCACGGTGTTCGGGGTCTTCAGGAACATGATCGGCACGGTGGGCGGCTCCGCACCCGACTCGCGGGCATGGGCCGCGTAGTTCTGGCCGATGCAGATGACGGCGCTCGGGCGAGCGATCGGGGCGCCGATGCGCATCGACGCGGCGTCCTCGAGCTCGGGGAGACCGCCGTCGGCGAGTCCCGCTTCGACGAGCGCGCGAACATCGCCGGCGAGGAATGCGCCGTCGACATCGGATGTCACGGACCGCAGATCGAAGTAGCGGTCTCCATCCACGAGGACGGGGATCTCGGCCCCGGGGGCTCCTAGGCGTGCGAACTTCATGTCTCTCCTGCTCGGTCGGATCGTCGTCGGCCCGGACCACGTCGTGGTGGTCCGCCTCGTTGACAGTATAGACATCGGATGTTTACACTCCAAGGGATCTGCACGGACGTCCCCTGCCGTGCCCGAGAGGAACCCGTGAGCCGCATCGTCGCCCTCGACACCACCGACATCCGCTTCCCCACCTCGCTCAGCCTGGACGGGTCGGACGCCATGAACCCCGACCCCGACTACTCGGCGGCGTACGTGATCGTGCGCACCGACGCCGCGGACGGCATCGACGGCCACGCGTTCGTCTTCACGATCGGCCGCGGCAACGACGTGCAGGTGGCCGCGATCGATGCGCTCGCCGGACACCTCGTCGGACGCGAGATCGAGCCGCTGCTCGACGACATGGGCGGCACGTTCCGCGACATCATCGGCGACTCGCAGCTGCGCTGGCTGGGCCCCGAGAAGGGCGTCATGCACATGGCCATCGGCGCGGTCATCAATGCGCTGTGGGACATCAAGGCCAAGCGGGCGGGGCTGCCGCTGTGGCAGCTGCTCGCCCGGATGACCCCGGAAGAGCTCGTCAACCTCGTCGACTTCCGCTATCTCACCAACGCGCTCACGCCGGCCGAGGCGCTCGAGATCCTCCGAGCCGCAGAGCCCGGCCGTGCCGAGCGGGAGCAGGAACTGCTCGCCACCGGCTACCCCGGTTACACCACCAGCCCCGGCTGGCTCGGCTACTCCGACGAGAAGCTCGAACGGCTCGCCCGCGAGGCGATGGCCGACGGGTTCACGCAGATCAAGCTCAAGGTCGGTGCCGACCTCGACGACGACATCCGCCGATTCCGCAAGGCGCGCGAGGTGTGCGGTCCCGACTTCCCCATCGCGATCGACGCGAACCAGCGCTGGGAGGTGTCGGAGGCGATCGAGTGGGTGAACGCGCTCGCCGAGTTCCACCCCGCCTGGATCGAGGAGCCGACCAGCCCCGACGACGTGCTCGGTCACGCCGAGATCGCGCGGGGGGTCGCCCCCATCCGCGTCGCCACCGGCGAGCACGCCCAGAACCGGGTGATCTTCAAGCAGCTGCTGCAGGCCGACGCGATCTCCGTCATGCAGATCGACGCGGTGCGCGTCGCCGGGGTCAACGAGAACATCGCGAACCTGCTGCTCGCGGCCAAGTTCGGCGTGCCCGTCTGCCCGCACGCCGGGGGCGTGGGACTGTGCGAGGCCGTGCAGCACCTGTCGATGTTCGACTTCGTCGCGGTCACCGGCACCCGCGAAGGACGCATGATCGAGTTCGTCGATCACCTGCACGAGCACTTCGTGGTGCCCACCGACATCCGCGGCGGGTCGTACACGGCGCCGACCGCCCCGGGTGCGGGCATGGAGATGAAGGCGGCTAGCATCGAGGCCTACACGTGGACCGGCGAGCATGTCACCGTCTGACGCCCTCACGATCCCGGCGCTCGGCTACGGGGCGGCCAACGTCGGCAACCTGTTCCGCGAGCTCAGCGACGATGAGGCCCTGGCCGTGCTCAACGGGGCATGGGACAGCGGCATTCGCTACTTCGACACCGCGCCCCACTACGGGCTCGGCCTGTCGGAGCGGCGCCTCGGCGCCTTCCTGCAGACCAAGCCGCGCGACGAGTACGTGCTGTCGACCAAGGTCGGGCGCCTGCTGCGACCCAATCCCGACCACGACGGCGGACTCGACACCGCCAACGACTTCCACGTGCCGGACGACCTGCAGCGGGTGTGGGACTTCTCGGCCGACGGCATCCGCGCCAGTCTCGACGAGTCGCGCGAACGGCTCGGCATCGAGCGCATCGACCTCGTGTACCTGCACGACCCGGAGCGGCACGACCTCGACCTCGCGGTCGCCGAGGCCCTCCCCGCGCTGGAGCAGATCCGGGCAGACGGAGAGGTGGCGGCGATCGGGATCGGCTCGATGGTGTCGGATGCCCTCGCCACGGCGGTCCGCGCGGCCGACCTCGACCTCGTGATGGTCGCCGGCCGCTACACGCTGCTCGAGCAGCCGGCCGCGGCGGAGGTGCTTCCGGCGTGCCGGGAGCGCGGAACCGGCATCGTCGCGGCATCCGTCTTCAACTCCGGCCTGCTCGCGTCCAGCGAGCCGCGTCGCGACGGCAGGTACGAGTACGGCGAGCTGCCGGACGAGCTCTGGGACCGCGTGGTGCGCATCGCCCGGATCTGCACGGCCCACGATGTGCCGCTGCCCGCTGCGGCCGTGCAGTTCCCGCTGCGGTCCGACCTCGTGCGGTCGGTCGTCGTGGGAGGCAGCCGGCCGGCGCAGCTGCGGCAGAACGCCCAGTTCGCGGCCGTCGACATCCCCGAGGCGCTGTGGGAGGAACTGGCGGACGAGGGGCTGATCCCCGGCTGATCCCGCGGCGGGGTCCCCGCTGGCCTGTCAGGCCACGGCGGTGCCCCGACGGCGGTCGACGGTGGCTGCGATCGCGAGGATGACGATCACGCCGTAGAGGATCGGCTGGTACGCGGAGTCGATGCCGACGAGGTCGAGGCCGACGCGCAGCAGTGCGATCACCAGGGCGCCCATGACCATGCGGCCGACGCCGCCGACTCCGCCGGAGATCGAGCAGCCGCCCACGATGACCGCGGCGATGCTCGGCAGCAGCAGGGAGTCCGACGTGGTCGCCCCCGCGGACTGCAGCTGGGCGACCTGCAGCATCGCGGCGAGACCGGAGAGGGCCCCAGAGACGGCGAACACGATCACGACGATCCGGGTGGTCGGGATGCCGCTGAACGCCGCGGCGCGCTCGTTCAGGCCTATCGCGCGCACGCGCCGGCCGAACGAGGTGAAGGTCATGAAGGCCATCAGGATCCCCGCGACCGCGAGGACGAAGAGGAAGCTGATCGGCACCCCGAAGAGCCTCAGCGACAGCCACTCCACGTTCTCGTAGCCCGACTGCACGAAGACGGAGTCCGCGCCGCTGATCCACAGCGACAGCCCCGTGAAGATGCCGAGGAAGCCGAGGGTCACGATGAACGACGGCACCTGGGTGAACACGTGCAGGACGCCGACGATCACGCCGCAGGCCGCGGCGGCGACGAGCACCGCCGGCACGGCCATACCGCCGAGCAGGGGGAGCGCTTTGGCGAGCGCGACACCGGCGAGACTCGCGAGCGCGGCGTGCGCGAGCGTGATGCGCCCGGTCAGCACGACGAGACCCTGCGCCAGGGCGAGCATGATCAGCGGTGCCGACTGCTCGAGCAGCGACATCAGGCTCGGGATGCGGAAGAACGACGTGTCGTAGACCCCGACGACGATCGCCAGCAGCACGAAGAGCACGGCGGGCGCGTAACCCGACTCGTGCAGCCGCCGCCACCGGGAGCGGCGGGGGGCTGCCGTCTCGATCGACGGGACCTTCTCGGACGCGGGTGCGGTCGCACTCATCGTCACACCATCCTTTCGAGGACGTCGGCACGCTCGGGGCGGGCGCCGGGTGCGGAGCGGAACTCCCCGGTGATCCGGCCGTCGCGCATGGTGAGGATGCGGTGGCTCATCGCTATGCCCTCCTCGAGGCTGTCCGCGATGAGCAGGACCGAGAGCCCCCGCGCCGCGAGCTCTCGGATGAGCCGGTACACGTCGGCCTTGGCGCCGACGTCGAGGCCGCGGGTCGGAGTGTCGAGGATCAGCAGACGCAGATCCGGGTCGATCAGCCACTTCGCCAGCACGACTTTCTGCTGGTTCCCGCCGGAGAGATTGCGCATCGGGGTGTCCCGCGCGGGCGTCTTGACGCGCAGGGTCTCGATCCAGCCGTCCACCGCCGATCGTTCGCGCCTCCTGATCAGGAGCGGTCCGAGGCTGACCTGATCGGGGTGCGCCATGGTGAGGTTCTCGTCGACCCCCATGCCCAGCACCGCGCCGTCCACTTTGCGCTCGGACGGGATGTATCCGATCCCGCGTGTCACCGCACCGGACGGTGCCCCGATGCGCAGCGGCTCGCCGTCGAGGGAGATCGAGCCGGAAGTGATCGGGATGGCGCCGAACAGGGCGCGGCCGAGGTCTTCGCGACCGCTCTCCTGCACGCCCATCACCGCGAGCACCTCGCCGCGCGCGACCGTGAACGACACGTCGTCGAAGGATCGTGCCGACAGGCCGCGCACCTCGAGTCCCGGTGCCGACTGCGGGTCGGTCTGGGCGTCCTCGTGGTAGTAGCCCGCGCTCATGTCGTGCCCCACCATGAGGGCGAAGAGGTCGTCCATCGTGACCTCCTCGGGAGTGCACTCGCCGACGACCTCGCCGTCGCGCATGACGTACACGCGATCGCAGATCTCCAGCACCTCCTCCATCCGGTGCGACACGAACACGACGCTCGCGCGCTTGCGGAGCTCGCGCACGATGCGGAAGAGCGTCTGGATCTCCTCGTCCTCGAGCACCGACGTCGGCTCGTCGAGCAGGATGATGGGCTGGTGCCGACTGCGCTCGCCGGATGCCAGAGCCTTCGCGACCTCGACCATCTGCCGCTTCGCGAACGAGAGGTGGCTGGTGGGCGTCCTGGTCGACAGCCCGCCGCCGACCAGGTCGAGGTAGCGCTGCGCGCGTTCGTGGAACTCGCCCCAGCGGTAGAGGCCGAAGCGCACACTGGTGCCCTCGTTGCCGAGCAGCACGTTCTCGCCGACGGTGATGTTCTCGAGCAGCGACTGCTCCTGGAACACCATCGCGATGCCGTGGTCGTTGGCGTCGGTCACGCCGCGCAGCGTGACGCTGTCGCCGCGCAGCACGAGCTCGCCGCTGTCGGGCCGCTCCACTCCGGTCAGCACCTTGAGCAGCGTCGACTTGCCTGCACCGTTCTCGCCGATCAGCCCCAGGACCTCGTTGGGCCGGATCTCGAGATCGATGTCCGACAGCGCCCGCACGCCGGGGAAGCTCTTCGAGACCCCGCGAAGCTCGAGGACGGCATCCGTGCTCATTTGATGACTCGCAATCTCTCGCGCGATCTCCACAGTGCGATCGAGGCGGCGACGATGACGACCGCGCCCTGCACGGCCTGCTGCACGTAGGAGCTGACCCCGCCGAGCACCATGGCGTTGGCGATGACGACGATCACGATCACGCCGACCACGGAGTGCAGCACGCCGCCGCGTCCGCCGGTGAGGAAGGTGCCTCCGATGACCACGCCGGCGATGGTGGTGAAGAGGAGATCGCCACCGATGCCGACGTCGCCGACCCCGATGCGGGCGGTCGCGAGCACGGCGGCCAGGCCGGCCGTGGCGCCCGCGACGACGAACGACAGCATGCGATAGCGCGACACGGGGATGCCGGAGAGCCGCGCGATCTCCTCGCTGCCGCCGATCACGTACGCGTAGCGGCCGAAACGGGTGCGCATCTGCACGAGCAGTCCGACGATGACCGCGGCGAGCGAGATCCAGACCATTCCGGGGAGCCCGGCGAGGCTGCCGCCGAGGAGGGCCCGGAAGCCGTCGTCCTCGATACGCGGGGGCTTGCCGCCGAAGAGCAGCAGCCCGATCCCGAGGCCGATCTGCCATGTGCCGATCGTGACGATGAACGATGGCACGCGGAGTCGTGCGACGGAGACGCCGGCGACGAGCCCCAGGGCCGCGCCCACGGCGACGGCGATCGGGGCGGCCCAGAGGCCGAGGTCGAGGTCGTTGCGATCGTTGCGCAGCAGCAGTGCGGTGGTGAGCGAGACCGCCGCCATCACTCCGGCCAGCGACAGGTCGATGCCGCCCATCAGGATGACGAAGGTGAGGCCGACCGCGACGACGATCGGCACGGCGCTCTGCTCGGCGATCGCGAGCAGGTTGCCGCCGGAGAGGAACACCGGATTCACGAACGCCATGACGACGCAGATCGCCAGGAGCACGAGGAGTGCAGGCACCGGGATCCGCTCCGAGCGGAGCAGCGGCCAGCGGCCGGCGGGGGACCGCGAGCCGCGGAGGGTGTCGTTCCCTCCGGGGCCCGCGGTACGCGTCGCGGCGCTCACTTGATCGGGTCTCCGACCTCGGACCAGATGTCGGAGAGGTCGAAGTCGTCGATGGCGGCCGGGTCGGGTGCGTCGCCCGCATTCTCCGCCGTGATGATCGGGACGGGCTTGAGGTAGAAGGAGCGGTGGCCTGCCGGTTCCTCCGCCGGGTCGAACTCGCCGGTGGCGGCCGCGAGCCCGATCGCGAGTCCGAAGGCGCCCTGGGCCGCAGCCCTCGACTGGGTCGTCGCGACGTAGCCGCTGCTCGGGTCCTTCACGAGATCGACCGCTTCAGCGAGGCCGTCGACGCCCGTGACCTTGATCTGACCACCCTGGCCCGCGTTCTTGATCGCCTCCAACGCGCCGAGGGCCATGGAGTCGCTCGCGGCCCACACCCCGCCGATCTCGCCGGGGTACTTCGTGAGGAAGGTCTGCGTGATGTCCTGCGCCTTGGTGCGGTCCCACTCGGCCGTCTGGTCCTCGAGCAGCGTGATGCCCGGGTACTCCTCGAGAGCCTTCTGCAGGCCTGCGAAGCGCTCCTTGGCCGGCGGGTTGTCGAGGATGCCCTGCAGGGCCACCACCGATCCTTCGCCGCCCATCGACTCGAACAGGGCCTTCGCTGTTTCGTACCCCTCCGGCACGCCGTCGATCGACATGTGCGCGACCCAGTGTGCGGAGTCGCCCGACTCGGGCGAGGTGCCGTCGGGGCGGTTCCACTGCGTCACGAGCCAGGCGCCGGACTTCTCGGCCTCCTTCACGATGGCGGGGACCAGGCTCGACTCGTTGGCGTCGATGTTGAGGACCACGCATTCCCCGCCCTTGGCGAGGATCGACTTGATCTGGCCGAGCTGCTTCGAGGAGTCGCCGTCGCTCGCGATCCACTGGTAGTTGTCCGCAAGCCCCTCGGACTCGGCGAAGGCCTTGGCGGCCGCGTCGACCGACACGTAGTACTCGTTCTCGAGCCCGCGGCCGGACTGCACGAGCGTGACGTCTTCGGGGGCGCATTCACCGGAGGACGTGCCCCCGGATCCCGAGCTGATCGCGCCGCTGCATCCGCTCATGCCGAGCATGACCGCGACGGCGCCTGCGGCGATGGCCGCTGCACGAGTGCGTGAGTTCATCTTCGAATCTCCTTCTGGAACTGATGGCCCGCTCGTCGGTCCGGAGGGGAGCGATCCGAGAAAGCGCTTACAGATGCTACGGGTGTGCTGCTGGTTGCGCTACGGGCCGGAGTCGGGAACGTCTTCGTCCGCTGTGTAAGCGCTTTCTGGAAATGTACACACCCCGTCGGGCTCGCGCAAGAGCGAGATCGGGATCCGTCAGGCCGTGGCGGCGGGGCCCGTGGAATCGCGGACGACGAGGGTCGCGGCGAGCAGGGGAGGGAGATCCGGCTCGACGCCCGCCAGCCGTGCTCGGAGGATCTCCCAGGCCTTCGCTCCCAGCTCGGCGCGCGGACTCACCGCCGTGGTCAGCGGGGGCAGGGTGTGCTGGGCGAACACGATGTCGTCGAAACCCGTGACCGACATGTCGTCCGGAACGCGGATGCCGCGCTCGCGCAGGCGCCCGAGCACGCCGCACGCCACCAGGTCGTTGAACGCGATGATCGCCGTCGGAGCGCTCTCGAGTGCGGCATCCGTCGCGGCGTAGCCGCCTTCGATCGACGATGTCGCGGCGGGCAGCATGGTGGCTTCGAGGCCGAGGATGTGCGCCTGCTGGATCGCGCGCCACCGCTCGCGGTTCTGCCAGGCGCTCTCCGAACCCGCGATGTACACGACTCGTCGGTGGCCGAGGGTGGCGAGCGAGCCGCACAGATCGAGCATCGCGGTGAAGTTGTCCACGGCGACCATGGGGAGGTCGATCCCGGGCTCGACGCGGTTGACGAGCACGATCGGGGTCGGCTGCCGCGACAGCGCGCGGAGACCCGCCGTATCGATGCGCGACGAGAGGATCAGCAGGCCGTCGACCTGCGAGAGGCGCTCCTGGGCGATGCTCAGCTCGACCTCGGCGTCGTCGCCGGAGTCGGAGATCACCATCCGGTACCCGTCGCGGCTGGCACCCACGTTGGCGGCCTTGATGACGTCATGGAAGTACGGGTTGCCGAGGTCGGGGACGATCACGCCGATACTGCGGTGGTTGCCGCTCGCGAGATCCCTGGCAGCGCCGAAGGGGCGGTAGCCCAGGCGGGTCGCGACGTCCTTCACCTTGTCGGCCAGCTCCGGCGATACCCGCTGGTCGCCGTTGAGCACCCGCGACACGGTGGCGATGGATACGCCGGCGGCATCGGCGACGTGCTGGATCGTCACGCGACCTGTCGAGTTCTTCACGAAAGGGACTCCGTCCTGTCACCCGCCCCCGCCCTCGTCAGCAGGGGACCGGACGCGCACCGGGGAGCGCGCTGGATGCTGAGGTCCAGAGTAAGCGGTTTCTGGTCTCCCTTGTCCACCCTTGTCGACGGGCGCTTGCGATGCTACCTTTCGAGTAAGCGCTTTCTCGAAGGAGTTCCTATGACAGTGACCCGCGCGACCACGGCGGACGTCCGCCGCTACGGCGCCTACATCGACGGCTCGATGACCCGACCGGGCGAGCACGTGTTCCGACGCGAGAATCCCGGCACCGGCGATCTCGTGGCCGAGTTCGACCGCGGAGACGAGGCGACAGCGGCAGCTGCGACCGCCAGCGCCCGACGCGTCTTCGACGAGGGATCCTGGTCGACGGCGAGCGGCCAGCATCGCGCGCGCATCCTGCTCCGACTCGTCGAGCTCATGCGGCGCGACAGCGAGAAGCTCGCCCGCATCGAGGCGGATGAGACGGGAAAGCCGATCCGGCTGGCCCGCGGCGACGTGCAGGGCAGCATCGGGCTCACCGAGTACGCCGCCGCCCTCGCCCTCACGACGAGCGGAGAGGTGCACACCAACCTCGGCGACGGCTTCCTCGGCCTCGTCACCCGCGAGCCGTGCGGAGTCGTCGCCATGGTCACACCCTGGAACTTCCCGCTGCTGCTGCTCATGCAGAAGCTGCCCTTCGCGCTCGCCGCCGGGTGCACCGCGGTCTGCAAGCCCTCGGAGCTGACGGCCGGCACCACGCTCGAGATCGCCCGGCTCCTCACCGAGGCCGGGCTGCCCGACGGCGCCTTCAACGTCGTCACCGGCGCCGGCAGCGTGGTGGGAGACCACCTCGCGCGGTCCGCGGACGTCGACTTCCTCTCGTTCACCGGGAGCACGGCCGTCGGTCGCTCGATCGTCGAGGCGTCGGCCGGCACGCTGAAGCGTCTCTCGATGGAGCTCGGCGGCAAGGCCGCGAGCATCGTCTTCCCGGACGCCGACCTCGACAAGGCGGCCGACGGCGTGCTGTTCGGCGTGACCTTCAATCAGGGCGAATGCTGCGTCTCCGGCGCGCGCCTGCTCGTGCACGAGGACATCGCCGACGAGTTCGTGCGGAGGGTCGCCGAGAAGGCGGCGTCGTTGACGGTGGGACCGTCGACCGACGAGTCCGCCGACCTCGGTGCCATGATCCACGAAGACCATCTGAACCAGGTCCTCGGCTTCGTCGACGACGCGCGAGCGGCGGGCGCCGAGGTCGTCACGGGCGGTGAGCGGCTCACGGCCGGCGCCCTCGCCGACGGTTACTTCGTGCCGCCGACGATCGTCGATCGGGTCGCCCCGGGGTCGGCGCTGTTCTGCGAGGAGGTCTTCGGGCCGGTGCTCGCGGTGACCCGGTTCTCGTCGATCGACGAGGCGATCGAGCTCGCGAACGCCGTGCAGTACGGTCTCGCGAACTCCGTGTGGTCGACCGACATCTACACGGCCCTCACCGTCAGCCGACGACTGCAGAGCGGCACGGTGTGGGTCAACACCACGATCGACGGAGCACCGCAGCTCCCCGGCGGCGGGGTGAAGCAGAGCGGCTACGGCCGTGAGATGGGCAAGGTCGGCTTCGAGGAGTTCACCGAGGTGAAGACCATCCAGATCCGCACGTCCGTCTGAACGGGCGCACCCGAGCTCGACCCCGCGAACGACGAAGGCCCGCTCCGAGGAGCGGGCCTTCGTCGTTCGCGCCCTCGGGTCAGCGGGCGTCCTCCCGGATCATGTCGACGGCCTTCTCGGCGATCATCACCGTCGGCGCCTGCGTGTTCGAGCTCACGATGCGGGGCATGATCGACGAGTCGACGACGCGCAGGCCGGAGAGCCCGTGCACGTCGAGCCGCGGCGACACGACCGACTCGTCGGAGACGCCCATCGCGCACGTGCCCACCGGGTGATACGACGTGCGACCGTACTGACGCACGTAGCGCACGTAGTCGTCCTGCGTGGAGATCTTCTCCCCGCCGGCCAGGTGCTCCTTCTTCACGAGCGCGGCCATCGACGGCTGAGCCATGATCTCGCGGCTCTGCCGCAGCCCCTCGACGCCCAGTTCGAGGTCGTAGTCGTCGGCGAGGTAGTTCGGATCGATGCGCGGGGCACGCTGCGGATCGGCATCCGCGATCGTCACCGTGCCGCGACTGCGCGGACGCAGGAAGTACGAGTTGAGCGTCGCCCCGTAACCCGGCCGCACGGCAGCGATGCCCGCCTCGACACCGGCGGCCGGCAGGAAGTGGAACTGCAGGTCGGGCGTCTTCTCGTCCTTGTTGCCGTACGTGAACGCCCCGGCCTCGACCACGGTCGACGCCAGCGGACCCGAGCGGAACGCCATGTACTCGACGCCCGCGAGAACGGTCGCCGGCTTCGGGCTGCCGAGCCGGTCGAGGCTCTGATACGCGTTGAGCTCGTAGATGATGTCGAGGTCGCAGTGGTCCTGCAGGTTCTTCCCCACGCCGGGAAGGGCGTGCACGACGTCGACGCCGGCGGCCTTGAGATCGGCGGGGTCGCCGATTCCCGACAGCTGCAGGATCTGGGGGGAGCCGTACGCGCCGGCGGCGACGATGACCTCGCGGGTGGCGCGGTAGCTGTGGGCGGTGCCTCGCTCGATGGTCTCGACGCCGGTGGCCCGGCCGCCCTCGATCACGACGCGCGACACAGTGGCGTGCACGCGCACGTCGAGGTTGGGACGGTGCCTGGCCGGCTTCACGTAGGCCACGGCGGCGCTGCAGCGGCGACCGTTCAGTGTCGTGGTCTGGTAGAAGCCGACGCCCCACTGGTCGGCGCCGTTGAAGTCGGAGTTGTAGGGGAGTCCGTACTCCTGGCCGGCATGCACGAACGCCCGTGACAGCGGATGCGGATCCGCGAGGTCGGACACCCCGAGGGGGCCGGCGGTGCCGTGCAGCGGTGCCGAGAGGCGCGCGTTGCGCTCGGAGCGGATGAAGTACGGCTGCACCTCTTCGGCCGACCATCCCTCGCAGCCGTGCACGGTCGCCCAGTCGTCGTAGTCCTGCGCAACACCGCGGGTGAAGACCTGGGCGTTGATGGACCCGCCTCCGCCCAGCACGCGGCCCTGGGGCAGCGGGATCCGGCGGTCGTTGCCGTGCCGCTGCGGTTCGCTCACGAACCCCCACTGGAACGGCCCGGCGGTGAGCTTGGCGAATCCGGCGGGAACGTGGATGAACGGATGCCGGTCGCTCCGACCGGCTTCCAGCAACAGGACCCGCACGCTCGGGTCCTCGCTCAGGCGCCCGGCCAGCACGCAGCCTGCAGTGCCTCCTCCGGCGATGACGTAGTCGTAGGTGTTCTCGTGTGACATCTCTCTCCTTGCTTTCTGCATCGTTGCCCGAAAGCGCTTGCTAGCGCGGTCGTGTTCGCCGGTCGGATCAGATCCCCTGCGCGCGGAAGTATGCGGACGCCCGCGCGGCCGCCGCGTCGGGATCGGCGAAGAGGCCGATCCCGTTCGCTGCGGCGAACAGCTCCGCGAGGTGCAGGATACTCCGGCCGGATTCGAGACCCGCGACCATGCGGAAGTGGCTCTGCGCGCCGTCGAGATAGCTCAGCCACACGACACCGACCTTGTAGTAGCGGGTGGGTGCCTCGAAGACGAGGCGGCTCAGCGGCACCGTCGGATCCAGGATCGAGCGGAATCCCCGCTCGTCGCCGTCGTCGAGTCGGGCGAGCGCCGCGGACGCGAACCGCGGTACGGCGGCGAAGGCGCCGAGGAGGGCGTCGCTGTGGCCGTGGTCGTCGCCGGCGATGAGCTCCGAGTAGTTGAAGTCGTCTCCCGTGAACAGTCGCACGCCCGACGGCAGGCGGCGTCGGAACGAGATCTCGTGGTCGCGGTCGAGCAGCGACAGCTTGATCCCCGCGACCTTCGACGCGTGCGCCTCGATGAGGGCGAGCACGGTGTCGGATGCCGTGGCGACGTCGTTCGTGCCCCAGTACCCGGCGAGTGCGGGGTCGAACATCTCGCCGAGCCAGTGCAGGACGACGGGGCGACCGGCCGCGGTCAGCACGCGGTCGTACACCGCGAGGTAGTCGTCGGCGCTGCGCGCGGCGCGGGCGAGGTGCCTGCTCGCCATCATCACGACCGACCCGCCGGCGGCCTCGATGTCCTCGAGCTGCGCGATGTACGCGTCCGCGATCTCGGACAGCGTATGAGGGCCGTCGTCGAGCTGGTCCGTCGCGATGCCGACGACGACCGACCCGCGTCGTCCGGCGGCCTCGCGCAGGGTGCGTCGTGCCAGGTCGAGTGCGGTCGCAGCGTCGAGGCCCATCCCGCGCTGCGCGGTGTCCATGCTCTCCGCGATGCCGAGTCCCAGATCCCAGAGGGAGTGCCGCAGGGCCATCGTCGCGTCCCAGTCCACGACGGTCGCGCCTCCGGCCGCAGCGCGCAGCGGATCGGCGACGACGTGACCCGCCGCGTACGCGGTCCGCGAGGTCGACGGAGTGCTCGAGGTGCGCAGCGGCGCGGGAGGATTGAGCTCGACGGCTCGCAGCCCGTCGGCGGAGGGCAGCCGGACGACGGTCGAGCTCATCGGGTCACCGCCTCGGCCGAGCGGGTCGCCTGCGCGAAGCCGCGGACGGTGCGATCGACGATCGTGTCCAGATCGAGCGCCCAGATGTCGTCGTTGAAGATCTCGACCTCGGTGGGACCGGAGAACCCGGCGTCCCGCACGGCCGCGTTGAGCGGAGCGAAGTCGATCTCGCCGTCGCCGGGGAACAGCCGGCCGTTCATGTTCTCGGGCTCGGGGAGGGGGAGAGCGAAGTCGCTGATCTGATAGCCGGCGATCCGCTCGCCCGCCGCGGCGGCGCTCTCGGCGAACCGGGGATCCCAGAACGTCGCGTACGCGTCGACGAGGATCCCGGTCGCCGTGGCCGGCAGATCGCGGATCATGTCGAGGGCCTGGGCGATCGACGTGACGACGCTGCGGCTCGTCACGAACAGCGGATGCAGCGGCTCGAGCGCGAGGCGGACGCCGGCGTCCTCCGCGAACGGGACCAGGGTCTCGAGCGCATCGCGCACCCGCTGCTCGCCGCGTGCGATGTCGCGATCGCCGGACGGCAGGCCGCCCGCGATGAACGTGAGCATCGGCGCGCCGACCTCGTGCGAGAGCTCGAGTCCGCGCTTCACGCCGTCGAGCGCGCCACGCAGCTCGGCGCCGTCCTTGTCGGCGACGAAGCCGACGCGGCACACGGAGCTGACGCCGAGACCGTGATCCGACAGGATGCGGCGGGTCTCGGCGAGGCCGGTCTGCTCGACCGGCTCGACCCAGAGACCCAGGTGACGGATGCCGGCGCGCTCGGCGGCGGCGGCGGTCTCGGCGAGACCATAGGGACGGGTTGTCGCCTGGTTGAGGCTGAGTTCCATCGGATGGCTCCTCTTCTCTGATCTGCTCTGATCGCTCAGACGGTGACGGTGGCGGGCAGGTGGGCGAGCGCGCGTGAAGTCGACGGCTCCGCGAGGCGCACCGGACGCCCGGTGCGCGCGGACTCGTACACGGCCTCGACGATCCGGAGCGAGGCGAGCGCCTCCTCCCCGGTCACGGCCGGGGAGCCGCCGGTGCGCACGGCCCTCACGAAGTCGGCCACCTGCTGGCGGTGCATGGGCATCAGACGTGCGTTGACCTCCTCGACGGGGATGTCGCCCGAGAGGCCGTGCTCGAACACCGAGCCGGCGCGCTCCTCGCCCGGCACCGCCCACAGGTCGTTCACGGCATCCGTCCCCTCCGGATACTCGGTGAGCGAGACGGTCGCGCCCGTGGTTCCCGTGATGGTGATGGCTGTGCCGAGGTTCGGACTGGCCGCCACCGTCGCCGACAGGGTGGCGATCGCACCGGAGGCGAACGTGATGAGGGCCGCAGCGGTGTCCTCCACCTCGATCGCGTCGCCGTAGACGAAGGTGCCCGCTTTTGCGCTCACCTCGACCGGCTCGCCCATGAACCACTGCAGCAGGTCGATGTAGTGGATCGCCTGCGTCATCAGCACGCCGCCGCCGTCTGCGGCCCACGTGCCCCGCCACGCCGCAGCGTCGTAGTAGTCACGACCGCGGTGCAGCAGCACGCGGCAGTGCCCGAGCATCGGGATGCCGAGGCGGCCCTCGTCGATCGCCGCGCGGATGTTCCTCGCCCCGTCCCAGAACCGCTTCTGGAAGACGATGCCGAGTGTGACGTCGTTCGCATGCGCGGCCTCGACCATGCGGGCGGCGGCAGCGGAGTCGGCGGCGATCGGCTTCTCACAGAGGATGTGGATGCCGCCGGCCGCCGCCTCGCGCACGACGGCCTCGTGGGTCGGATGCGGTGTGCAGACGCTCAGCGCATCGACGCCGAGTGCGGCCAGCTCGGCGACCGACGAGACGGCGTGCGGGATCTCCCGCGCATCGGCGAAGACGCGCGCGCGTTCGGGGTCGATGTCGCAGACCGCCACGACCTCGACGTCCGGGAGCGCCGCGTACGCCTGGAAGTGGTTGTCGGAGATGTTGCCGCAGCCGACGATGCCGATGCGGAGGGTGGCGCTCACGAGCGCGCTCCCGCCGTGACGCCGGCCAGGGCCGCGTCCGCGGCCCGTCGGCCGAAGACGAACCCGAACACGATGCCGCCGATGTAGCGCAGATCCTGGGCGCCCCCGGCATCCGCTCCGACGGCGAAGAGCCCGTCGATCGGCTGGCCGTCCCTGTCGAGCGCGCGGCTGTCGCCGTCGACCCGGATCCCGCCGAACGGGATCGTGATGCAGGGTTGGATCTCGACCGCGCGGAAGGGGCCGGTGCGGAGAGGACTGGGCCGCTCGGGAAGCGGGGCGTCCAGAGCCACGCCTTCGCCCGAGGCGGCGCGGCGGTAGCCGTCGAGCGTGTCGGCGAGCCCTGCGCGGTCGACGCCCCATCCGGCGACGACCTCGACGAGCTCCTCGAGGGTCTCGGTCTCGGCCGTGCGGGCGCCCGCCGCCGTCGCCTCGGCGTGCCGGTCGAGCGCCATGCCGCTCGGATAGGGCACCGCCAGTGCGCGGTTCTGCTGCACCTCGTCGTCCCAGATGAGCACGCCGCGCCGCCCCGGCTGCCGGACGAGGAACTGGTTGGAGACCTCGTCGCCGAGCGACTCGTCGGTGAACCGACGGCCGAGCCGGTTGACGATCACTCCGTACGCCGAGAAGTAGAGGGTGAGGCGCAGGAACACCTGGGGAGACACGGCGAGGGGGCTCGGCAGGGTGTGCCCGTAGAACCCGGAGAGGTGCCGGCTCGCCCCCGCCCCCGCGGAGACGGCGAGACGGAAGCCGTCGCCGACCGAGTTCGGGTTGCTGCGCACCGCGATGTCGTCGGCGCCGTTGCCGATGAACTGCTGAGTGAGCTGAGGGTCGCCCTGGAAGCCGCCCGTCGCGAGTACGACGGCCCGGGCGGTCGCCCGCTGCCTCGCCCCTCCGTGGGAGTACGTCACTCCCGTGACCCGGCGGTCGTCGCGTTCCAGTTCGACGTCGCGGACATCCGTCACCACCTCGCCTCCGCCGTCGACGACCTTCGCCGACCACGCGGCGAACAGGCCCGGGATGTCGATCTTGCACGCTCTGCCCCACTCGAGGTGGTCGAGCCATTCGTCGCTGACGGCGACCCCTGCGGCGCGCACATCGGCGACCGCCTGCTCATACCCCTGCACCACGAGCGGCCCGAGCACGGGGTCGGCATCCGGCTGGATGCGGTCGAGCACCTCGATGCTCGGCGCCGTCCACAGGATGCCCGCCGACAGTGCGGCCGAGCCGCCGATGGCCGAGCCCTTCTCGAGGAGCAGTACTCGCGCACCGAGGTCAGCGGCCCGGTTGGCGGTCGCGAGACCGGAGGCGCCGGCTCCGATCACGACGAGGTCGAAAGGCTTCTCTTGAACGGACACGTGCTTCTCCTTCGAGGCGGTCGGTTAGGTAAACGTTTGCCGTTACGAACAAGCACGTTGATATGCTTATGGATAACGTTTGCCACATGCTAGGACGGTCCCTGCGCCGTTGTCAAACAGCACGCGGCGGCCTCGACGGTAGTGTGGGGTGATCGATGAGAGGGGTGGCGATGGCGACGCTGCGCGATGTCGCGGAGCTCGCATCCGTCTCGGTGGCCACGGCCTCCCGGGTGCTGAACGGGTCCGCGAGCAACCATCCGGTCTCCGAAGCCGTGCAACAGGCCGTCCGCGCCGCCGCCGCGACCCTGGGGTACACCGCGAGCGCCACGGCTCGCGCCCTGCAGCAGAAGCGCAGCCGCATCATCGGCGTGATCGCGAGTGACATCCTCGACCCGTACTTCGCGGAGATGACCCGCGGCATCGAGGTTGAGGCGACGAGTCGGGGGTACGTGACGGTGCTCGCGAACGCCAACCGCGACCCGCTGCAGGAGTTGGCACGGTTCCGCGCGCTGCGCGAGCATCAGGCATCGGGCATCGTGTTCTGCGGAAGCGACATCGAGGGCTCCCCGGGTACCGGACAGCTCGCGAAGGAGGTGAATGCCGCCGTGCAGCAGGGCACCAGCGTCGTGGCACTCGCGCCCCGCGGATTCGCCGCCACCAGCATCGTCGTCGACAACGCGGCGGCCGCGGCGGAGCTCACCTCGTACCTGCTCGGGCTGGGGCACCGCGACATCGCCTTCATCGGCGGCATCCCGGGGCTCACGGCCTCGGAGCAGAGACTCATCGGCTATCGGAAGACGATGTTCGACGCGGGCCTCGCGCCACGGGTCGCCGACCCCACCGGCATGAGCCAGGCGGCGGGCAGTCAGTCGATCGAGGCGCTGATCGCGTCAGACCGGATGCCGGATGCGGTCATCTGCAGCAACGACGAAGTCGCGATCGGCGCGCTCGCGGGGCTCTGGCGGGCCGGGCTGCGCGCGCCGGACGACGTCTCCGTCGCCGGGATCGGCGGCACGGCCGGTGGCGAGGTCTTCGATCTCACGACCATGACCCTGCCCCTGGTGGAACTCGGGACCCTCGCCGCGCGCTTCATCGCCGCTCCCGAGCCCGTGGCTGCCCCCGCTGCGGCGCCCCCCGTCAGCCTTCGCATCGGGACGACGACCGCGCCGCGACACTGACGGCGTCAGGCGGTCGACTCCCGCACGACGAGCTCCGCGGCGAACGGTGTCGGCTCGGGCAGGTCAGCGGTGGGGTCGGCGAGCTGCTGCAGCAGCGCGGCCCCCGCGGCGCGGCCGATCTCGTACCCCGGCTGCCGCACGCTGGTGAGCGGCACGACGGTCTGGTGGGCCTGGATGACGTCGTCGAAGCCGACGAGCGCGATGTCGTCCGGCACGCGGATGCCGTGGCGCAGCAGCTGCGTCATCACGCCGATCGCGACCATGTCGTTGGCGGCGAACACGGCATCCGGTCGTTCGATCGCCGGCAGGGCGGCGAGGCGCGCGCCGACCTCCAGGCCGTCCTCGGTGGCGAGGTGCACCACGTCGACGACCTCGACCGAGGCGTCGCTGCCCTCGACCGCGTCGCGGAGTCCCCGCAGCCGATCGTTCGACTGGCTCACGGTCGGCGCGCCGACGAACAGCAGGCGTCGTCGCCCGATGCTCAGCAGATGCTCGCCCGCGAGGCGGCCTCCGCCCCGGTCGTCGAAGAGCACGGATCCCACGGTCGCCGACTCGCGGATCGGTCCGACGACGACCGAGCGGATGCCGCGCTCCGCGAGCTGCTCCAAGCGGGGCACGACGTCGCCGAGCGGGTAGATCACGATGCCCTGCACGCGGTGCGCCTCGAACATCTCGATGTTGCGGCGTTCGAGCTCGCCGTCGCGGCTGCTGTTGCTGAAGAACAGCGACCAGCCGCCCTCTCTCGCGACATCCTCGACGCCGCGCGAGAGCTCCTGGAAGTACGGGATCCACGCGTCGAGCAGGATCAGCGCCAGGGTGCGGCTCGCCCCGGCGCGCAACTGGCGGGCCGACTCGTTGGGCACGTACCCGAGCTGCTCGATCGCGGCGCGCACCCTCTCCGCGCTCTGCGCCCCCAGCACGTGCGGGTGGTTCAGGTAGTTCGAGACCGTCGACGAGGAGACGCCGGCGAGGGCTGCGACGTCTTTGACGCTGGCGGGCATTGGGGTTCCTCCTCGGATGCGCCGGCGCACGGCATCCGACGGCGGCCGGACCAGCCTACTGCCGCGATTGGCACGTGCCAAGAAAGTTCTTGACACGCTCGTCGACCGAACGTAGCGTTGGCCTCCGGATCGAGTTGGCACGTGCCAAATCGGTCGAGGCGACGGTGCCGCACACCCGCCTCCGAGGGGTCGCATGAACATCGGATGCCATGGGCTGGTCTGGACGGGACGCTTCGACGCCGAGGGCATCCGCCTGTCGGTCGAGAAGACGAAGCAGGCCGGTTTCGACCTCATCGAGTTCCCCCTCATGGACCCGTTCGCCTTCGACGTCGACGCCGCGAAGAGCGCTCTCGCTGAGCACGAGCTCGCGGTCAGCGCCTCACTGGGGCTGTCGGAGGCGACCGACATCACCAGCGCCGATCCCGCCGTCGTGAAGGCGGGGGAGGAGCTGCTGCTCCGTGCGGTCGACGTGGTCGCCGACCTCGGCGGCGAGAACTTCTGCGGCGTCGTCTACAGCGCCATGAAGAAGTACATGGAGCCCGTCACCGCAGAGGGGCTCGAGAGCAGCCGACGCACGATCGCCCGCGTCGCGGACCACGCGGCGGAGCGCGGCATCGCGGTGTCGCTCGAGGTCGTGAACCGCTATGAGACGAACGTGCTGAACACGGCCCGACAGGCGCTCGGCTACCTCGCCGAGGTCGACCGGCCGAACCTCGGCATCCACCTCGACACGTACCACATGAACATCGAGGAGTCGGATATGTTCGCGCCGGTGCTGGACGCCGCTCCCGCTCTGCGGTACGTGCACATCGGCGAGAGCCACCGCGGCTACCTCGGGACCGGCACGGTCGACTTCGACACCTTCTTCAAGGCGCTCGGACGGATCGGCTACGACGGGCCGATCGTGTTCGAGTCGTTCTCGTCGGCGGTCGTCGCCCCCGACCTGAGCCGGATGCTGGGGATCTGGCGCAACCTCTGGACCGACAACGACGAGCTCGGGGCGCACGCGAACGCGTTCATCCGCGACAAGCTCGTCGCCGTCGACTCGATCCGTCTGCACTGACGCTTCATATCGGTGGATCCTGGATCTGAAATCGATTTCACCTAGACTGGGCGCGTCAGCACGGACCAGACGTTTCCGACTTGTTATTACAGGCTGTTCCGTTTCGGGCGCGGACTAGATACATTTAGATACATCTTGCGGTGGGGACACCTCAGGACGCAGAATTGATCCGATGTTTCCGGGCCCGACCGGAAAGCATCCGATACACGACCTTCAAGGAAGCAGGTGAGCACATGGGTGAGCCCATCCTCAGAGTCGAGGGGATCAGCAAGGGATTCCCCGGCGTGCAGGCGCTCAAGGACGTACACCTCGAGGTGCGCCAGGGCGAGGTCCTCGTCCTCGTCGGCGAGAACGGCGCCGGCAAGTCGACGCTCATGAAGATCCTCTCCGGGATCTACACCAAGGACGAGGGCACGATCACGTTCGAGGGGCAGGAGGTCGAGCTGACCAGCCCGTTGCAGGCCCAGCAGCTCGGCGTCACGATCATCCATCAGGAGCTCAACCTGATGCCCGATCTGACCGTCGCGCAGAACATCTTCGTGGGCAGGGAGCCGAAGATCGGCCCGTTCCTCTCGGAGCGTCGACTCAACTCGCAGACCGCCGAACTGCTGAAGCGCCTCGACATCCGCCTCGACCCGCGGCAGAAGGTCGGCGAGCTCACGGTGGCCGAGCAGCAGATGGTCGAGATCGCCAAGGCGCTCTCGTTCAACGCCAAGGTGCTCATCATGGACGAGCCGACCTCGGCCCTCACCGACTCCGAGGTCGAGACGCTGTTCGTGCTCATCGAGCAGCTCAAGGCCGCCGGCACCGGCATCGTCTACATCTCGCACCGCATGGACGAGCTGCGCCGCCTCGCCGACCGGGTCACCGTGCTCCGCGACGGCGCATACATCGGATCACTGGAGAAATCCGAGGTGAGCATCCCGCAGATCATCGAGATGATGGTCGGCCGCGCGATCGACGAGGGAACCCGCCCCCAGGCCCGCGAGCACGCGGGCGACCCCGTGGTGCTCGACGTGCAGGGCCTCTCCACCAAGAGCCTGCTCAAGGACATCTCGTTCCAGCTGCACCGGGGCGAGATCCTCGGCTTCGCCGGACTCATGGGCGCAGGACGCACCGAGACCGCACGGGCGGTCATCGGCGCCGACCACCGCGACGGCGGAACCATCACGATCGGCGGACGCACAGCGCGCATCTCGCAGCCGTCGGATGCCGTGCGGCACGGCGTCGGCTACCTCTCCGAGGACCGCAAGCTGCTCGGCCTCATGCTCGAGCAGGACGTGACGTTCAACACGGTGCTCGCCTCGCTCGGCTCGTACGCCAACGCGATCGGCTGGATGGGCGACGGCAAGGCCAAGAACCGCACCAAGGACTACGTCCAGCAGCTGCGGGTGAAGACGCCGTCCGTCAACCAGGTCGTCAAACTCCTCTCCGGAGGCAACCAGCAGAAGGTCGTCATCGCCCGGTGGTTGATGCGCGACTGCGACATCCTCATCTTCGACGAGCCGACCCGAGGCATCGACGTCGGCGCGAAGGAAGAGATCTACCGCCTCATGCAGCAGCTCGCTGACGCGGGCAAGTCCATCATCGTCATCTCGTCGGAGCTGCCGGAGATCCTCCGCGTCGCGAACCGCATCGCGGTCTTCGCGAACGGTCGCATCACCGGGACCCTCCGCAACGAAGACGCCAGCCAGGAGAAGATCATGCAACTCGCAGCCCACGGAGAGGAAGACTGATGAGCGCTCCGCAGAACGGATCGTCCACGACGACGATCATCCAGACGGCACTCGACGAGAACACCGACAAGCGCGACGTCGTCGGGTTCCTCAAGCGCCAGGTCCAGCAGTCGCTCGCGTTCGGCACGCTCATCGTGCTCGTGATCTTCTTCTCGATCGCCAGCCCGAACTTCTTCACGTTCAGCAACATCGCGACCGTGCTGCTGTCGACGGCCGTCATCGGCATCCTCGCCCTCGGCACCACGTTCGTCATCATCACCGGCGGCATCGACCTGTCGATCGGAACCGGCATGGCGCTGTGCGCCGTGATGACCGGCGTGATCGTCACCAACATGGGACTCCCCGTGTGGATCGGCGTCATCGGCGGCGTGCTCACCGGTGTGCTCATGGGCCTCGTGAACGGCGTCAACATCACGTTCCTGCGGCTGCCCCCGTTCATCGCCACCCTGGCGATGATGATGATCGCCGGCGGTCTCGCACTCGTCATCTCGAACGTCGCACCGATCTACTTCTCGACCTCGGCTCCCGACTTCAAGAAGATCGCGCTCGGCGTGATCATCCCCGGCATCCCGAACGCCGTGCTCATCACCGCCGCCCTCGCGATCGTCGCGTGGCTCGTGCTGTCGAAGACGCTGCTCGGCCGCTACACCTTCGCGATCGGCTCGAACGAGGAGGCCACCCGCCTCTCGGGTGTGAACACGCGTCGCTGGACGATCTTCATCTACATGTTCGCCGGCGCCTTCACAGGCATCGCGGGCATCGTCATCGCCTCGCGCCTCGACTCGGCCCAGCCGCAGATCGGCACCGGCTACGAGCTGCAGGCCATCGCAGCCGTCATCATCGGCGGAACCTCGCTGCTCGGCGGTCGCGGATCGATCCTCGGCACCGTGATCGGCGCGCTCATCATGAGCGTGCTCGTCAACGGACTGCGCATCATGTCGATCCAGACCGAATGGCAGAACATCGTCGTCGGCATCGTCGTGCTGCTCGCCGTGTTCCTCGACTCGCTGCGCAACCGCCAGCACACCTGACCCACCCTCACAGCACCACCCTCACCGAGAACCACCCACCACACAGAACAATGGAGTTTTCATGAAATTCGGCAAGAAGACCGCATTCGCGGCACTCGTGGCCGCATCCGCCCTCGTGTTCGCCGGCTGTGCCGGCGGTGGCGGTGACGTCATCGAAGAAGGCGGCAGCGGCGGAGGCAGCGGCGACGGCGAGATGTACATCGCCATGGTCTCGAAGGGCTTCCAGCACCAGTTCTGGCAGGCCGTCAAGAAGGGCGCGGAGCAGAAGGCCGAAGAACTCGGCGTCCGCATCACCTTCGAGGGCCCCGCAGCCGAGACCGAGATCGCGCAGCAGCTCGAGATGCTGACCGCCGCGATCGACAAGAACCCGGATGCCATCGCCTACGCCGCCCTCGACCCCGAGGCGTGCGTCGCCCCGCTCGAGCAGGCCAAGTCGAAGGACATCCCCGTCGTCTACTTCGACGCCCCCTGCGACGGCGACGTGGGCCTGAGCCTCTCGGCCACCGACAGCAAGGTCGCCGGCGCGCTGGCCGCCGAGCACATGGCCGACCTGATCGGCGGATCGGGCGAGGTGGCCATCGTCGGCCACTCGCAGATCAACTCGACCGGTGTCGAGCGTCGTGACGGCTTCGTCGAGAAGATCGAGTCGGACTACCCCGACATCGAGATCGTCGACATCCAGTACGGCGACGGCGACCACCTGAAGTCGGCCGACATCGCGAAGACCCTCATCGCGGCGCACCCCGACCTCAAGGGCATCTACGGCACCAACGAGGGCTCCGCGATCGGCGTCGTGAACGCCGTGAACGAGCTCGGCCTCGAGAAGGGCAAGATCACGATCGTCGGCTTCGACTCCGGCGCCGCGCAGATCAACGCCATCAAGGACGGCACGATGGCCGGCGCGATCACGCAGGACCCGATCGGCATCGGCGAGCAGGTCGTGCAGGCGGCCTACGACGCCGCCAACGGCAAGTCGGTCGAGAAGTTCTACGACACGGGTTCGTACTGGTACGACAAGACGAACCTCGACGACGAGAAGATCGCCTCCGTCCTGTACGAGTGATCCTCTGACACAAAGGGCCCCTCACCCGCGGGTGAGGGGCCCTTTCGTGTGTCCGTGCCGCTGCGCCTCGCGCGAGCCACCCCCTTTTGCGCGAGCCACCCCTCTGCGTCGTGCATGCAGAGGGGTGGCTCGGGGGGAGAGGGGTGGTTCGCGGAGGAGAGGGATGCCGTCAGATGCGGCGCAGGAACGTGAGCTGCGACGACGGCTCGACGATGAGGTCTTGCAGCGCCGCGTTGAACGGGATGCCGGCGGGGGAGGAGAGGTGCGCCTGGAACGCGGCCTCGTCGCGGTACACCTCGTACACGAAGAAGCGGTCGGGGTCGTCGACGAGGCGGGTCGCGTCGAACACGACGTTGCCCTCCTCGGCCCGCACGTGCTCCGCGAAGTCGGCGAGGAGTGCGGCGACGCGATCGCCTTCGCCGGGACGCGCGGTGAAAGTCGCGTGCAGGATGGTCGGCTCGGTCATGCGGGGCTCCTTCAGGGGGTCAGGCAGCGCGGGGTCGTGCGGGGTGTGGCGCGTTTCGTCTCGCTTCGCTCGCTCAACGACCCGCGGGAGGGGCGCTCGCTCAACGACCCGCGGGGGACGGGAGGGCGAGGAGTCGGGCGGGGTTCGCGCGCAGCATCCGCTCGACGGCGTCGTCGCCGACGGCCGCGCGCACCCTCGGCAGATACCGCTCCCCGAGGTAGGCGAGGCCGGGCATGCCGCCGTACGCGATGTACCGGGTGCGGCGGGCGACGTCGCCGCCCAGCACGACGCGATCGACCGCGCCCGCCGCGACGACAGCCTCGGTCAGGGCGAGCAGCTCGGCATCCGATCGTGTGCGCGGCCGCGCGAACCCGTCGTACCCGAGGTAGGCGCCGCGCTCCGCGAGGGAGGCGTGCAGGCCGGGATCGGGGTCTCGGTCGGCGTGCGCCAGCACGATGCGGTCGGCCGAGACCCCCTCGGCGGCGAGCAGGTCGATGACCTCGTGCGCGGCGGTGCAGAACTCCAGGTGCACCATGATCGCGGCGCCCGTGGCGCGATGCGCTGCGGCGAGGGCGAGCAGCGTCGTGTGCTCGAACCCGCTGATGCGCCAGTAGTCGATGCCGCCCTTGAGCAGTCCGGCGCGCACGGGGGAGCCGTCGGGGCCGCTCGCGCGCTCCCCATCGGGGTCGCCGTCGGCCAGCGGCATCCCGTCGCCGATCTCGCGGATGAACCGCGCGGCGAGCGTCTCGGCATCCGTCGATCGCGTCGGGTGGTCGGCGGCGTAGTGGGCCTCGCGGTGGCGTCCGGTCGTGGCGACGATGCGCAGTCCGGTCAAGGCGCTGATCCGTGCGAGCGCGCCGGGGTCGCGACCGAGGTCGAACGGCGTGGCGTCGACCATCGCCGCGAAGCCGCTGTCGCGCAGCATCGCCGCCTCGGCGCCCGAGCGCTCCTCGTCGTCGAGCTCGTCGCCCGGCAGCAGCGGCGAGACCTGGAACAGGTGCTCGTGATAGTTCGTCGGCCCGAGCTCGGTCGGATCGACGTCGCCGAGGACGGTGCGGATCATCGCCGTGCCGACTCCGCCGCCTCGGCGAGACGCTCGACGATCTCGGGGGTGAGGTCGAGCTCGAAGACGTCGGCGACCACCTGCGACCATCCGTGGATGAAGTAGCGCCACCCGTCGATCACGTGCAGTCCGCGCGCGGCCTCCTGAGCCCGGGCCTGATGCAGGAACTCCAGCGACCCGCGGTAGTTGAACTCCCAGACCCAGGCGTCCTCGGGGAAGACGACGTCGTCGGGCAGGGGTGAACCGGGGCGGTCCTTGCCGAGACCCGTCGCGTTCACGATGAGCGATCCGGCCGGGGCGGCGGCGACGAGGGCAGCCGCCTGCTCGACCGTGTCGGTGCGCACGTACTCGATGAACCCGTCGCGCGTGCCGTGCTGTCGGTGCACATCGCGCAGATGCGTGAGCTTGTCGTCGTCGCGCGCGGTCACGGTGACCTTCGCCGGAGCGTCGGCCCGCTCGGCGAGCGCCCAGCTGAGCGCGGTGCCCGATCCGCCGGCGCCGAGGATGACGACCTCGGCCCCCGTGCGAGCGAAGTGGTCGGCGGGCAGGAAGTCGTTCAGCGCCAGGTCGACCGTGATCGGGTCCTTCGCGCGGCCGATCAGACGGTCGCCGCGCTTCGAGATGCTCGAGATCTCGGCGCACGACACCGCGAACGGGTCGAGCTCGTCGAACAGGTCGGATGCCGCGGCGAACACGTTCATCTTGTGGGTCGTCACGAGGGCCCCGCGGTGGTGGGCGTCGTCGCGGATCTGCTCGACCATGGCCCGGTACTGGGCGGGCCCGGCGTCCATCGGGAGGTCGTGTCCGACGAGTTCGGTGGTGGGCAGCCCCAGCACCTCAGCCCATCGGGGGAACACCTGCATGATCGACGACGAGCCGGTGCTCACGCCGACGAAGCCCATGTAGCCGCCGGTCGTGGTGGCGTTCTCGGTGATGGTCATGGTCGGGCCCTTCAGGGTCGGGAGGAGACGAGGTGGGCGGGCGTCGAGCCCGCGAGGACGGCGAGGACGTCGTCGAGAGACATCGAGCCCATGTTGTCGACGGCCTGCGTGGTCTGCGCGCCGAGGTGCGGGGTGACGGTGACGCGCTCGGCCAGGTCGGCGGCCAGGAGGGGGCTGTCGCTCGCGGCCGTGTCGCCGGACAGGGTGTCGGCCGCATACGCGCCGAGGCGCCCGTCGCGGAGCGCCGCGGCCACGGCATCCTCGTCGATGAGATCCGGACGGGCGGTGTTCACCAGCACGGTGCCCGGACGGATGCCGTCGAGCCGCGCCGCATCCACGAGCGTCTGCCCGCCGGGGGCGTGCAGGGTGATCACATCGGCCGTGCGGAACAGGTCGTCGAGCCCGATCGGCACGGTGCCGAGGGCGACGATACGCTCGGGCGCGAGGAACGGGTCGGCGGCGAGCACCGCGCAGCCGAAGCCGGTCAGGCGGCGGGCGACGCCCTGGCCGATGCGACCGAAGCCGACGATCCCGACCGTCGCGGCGCCCAGCTCGCGTCCGCGGCGGACGCTCCAGTCGCCCCGGCGCACCCGTCGGTCGCCGTCGGAGATGCACCGCAGCGCGGCGAGCATGAGCCCCACGGCGTGGTCGGCGACGGCATCCGCGTTCGCACCGGGGGTGTTCGTCACCGGGATGCCGCGTCGCTCGGCCGCCGCGACGTCGACCGCCTCGGTGCCCACGCCGTACCGCGCGATGACCTTGAGGTTCGGTGCCGCGTCGAGGTGCGCGTCGGTGACCGGGCCGGTGCCGGCGATCCAGCCGTCGGCTGCGGCGAGCAGCGGGCCGAGCTCGGTGAGTCCGTGGTGGGCGGGTCCGCGCACGATCTGGTGCCCGGCATCCCTGGCGCGCGCGACGAGGTCGAGGTCGCCGTCCGAGAACGACCTGCTGGTGGCGAGGATCACGCCCATCAGACGCTCCCGGCCGACGGGGCGACGGCGAACCACGGCGCCAGCGCGTCGTACGCGGCGGTGAACCGGGCGTGGCGCTGGGCGTAGACGGCGTGGCGCCCGGCATCCGGAGCGAACTCCGCCGTGACCTCGCTCAGCGCGCGGGCGGCCGAGAAGTCGGCGAGGCCGAGTCCGACGGCGCCGGTCACGGCGGCGCCCAGGCTGTTGGCCTCTTCGACGATCGTGCGGCGGCGGACCGGGACGCCCCAGACGTCGGCGAGGATGCCGAGCCACACGTCGCTCTGCGCGCCGCCTCCGACCGCGTCGATGCGGTCGACCGCTGCGCCCGACTCCCGGAACGCGTGGATGCAGGTGAGGAGGTTGAATGCGACGCCCTCGAGCACGGCGCGGGTGAGGTGCGCCCTCGTGTGGTGGCGGCCGATGCCGACGAACGCGCCGCGGGCCGACGGGTCCCAGAGCGGCGACCGCTCGCCGAGCAGGTAGGGGAGGAAGTAGAGGTCCTCGGTGTCGAGGTCGCCGCCGGCGTCGGCGGTGAGCCGGGCGGTCTCGGGGCGAGCGGGGTCGGGCGAGAGGGCCTCGGCGATCCACTGCACGGATGCCCCGCCGGCCTGCATGGTCGCGGTCGGCACGAACGATCGGGGCACGACGTTGTCGAAGGTCATGGTGCGCATGAGCGGATCGTGCAGCGGGGCGGGGCTCGCGAACGAGATCCACGACGAGGTCCCGAGGCAGACGTACGCGCCGTCCTCGGGGGCGACGACTCCCGAGCCGACTGCCGCGAGCGGACCGTCGCCGCCGCCCATCACGACGCGGACGGTGCGGGGGAGTCCGAGGGCGCCGGCCGCCTCGGCGGTGAGCGCACCCGCCACGCTCGTCGATCCGAGGATCTCGGGGAACAGTGCCGGGTCGAGGCCGGCCGCGGCGAGCACGTCGGCCGACCACGTGCCGGAGAGCTGGTCGTAGGCGTTGGTGCCGGAGGCGTCGGAGCGCTCGGTGGCCAGGCGGCCGGTGAGCCGGTAGACGATGTAGTCCTTCGCGACGCAGAAGTGACGCACCCGCGCCCAGATGTCGGGCTCGTGGTCGCGCACCCACATGATCTTCTCGAGCGAGTAGGTCGGGTTGAGGCGGTGGCCGAGCACGCGGTAGGCGGCTTCGGCGCCGAGGCGCTCTTCGAGCGCGCGGGTCTGCGCGCCCGAACGGGTGTCTGCCCAGATGATCGCCGGACGCACGGGGTCGCCGTGCGCATCGAGCAGCACCGTGCCCATCATCTGGCCGCTCACGACGAGACCGACGACCGCGTCGGGGGAGACGTCGGCCTTCGCGATCAGCTGTCGTGTGGCGTCGATGACCGCGCCCCACCAGTCCGCCGGGTCCTGCTCGGCGATGCCGCCCACCGCGAAGTGCGCGGGGTACGGGACGGTGACCGCCGTCACGAGGCGTCCGTCGTCGTGGTGCAGCGAGGCCTTGTCGCCCGTGGTGCCCAGGTCGTGAGCGATGATCATGCCCGGAGCCTATTCGGCGGTCTCGGGGGCGGCGGCCGGCGCGGCGGCCGGCGCGGTGTACGGCCTGAGGTCGACGCCGTCGGTCGCGCGGTAGGCGCGGGAGCCCATGCCGTGCTCGAGCACCCATCCGTAGTCGTGGCCGGCGCCGCCAGGGTAGACCGCGAGGAATGCGTAGGGCTCGTCGCCCGTGTTCACCGAGCGGTGCGCCCAGCCGGGCGGGATGTAGCCGATCGTGCCGGGGAGCATGTCGAGCCATTCGGTGCGCTCGCCGTCGAACATGAGGAGTCCGCCGCGTCCCTTCAGGGCGAGGTAGATCTCGCCCTGGTGGTCGGGGTGCTGGTGCCCCTTCGTCATCCAGAGCTCGCCGGAGGTGTCACCGGGCATGATCGTCGTGATCGACTGCGGGAGCTCGCGGTCGATCTCGGGCACGGGCGAGCTGACGACGGTGTAGACGACGGGGTTGTCGCCCGCCGAGGACGACGCCCAGGCGTCCGCGTCGAGGAACAGCCCCTCGAGGTCGGACATGCGACGCGTGAGCGTCGGTCCCTCCGGCGAGAGCGTGAGCTTCTCGGCGTCGAAGGCGATCGCCATCGGCGAGATCGGAGGGGTGTGGAACTCGGGCATCGGTGCTCCTCGTTGCGGATGCTGCAGTGCATCGCAGCCTGTAATGACAGGTCGAGTGTACCTGTAATGACAAGTGGTGTCCACCGCTCATCTGCGCGGGGATGAGAGCGCAGGCGTGCGGATTCCGTCAGGATGCCGCGCGCAGGGCCCTCGCGAGATGGGCGCGTCCGCCGCGGACGGCGTCGGCCGTGACGGCATCCCACCCCGGGCACTCGGCGTGCCCCGCGGGAAGCACGGCGAGCTCGAGGTCTCGCGCGGCATTCGCGACGCCGAACTGGCCGGGCGGCGGCACGTACTGGTCCCACAGCGCGGCCTCGACCCGCACCGGGATGTCGGCGAACCCCAGCGTGCTCGACGCATCGAACGGACGCAGCTGCTCGCGCGCCCCCGGATGCTCGGCGACGTGCGCGCGGACGACCTCGCCGCTGCCCAGGCACGGCACGGCCAGGCGTTCGTCGTACTGCCCGAAGCTCGGCACGATGAGCGTCGCACCCACGTAGCGGTCGTCCCACGGGACGCCGAGCGCGCCGATGCCGCCGCCGAAGCTCTCCCCGACGTAGTACAGCGGCAGGTCGCCGACGAGGGCGAGAAGCGTGTCGGCCGCGAGCCACAGGTCGCGCGCGCACAGGCCGAGGACGTATCGGTCGGGGTCGTCGAGGCCCGCGAGCACGTGCTGCTCCACGGGTTCGGGAGCGCCGACGCCGGCGTTGAGGGTCGGCAGGCCTCGCGCCACGGGGAAGATCGCGGCTGCGTCGTCCGGCACCCGGGCGAGGTCGATCGCGTCCCGGCCGCCGTAGCCGTGCGAGTGCACGATACCCACGCGCGCCGGTCCGGACGCGGGCCCCACGGCCCAGGATCGCAGGCGGATGCCGTCGACTCCGCCGTGCTCGACGATCGAGACGCTGCGCCCGTCGACGGTCGCGGTGGAGAGGGGGCGCGGCGCGGCATCCACCGTCCTCGCCTCCGCTCGCCAGCGGCCCCACATCTCGGCGAGGCCGGTCGGCGGCGCGACGGGGGCAACCTGCCGCAGTGCGTGCTCGTCGAAGCCGTAGGTGCCGTCGAATGCGGCATCCGGGAACCAGGAGTCGTAGGGCGCAGGCATGATGCATCGACGCTATCGCGCGGCCGTCAGTATGCGCCTGGGTCGCCCAGATCAGGAGAAGTGCCCGAGATCAGGACGATGCGTCCGGGGTCCTCCTGATCTCGGGGGAGGATCCTGTTCTCGGAGCAGGAGCCGCGCCCGCCCGCCGCGCTCGGTACGCGGCGACGGCGTTGCGGTTCGTGCAGGTCGGCGAGCAGAAGCGCTTGGACCGGTTGCGCGAGAGGTCGAGCGCGAGCGCCGCGCACGTGTCGTCGTCGCAGATCGAGATGCGCGAGCCCTCGTCGGCACGGATGACGTCGATCAGCGCCATCGCGGTCTCGATGAGCACGCGTTCGGGCAGGGGTCGGTCGTCGGCGACCGCATGCAGGTGCCAGTCGGCCTCGTCGTGGCGCACGAGTCGGGGGGTGAGGCGCGCCTCCGCGAGGGTGGCGTTCACGTGCTCGGCCATCTCGTCGCGGGGCGCGAGCAGCATGGAGCGGAGGCGAGGACGGATGCCGCGGAGCGCGGCGAGCTCGGCGTCGTCGCGGTCGAGCCTGCCGGAGTAGGGGAACTCGGCGAGGAAGCGGTGCTCGTCGTCGAGGGTCTCCAGTGTCTCGGGGTCTTCGGCCGAGTTGACGAGCCAGACGGCTGCGCGGAGCGCCTCTTCGGTGTCATCGGTGAAGATCATGTTGACACCTTACTCCGTGCGCGAGTAGCGTCACTTCTCATGAGCTCTGTGACCGATGACCGGAGTGTCGCGGGCGTGCGCCTCGGCCTGCCGCTGGCGGTCGCCGCCGCGTTCTCGTTCGGCATGTCCGGTGCCTGGGCGCGCGGGCTCATCGACGCAGGATGGTCACCTGGTGCGGCCGTCACCGTGCGCGTCTGGGTCGCCGCGCTCGTCCTGCTGATCCCCGCGGTCCTGTCGCTCCGCGGCAGATGGGGCGCACTGAGCAAGAACGCCGGGATGGTCGCCGCCTACGGGCTCCTCGCCGTCGCGGCGACACAGCTCTGCTACTTCCAGGCCGTCGCCGTCATGGACGTCGGCATCGCCCTGCTCATCGAGTACACGGCGCCGATCGCCGTCATCCTCTGGCTGTGGCTGCGCCGTGGCGAGAAGCCCAGCCGGCGCAGCGTGATCGGAGCCGTGATCGCCTTCGTCGGACTCGTCCTCATGCTCGACATCGTCACGGGCGCCGAGGTCAACGTGCCCGGCATCCTCTGGGCGCTCGCCGCGATGGTCGGCGCCGCGAGCTACTTCCTGCTCTCGGCGAGAGCCGACACCGGGCTGCCGCCGATCGCGCTCGCCGGCGGAGGGCTGCTGCTCGGAGCGGTCGGCCTCACGGTCGCCGGTGCCGTCGGCATCCTTCCCCTCGCCTGGGCGACCGACGACATCACCTACCGGTTCGGCACCGTGCCGTGGTTCGTGCCGGTGCTCGCGATCGGCCTCATCGCGACCGCGCTCGCCTACCTGCTCGGCATCGCATCGACCAGGATGCTGGGCTCGCGCCTCGCCTCATTCGTCGCCCTGTCGGAGGTCGTGGCCGCGCTGCTGTTCGGCTGGCTGCTGCTCGGACAGCTCCCCGATCTGCTGCAGGCCCTCGGCGGAGCGCTCGTGCTGGTCGGCGTCGTGATCGTGAAGCTGGGGGAGCCCGCGCCGGCACGCGCGGACGGGGCTTCACCTTCCGCCCGGTTGGCACCTGCTGCCGGAATCCGCGAGGAATAGCCGCGCGAGGCGCCCGCTGCGGGGGAGCGGGCGGGCAGGTCGTGTGTATACGTGGGGCGCTCATGCGTGGCATTCTGAGGCGCCCAGAGCGCTTTGTGTATACACTGAGGGCATGTCCGTGGTCTCGGCCGATCGTCTCAGCGCGAGCGAACGCGCCTACGCGACGCTGCTCGACGAGATCCAGTCCGGGGCTCTCCCGGCCGGATCCGTGCTCGGCGAGGTCGAGCAGGCCGCGCGTCTCGGCGTGAGCCGCACGCCGTTGCGAGAGGCGCTCCGCCGACTCGCGTCCGACGGGCTCGTCGTGCAGCAGTCGCCGCGCGTGACCGTCGTCGCCGACCTCGATGCGTCCGACATCCGCGCGCTGTTCGAGATGCGTCGGGCGCTGGAGGAGACTTCCGCACGCATCGCAGCGCGACGCGGGGACGCCGAGCTCTTCGCCGCCCTGGCGCAGGAGTTCGCGCAGGTCGAGCTCGACGCTCCGGCGGGACGCGAGGACTACTACGCGCTCATCGCCCGCTTCGACGCCGCCCTCGACGGAGCCGTCGCCAACGACTACATCGCGTCAGCGCTGCGCACCGTGCGCACCCACCTCGTGCGCGTGCGCCGCATGGCCAAGGACAAGCCCGCACGGCTCGCCGCCTCGGCCGCCGAGCACCGCACCATCGCCGAGGCGCTCGCGGCGCGCGACGGGGACCTCGCCGCGCACGCCACGCACGTGCACCTGCACAACGCCCTCGCGGGGATCCTCGAATCGCTGCCGCACGGGGATCGGGGCGTTCCGCCTCGCTCCGCCCGCGCGACGACCAGCGGGCATGCCGCTCGCTCAACGACCACGGAAAGGCAACCATGACCGTCACGCACCACGTCCGCGTCCACCGCAGCGACGAGAACCTCGAACGCTCCGACCAGCTCGCCTGGAAGATCGCCGAGGTGGCCGCCGACCCCGTCGAGGTCGAGCAGCCGGTCGTCGACATGATCATCAACCGCATCATCGACAACGCGTCGGTGGCCGCGGCATCCCTCACGCGCGGTCCGATCACCGCGGCCCGCGCGCAGGCGTTCAGCCACCCCGTGTCGTCCGGCGGGGCGGGCGCGACCGTGTTCGGGGCGGCGCTCGACCACCGCACGAGCCCCGAGTGGGCGGCGTGGGCGAACGGTGTGGCCGTGCGCGAACTCGACTACCACGACACGTTCCTCGCGGCGGAGTACTCCCACCCCGGCGACAACATCCCGCCCATCGTCGCCGTCGCCCAGCACGTCGGATCCGACGGTCGGGCGCTCGTGCGCGCGATCGCGACCGGGTACGAGATCCAGATGGACCTCGTGCGAGCGATCTGCCTGCACAAGCACAAGATCGACCACGTGGCGCACCTCGGCCCGTCGGCCGCCGCCGGCATCGGCACCCTGCTCGGACTCGACGTCGAGACCATCTATCAGGCCGTCGGGCAGGCGCTGCACACGACCACGGCGACCCGGCAGAGCCGCAAGGGCGAGATCTCGACCTGGAAGGCGCACGCCCCCGCCTTCGCGGGCAAGATGGCGGTCGAGGCGGTCGACCGCGCGATGCGCGGCCAGACCAGCCCCGCCCCGATCTACGAGGGCGAGGACGGCGTGATCGCGTGGATGCTCGACGGCAAGGATGCCGCGTACGAGGTGCCGCTCCCGGCATCCGGCGAAGCGAAGCGCGCGATCCTGGACTCGTACACGAAGGAGCACTCGGCGGAGTACCAGGCCCAGGCGTGGATCGACCTCGCGCGTCGTCTCGGCACCGCGAACCCGGCGCTGCGCGATCCCGCGAACATCGAGTCCGTCGTGCTGCACACCAGCCACCACACCCACAACGTGATCGGCTCGGGGGCCGGCGACCCGCAGAAGTACGACCCCACCGCCTCTCGCGAGACCCTCGACCACTCGATCCCGTACATCTTCGCGGTGGCCCTGCAGGACGGCGGCTGGCACCACGTCGACTCCTACACGCCCGAGCGGGCCGGCCGCGCCGACACGGTCGCGCTGTGGCACAAGATCACCACCGCCGAGGATGCCGAGTGGACGCGTCGCTACCACTCGGAGGACCCCGACGTGAAGGCCTTCGGCGGCCGCGTGGAGTTCCGCCTCGCCGACGGCACGACCGTGGTCGACGAGATCGCCGTCGCCGACGCGCACCCCCTGGGCGCGCGCCCCTTCTCACGCGAGAACTACATCGCGAAGTTCCGTCTGCTCGCCGAGCCCGTGCTCGAGGCCGCCGAGATCGAGCGCTTCCTCGAGCTCGTGCAGCGTCTGCCCGAACTCACCGCGGCCGAGGTCGGCGAGCTGTCGATCATCGCGAAGCCCGGGCCGCTCGATGCCGCCGAGGCGCCGAAGGGGCTGTTCTGATGACGCCCCTCCCGTTTCGAATCGCTTGACGTGCAACTTTTCGACCGGGATTGCTGCAAATCACGCGATTCGAAACAGAAGGAGAACTGATGCTGTACTCCACGACGACGCCCGCCGAGAAGCGGCGGCTGTTCCGTGAGCGCCTCGCGAGCGGCGAGCTGCTGCGCTTCCCCGGCGCCTTCAACCCGCTGAGCGCCAAGCTCGTCGAGCAGAAGGGTTTCGACGGCGTCTACATCTCGGGCGCTGTGCTGTCTGCCGACCTGGGCCTGCCCGACATCGGCCTCACGACGCTGACCGAGGTCGCCGGACGCGCGAAGCAGATCGCCCGCATGACCGAGATCCCCGCGATCGTCGACGCCGACACCGGCTTCGGCGAGCCGATGAACGTGGCGCGCACGATCCAGGAGCTCGAAGACGCCGGGCTCGCCGGCACGCACATCGAGGACCAGATCAACCCCAAGCGCTGCGGCCACCTCGACGGCAAGAGCGTGGTCGACGAGAACACGGCGATCAGACGCATCCGCGCCGCCGCCGATGCGCGCCGCGACGAGAACTTCCTCATCATGGCGCGCACCGACATCCGCGCCATCGACGGACTGGATGCCGCGATCGATCGCGCCAAGGCGCTGGTGGACGCCGGGGCCGACGCGGTCTTCCCCGAGGCGATGCGCGACCTCTCCGAGTTCGAGGCCATGGCGAACGCGCTCGACGTGCCGATCCTCGCGAACATGACCGAGTTCGGCAAGAGCGACCTGTTCTCGACGACGCAGCTGCAAGCGGCGGGGGTGAGCATGGTGATCTGGCCGGTCTCGCTGCTGCGCATCGCGATGGGCGCGGCGGGCCGCGCTCTCGATACGCTGAACGACGAGGGGCACTTGACCTCGAAGCTCGGCGAGATGCAGCACCGCGCCGATCTCTACGACCTGATCGACTACGAGTCGTACAACCACTTCGACTCCGGGGTCTTCAACTTCACCATCACGAAGGAGTGAGCATGAGCGAACCGGACATCAGGAAGGGCCTCGCGGGGGTCGTCGTCGACACCACGGCGATCTCGAAGGTCAACCCCGAGACGAACAGCCTGCTCTACCGCGGGTATCCCGTGCAGGAGCTGGCCGACACCCAGCCGTTCGAGGCCGTCGCCTACCTGCTGTGGCACGGTGAGCTGCCGACCCCCGACGAGCTGGCCGCGTTCCGCCACGAGGAGCGCACACACCGCGCGCTCGCCGAGAACGTCAAGCAGGCGATCGACCTCATCCCGCTCGAGGCGCACCCCATGGACGAGGTGCGCACGGCCGTCAGCGTCATCGGCGCCTCCGACCCCGGCGCCGGAGGATCGGTGCTGAACGCGGGCGGCAGCCCGGAGGAGAACCTCGAGCGCAGCATCCGCCTCTTCGCCGCTCTTCCGGCGATCGTCGCCTACGGTCAGCGCCGTCGTCGCGGTCACGCGATCATCGAGCCGCGCGACGACCTCGACTACTCCTCGAACTTCCTCTGGATGACGTTCGGCGAGGAGCCCGACCCCGTGGTCGTCGACGCCTTCAACCGCTCGATGATCCTGTACGCGGAGCACTCGTTCAACGCGTCGACCTTCACCGCGCGCGTGATCACCTCGACCCTCAGCGACCTGTACTCGGCGGTCGTCGGCGCGATCGGCGCCCTCAAGGGACCGCTGCACGGCGGCGCGAACGAAGCCGTGCTGCACATCTTCGACGAGATCGGGGATGCCGGGAACGTCGAGGCATGGCTCGACAAGGCGCTCGCCGAGAAGCGCAAGATCATGGGCTTCGGACACCGCGTGTACAAGAAGGGCGATTCGCGTGTGCCGACCATGAAGGCCGCGCTCGACACGCTCGTCGCGCACTACGACAAGCCCGAGGTCGCCGCGCTGTACGACGCCCTCGAGTCGGAGTTCGTCGCGCGCAAGGGCATCTACCCGAACCTCGACTACCCGTCGGGACCGGCGTACAACCTCATCGGCTTCGACACGCTCACGTTCACGCCGCTGTTCGTCGCCGCGCGGGTCACCGGCTGGACCGCGCACGTCATCGAGCAGGCGGGGGCGAACGCGCTGATCCGTCCGCTCTCGCACTACGACGGCGTCGACGAGAGGCACGTCCAGGGCTGACGCCTAGCTGTTCTTCCCCGGGACGTTGTGATCGTTTGATGTAGCGAAGACCTCCGGGACGATGTGGGTACCACCCTCACTTCGTTCACCGGAGGTCTTCGTGACTCACGCTAATGCTCCCTTGACGCCTGAAGGGCGTCGTCGTCTCGCGTCGTCGATTGTTGATCATGGTTGGTCGGTCCGCGTCGCCGCGCAACGGTTCCAATGCTCGCCCGCGACGGCGTCGCGGTGGTCGCGCCGTTATCGGGCCGGGTTGCCATTGACGGATCGCAGCTCACGGCCGGCTTCGTCACCGAACCGGGTGGCGCTGCGATTGGAGCGTCGCATCATCGCGCTGCGATTCACGAGACGATGGGGTCCGCACCGGATCGCTTGGCATCTGGGGGTTCCGCGCTCGACGGTCGGCCGGGTACTGACCCGCTATCGGATGCCGTTGCTGCAGCACCTGGATCAAGCCACCGGCCTGCCCGTTCGCAGACCGAAGGCGCTTCGTTACGAGATGAGCGTTCCGGGCGAGCTGGTTCACGTCGATATCAAGAAGCTCAGCAGGATCCCTGACGGTGGCGGCTGGCGTGCTTATGGCCGAGGGTCCCAGCAAGACCGCCGAGCCGGCGTCGTCCGTGATCGCGCTGCCCGTCGAGGCGCGTCACCGTCGCGCGGATACGTGTTCCTGCATCACGCGGTCGACGACCACAGCCGACTGGCCTACTCCGAACGGCTGGGCGACGAACGCGGCGACACAGCCGCCGCGTTCTGGAGTCGAGCCCGCAGCTTCTTCGCTGAACACGACATCACGGTCGCTGCGGTGATGACGGACAACGGCGCCTGCTATCGCTCACGAGCCTTCGCCACAGCACTCGGAGACGGCGTCAAGCATCGACGCACTCGACCGTTCCGCCCCCAATCGAACGGCAAGGTCGAACGCTTCAACCGCACCCTCGCCGCCGAATGGGCCTACGCCCGCCCCTACACATCCGAGACCGAACGCGAAGCCGCCTATCCCGAGTGGCTTCATCACTACAATCACCACCGACCCCACAGCGGAATCGGCGGACTCACACCCTCAGCCCGCGTTCACAACCTGCCGGAGAAGAACACCTAGCGCTCAGCGCGCTCGGAATCAAGCGGATGCACCGACCCGCATCGGAGGAGTATCACTGATCCGGGACCGAGGGGTCCCGTGTGAAGGAGGCTCCATGTCCGCGTCGGATGTCAACGTCAAGGAGGTTCGGTCGCTCGTCCCCGCGCGGATGGACCGGCTGCCCTGGGCACGATTCCACTGGATGATCGTCGTCGGGCTCGGGTTCTCGTGGATCCTCGACGGCCTGGAGGTGCAGATCGTCGCCGCGAACGGCTACGCGGCGACCCTCGGCATGGGTCCGGCTGAGGTCGGCCTCGCGGGCACGTGCTACCTGCTCGGACAGGTGTTCGGCGCGCTCGTGTTCGGACGCCTCACCGACCGGCTCGGACGCAAGAAGCTCTTCATCCTGTCGCTCGCGGTGTACCTCGTGGGCTCCGCGGTCGCGGGTCTCGCGTTCGCGCCGTGGTTCTTCTACATCTGGCGGTTCGTCGCGGGGGCCGGCATCGGCGGCGAGTACGCGGCGATCAACTCGGCGATCGACGAGATCATCCCGGCGAAGTACCGCGGTCGCGTCGACATCGCGATCAACGGCACCTACTGGGGCGGTGCAGCGCTCGGCGCCGTCGCCAACCTGTTCTTCCTGAACACCGACATCCTCCCGCAGGATCTCGGCTGGCGCCTCAGCTTCTTCCTGGGGCCGGTGCTCGGCATCCTGATCATCTGGCTGCGGCGGCACATCCCCGAGAGCCCGCGCTGGCAGATGACCCACGGGCGCGAGGACGAGGCCGAGCGCAACGTCGACGGCATCGAGGAGCGCATCCGTCGGGAGGGCAAGGAGATCCCGCCCGTCGACGAGTCGAAGGCGATCACGGTGAAGGAGTACGGCCAGGTGCCGTTCCTCGTGATCGCGAAGGTGCTGTTCCGCAAGTACCCGCGGCGGACGCTCGTCGGCATCACGATGATGGTGACGCAGTCGTTCCTCTACAACGCGATCTTCTTCACCTATGCGCTGGTGCTCGAGAACTTCTACGACACCCCGCCCGCGTCGGCGTCGCAGTACTTCATCATCTTCGCGGTCGGCAACCTCGCCGGGGCGCTCGTGCTCGGGCACTTCTTCGACACGTGGGGACGCCGGCGGATGCTGTTCCTCACCTACGTCCTCGCCGGGTCGATCCTGCTCGTCAGCGCGTTCCTGTTCAACGCGGGAGTGCTGAACGCGGGCACGCACACCGCGTTCTGGTGCGCCTCGTTCTTCTTCGCCTCGGCCGGGGCGTCGGCGGCCTACCTGACCGTGAGCGAGATCTTCCCGCTGGAGCTGCGCAGCCAGGTCATCTCGTACGTGTTCTCGATCGGTCAGCTGGTCGGCGCGATCGCCCCCGTGCTCTACGGCTCGCTGATCGGGCAGAGCGCCGAGACCGGCGATCGCGGCCCGCTGTTCTGGGGCTACGTACTCGGCGCGGGCATCATGATCTTCGGCGGGGTGGTGTGCGGGGTGTTCGGCGTGAGCGCGGCAGGCAAGTCCCTCGAGGACATCGCCGACCCTCTGTCTCTCGTCGAGAACCCGAAGAAGAGCTGACGGTTATCCTGACCCGATGGGCATCGAACGCAACTGGGCAGGCAACGTCACCTACCGGGCGTCGCACATCGAGCATCCGTCCTCCGTCGACGAGCTGCGCGACGCGCTCGCGGCAGGCGAGAAGGTGCGGATGCTGGGCTCGCGCCACTCGTTCTCGGAGCTCGCCGACACCGGCGGCACTCTGATCGCGACCGACCGGCTGCCCCGGATGGTCGAGGTGAGCGAGGCCCGTGACGCGGTGCGCGTGAGCGGCGCGCTGCGGTACGGCGATCTCGCTCCGCTGCTGGATGCCGAGGGCCTGGCGCTCGCGAACCTCGCCTCGCTCCCGCACATCTCCATCGCGGGCGCCGTCGCGACGGGCACGCACGGCTCGGGAGACGCCGTCGGGTCGCTGGCCAGCGCGGTGCGGGCGCTCACGATCGTCACGCCTGCGGGCGACGTGAGAACGCTGCAGCGCGGGGACGACGATTTCGCCGGCGCTGTCGTGAGCCTCGGCGCGCTCGGGGCGGTGGTCGACGTGACACTCGACGTCGAGCCCGCGTACGAGGTCGCGCAGCACGTATTCGAGCACCCGGCCTGGGACGCGATCCTCCGCGATCTCGACGACGTGACCGGGATCGGCACGAGCGTCAGCATCTTCTCGACCTGGGAGCGCACCGATGTCGCCGACCAGATCTGGGTCAAGCAGCGGCTGCCCGAGGCGCGTGAGACCACGCGGGCCGACCTGTTCTCTCGTCTCGACGCGGAGCCGGCGACGGCGAAGCGGCATCCGATCCTCGGCGTCGACCCGATCGCCTGCACCGAGCAGGGCGGCGTGCCAGGACCGTGGTTCGACCGCCTGCCGCACTTCCGGCTCGAGTTCACCCCGTCGGCCGGCGCCGAGATCCAGACCGAGTACCTCGTGCCGCGCGCCGACGCGGTCGAGGCGATCCAGGTCGTGCGCACGCTCGCGGGACAGATCGCGCCGCTGCTGCTCGTGAACGAGATCCGCACGGTCAGGGCCGACGAGCTGTGGCTGAGCTCGTCGTACGAGACGGATGCCGTCGGCATCCACTTCACCTGGAAGCCCGACGAGGATGCCGTGCGCGCGTTTCTGCCGACTCTCGAGGCAGCGCTGCCCGGCACCGCCAGGCCGCACTGGGGCAAGGTCTCGACGCTCGAGGGCGCGGAAGTGCGGTCGCGCTACCCGCGGTTCGACGATTTCGCCGCGCTCGCCGCGCGCTACGACCCGGAGCGCCGGCTCGTGAACCCGTACCTGGAGCGCCTGGGCCTCTAGCGCGCTGCGGTCGGCCCCCGATGGGGGCCGCGGCCTGCCCCCGCGCGACACCGACAGTTGAGCCGGGCGCTTTCGAATCGCGCAACTGGTTACGCCACCGGTCGAAAAGTGACCATTCGCGCGATTCGAAAGCGGCTAGACGTGGTCGCGCCAGGAGTACTGCGGGTCGTAGCCCAGCATCCGACGTGCTTTGTCGATCGCGAGCAGGGTCTCGTTCTCGCCGACCTCGCGCGCCACGGGGACGTCGGGGAAGACCTCGGCGAGCAGCTCGGCGTTCGGCCGTGACATGACCGTGTCGGCGGCCGCGATGATGTACTGCTCGAATCCCGGCGGGGCGACCTCGAGCGCTCGGCGCACGGCCTGCGCCCCGTCGCGGGCGTCGATGTACCCCCACAGGTTCCACTTGCGCAGCAGGGCGTCGGCGTCGAACGACGGGAACTCGGCGTAATCCGCAGGGTTCATGACGTTCGAGAACCGCAGCGCCGTGATCGACAGATCGGGATGCCATCGCACGAGCTCGGTCGCCAGGCGCTCTTCGAGCGTCTTCACCAGCGAGTACACCGACTCGGGGCGCGGCGGGTACTCCTCGTCGACGGGGACGTACGGCGGCGGCGCGTCGAACGGGAGTCCGAGCACGGTCTCGCTGGACGCGGCGACGATACGACGGATGCCGAGGCGCACCGCCGCCCAGAAGACGTTGAACGTGGCGGGCATGTTGTTGTGGAAGGTGGCCACGTCGCTGCGGATGCCCGGCGCCGGGATCGCGCCCAGGTGCACGACGGCGTCGATGCCGTCGTGCTGGTCGCCGACAGCGGTGAACGCGTCGACGACCTGTCCGTAGTCGGTGAGGTCGACCTGCACGAACCCGGGGCCGCGCTGCCCGGCGACATCCATGCCGATGACCTCGATGCCCGCGGCCCGCAGCTCGCGTGCGACGACGGTTCCGAGCTTGCCCGATGATCCGGTGAGTGCGATGCGCATGTCACCAGCGTGGCACGCCGGCCGGCGACACGGGCCGTTCGGCATACACTCGTCGGCGTGAGTGATTCCCCGGCATCCGACACCCGACTCCGTTCCGGACGGCAGCTCGTGATCGCCGGGCACGGTTATGAGGCCGCGATCGCGAGCGTCGGGGCGACGCTCCGTTCCCTGACCTTCGAGGGGCGCGACCTCATCGTGCCGTTCGCCGCCGACGAGGTGCGACCGGCCTACCGCGGGGCGACGCTCGCGCCGTGGCCGAACCGCGTCGTCGACGGGCGCTACACGTTCGGCGGCGTCGAGCACCGGCTGGCCCTGTCCGAGCCGGAGCGGTCGCACGCCCTGCACGGTCTCGTCGCGTGGACCGAGTTCGCCGACCTCGTCGTCACCGACGACCGGGTCGTGCTGGTCGGGGTCGTCGAGCCGCAGACCGGCTACCCGTTCCGGGTCGAGGTGGAGGTCGAGTACCGCATCGACGCCGCCGGTCTCACCCAGACCGTCACCGGACGCAACCTCGGGACGGATGCCGCGCCCTGGGGCGCAGGCCCGCATCCGTACCTCGTGGCCGACCCCGCCGAGCGGGTGGACGACTGGACGCTCACGCTGCCGGCATCCGAGGTGCTCACGGTCACCGCCGACCGGCTGAGCCCGATCGCCGTCGAGCCGGTGACCGCTCATGCGCAGTGGGACTTCCGCGTTCCGCGGCTGCTCGGCGACGTGTTCATCGATCACGCGTTCACGGGGCTGTCGCGCAACGACGGCATCGCCGAAGTGCGGGTGCAGTCGGCATCCGGCGCGGGCGTGGCCATCGCGTTCGACGGGGTGTGCCCGTGGGTGCAGGTGCACACCGCCGACACCCCGGTCGAGGCCACGAACCGGATCGGTCTCGCTGTGGAGCCCATGACGTGTCCGCCGAACGCGTTCGCCTCGGGCACCGACCTGGTCGTGCTGCCGGCGGGCGGTGCGCACGCGGCATCCTGGCGCATCCGCGCCCTCTGACCTCGTCCCGGGAGCGCGGGTCAGCGCGCGAGCCAGCGACGCAGCGAGCGCGTGACCCAGGGCAGCACCCAGTAGGTCATGATCGGTGTGAGCACGAGGGTCGTCGCGAGGACGCGCAGCCAGATCGGCAGCTCGTTCCACCCCGGGATCGGGCTCATGACGTACGTGAAGAGGAGGTTCACCGGGAAGAAGCCCAGCCAGATCGACACCGCCTGCTTCCACCGCGGCGGCGCCGTCGGCACCGAGCCGGTGGGGGCGCCGTCGGCGGTCTGCACCGTGACCGATCCCGTCGCCGGATCGTCGAACCAGCCCTCGATGCCGCTGCGGCGGCGGGAGCGCTCGCTCAGCACGAGGCCTTCGCCGGTGGCGAGCCAGGCCGCACGTTCGGCGGAGTTCTCCCAGGCGACCAGCGTCTCCTCGTCGGCGAAGCGGTACAGCATGTGCCACACGTGGGAGTCGGCGCCGGCGCGCACCCACCCGGATCCGAGGAAGCCCGGGTACGTGTTCGCCTTGTTCACGCCGCGCTGCACCCATTCGGTCGTCTCGGCGATGCGCGCCGGGTCGACCTCGCGGCGGATGGAGACGGTGATGGAGTCGCTGGACATGGCGGGGCCTCGCAGAGTGCGGCCCGGATCGCGGGCACATCGGAAAGGGGAGCGCCGAGGGTGCGGGCGCTCGTCGATTCTATTTCGGATGCCGGCGGCCCGACGTCGCGTTCGCACGGCGCGAACCGGCTCTCCCGTGGCCGGGGCGCATGTCGCGCAGCCCGAACCTGAACGCGCGTACATGTTCGCCCCGTACGGTCGGGACATGAGCAGTCACAGCTCGTCCGACAAGGACGCAGACAGACGCCCGCCCCGATCCCGCACGGATGAGCCCGTGCGGCCCGATGACCGCGAGAGGGGCGCCCGCGCCCGCTCGCTCAAGCCGCTCCGCATCGTCTCGCGGCCCCCGTTCCCCGCGACCTGACAGCCGACCGGCGTGCGCCGCACCGCCCCGGCGGGGTGAGAATGGGACGCATGAGCACGCGCAGTGAAGCCGTCCTGATCGATGTCGTCCGCACCCCGGTCGGACGCGGCAAGCCCGGCGGGATGCTGTCGGGCGTGCATCCCGTCGACCTCGCCGCCGGAGCGCTCGCGGCGATCCTCGACCGCAGCGGGCTCGAGTCGCGGCAGATCGACGACGTGCTCCTCGGCTGCGTGAGCCAGGTCGGCGAGCAGTCCTCCAACATCGCCAGGCAGGCCGTTCTCGCGGCGGGGTTCGACGAGACGGTCCCCGCGGCGACCATCGACCGGCAGTGCGGGTCGAGTCAGCAGGCCGTGCACTCCGCCGCGCAGGGCATCATCGCCGGGGCGTACGAGGCGGTGATCGTCGGCGGCGTGGAGTCGATGAGCCGCGTGCCGCTCGGCTCGTCGGCGTCGGTCGCGGGGAGCCCGATGTCGCCGCGCCTGCGCGCCCGCTACCCCGACGGACTCGTCAATCAAGGTGTCTCGGCCGAGCTCATCGCTCAGCGCTGGGGCCTGGGGCGGGAGGAGCTGGATGCGTACGCCGCGGAGTCGCACCGGCGCGCAGCTGCCGCGTGGGACGAGGGGTTCTTCGACCGTACGGTGATCACGGTCGATGAAGCGCCGGATGCCACGACGGATGAGACCGTGCGGGCCGGCACCACGGCATCCGCTCTGGCCGGGCTGTCTCCGGCGTTCCGCACCGATGCGCTGGCCGCGCGCTTCCCGGACCTCGACTGGCGCATCACGCCCGGCAACTCCTCGCCCCTCACCGACGGAGCCTCCGCCGCCCTGCTGATGAGCGCGGAGCGCGCTGAGCAGCTGGGCCTCACTCCGCGGGCGCGATTCCACGCGTTCACCGTGGTCGGCGACGACCCGCTCCTGATGCTGACGGGCCCGATCCCCGCGACGCGGCGCATCCTCGACCGTACGGGGATCTCGATCGACGAGCTCGACGCGTACGAGGTCAACGAGGCGTTCGCCTCGGTGCCGCTCGCCTGGGCGGCCGACGTCGGAGCGGATGCCGCCAAGCTCAACCCCCGCGGCGGGGCGATCGCGCTCGGCCACGCACTGGGATCGTCGGGCACGCGGCTGCTCGGCACGCTCGTCGATCACCTCGATGCGGTCGGCGGTCGCTACGGGCTGCAGACGATGTGCGAGGGCGGCGGGATGGCCAACGCCCTGATCGTCGAGCGCCTGTAGCCTCGGCCTTCCGCTTTCGTATCGCTTGCCTCGGCCTTTCGCTTTCGAATCGCTTGCCTTGCAGTTTTCGACCACGGATAACTGCAATTCACGCGATTCGAATGGGCGAGGCTCAGTGCCGCAGTGCGGCGGCGACCCGGCGCACGAGAGCCTCCGGGGTACGCAGAAGGGGAGCGGTGACCTCGATCACCGTCCATCCCGCGGCTCGCAGCGCGGCGAGACGCTCGACATCGGCCGCCCATCTCTCGCCATGCAGCATGCCGAGGTATTCGATCGCCACTCGCTGCGCGGGATACGCCATATCCACGCAGGCGATGAATCGTCCGCCCACGCAGACGTCGAAGTTCAGGTGAGGCTCGGGAAGTCCGGCGTCGATGAGGATGCAGCGGACGAGGCTCTCGCGCGGCGACCACGCGTCGGTGCGAATGAGGTCGAGGGCGGCCCGAAGACGCGCGGCGCCGCGACGGCGACCCGCCTCCAGCGCGCTCCGCAACTGCGAGACGTTCGAGAGCGGAGGCCGACCCACGTCTCTGCGTCCGTGACCCGCCCGCCAGACCCTGCAGAAGTAATCGCCGAGCGCGACGAGGTCCGGCACGGACAGTGTGCCGAGCGATGCCCAGGTCGCCGACGGTGACGTCACCCTGAGCCCCCGATGCTCCTGCACGGCGGTCATGCTCGACAGCGTCCGGTGGCCGTGGATGCCCGCCGCGCGCGGGAACGGCAGGTGTCCTGAGGCGCTGACATGGAGGGGGAGCTCGCCGTACTCCGCGATGCTGCCGGTGTCCGAGAACTCGAGCGGCAGCGGAGCGCCCCAGATCGATGCGGCGGTGGTGTGGCTGAAGAAGTGGCCGTGATGCAGGCGGACCGCATAGATGCGTGCCCGTTCCACACGGCAGAGGCGCTGCCGCTCGTACGGGTCGTCGATGTCGCGGAAGGAGTTCGCCGCACCGCGCGCGATCCGTACGCCGTGGAAGGGCGCGACCAGTGCGCGACGTCGCAGCTCGTTGCGGCTGGCGCCTTCGAGCCGTGCGATGCGCACGGAGAAGGCGGCGTCATGGGGGCCGAGAGGTTCGTCGTCAGTGCTCATGACGGCACGCTCGCACGGCGTTCGTGCGGTGGCGGGGTTATCCACAGGCAAGGTCGGTTCGAGTCGCGCAAAGAGCGAATCGAAGGGCAGGAAAACTGCAACTCGCGCGATTCGAACGCCCACCCCCGACCAACCCGGCCCGGATGAAGAAGACCCCCGCCGACCCGATTCGGCGGGGGTCTTCGCGGTGGGTGACACCGCGACGGGAGCAGAAGCTCACCGTGAGCGCGGATGACCTGACTACCCGATCCGGTCTGCGTCCTGTGTCCGCGCATGTGCAGTTGTAGTCGGCGGAAGTGTCCGGCCGGTGAACGGGCGGGGAACCCCGTGCGGCAACCCGCGCTCGAAGATGCATGGACACCCTAGTAATTCCTCGGATGCCGAAGTACACTCGCATTGTGCCAATGACGGCCCGGAGGGACATCGCACAATGACTCGCACCATCCCGCATTGCGTAGGCGGATCGCACCTCACTCCCGACAGCGGCCGCTTCGCCGACGTGTTCGACCCGAGCTCGGGGTCGGTCCAGGCCCGCGTCCCGCTCGCCTCGGCCGACGAGGTGCGCTCGGTCATCGCGAACGCCGAGGCGGCGCAGCTCGACTGGGCCTCGACCAACCCGCAGAAGCGTGCTCGGGTGCTGCTGCGGTTCCTCGACCTCGTGCAGCGCGAGATGCAGTCGCTCGCCGAGCTGCTGGCCAGCGAGCACGGCAAGACAGTCGACGACGCGAAGGGCGACATCCAGCGCGGCCTCGAGGTCATCGAGTTCTCCGCGGGAGCCCCGCACCTGCTCAAGGGCGAGTACTCGACCGGAGCCGGCGCCGGCATCGACGTCTACTCGATGCGGCAGCCGCTCGGCGTCGTCGCCGCCATCACTCCGTTCAACTTCCCGGCGATGATCCCGCTCTGGAAGGCCGGCCCCGCACTCGCCGCCGGCAACGCGGTCGTGCTCAAGCCCAGCGAGCGCGACCCCTCGGTGCCGGTGCGCCTCGCCGAGCTGTTCCTCGAGGCTGGACTGCCCGCCGGCGTCCTCAACGTGGTGCACGGCGACAAGGAAGCCGTCGACACGCTGCTCACCGACGACCGCATCCGTGCGGTGGGCTTCGTTGGCTCGACGCCCATCGCGGAGTACATCTACGCCACGGCCGCCGCGCACGGCAAGCGCGCGCAGTGCTTCGGCGGCGCGAAGAACCACATGATCGTGATGCCGGATGCGGACCTCGATCAGGCCGTCGACGCGCTCATCGGCGCCGGGTACGGCTCGGCGGGCGAGCGCTGCATGGCGATCTCGGTCGCGGTGCCGGTCGGGGAGGAGACGGCGGAGGCCCTTGCCGCGAAGCTCCGGGAACGCGTCGCCCGCCTGCGGGTCGGCCCGGCGCTCGCGACCGACGTCGACTACGGACCGCTCGTCACCCGCGCCGCGGTCGAGAGGGTGGAGGGCTACATCCAGCAGGGTGTCGACGAGGGGGCGACGCTGCTCGCCGATGGGCGCGGCTTCACGGTGCCCGGTCACGAGGAGGGGTTCTACCTCGGCCCGACCCTCTTCGACCACGTCACGACCGACATGGCGATCTACCGCGAGGAGATCTTCGGCCCCGTGCTCGTGATCGCCCGCGCCGCCGACTACGAGGAGGCGCTGCGCATGGCATCCGAGCACGAATACGGCAACGGTGTCGCGATCTTCACCCGAGACGGGGATGCCGCGCGCGACTTCGCGGCCCGCGTCGAGGTCGGCATGGTCGGCGTCAACGTGCCCATCCCCGTCCCCATCGCGTACTACACGTTCGGCGGCTGGAAGCGGAGCGGGTTCGGTGACCTCAACCAGCACGGGGCCGACGCGTTCCGGTTCTACACGAAGACGAAGACCGTCACGAGCCGGTGGCCTTCCGGCATCCGCGAGGGCGCCAGCTTCGTCATCCCCACCATGCACTGATCTCCACGCCCCACGAGGACACCACCATGACCGACACCATCACCGTCACCACCGCCGAGGAGCGCGAGGCGATCATCGGCGCCGTCCGCGAGTTCGCCGACACCGAGCTCGCGCCGTTCGCCGCCGAACGCGACGAGAAGCACCTCTTCCCCCGGGAGTCGCTGCAGAAGGCGGGCGAGCTCGGCCTCGGCGGCATCTACGTGCGCGAGGAGTTCGGCGGCACGGCGCTCAGTCGCACCGACACCGTCGCGATCTTCGAGGAGCTCGCGAAGGGCGACCCCGCGGTCGCGGCCTACATCTCCATCCACAACATGGTCGCGTGGATGATCGACACCTACGGCGACGAGACCCAGCGCGCAGCCTGGCTGCCGCAGCTCACCGCCATGCAGGAGTTCGGCGGCTACTGCCTCACCGAACCGGGGGCCGGGTCGGATGCCGCGAACATCGCCACCAGCGCTGTGCGCGACGGCGACGACTACGTGCTGACGGGCGTCAAGCAGTTCATCTCGGGAGCGGGAGAGGCGGCGGTGTACGTCGTCATGGCGCGCACCGGCGAACCGGGAGCCCGCGGCATCAGCGCGTTCCTCGTACCGGGCGACGCCGCCGGGCTGAGCTTCGGAGCCCCGGAGAAGAAGATGGGCTGGCACGCCCAGCCCACGAGGCCCGTGATCCTCGACGGGGTGCGGGTGCCGGCATCCGCTCTTCTCGGTGAGGAGGGACGCGGTTTCGCGATCGCGATGTCGGCGCTCAACGGCGGACGCCTGAACATCGCCGCCTGCTCGCTCGGCGGCGCGCAGTGGGCGCTCGATCGGGCCGTGCAGTACGTGCACGAGCGGGTCGCGTTCGGTGAACCGCTGGCCGAGAAGCAGTCGATCCTGTTCCAGGTCGCCGACATGCGCACCGACCTGCAGGCCGCCCGCCTCATGGTGAGCGACGGCGCGAGGGCCGTCGACGAGCACGCACCCGACGCGACCATGCGCTGCGCGATGGCCAAGCGCTTCGCGACGGATGCCGGATTCGACGTCGCCAACCGCGCGCTGCAGCTGCACGGCGGATACGGCTACCTGCAGGACTACGGCATCGAGCGGGTCGTGCGGGATCTGCGCGTGCACCAGATCCTCGAGGGCACGAACGAGATCATGCGGCTCATCGTCGGACGCGAGATGCTGCGGGCCTCGGGGTCGGCGACCCTGCAGCGCGGCGGCCTGAACGCGACGCGGAGCGCCTCATGAGCACGCGCATCGCGTTCCTCGGGCTCGGGCACATGGGCCTGCCGATGGCCCGCAACCTCGTCGCAGCCGGGCACCGGGTGCACGGCTTCGACGTCGTGCCGGCGGCGATCGCGGCCGCGGAAGCCGCCGGCATCCCCGTCGCCGCCAGCGGAGCGGATGCCGTCGCCGACGCCGACGTCGTCATCACGATGTTCCCGGCGGGGAGGCATGTGCTCGACGCGTACCGCGCCGAACTGCTCGCGGGCGCCCGGCCGGGCACCCTGTTCATCGAATCGTCGACCATCGCTGTCGACGAGGCGCGGGCCGCGCACGCGCTTGCGCTCGCCGCCGGCCACCGCCACATCGACGCCCCCGTCTCGGGCGGTGTCGTGGGTGCCGAGAACGGGACGCTCGCCTTCATGGTGGGCGGCTCGGACGAGGACTACGCCGCCGCGCTGCCGCTGCTCGAAGTCATGGGCAAGCGCATCGTGCACTGCGGCGGCCCGGGGCTCGGCCAGGCGGCGAAGGTCTGCAACAACATGGTGCTCGCGGTGTCGCAGATCGCGGTGGCGGAGGCGTTCGTGCTCGGAGAGCGACTCGGACTCGAGCACCAGGCGCTGTTCGACGTCGTGTCGCAGGCGTCGGGGCAGTGCTGGTCGATCACCACCAACTGCCCGGTGCCCGGTCCGGTGCCGACGAGCCCCGCGAACCGCGACTATCAGCCCGGCTTCGCGGGAGCGCTCATGGCGAAGGACCTCGGGCTCGCGCTGCAGGCGATCGAGCAGACCTCGACGGATGCCCGCATGGGTCGCCTGGCACAGGAGCTGTACGCCGCGTTCGCCGCAGGCGACGGGGCGGGCCGGGACTTCTCCGGCATCATCACCGACATCCGAGCAGGGACCGTGTGACGATCGTCGTGCAGGGGATTTCGAATCGCGCACAATGCAACGATTCGACAGCTCTCGTTGCAAAGCACGCTATTCGAAGACGGAGAGGGCCTTCATGACCGAGTACGAGACGATCCTGGTCGAGCAGCGCGGACGGGTCGGGTGGATCACCCTGAACAGGCCGCAGGCGTTGAACGCCCTGAACTCCCAGCTCGCCGAGGACATCACCGCCGCGGCTCAGGCCTTCGACCTCGACGACGGCGTGGGCGCGATCATCGTCACCGGCTCCGAGAAGGCGTTCGCCGCCGGAGCCGACATCAAGGAGATGGAGGGCATGTCGGGCGACGAGATGCTCGAGACCGACCACTTCGGCATCTGGCACGAGTTCGCCGCAGTGAAGACGCCCGTGATCGCGGCGGTATCGGGCTTCGCGCTCGGCGGCGGATGCGAGCTCGCCATGATGTGCGACATCATCCTCGCGGCCGACACCGCGAAGTTCGGTCAGCCGGAGATCAACCTCGGCGTCATCCCCGGCATGGGCGGCACCCAGCGCCTCATCCGCGCGGTGGGCTACTACAAGGCCGCCGAACTCGTCCTCTCCGGTCGGTTCATGGGCGCCGAGGAGGCGGAGCGGTCCGGACTCGTGTCACGCGTGGTCCCGGCATCCGACCTGCTCGACGAGGCCGCCGCGCTCGCCGAGACCATCGCCTCGAAGTCGCTCCCGTCGGTGTACGCGGCGAAGGCCGCGCTGGATGCCGCGATGGAGACGTCGCTCGCCGACGGCCTCGCGCACGAGAAGAGGGCGTTCGCCGCCCTGTTCGACACCGCCGACCAGAAGGAGGGCATGGCTGCCTTCCGGGAGAAGCGTGCACCCGACTTCCAGAACCGCTGATCCCCTGCGTCCCACTGACCCGACGCGATCCGCCGACCCGACGCGGATCCCGACGGGAGGCGTCCGGCGATCAGCCGCGGAGCGCGGCGACGATCTTCTCGATGCGCCGATCGCGCGTCGCGTCCTGCTTCGCCTCGGCGACGGAGCGGGCGTGCTCCTTGCGTGCCGAGGGCGACAGGGCGTCGAAGGCGGCGCGCAGCGCGGGGTCGGCGTCGAGCGCGGCGGCGAGCGGCGGCGGCACCTCGACGGTGCGTTCCGCGGCATCCACGCGGATCACCGCGTCGACCTCCTGGCCGATCTCGACTCCGAGGTCGCTGCGGACCGCCTTGCTGAACCCGATCATGTTCTCTCCGCCCATGCGGGCGAGTCGCAGTCGCGCGGTGCGTCCGTCGATCGTGACGGCGACGGGGAACGCCTTGCCCGCGCCGAGCGACGACACCTGCTCGTCGGTGAGGAGGATGGCGGCGGCGGAGCCGCGTCCGGTGAGGGTGGTGTGCACACGCAGTTCGCTCATGGCGACAGGGTACGCCCGCGGCCCTCGATCTCGGAGGAGATGGTGTCGTTGCGTTCCGAGATGAGCCGCCGCAGGTACGCCGTCATGAAGAGCCGGTCGACGAGGCGTCCGATCGGACCGAACGGCGAGCGGAACGTGATCGTGTCGCGCATGAGCGTCCCGCGCTCATGCGGGTGGAACTCGTGCTCGTGCAGGAACGCCCCGAAGGGACCCGCGATCTGGCGGTCGCGGAACCCGCGGGGCTCGTCGATGTCGAACACCATCGACCGCAGCCGGAACGGGATGCCGAAGTGCCGCGCCCGCCACGTGACCGTCGACCCCTCCGTGAAGACACCGCCGGGCGGAGCCTCGACCATGGTCTCGCCGTGCCGCGCCATCGACCGCACGTGCAGCTGGGGATCCAGCGATGCGGTGAAGACCTCGGCCGGGGGAGCGGCGATGACCCGCTCGCGCACGAAGCGCGCCATGTCAGAGCGCCTCGGGCTGCGGGCGCGGATCGGCGAAGTCGCCGGCGGCCTTGCGCATGCGCGCGACGATCGCGACCAGCTCGGTGGCGTCGTCGCGGCTGATGCCGGGGTCGGAGAAGACCTCGCTGTTGAGCGCGGCCGTGGCCTTCTCGACGAGCGCGCGGCCCGGGTCGGTGAGGGCGAGCAGCGCGGCGCGTCCGTCGTGGGGGTGCGGCTCGCGAACGATGAGCCCGTCGCGCACGAGGCGCTCGGCGGTGCTCGTCACGGTCGTCGCGTGCACCTGCAGACGGGCGACGACACTCGACAGCGGCAGGCGTCCGGCCCGGCTGAACGCCAGCAGGCGCAGCATCTCGTACCGGGCGAAGGTCAGGGCGAACGGCTTCAGGGTCGCGTCGACCCGCGCGAGCAGCAGCTGCTGGGCCCGCATGACCGAGGTCACGACGGTCATGCCGTCTGCGGCATCCGTCCATCCGTGCGCGAGCCACTGCCGCTTCGCTTCGGCGAGCGGATCGACGGGCAGAGGGCGGGATCGGACCACGTCTCTACGGTAGGGCATGCGGCGATCCGGAGATCGCTGGTTCTCGGTCGCTTTCCGGATGGGACTCAGTTTCACCACGCTAGAATCGAGGCAGTCGTGAGGAGCAATCCATGAAGATCTTCGTCCTGGTCAAAGAGGTGCCGGACACCTACGGCGACCGCAAGCTGGACCTCGAGACCGGCCTGGCCGATCGCGGCGCCGGAGACGTCGTGCTCGACGAGATCACCGAGCGTGCTCTCGAGGTCGCGCTGAGCCACGCCGACAAGAACGAGGGCACCGAGGTCGTGGCCGTCGCGATGGCCCCCGAGGGGTCGACCGCGTCGGTGCGCCGAGCACTCGCGATCGGCGCCGGATCGGCCGTGCACATCGCCGACGAGCGCCTCGCCGGCGCCGACCTCGGGCTCACGGCCGAAGTCCTCGCGGCGGCGATCCGCCGCGGCGAGCCCGACCTGGTCATCACCGGCAACCTGTCGACCGACGGCTCGGGCGGCGTCATGGCAGCGATGCTCGCCGAGCACCTGGGCTGGGCACAGGCGACCGCGCTCACCGCGGTCGAGATCACCGCCGACGGCATCAGCGGCACGAGAGGCGCGGATGCCGGAGCGCAGCCGATCTCGGCATCCCTCCCCGCCGTCATCTCGATCACCGAAGCGCTGCCCGACGCGCGCTTCCCGAACTTCAAGGGCATCATGGCGGCGAAGAAGAAGCCGCTCGACGTGCTCACCCTCGACGACCTCGGCGTCTCCGCCGACCCCGCAGAGGCCCCCCGCACGATCATGACCGCCGTGTCGGAGAAGCCGCCGCGCGCCGCAGGCGTCAAGATCGTCGACGAGGGCGACGCGGCCCAGAAACTCGTCGACTACCTCGCAGAGAACAGGCTGGTGTGACATGAGCTACCCCGAGAACCCCGTGCTCGTGCTCGTCGACGTCGACCCGTCCGGCGCGCCGGCCAGCAGCACCGCGGCCCTCCTCGGCGCCGCGTCGAGCATCGGCTCGCCCGTCGCCCTCATCGTCGGCGGCGCGGAGGATGCCGCAGCCCAGGCCGCTGCAGCCGGCGCCGCCGTCGTGCTGACGGCCGCGGGCGACGCGACCGCGCTCACCGTGCCCGTCGTCGACGCCCTGCAAGCCGCGTACGAGAAGGTGCGCCCCGACGCCGTGCTCATCTCGAACTCGATCGCCGGGCGCGACGTCGCCGGACGCTTCGCCGTGCGCACCCGCAACGCCCTGTGCGTCGACGCCGTCGGCGTCTCGCGCGACGACGAGGGCGTCGTGGCGCACCACTCCGTCTACGGCGGTGCCTACCTCGTCGACGCGGCGCCCACCTACGGCACCCCCGTCATCACCGTGCGGCAGGGAGCGGTCGACACCCGCGCCGGCGCCGTGGACGCGCCCACCGTCGAGGAGCTCGCCGTCACGGCATCCGGAGCGGCGACCGCGACCGTCGGCGCCGTCGAAGCCGTCGAGACGACCTCGTCGCGCCCCGAACTGCGCGGAGCGGCCCGCGTCGTCTCCGGCGGACGCGGCCTCGCCTCCAAGGAGAAGTTCGTCCTCGTCGAAGAGCTCGCCGACGCGCTCGGCGCGGCCGTCGGAGCATCCCGCGCCGCGGTCGACGCGGGGTACATCCCGCAGTCGCACCAGGTCGGGCAGACCGGAGTCTCCGTGTCGCCGCAGCTGTATGTCGCGCTCGGCATCTCCGGCGCCATCCAGCACCGCGCCGGAATGCAGACCGCGAAGACGATCGTCGCGATCAACAAAGACGCCGAGGCGCCCATCTTCGACGTCGCCGACTTCGGCATCGTCGGCGACCTGTTCACCGTCGTCCCCCAGGTGATCGCCGCCCTCGAGGCCCGGAAGAAGTAGACATGGCAGAGCGGATGCTGCGCCGCGGCCTCCCGCGCACACGCGGCGGGGAGCCCTGGCCGCCCGCGGGGGCGGTCGAGGTCGCCGCGGTCGAGGCGCCGGTCGTTGAACCTCCGGTCGTTGAGCGAGCGGAGCGAGACGAAACGCGCCAGGGTTCCGCGGTCGCCGAAGCGCCGGTCGTTGAGCGAGCGGAGCGAGACGAAACGCGCCATACTGCCGGCGCGACGCTCCGCCGCGGACTCCCGCGCACGCCCGGCGGTGAGCCCTGGCCCCCGGCAGACGTGACCGTGGCGGCGTCGCACGGAGGGGACCGCGTCTCGTCTCGGTCGACATCGTCGTCGCTCGACGAGCCGCGGGGTGTGGAGGCGGAGGCGTCGTCCTCGCTCGACGACCCGCGGGGTGTGGAGGCGGAGGCGTCGTCCGCGCTCGACGAGCCGCGGGGTGTGGAGGCGGAGGCGTCGTCCTCGCTCGACGAGCCGCGGGGTGGGGGAGTGGCATCTGTGCGGCGCGGCCTTCCGCGCACCCGCGGAGGCGAGCCGTGGCCGCCCGCCGGCACCGTCCCCTCCCTCGTCACGTCGGGGTCCGACACCCCAGATGTCGGACCGATTTCGCCTGGAACGCCGACACCTCACCTGTCGGCCCCCGAAGCTGCGGGCACGGCGGCGGACGTCTCCTCGAACACGGTCTCGACGGTCTCGACGGTCGCGACGGTCGCCGACGTCTCCACCCCGCTGCCGTGGAGGAAGACGGTGTGGGACGGTCGGGCCCCGCGCCATGTCGCTGACGCACCGGCATCCTCCCGTCGTCTCCCGACGTGGCCGCAGGCGATCGCCGGGCTGTTCGGCGCCGCAGCCCTCGGCATCCTCGCCGGCGCAGCCGTGGCGTTCGTGCGCGCGCTGCTGAGCGTCCCGTTCATGCAGGACTTCCTTGCCGCATTCCCCGGCGAGTACGAACCCGCCGTGCACGTCGAGCCGGGCTTCGCGCCGTGGATCGGCTGGCAGCACTTCTTCAACGTGTTCCTCATGGTGCTGATCATCCGATCGGGGCTGCGCATCCGCAGCGAGAAGCGTCCGACCGCGTTCTGGACGCCGCGCAACAACCCCAAGGGCAAGGTCAGTCTGACGATCTGGTTCCACCAGGCGCTCGACATCCTGTGGCTCGTGAACGGCGTGATCTTCGTCGTGCTGCTGTTCGTGACCGGCCACTGGGCGCGGATCGTGCCCACCAGTTGGGAGGTCTTCCCGAACGCGCTGTCGGCCGCGCTGCAGTACGTGTCGTTCGACTGGCCGCACGAGAACGGCTGGAACAACTACAACAGCCTGCAGCAGATCGCGTACTTCGCGACGGTGTTCCTCGCTGCGCCGCTCGCCGCGGTGACCGGCTTCCGCATGTCGGGGATGTGGCCGAAGAGGGCAGAGCGCCTCTCGAAGGCGTACCCGATCGAGTGGGCGCGGGCCGTGCACTTCCCCGTGATGCTGTACTTCGTGGCGTTCATCGTCGTCCACGTCGCGCTGGTGTTCCTCACCGGATTCCTGCGCAACCTCAACCACATGTACGCCGCGCAGGATGCCGTCACCTGGACCGGGTTCTGGGTCTTCGTGGCGTCCATGGTCGTGATCGGCATCGGCTGGGTGGCGGCGCGTCCGCTCGTGATCGCGCCGATCGCGAAGCTGTTCGGCAACGTCTCGGGGCGCTGACCGCGGCATCCTCGAGTCCTGCGCGCGGGCGCGCGCCGAGACCCACCGCGCGCGCCGGCCCTCGCGCGCCGAGACCCACCCCGCGCGCCGAGACCCACCGGCCCCGACGTATGGGGTGGTGGGTCTCGACGGGAGTGGTGGGTCTCGGGGCGCGCGCGGTGCCACGCGCGGCGCTGGCGCACGCGCACGCGCACACGCGCGGCGCGCGCGGATCAGCGGGTGAAGCGCACCTCGGTGAGGGTCTCGCCGAGGAAGGGCTCCGTGTGGGTGGCGCCGTCGAGCGTGAAGCCGTTGCGCGTGTAGAAGCGGTGCGCGCGGGGGTTGTCCTCGGCGACCCAGAGGTACAGGGGCTCGTCCTTCTCGACCGCGGCGTCGAACAGCTTCTGGCCGATGCCGGTGCCGTGCCAGGCGTCGAGCAGGTAGATGAAGTAGAGCTCGCGGAACGCGGGGGCGTCCTTGTCGCGCGCCGGACCGGAACCGGCGAAGCCCACGATCTCACCGTCGACGAGCGCGGCGTTCATCGTGAACTCGGGGCCCTGCGCCGCCCAGTGGGTCCACAGCTCGGCCATGCGCCGGGGCGAGACCTTCTCGAGCGCGGCCTTGCTGATCAGGTGGTCGTAGGTCTCGTGCCAGCACTGCGCGTGCACACGACCAAGGGCTTCCGCGTCCACATCACGGACCGGACGGACGATGACTTCAGGGTGGGCTTCGGCGCTCATGCGGTGACTCTACGCGCGGCGCACACGATCGAGAAATCGAGCAGGATGCCGAAATCCCGCTGTAACACCACCTGGAGGAATCGAACAACGATGTTCGCCGATCGTGCGTCGATGGCTACGATCGATCCTCGTGAACGTGATCTGGCGCACCCTCCTCGTGATCCTCGCAGCCCGCCGTCGCGCACGGCGTGGCAAGACCCTCGATCCGACCGCCGTCGGCACCATCCGGCTGACGACGCTGCCCAGCGACATCGACATCCTGCGGCACATGAACAACGGCCGGTACCTGTCGCTGTTCGACCTCGGTCGCTGGGATCTGCTCATCCGCACGGGACTCCTCGACGCCATGAAGGATCGCGGCTGGTACGCGGTCGTCTCCAGCGAGACGATCACGTTCCGCAAGTCGCTGCAGCTGTGGCAGCGGTTCGAGGTGCAGTCCCGATTCATCGGGCACGACGAGAAGGCCCTCTTCATGGAGCACCGCGCCGTCGTCAAGGGCCAGGTGTACGCGCGAGCGATCGTCCGCGCGCGGATGCTGCGCCGCACCGGCGGCACCGTGAGCAACGAAGAGCTCTTCGCCGCCGTCGGCAAGCCGGAGGGCGTGCGGGAGATCGACGCCTGGGTGCACGACTGGGCCGCGGCATCCGCTCTGCCTCCCGTGCGCATGCCCGCGCCGAGCGAGTGGAGCTGACGGCATGACGGATGCCGGCACGCACCGCCCCGCACGCACGCTGCTCGTCGGGTGCGGCGCGCTCGGCACGGCGCTCGGCGAGCGGCTCGTCGCCGAGGGAGGCGAGGTCACGGCGATCCGTCGCGACGCCTCGGGACTGCCTGCCGCGTTCTCGACGATCGAGGCCGACCTGCGGCATCCGCTCTCGTCGCCACTGCCGGCGTTCGACGCCGTCGTCGTCACGCTGCCGCCGGGCACCGGGCCGGAGGGTTCGATCTACCCCGCCGCGCTCACGCACCTCGCCGCCGCTCTGCCCGCTCGCCCGGAGCGCGTGCTCTTCGTCTCGTCGACCAGGGTGTTCGAGGGGTACGGCTCGCAGGAGTTCGGCGGATCCGACGGGCGCGCCCCGCTCACCGAGGCCGACCCGACGCTCACGACGGGTGAGCGCGGCGATGCTCTCGTCGAGGGGGAGCAGCTCGCCGTCGACCTGCTCGGGGCGATCGTCGTGCGCCCCGCCGGCATCTACGGTCCCGGGCGCGACTCGCTGATCCGCCGCGTGCGCGAGGGCGCCGCCGTCGACCACGAGCGCCGCACCAACCGCATCCACGAATCCGATCTCGTGCGGCTCCTCGACGTGCTCCTGCGCGCCGACGCCCCACCCGCCCTCGTGCACGCGATCGACCGGGAGCCCGTCCGGCTCAGTGCGGTCGTGGCGCACATCGCCTCACGGCTGGGCGTCGCGGCTCCGCCGCAGAGCGAGGGGGATGCCGGCGGCGGCACCGTGCTCGACGGGAGCCTCGCCCACGGGCTGCTGGGCGAGCTGTCGTACCCGACGTTCCGCGAGGGGTACGACGAGATGCTGGCAGCGGGCAGCTGACCCCGCCGACCCACCCCCTTCTGCGCGAGCCACCCCTCTGCGGCCCGAACGAACAGGGGTGGGTCGCGCACAAGGGGGTGGGTCGGCGTTGAGACGGGGGGGGCGAGCGCGAGGCGCGGCGGCGCGGGGGCGCGAGGAGAGGGGGCGCGCGGTAATAGCCTGAGCACATGGCCGACCCGATGCCGTCTGCAGACCCGTCCGACACTTTCGCGGACCGCGCGATCGACCTCGCCCGCCGCTGGGTGACCGAGGCGGCGGCCGCCGACGTCGACCCCGCCGCCGAGCGCCTCGCCGGAGTGCTGCAGGACACCAACGGCCTCCCGTTCACGCTCGGCTTCGTCGACGGCGTCATGCGCCCCGAGAGCCTGGGCGCCGCGGCATCCCAGCTCCACCGCATCGCGCCGATCGTGCCCGAGTTCCTGCCCTGGTACCTGCGCTCCGCCGTGCGGCTGGGTGGCGGCGTCGCGCCGATCCTGCCCGCACCCGTCGTGCCCATCGCTCGCCGCGTGCTGCGCGAGATGGTGGGCCACCTCGTCGTCGACGCGCGCCCCGCGAAGCTCGGCCCGGCCATCGCGAAGATCCGCGAGTCCGGTGCGCGCCTCAACCTCAACCTGCTCGGCGAGGCCGTGCTCGGCGAGGCCGAGGCGAAGCGCCGGCTCGACGGCATCCACGATCTGATCCGACGCCCCGACGTCGACTACGTCTCGGTCAAGGTCTCGGCGATCATCAGCCACATCTCGATGTGGGCGTTCGACGAGGTCGTGGAGGCCGTCGTCGACCGCCTGCTCCCGCTGTATCTCACGGCGGCGTCCGACCGCACCTTCATCAACCTCGACATGGAGGAGTACCGCGACCTCGATCTGACCATCGCCGTGTTCACGCGCATCCTCGAAGACCCGCGACTGCAGGGGCTCGAGGCTGGGATCGTGCTGCAGGCATACCTGCCGGACGCGCTACCCGCGCTGCAGGAGCTCACGGCCTGGGCGCAGGAGCGCGTCGCGCACGGCGGGGCGCCGATCAAGGTGCGGCTCGTGAAGGGGGCGAACCTCGCGATGGAGCGCGTCGAGGCGACCATGCACGGCTGGCCAACGGCGACCTACGACACCAAGGTCGACACCGACGCGAACTACCTGCGCTGCCTCGACTGGGCGCTGCGCCCCGAGAACGTGGCGGCGGTGCGGCTCGGGATCGCCGGGCACAACCTGTTCGGCATCGCGTACGCGTGGCTGCTCGCTGGAGAGCGGGGCGTGCGTGGAGCGACGGGGGCGGGCGCGGGTCCCGGCTCCCAGCCCCCGATCGAGTTCGAGATGCTGCTCGGCATGGCGCAGGGACAGGTGCAGGCCGTCTCCCGCGAGGTCGGCGAGGTGCTGCTGTACGTGCCCGTGGTGAGGCCCGACGAGTTCGACGTCGCGATCAGCTACCTCGTGCGGCGCCTGGAGGAGAACGCCTCTCCCGAGAACTTCCTCTCCGCGGCCTTCCGGCTGGGCGACGACCAGGCGCTGTTCGTGCGGGAGCAGGACCGCTTCCTCGACGCGCTCGAGCGCTCGACGTCGCCCACGCTGCGCACCGGGCCTCGTCGCACGCAGGACCGCCTCGCGCCCGTGCACGAATCGGTCCGGCCCGCCCCCGTCGCCCCCGCGCCGGAGGAGGACCTCACCAAGGCCGTGCTCGGCATCTCGCGCGGATCCGACGACACCGGCGCCCCGTTCCTGGAGACGGCGGTGTACTCGCCGCGCGAACTCGACCGCGCGGGCGACGGCGCCCCCGGATTCTCGAACACCGCCGACACCGATCCCGCCCTGCCGGCGAACCGCGAGTGGGCGGTCGGGGTGCGGGAGCGGATCGCGTCGTCGACGCTCGGCGACGACACGATCGCCGCCGCTCGCGTCGACGACGCCGGCGTGCTCGACACCACGATCGCGCGCACGCGGGGTGCCGGCGGGCAGTGGGGCGCGCGCCCCGCCGCCGAGCGTGCCGAGGTGCTGCTGCGCGCGGCCGCCGCGCTCGAGAGCCGCCGCGGCGACCTCATCGAGGTCGCCGCGGCCGAGACCGGCAAGGTGTTCGCCGAAGCCGACGTCGAGGTCAGCGAGGCCGTCGACTTCGCGCGCTACTACGCGGCGACCGCTCGAGAACTGGATGCCGTCGCCGGCGCCTCGTTCGTGCCGGCGGGCGTCACGGTGGTGGCCCCGCCGTGGAACTTCCCGCTCGCGATCCCCTCGGGAGGAGTGCTCGCCGCGCTCGCCGCCGGCTCGGGCGTCGTGTTCAAGCCGGCGCCGCAGTCGCGCCGCTGCGCCGCGGTGATCGCCGAGACCCTGTGGCAGGCGGGCGTGCCGCGCGACGCGCTCGCCCTCGTCGACATCGAGGAAGGCGACCTGGGGCGGGAGCTCATCACGCACCAGGGCGTCGACCGCGTCATCCTCACCGGCTCCTGGGAGACCGCGGCGCTCTTCCGCTCCTGGCGTCCCGACCTGCCGCTGCTCGCGGAGACCAGCGGCAAGAACGCCATGATCGTCACCCCGTCGGCCGACCTCGACCTCGCGGTGTCCGACCTCGTGCGCAGCGCGTTCGGGCACGCGGGGCAGAAGTGCTCGGCGGCATCCCTCGCCATCCTCGTCGGACCGGTCGGGCGCTCGCAGCGGTTCGCCCGTCAGCTCGCCGACGCGACGCGATCGCTGCACGTCGGCTGGCCGACCGACCCTTTGGCCGAGGTCGGACCCGTGATCGAGCGTCCGCAGGGCAAGCTCGCGTGGGCGCTCACCGAACTCGAGGGCGAGGAGCAGTGGCTCATCGAGCCGGCCGTCTCCGCCGACGATCAGACCGGACGACTGTGGCGTCCCGGCATCCGCGTCGGCGTGCAGGCGGGATCGCGCTTCCACACCGAGGAGTTCTTCGGACCCGTGCTCGGCGTCATGCACGCCCCGACCCTCGAGCGCGCGATCGAGCTGCAGAACGCCGTCGCATACGGTCTCACCGCGGGGCTGTACACGCAGGACCCCGCCGAGCTCGCGCTGTGGCTCGACCGCGTGCAGGCCGGCAACCTGTACGTGAACCGCGGCATCACCGGCGCGATCGTGCAGCGTCAGCCGTTCGGCGGCTGGAAGCGCTCGTCGGTCGGACCCGGCGCGAAGGCCGGCGGCCCGAACTACCTCATCGGCCTGGGATCGTGGCGGTCGCGGGCCACGGGCCCGGTGTCGAGCACGCTGCATCTGCGCGGCCTCGATGCCCGGATCACGGCCCTGATCGAGTCGGCCCAGCCGTCGCTCGACTACGAGGCGTTCGAGTGGCTGCGTCGCTCGGCGCTCTCGGATGCGCTCGCCTGGGATCGCGAGTTCGGCAAGGTGCGCGACGTGTCGCGGCTCGGCGTCGAGCGGAACCTCTTCCGGTACCGGCCGGTGCCCGTAGGGATCCGCGCCACGTCGGACGCGGGCTGGCAGGAGCTGCTGCGCGTCGTCATCGCGGCGGTGCGCGCCGGCGCCCCGTTCACGCTGTCGACCCCGGTCGGGCTGCCCGCGGCCGTGCGCCACGCGCTCGGAGACGTGGGGGCCACGGTCTATCTCGAGAGCGACGAGGACTGGATCGAGCGGATGCAGGCCGACGGCCACCCGTCGCGCGTCCGGCTCGTCGGCACGCGCGCGTCGGTCGGCGAGCTGCGCCGATCGCTCGCCGGCGCCGTCGGCGGCGACCCCGACCTCGCGGTGTACGACGGCGAGGTGACGTCGGCGGCGCGCATCGAGCTGCTGCCCTTCGTGCACGAGCAGGCCATCGCCATCACGGCCCACCGCTACGGCAACCCGGACGACTGGAGCGCCGAGGTCATCTGAGCGGGCCCGCCGATTCGAATCGCGCGAATTACCACCCGACGACCCTCGGGATTGCAAAGCAGGCGATTCGAAATGCGATATGTAAAAGATTCTTGACACCTGCGCGGGGGCGGCGTACCGTCCCTCATGTAAACAATCTTTTACATGAGGAGCGGTCATGGTCTACGAGGAGCGCAACGTCTGGGCGGGGCTGATCGTCAGCGTGCTCGTCATCCCCGCGTACATCGTCATCGTGCTGCAGCAGGCCGCGAGTACCCCGGTCGCCGAGATCGACTGGCTGCCGCCGATGCTGTGGACCATCGGCGTCGGCATCGTCGCCACCATCGTGGTCAGCGTCGTCTGGGGGATCGTCGCCGGCGCGCGCGACCCCGACGGCGTCGGCAGATCCGACATCCGCGACCGCGACATCAGCCGCATGGGCGGCCGGGTGGAGCAGGGATTCCTCGTGATCGCGGGGCTCGCCGTGATCGCCCTGTGCGCGATCGGCGCCGACGTGTTCTGGATCGCGAACGCCATGTTCGCGGGCTTCGCGGTGTCAGCGGTGGTCGGCGGCGTGGCCCGCGCCATCGCCTACCGTCGGGGTCTCGTCTGATGGTCAAGCCCACCCTCGTCTCCAACAGCATCCGCACGCACCGCGAGGCCGCGGGGCTGACCCAGGCCGAGCTCGCGCGCTCGATCGGGGTGACGCGCCAGACCCTCATCGCGATCGAGCAGGAGAAGTACTCGCCGACCCTCGAGCTCGCCTTCCAGATCGCCCGCGCGTTCGGCGTCGGCCTCGACGATCTCTTCCAGTACCCCGACACCACCCCGAAGGAGGGCTGACATGTCCGCTGCGAACCCCACTCACCGCGATGCTCCGTCCGCCACTCACAGCACCATCCCCGCGTGGAGCCGCGAGACGTACGGCCCCGCCGACGGGGTCCGACTCACCGGGATCCCGATGCCCGTACCGCGCCGCGGCGAGGTGGTCGTGCGGGTCGAGGCGACCTCGCTCAACGCCGGCGATGTGCGTCTGCTGCTCGGCGACCCGCTGCTCGTGCGCCCGGTGTTCGGCCTCACGAAGCCGAAGCACCCCGTCCGCGGCATGGAGGTCGCCGGCACCGTCGTCGAGCTCGGCCCCGACGTGATCGGCATCGATCTCGGCACCCGGGTCGTGGGCGAACTGGTCGGCGGGGGCGGGCTGGCCTCGCACGTCGCCGTCCCGGCATCCCGCCTCGTACCCGTGCCCGCCGATGTGGCCTCCGGGATCGCCGCCACCCTCCCGGTGGCCGCCGGCACGGCCTGGCAGGCGCTCGACCTCGCCGGCGTCGGCATCCGCTCGATCGGCGGGAACCCGGATGCCGCGCCGGGGCGCGTCCTCGTGATCGGCGCCTCGGGCGGAGTCGGCACATTCGCCGTGCAGCTCGCCGCCCTGCGCGGGGCCGAGGTGTGGGCGACGTGCGGGGAGCGCAACGCGCCTCTCGTCGAGCACCTCGGCGCCGTGCGCACGATCGACCACCGTCGCACACCCCTGTCGACGCTGCCCGGCGGGCACTTCGATGCCGTGGTCGACATCGCCGGCGGCATCCCGCTGCGCGACCTGCAGCGTCTCGTCAGCGACGGCGGGCGGGTCGTGCTCACCGCCGGGAACGGCGGGCACGTGCTGGGGCCGATGCCCCGCATCCTCGCCGCCGCCCTGCGCTCGATCGGGTCGCGTCGCCGCATCCGCTCGCTCATGGCGACGCCGCGGGCGGAGGTGCTGACCGCACTCCTCGACCTCACCGCCGAGGGGCGCATCACGCCGGTGATCGAGCGCGAATACGGCTTCGCGCGCGCCTCGTCGGCGCTCGCCCACGTCGAGGCAGGGCACACGGTCGGCAAGGTGGTCGTGCGCGGCGCGGAGTAGTCGGCGTCGACTCGCGGATGCCGGCCGATTCGAATCGCCTGAATCGCAGAACTCGGGGGTCGAAAGTTGCCAGGTGCGCGATTCGAAACCGCTCAGCGCTCTGGCCCCGGTCAGGCGACGGGTGACACAATGGGTGTCGGCGTGCTCGAGTCGCATCTTCCCCGAGCGCCGACTCCCTCGGAGCGGCACGGGTCGAAGGACCGCCGGGCCCCTGGACAGCGTCCGCCGCATCCGTTCGAGGAGCTCCATGTCTGTCGAAACCACTGCGTCCGAGGCCACCGCCACCGAAGCCACCGCGCGCACGGCGCACCACCGCCGCTACCTGATGTGCAAGCCGTCGCACTTCACCGTGAACTACTCCATCAACCCGTGGATGGAGCCCTCGAAGCCCACCGACACCGACCGGGCCGTGGCACAGTGGCAGAAGCTGCACGACCTGTACCTGGAGCTGGGCCACGAGGTCGAGCTCATCGAGCCGCTCGCCGGATACCCCGACATGGTCTACACCGCCAACGGCGGCTTCGTGATCGACGGCCGCGCCTACGTGCCCGAGTTCCGCTTCGTGGAGCGCCAGGGCGAGGCGCCCGCATTCGCCGAGTGGTTCCGCGGCGCGGGCTTCGACACGGTCATGCCCGAAGAGGTCAACGAGGGTGAGGGCGACTTCCTGCTCGTCGGCGACGTGATCCTCGCCGGCACCGGGTTCCGCTCCACCGGCGACAGCCACCGCGAGGTGGGCGAGGTCTTCGGCCGCGAGGTCGTGTCGCTGAACCTCATCGATCCGCGCTTCTACCACCTCGACACGGCCATCGCGGTGCTCGACCCCGTGCAGGGCGTCGAGAACGGCGGACCCGAGCACGCCAACATCGCCTACCTGCCCGGCGCCTTCGACGACGCGAGCCGCGCCGAGCTCGAGAAGCGCTTCCCCGATGCGATCCTCGTGTCGGACGAGGACGGCGCCGTGTTCGGCCTGAACTCCGCGAGCGACGGATACAACGTCGTCATCTCGCCGCGGGCGGTGGGCTTCGAGAAGCAGCTGCGCGAGCGCGGCTACAACCCGATCATGGTCGACCTGTCGGAGCTGCTGCTCGGCGGCGGCGGCATCAAGTGCTGCACGCTCGAGCTGCGGGGTGCGAAGTGACCGCGGTCGACGCGAGCGCTGTGGCCGAGCAGGGCACGGAGCCGCACGTCGCGCACAACTACCACCCGCTGCCGGTCACGATCGCGCGGGGTGAGGGCGCATGGGTCACCGACGTCGAGGGCAAGCGCTACCTCGACCTGCTCGCGGCGTACTCGGCCGTGAACTTCGGCCACCGGCATCCCGCCCTCGTCGCCGCGCTCACCGAGCAGCTCGGCCGCGTCACGTTGACGAGCCGCGCGTTCCGCAGCGACCGCCTCGAGCCGTTCGCGGCAGCCCTCGCCGAGCTTGCGGGCAAGGACATGGTGCTGCCGATGAACACGGGAGCCGAGGCCGTCGAGACCGGCATCAAGGTCGCCCGCGCGTGGGGCTACCGGGTCAAGGGCATCGCCGACGGCGCCGCGCGCATCATCGTCGCCGCGGGCAACTTCCACGGGCGCACCACGACCATCGTGAGCTTCAGCGACGACGAGCAGGCGCGCGACGGGTTCGGCCCGTACACGCCCGGCTTCGACGTCGTGCCCTACGGGGACGCGGATGCCGTCGCCGCCGCCATCACGGCCGACACCGCCGCGGTGCTCATCGAGCCGATCCAGGGCGAGGGCGGAGTGATCATCCCGCCCGAGGGGTACCTGCGCCGCATCCGTGAGATCTGCGACGAGAAGAACGTGCTGTTCATCGCCGACGAGATCCAGTCGGGCCTCGGCCGCGTGGGGGAGACGTTCGCCTGCGACCGCGAAGGCGTCGTGCCCGACCTGTATCTGCTCGGGAAGGCGCTCGGCGGCGGCATCCTGCCCGTCTCCGCCGTGGTCGGCGACAGTGACGTGCTCGGCGTCATCCAGCCCGGCGAGCACGGCTCGACGTTCGGCGGCAACCCGCTCGCGGCTGCCGTGGGGCTGCGCGTGGTGGAGATGCTCGAGAGCGGCGAGTTCCAGGAGCGCGCCCGCGCGCTCGGCGAGCACCTCGCGGCGGCGCTGGAGCCGCTGAAGGAGCACGGCGTGACCGCGGTGCGCATCGCCGGGCTCTGGGCCGGCGTCGACATCGACCCGGCGAAGGGCACCGGGCGTCAGATCGCGGAGCGCCTGCTCGACCGCGGCGTGCTCGTGAAGGACACGCACGGGCAGACGATCCGCATCGCGCCGCCCATCGTCATCCGCGCCACCGAGCTCGACTGGGCGGTGGAGCAGCTCAAGCACGTGCTGGGCGCCTAGCCCCGGCCGTCGTCGCGCCGACCCCGGCCTCGACTCAGGCCGGCGGGTCCTCGGGGTCGAGGGTGCGCAGGGTGTCGCGTTCCACGTCGTTGTCGGCGTCGAGCTGCGCGGCGGTCGTGTCGTCGCCGCCCAGGGGCACGTCGCGGTCGGGGTTCGCGTCGCCCTGGATCGCGCCGTGCGGCGACTCCCCGTGCGAGCTGTCGCCCTGGATCGCCCCGCCCTGCGACGCGCCCTGCGGGTCGCCGTCTGCGGCCTCGCCCTGGATCGCGCCGCGCGGCGACTCGCCGTGCGCGTTGTCGCCCTGGATCGCGCCGCCCTGGGCTGCGCCCTGCGCGCCGCCGTCGAGGTCGTCGGCGTCGCGGCCGTCGGGGGCGGTGTTGTGCTCGGGGTTGATGTCGGGGGAGCCCTCTGCGGGCTGCTCGGGGTGCGGAGTGCGTCCTGTGTTGTCGTCCATGTGCGTGACGTTACGCCGCTGGGCGCGGGGCGGCGAGGGGTTGACAAACCCGCGCCGGGCGATCCGCCTCAGTCCTGCTTCGCGATGCGGATCGGGGTGGTCGCTGTGGCCTTCTCGCTGTAGTCGACGGGCTCGGCGGATGCCGCGGGCTCGGCCAGTTCGGGCTCGTCGATGACGCTCAGCGGACGGGTCTCGTCGAGGGTCAGCAGGAAGCGGCGATCCTCGGCGCGACGGAGGCGTCCGGACGTGATGACCCAGATCGTGCCGATCGCGCATGCGACGAGACCGGCCGTGCCGCCGAGCATGATCGCGCTGCGGGGGCCGAACGTGTCGGCCACCCATCCCGCGATGGGCGCTCCGACCGGGGTCGATCCCATGATGACGGCCATGTAGAGCGCGAGCACCCGTCCGCGCAGCGCGGGGTCGGTCGTCATCTGCACGTAGCCGTTGGCCGTGGTGAGCAGGGTCACGATCATGAAGCCCGTGAACGTGAGGGTGATGGCGTACGTGAGGTAGGTGGGCATCGCGGAGGAGACGAACGCGGCGACGCCGAAGCCGCCGGCCGCGAAGATCACGACGCGCACCCTGGCGCGGTCGCGGCGGGCGGCGAGCAGTGCTCCGGCGAGCGAGCCGATCGCGAGGATCGAGCTGAGGACGCCGTACCCGTCTGCGCCGGCACCGAACTCGAGCGCCATGGTCGAGGCGAAGATGGGGAAGTTCATGCCGAATGCGCCGATGAGGAACACGGTCACGAACACGACGCGCAGATCGCTGCGCCCCCACACGTAGCGGAATCCGGCGGCGAGGCCTCCGCGACTGCGGCCCTTGAGGCGCGGTGCGAGCTGGCCGGTGCGGAGCAGGAGCAGGGCGACGAGCATCGCGAGGAACGTCGCGGCGTTCGCGATGAACACCCAGCCCGACCCGATCGCGACGATCAGCAGGCCGCCGACGGCCGGCCCGATCATACGGGCGAGGTTGAAGGATGCCGAGTTCAGGGCGACCGCGTTCGAGGTGTCGCCGACCGACACCATGTCGGAGACGAACGCCTGACGCGCGGGGGCGTCGAACGCGTTCACGACGCCGAAGGCCGCCGCGAAGCCGAACATCATCGGCAGCGTCATGAGCCCGTTCAGCAGCAGGACGCCGACGGCGATCGCGAGCAGCAGCAGCGAGGTCTGCGTCGCGAGGAGGATGCGGCGCCGCTCGAAGCGGTCGGCCACCCATCCGGTGAGGCTCACGAGCACGAGCGGCGGGCCGAACTGCAGGGCCATCGTGACGCCCATGGCCGCGGCGTCGTTGTCGGTGAGCTCGGTGAGCACGACCCAGTCCTGGGCGGTCGCCTGCATCCATCCGCCGACGTTCGAGACGAGGGCGCCCGCGAACCAGATGCGGTAGTTGACGTTCGCGAACGAGCGGAACATGGCGCTCATCGGTCGACCACCCGCCGCATCAGGGCGCTGGCCTCGCGCAGCGTCGAGAGCTCGTCCTCGGTGAAGTCGAGCTCGGCGAGCATGCCGGCGAGTAGCTGGTCGCGCCGGTGGATGGTCTCGGCGACGATCGCCGACCCGGTCTCGGTGATGTCGACCTGCACGCGTCGGCGGTCCTCCTCGTCGGGGATGCGCACGACGTAGCCCTGCTCGGCGAGGCCGTTGATCATGCTCGTCATCGACGGGGCGGTGACGCGCTCGGCATCCGCGAGGGCGGTGATGGTGCGTCGTCCGTGCAGGCGCAGGGTCGCGAGCACGGCGAGCTGCGCGTCGCTCATCGCGTCGACGGCTCGGGCGCACCGAAGGCGGCGGGCGAGCCGGAAGGTGGCGAGGCGCAGGTCTGTCGCGGTGAGGTGGAGGGAGTCATCGGACGCAGACATTACTTAGATAGTCTATCTAATCTCCGCGCCCGGACAAGGGCTTGCTCCGCCCACCGGTTCGTCGGATCAGACGAAGCGCCGCATTCTGTTCCGTCGGAGCGGACCAACGTCGATCGGCGACGCGGTGCCTAGAGTGAGGCCATGCAGAGCCCCCACGCGGTCGGTGAACACCTGCGGTCCACTCTCGGATCCCTGGTCGAGGCGCGCGGAGTGCCCGCGGCATCCGTAGCGGTCCTCGTCGACGGCGAGATCGTCACCCACGCCGCCGGACTCCTCAGCACGGCGACGCGGATCGAGGCGACGACGGACGCCGTGTTCCAGATCGGATCGATCACGAAGGTCTGGACCGCGACGCTCGTGATGCAGCTGGTGGACGAAGGGCTCGTCGACCTCGACGCACCCGTCCGGACGTACCTGCCGGAGTTCGCGCTCGCCGACGAGGCCGCCGCCGCGGCGATCACCGTGCGGCACCTGCTCAGCCACCGCTCGGGCATCGAGGGCGACATCTTCACCGACACCGGTCGCGGCGACGACGCCGTCGAGAAGTACGTCGAGCTGCTCGCCGAGGCGGCGCAGATCTTCGAACCGGGCGCGCTGTTCTCGTACAGCAACGCGGGCTACGTGGTGCTGGGCCGGCTCATCGAGCGGCTGCGCGACACGAGCTGGGAGCAGGCGCTGCTCACGCACCTCGCGACACCGCTCGGCCTGCGCAGCGTCTCGCCCAGCCCGTACGAGGCGATCCTGCACCGCGTCGCAGTCGGACACGTGGATGCCGGAGACGGCGGCGAACCGCAGCCCGCACCGTTCTGGGCGATGGCGCGCTCGAACGAGCCGGCGGGGTCGATGCTCGCGATGACCGCCGAGGACCTGGCCGTGTTCGCCCGTGCGCACCTCCGTGCCGCGGCTGGTTCGCCTGCGTCGGATGAGGAGCAGGCGGTCGTCTCGCAGGCCGCCGCGAACGCGATGCGCACGACGGAGGTGCGCCTGCCGCGCGTCGCCGGCATGGGAGCGGCCTGGGGCCTCGGGTGGGAGATCGATCGCGACGAGGACTCCGTGCTGTTCGGACACGACGGCAACACGGTGGGCCAGTCGTCGTTCCTGCGGATCGCGCCGGCGGCGGGTGTCGCCGTCGTGCTGCTCACGAACGGCGGCGACGGTGCCGGCCTCTTCCACGACCTCGTGGATCCGCTGCTGCGCGAGCTCACCGGAGCGGGTCTTCCCGAGGCGCCCGTGCCGTCTGCAGACGCGGCGCCCGCCGCGGCATCCGAGTCGTCCGCCCCGGACGTGAGCGGCTACCTCGGCGTGTACGCGAACTCCACCGTCGAGATGGAGGTCTCGCAGGACGCGGAGGGCCGACTCTGGCTCGAACAGCGCCCCACGCCCGAGCTGCGCGCACTCGGCGCCGAGCCCTCGACCGACGAGTTCGTGCCCTACGGCGATGCCTCGCTGATCGCCCGCGAACGCAAGGACGGCCTGCACCTCGTGCTCGCGTTCCTCGAACCGGCCGACGACGGCCGCGCCTCGTACATCCACTTCGGCCGCGCCGTGCCGCGGTCGCGCTGACCATCCGAACCCTCGTCGCCACGCGGCGTGCACCCCGATAAGCACGAACCCACTGCCTGGAGGAACGTCATGACACCGAATCGCACCGCCGTCACCGCCGTCGTCGCCGTGACCGCTCTCGCCACCGTGCTCACCGGATGCGGCTCGGACGGAGGAGGGGGTGAGCCGGTGAAGGGAGGCACCTTCACCGAGATCCTCGGCTCCGATCCGGGCAGCCTCGACCCCCAGCTCTCCGCGGGAAGCGCGCTGTTCGACATCAGCAAGCTCGCCTACGACACGCTCGTGAGCGTCGACGCCGACGGCGAGGTGCGCAGCCAGCTCGCCACCGAGTGGGAGGTCGACGGCCTCACCGCGACCCTGAAGATCCAGGACGGCATCACCTGCGGCGACGGCACGCCGTTCACCGCCCAGAGCGCGGCCGACAACCTGAACTGGATCTCCGACCCCGCGAACCAGAGCGGCTTCCTCGGGGCCTTCCTGCCCGTCGGGGTGACCAGCACCGCCGAGGGCGACACGGTCACGATGACCCTGTCGAGCCCGTCGCCGTTCCTGCTGCTCGGACTCTCCGGCCTGCCCATGGTGTGCGACACCTCGCTGAACGACCGCGACGGGCTCGCGGCCGGCACCGACGGCACCGGCCCGTACGTGCTCACCGAGGCCGTGCCGAACGACCACTACACGTACGAGCTGCGCGAGGACTACGCGTGGGGTCCCGGCGGTGCCACGGTCGACGAGGAGGGCATCCCGGCGAAGGTGAACGTGCGGGTCGTCTCCGACGGCACCACCGCGGCGAACCTGCTGCTCTCGGGCGAGGCGAACGCGGCCCAGCTCACCGGCCCCGACGCCGACCGCGCGATCAGCGCGAACCTCTTCCAGCGCGAGGGCACCGCGATCGCCGGCGAGCAGTGGTACAACCACGCCGAGGGGCACCCGACGAGCGACCCGGCCGTGCGACTGGCGCTCACCCAGGCGGTCGACTTCGACGAGCTCGCGAACGTCATGACCGCGGGCAAGGGCGGACCGGCCACGGCCCTCGCCGTCGTCGAGCCGACCGTCTGCACGTACGACGCGATCTCCGAGTCGCGCCCGGAGTTCGACGTCGACGCCGCGAACGCGACTCTCGACGAGGCAGGATGGGTGCGTGGATCGGACGGCGTGCGCGCCAAGGACGGGCAGCGCCTGAGCCTGACGTTCCTCTACGAGAACAGCCTGGGTGCCGCCGCCGCGGCGGCCGCCGAGCTCGCGCTCTCGGCATGGGAGGAGATCGGCGCCGAGGTCGACGGCAAGCAGCAGGACGAGACCGCGCTGCTGGAGGCGACGTTCAGCACCGGAGCCTGGGACATCGGCTGGCTCACGCTCAGCGTCAACAGCCCCGACCAGGCCATCGGCTTCGTGAGCGGCACCGTGCCGCCGGAGGGCTCGAACTTCTCGGCGATCGAGAACGCCGAGTACACGGATGCCGTGACGCGCGCGTCCGAGCTGAACGGCAGCGAGGGCTGCGACGTCTGGCAGGAGGCCGAGAGCGCGCTGTTCGCCGCAGCGGACCTCGTGCCGTTCGCCAACGCCACCGTGTACATGTTCGGCAACGGCGCCGAGTTCGACTGGACGGGCGTGATCGAGCCGACCAGCATCCGCCTGGTCGGCTGAGAGCCCCGCGCCGCCCTCGACCCTCGGATCGAATCGACGACATGACGACACTGACCACCCGCATCGCCGAAGACGACAAGCGCGTCGGCGACCACCGCTGGCTGAGGTTCGCACTCCGCCGCACCGGTCGGCTGCTCGTCTCGCTGTGGATCCTGATCACGGCATCCTTCCTCATGATCCACCTGGTGCCCGGGGATCCGATCCGCGCGGCGCTGGGGCCGACGGCCCCGGCCGCGGTCGTCGAGGCGCGGCGCGAATCGCTGGGGCTCAACGACCCGATCTGGCAGCAGTACCTCGACTACATCCGCGGGGTGTTCACGGGGGACCTCGGGGTGTCGATCGGGTCGCAGCTGCCCGTCGCCGACACGATCGCGCAGCGGCTGCCCGCCACGCTCACCCTCGCCCTGCTGGCCTTCGTGCTCGCCGTGCTCATCGCCATCCCGCTGGGCATGGCTGTCGCCGTGGCGACGCAGCGGGGCAGGGCCCGGGGCCTCGAGGTGGGCTTCAGCTCGACGAGCGTCGTGATCGGATCGATCCCGGACTTCCTCCTGGCGGTGGCCCTCGTTGCGGTGTTCGGCGTCCAGCTCGGATGGCTGCCGGTCGCCGGGCGCGAGGGACCGCTGTCGTACATCCTCCCCGTGCTCGCGCTCGCGCTGGGGCCGGCGGCGATCCTCGCCCGCATCCTCCGCATCGAGGCGCTCTCCGTGCTCGATGCCGACTTCGTGCGCACCGCGCACGCCAAGCGGCTGCGGGCGCCGCGCATCACCCTGCGACACGTGCTGCCGAACGCCGTGACCGCGACGCTCACGCTCGGCGGGCTGCTGCTGAGCGGCCTCGTCGCCGGCACCGTGCTCGTCGAGACGGTGTTCGCGTGGCCGGGGCTCGGCAGCACGATCGTCAGCTCGATCCAGACCAAGGACTACCCGCTCGTGCAGGGCACCGTGCTCGTCTACGGCGTGGGCGTGCTGCTCGTGAACACCCTCGTCGACGCCGCGCTCGCGGTGCTCGACCCCCAGTCGACGGCGGCCGAGGCATGAGGCGCACACTCGCGAACATGATGCGCACCCCGCTCGGGGCGCTGGCGCTGGCGCTGCTCGCGATCGTCGTGCTCACCGCCATCGTCGCCCCGCTCATCTGGGGCGAGCAGGCCGATGTCACCGACACCGGCGACCTGCTGGCCGGCCCCTCGGCCGAGCACCTCATCGGCACCGACAACCTGGGCAGGGACCTGCTGCTCCGCACGATCGTGGCGACGCGTCTGTCGATCGTGCTCGCGCTGCTCGCGACGCTCGTCGCCGTCGTCGCCGGCCTCATCCTCGGGGTGGCCCCGCTGCTGCTCGGGCCGGTGCTCGGCCGCGCGATGACCTGGTTCACGGGAATCGCGGTCGCGTTCCCCGGACTGCTGCTCGCCCTCTTCTTCGCGGCGATCTTCGGCAGCACGGCCACGGCCGCGGTCTTCGCGCTCGGCCTCGCCGGCGCCCCGTCGTTCGCCCGCCTCTGCCAGAACCTCATCGCCGGCATCGAGGCGCGCGACTTCGTGGCGGCCGCCCGCGTCGGCGGAATCGGCCGCGTACGCGTGCTGTTCCGGCACATCCTCCCGAACATCGGCGAGCCGCTCATCGTCAACTCGACCATCGGCGCCGGCGGCACCCTGCTCGCGTTCGCCGGACTGTCGTTCCTCGGTCTCGGCGTGCAGCCCCCGGAGTACGACTGGGGACGCCTGATGATGGACGGCCTGCGCGGCATCTACGCGAACCCGCTCGCCGCGCTCGCCCCCGGTCTGGCGGTCGTGATCGCCGGACTCGCCTTCAACCTCACCGGCGAATCGGCCGCCCGCAGCCTTGGTCTCGCCGACGACGCGCTGCTGCGCACCGCGACTCGCATCCGCCGCCGCACGCCCTTCGGCCGCACCGCCGCGCAGGCCGTGGCGCCCGCGGCGGAGGACGGGGCGGTGCTGGAGGTCGAGGACCTGCGCGTCGACTTCGAGGCCGCCGACGGCACCGTGGTGCACGCCGTGCGGGGGATCGACTTCCGGGTCGGCGCCGGGGAGATCGTCGGGATCGTCGGCGAGTCAGGGTCTGGCAAGTCGATGACCGCGCTCGCCGTCGCGCGGCTCGTGAACCCGCCGGGGCGGGTCACGGCATCCGCTCTGCGCTTCCTCGGTGTCGATCTGCAGGCGGCCGAGGGTCCGGCTCTGCGCCGACTGCTCGGCACCTCGATGGCGATGGTGTTCCAGGACCCCATGTCGTCGTTCAACCCGACCATGCGGATGGGCGCCCAGCTCGCCGAGGTCGCCACCGAGCACGCCGGCCTGAGCCGACGGGAGGCGCTCGACCGGGCGGCCGACCGGCTCGCCGCCGTGCGCATCACCGCGCCGAAGCGCCGCGTGCGGCAGTACCCGTACGAGTTCTCCGGCGGCATGCGCCAGCGCGCGATGATCGGCATGGGCCTCATGGTGTCGCCGCGCCTCATCATCGCGGACGAGCCGACGACGGCCCTCGACGTGACGGTGCAGAGCCAGGTGCTCGATCTGCTGCGCGCGATCCGCGACGAGGACGGCGCGTCGATCCTCTTCATCAGCCACGACATCTCCGTGGTGGCCGAGCTGTGCGACCGCGTGCTCGTGATGCGCTCCGGGGAGATCGTCGAGTCGCTGCCCGCGACCGACCTGTCGTCGGCGCGGCATCCCTACACGCGGGCGCTGCTCGCCGCTGTGCCGCACATGGCGACCGACCTCGACCGCCCCCTCGCGACCCTCGCGACGCTCGCGGCGGAGGAGGGGCGGGCAGCGGACGCCGGCAGCACGGCGGACGCCGAGGCGGATGCCGCGGGCGGGCCGGAGCCGGTGGATGCCGCCGGCGGCGATCACGAGGAGGTGGGCACCCGATGAGCGAGCTCGTGTTCGATCAGGTCTCGGTGCGCTACGGCGTCGGCCGCGGAGCCATGACCGCGGTGGACCGCGTCTCGCTCACGGTGCCCGAGGGCGGCGTGACCGGCGTCGTCGGCGAGTCGGGGTCGGGCAAGTCGACCCTGGCCAGGGCGGCCGTCGGGCTCGTGCCCCTGCACTCGGGGCACATCCTGCTCGACGGCGCACCGATCCCGAGGCGGGGGCCTCGCCCTCTGCAGATGGTCTTCCAGGACCCGTACTCCTCGCTCGACCCGCGGATGCCGGTCGGGGCGAGCATCGCCGAGATGATGCCGTCCGGCATGACCAGACGGGAGCGGGCCGCCGAGGCCGCGCGACTGCTCGAGCTCGTGCAGCTCGACCCCGACAAGGCCGATGCGCGTCCCTCGCGGTTCTCGGGCGGTCAGCGGCAGCGCATCGCGATCGCCCGCGCGCTGGCCGGCAGGCCGCGCGTGCTCATCGCCGACGAGATCACGTCCGCGCTCGACGTGCTCATCCAGGGCGCGATCCTCAACCTGCTCCGGGAGCTGCAGGACGAGCTCGGGTTCTCGATGCTCTTCATCTCGCACAACCTCGCGGTCGTGCGGTACGTCGCCTCGCACATGGCCGTCATGCGTGACGGCCGCGTGGTGGAGCAGGGGCCGACGGACGCCGTGCTCGACGATCCGCACGACGCGTACACGCGGCAGCTGCTCGCCGCGATCCCCCGACCGATCCAGTACACCCCCTGACCGCCAGACCCACACGCCAGCCGGTGCCACGAGCGCCGCAACCGAAGGAGTCCCCGTGACCCGCAGAATGAGTATCGACGACGCTCTCGCTCTGACCGTGCCGAGTCAGCCGACGCTGTCGCCCGCCGGAGACCGCGTCGTGTACGTGCTCGGCGCGACAGACGTCGACGAGGACCGCAGCACGAGTTCGCTGTGGATCGCCGACGAGAGCGGCACCAGGGCGCTCACGCGCGGTCCCTCCGACTCGAGCCCGGTCTTCTCGCCCGACGGCGCCCACGTCGCCTTCCTCCGTGACGGCCAGCTGTGGACGCTGCCGCTCGGCGGCGGCGAGCCCCAGCAGCGCACGACCCTCCCGCTCGGCGCCGGTGTGCCCGTGTGGAGCCCCGACAGCACGCGCATCGCCTTCACGGCGGCGGTCGTGCCGCGCTCCGCGCCCGATGCCGGGGAGAGCGACGAGCAGCGCGCGGAGCGCGAGAAGGCCCCGATCGTCACGAGCGGGATCGACTACCTCGTCGACGGCGCGTGGTTCACCCGCGGCGTGACCGACCAGCTGCACGTGCTCGACCTGGCCAAGGGCCGCGTGCGACGCCTCACCGACGGCGTCTCCGGCGTCGGGAGCCCCGCATGGTCGCCCGACGGCAGCGTCCTCGCCTACGTCGCGCGTCCCGACGGCGCCGACGACCTCGCCTTCCGCTCGTCCGTGCAGGCGCTCGACCCCGCGGACCCCGCAGCCCGCCCCCGCACCCTCGCGTTCGCCGACGGCTACGCGGGCACGGTCTCGTTCACGCCCGACGGCAGCCGCCTCGTCGTCATCGGCTGGAACGGCGAGCCGGAGGGGCACGCCGGGCTCTTCGTCGTCGACCTCGACTCCGGCGACGTCGTCGACGCGGCGGGCGATCTCGACCGCAACGTCATGCCCGGCGCCCCCGCCTACCCCGGCGCGCTGCCGCAGGTCACGGCCTCCGGCGACATCCTCTTCGCGATCCGCGACCGCGGCGCGACGCACCTCTACGCCGTGCCCGTCACGGGCGGTGCGCCCCGACTCGTGCACGGCGGCACCGATGAGGTCGTGAGCGGCCTGTCGGTCGCGGGCGACACCGCGGCGATCGCGCTCACGACGCCGACGTCGTTCGGCGAGATCCTGCGCCTCGACCTCGCGGCGGGCACGAGCGCCGTGCTCACCGCGCACGGCGACGCGCCGGATGGCGCCGAGCTGTTCGTGCGCGAGAGCCGTGAGTTCACGATCAGCGACGGCACCGTCGTGCAGGGCTGGATCGTGCGCGATCCCGCCGTCACGGGCGCGACCCCGCTGCTCGTCGACATCCACGGCGGGCCGCACAACGCATGGAACGGCGCCGTCGACGAGATGCACCTCTACCACCAGCAGCTCGCGGCCGATGGATGGACGATCCTCATGATCAACCCGCGCGGCAGCGACGGGTACGGCGAGGACTTCTGGCGCGGGGTGAACGCCGCCTGGGGCGTCTCCGACGCCAAGGACTTCCTCGAGCCGGTCGACGAGCTCGTCGCGGAGGGGACGGCGGATGCCGCTCGCCTCGCGGTCGCCGGCTACAGCTACGGCGGTTACATGACGGCCTACCTCACGGGTCACGACGACCGGTTCGCCGCCGCGGTCGCCGGAGGCATCGTCGCCGACCTGTTCAGCATGGGCGGCACGAGCGACGACGCCCACATGCTCAGCGTGCTCGAGCTGGGCGTCATGCCGTGGGCCTCGGCCGACCGCGACACGCTCACCGCGATGTCGCCGTACTCGGCCGTCGAGAACGTGACGACGCCGACGCTCGTCCTGCACGGAGAGAAGGACCTGCGATGCCCCGTGCACCAGGCGCAGCAGTGGCACTACGCGCTGCGCGAGCGCGGGGTCCCCACCGAGCTCGTCATCTACCCGGGCGGCAGTCACGTCTTCCCGCTGCTCGGCGCACCGAGCCACCGCGTCGACTACGCGCGCCGCATCGTCGACTGGGTCGAGCGCTTCGCCGGGAGCACCCGCGGTGCGCGCCCGGCGGCGATCGACGCCGCGCACTGGCAGCACCGGCTCGACGAGCTCGCGCGGCTGCACGACGTGCCGGGTGCGCAGCTCGGCATCCTGCGCTACGACCCCGAGGGGCGTGACGAGGTCGTGACGGCCGCCACCGGCACGCTCAACGCCGACCTGCCAGCGGCGTCGGCGACCGTGCTGCCCGACTCGGTCTTCCAGATCGGCTCGATCTCGAAGGTGTGGACGGCGACGGCCGTCATGCGGCTGATCGAGCAGGGGGCCTTCACGCTCGATACCCCGGTGGTCGAGATCGTGCCCGACCTGCAGCTCGCGACCGAGGAGTTCACCAGGGGGGTCACGGTGCGCCATCTGCTCACCCACACGAGCGGCATCGACGGCGACGTGTTCACCGACACCGGCCGCGGCGACGACTGCCTGGAGAAGTACACGGAGCTGTTCCCCGAGATCGGCGTGAACCACCCGCTCGGCGCGACCTGGTCGTACTGCAACTCGGGCTTCTCGTTGCTGGGGCGCGTGATCGAGAGCGCCACGGGCAGCGTGTGGGATGCCGCGATGCGCGACCTGCTCTTCACGCCGCTCGGACTCACGCACACCGTGACTCTGCCCGAGGAGGCGATCCTGCACTCCGCCGCCGTCGGACACGTCGAGAGCGGGGAGAACCCCGTCATCGCACCGGTGTGGGCGCTGCCGCGCTCGCTCGGCCCGGCCGGACTCATCACCGCGCGGGCGGCCGACGTGCTCGCGTTCGCGCGGCTGCACCTGGCCGGCGGCGTCGCGGCGGACGGCACCCGTCTGCTCGAGGAGTCCACGGTCGCCGAGATGCAGGCGTTCCAGGCCGAGGTGCCGGACAAGCACATCCTCGGCGACTCGTGGGGCCTCGGCTGGATCCGCTTCGACTGGAACGGCGAGCGCCTGTACGGGCACGACGGCAACACGATCGGCCAGGCCGCGTTCCTGCGCGTGCACGCCGAGTCGGGTGTCGCCGTGACGCTGCTGACGAACGGCGGCCACACGCGGGATCTCTACGAGGACCTCTACCGCGAGATCTTCGCCGAGCTCTCCGGCGTGACCATGCAGGCCACCGTCCAACCGCCCGCTGAGCCGGTCGAGGTCGACATCGCGCCGTTCGTCGGCACGTACGAGCGCGCCTCGGTGCGGGCGGAGGTGTTCGTCGGCGACGACGGCCCGATGCTCCGCACCACCGTGCTCGGACCTCTCGCCGAGCTCGAGCCCGACCCGGTCGACGAGTACGCGCTCACGCCGTACAGCGACGGCGTCTTCGCGCTCCGCGCCCCCGGGACGCAGACGTGGATGACGGCGACGTTCTACACGCTGCCGACGGGCGAGGAGTACCTGCACTTCGGCGCACGGGCGACCCCGAAGGTGTCGAGCGGCGCATGAGCATCCCGTCCCCGCTCGTCGTCGACGCGCTCACGGAGGCAGCCCTCGTCTCCACGATCCGCCGGCTGATCGAGTGCGAGTCGCCCTCCGGCGACGACGCGGCCGTCGCTCGGTCGGCCGACGTCGTCGCCCAGGTCGGCACCGAGCTGCTGGGTGTCGAGCCAGAGCGTCTCGTGATCGACGGCTGCACGCATCTGCGGTGGCGCTTCGGCGCCGCGACGCGGGTGCTGCTGCTGACCCACCACGACACCGTGTGGCCGCACGGCACCCTCGACCGGCTGCCGTTCGGCATCGTCGACGGAGTGCTGCGAGGGCCGGGGTCCTTCGACATGAAGACGGGGCTCGCCATGGTGCTGCACGCGGTCGCCGCGCTCGACGACCGCGACGGCGTGACCGTGCTCGTCACGGGCGACGAGGAGACGGGGTCGGAGAGGTCCCGCGCGCTCATCGAGGAGACGGCGCGCGGCGCCGCAGCGGTGCTCGTCACCGAGGCCTCGGAGAACGGGGCCTGGAAGGGCGCGCGCAAGGGCGTCGGCATGTACGAGATCGCGGTGCGGGGCAGGGCGGCGCACGCGGGTCTCGAACCGGAGAAGGGCGTCAACGCGACGGTCGCGCTCGCGCACCTGGTGCTCGCGATCGGTGCTCTCGCCGATGCGGATGCCGGCACGACCGTCACCCCGACGCGCGCCGACTCCGGCACCACGGGCAACACCGTGCCCGCCGAGGCGACGCTGCGCATCGACGTGCGGGCGTGGTCGGCGGCCGAGCTCGACCGGGTGGATGCGGCGCTCCGCGCCTACGCCTCGCCCGTGCCCGGCGCGGCGATCACCGTGCACGGCGGCATCAACCGCCCGCCGCTCGCGCGGGAGATGTCGCAGGCGCTCGCCGACCTCGCGGCGAGGCTCGGTGCGGCGTACGGACTGGGTGACGTGCGGGCGGTCGCCGTCGGCGGGGGCAGCGACGGCAACTTCACCGCGGGTGCGGGGGTGCCGACCCTCGACGGCATGGGGGCCGTCGGGGGCGGTGCGCACGCCGACGACGAACACGCGATCGTGGCGGAGATCCTGCCCCGAACGCGACTGCTGGCCGACATGGTCGCAGAGATCTCGAGAACGGACGGACCATGGCAGAACTGATGCACGACGACGCGGTCGTGTCGTCCGCGCAGCGCGATGCGGATTGCGCCGCCGCGGCATCCGGCGTCTCGATCAGAGAGCTCGGGGCGGTCGGCGAGCATGCCGAGGCCATCGCCCTGCTGTCACGCATCTGGCGGCGCTCGCCCGAGAACCCCGTCGTGCCGCCCGAGCTCATGCGGGCGCTGAGCAAGGCGGGCAACTACATCGGCGGCGCGTTCGCCGACGACCGCCTCGTCGGGGTCGCGATCGCCTTCCATGCCGATCCGGAGCGCCACGCGCTGTACAGCCACATCGCCGGGATCTCCGCGGAGAGCGCCGGGCGCTCGATCGGATTCGCGCTCAAGCAGCACCAGCGGGCCTGGGCCCTCGGCCGCGGCATCGATGCGATCGAGTGGACGTTCGACCCGCTCGTCGCCCGCAACGCCCACTTCAACATCACCAAGCTCGGCGCGCGGCCGCAGGAGTACCTCTCGGACTTCTACGGCGCGATGACCGACGGAGTCAACAGCGACGACGAGACCGACCGGCTGCTCATGCGGTGGGAGCTCCGCGACGCGGGCGTCGCCCTGCGCGCGCACGGCAGCTCCCCGCAGCCGGAGACGCGGATGCCTGGTGACCGCACCGTCGCGGTGCCGCCCGACATCGAGCGCACACGGCGGGAGGACAGGGCGGAGGCGCAGGTCTGGCGTCTGCGCGTGCGCGAGCAGCTCACCCGCGCGCTGGACGCCGGCGGACGGATCGTCGGATTCGACCGCACCGAGGGGTACATCATCCGACCGGAGAGGACCACGGCATGAAGATCGACGGGATCGAGCTGCGACGGGTGGCGATGCCGCTCGTCTCCCCGTTCCGCACATCGTTCGGCACGCAGACGGCGAAGGACATCCTGCTCGTGCGGGCCGTCGTGGACGGCGTCGACGGGTGGGGCGAGTGCGTGACCCTGCCCGACCCCGTGTACTCGCCCGAGTACACCGAGGGCGCGGTCGACATGATCCGCCGCTACATCGTGCCCGCGCTGACCGGAGCCGAGATCTCGGGCGCGCACATGATCGGCGAGCGGCTCGCTCCCTTCAAGGGACACCGGATGGCGAAGGCCGCCGTCGAGACGGCCGTGCTCGACGCCGAGCTGCGCTCCGAGGGGCGGTCGTTCGCCCGCGAGCTGGGCGCTGTGCATGACACCGTGCCGTGTGGCGTGTCGGTGGGCATCATGGACGAGATCCCGCGGCTGCTCGACGCGGTCGACGGGTATCTCGCCGAGGGGTACGTGCGCATCAAGCTCAAGATCGAGCCGGGGTGGGACGTCGACGTCGTCCGCGCGGTGCGAGAGCGCTTCGGCGACGAGGTGCTGCTGCAGGTCGACGCGAACACCGCCTACACCCTGCGGGACGCGCAGCACCTCGCCCGCCTCGACGACTTCGGCCTCCTCCTGATCGAGCAGCCGCTCGAGGAGGAGGACATTGTGGGGCACGCCGATCTCGCGCGGATGCTGAAGACGCCGATCTGCCTGGACGAGTCGATCACCTCGGCGCAGACCGCTGCCGCCGCGATCCGCCTCGGCGCCACGAGTGTCATCAACATCAAGCCGGGCCGTGTCGGCGGATACCTCGAAGCGCGCCGCATCCACGACCTCGCGGTCGCCCAGGGTGTGCCGGTCTGGTGCGGCGGCATGGTCGAGAGCGGCATCGGCAGGGCGGCGAACGTCGCACTCGCCGCCCTGCCCGGATTCGTGCTGCCCGGCGACGTCTCCGCGAGCGACCGCTTCTACCGCGTCGACCTCACCGAACCGTTCGTGATGCGCGACGGGAGCCTCTCGGTGCCGCAGGGTCCGGGGCTCGGAGTGACCCCGATCCCGGAGATCCTCGACGAGCTCACGACCTGGACCGAGTGGCTTCCGATGTGAGGTTATGCTCGCCGATATGAGCGCGCTGTCACGGTCGAGCTGGGGTCGCGTGATCGACGATCTCGGTGTGACGCTGCTCGACGTGGAGTACGGCCGCATCGACGTCGACCGGCAGATCGGCGGCATCGTCATCCATGATCCGCTCGACGAGCCGGTCTATCCGCAGGGCGCCGTCGTGCTCGCGGTCGCGCTGCGCGACGCCGACGAGCTCGCGGCGCTCGTGCGCGAGGCGGGGGAGCGGGGAGCGGTGGCCGTGGTCGTCCGCGCCTCGACCGAGCTGCCGCAGGTCGTGCGGGATGCCGCCGACGACGCAGGCATCGCGATCCTCGGCCTCGCCCGCGGCGCGACGTGGACGCAGCTGGCCGCCCTCCTGCGCTCGCTGCTCGCGGAGGACGACGTGGGGCAGACGCCCGCGGAATCGCTGGGCGGGGTGTCGTCGGGAGACCTCTTCGCCGTGGCGAACGCGATCGCCGCGCTGCTCGACGCGCCCGTGACGATCGAGGACCGGTCGTCGCGGGTGCTCGCGTTCTCCGGCGGGCAGGAGGCGGCCGACCCCTCGCGCGTCGAGACCATCATCGGCCGGCAGGTGCCCGACCGCTATGCCCGCGTGCTCACCGAGATGGGCGTCTTCCGCGACCTGTACCGCGGCGACGCCCCGGTGGTCGTCGACCCCGTCCACCTCGGCGAGGGCGTCTCGACGCAGCGCATCGCGATCGCCGTGCGCGCGGGCGACGAGGTGCTCGGCTCGATCTGGGCCGCCATGGACGGGCCGCTCACCGAGGAGCGCTCAGCGACCCTGCGCGACGCGACCAAGCTCGTGGCCCTGCACCTGCTGCGGATCCGCGCGGGAGCCGACGCGCAGCGCAGCCTGCGCGCCGAGCTCGTCAGCCGCGCACTCGACGGCGGGCCCGATGCGCAGGACGCGCTCGGACGCCTCGGCCTCGCCGGCCGCCGCGTCTGGGTGATGGCGACGGCGCTCGCGCCGCGCGGCGAGGACGGCACCGAGCACGACTCCATCGCCGAGCGCGAACGCCTCACCGACGCCCTCGCGCTGCACCTCTCCGCCGTGCAGCAGGGCGCCGCCGTCGCCCTGGTCGGCGACACCGTCTACGGCATCCTGCCCGTCGCGGACGCCGCGGCCGAGGATCGCTCCGTCCGCCTCGCCGAGGACTTCCTGCAGCGGGTCGGCGACCGCATCCCCGCCGTGATCGGCATCGGCCGCCCCGCGGCGACCGTCGCCGAGATCGCGCGCTCGCGCGCCGAGGCCCACCGTGCGCTGCGCGTGGTGGTCGAACGCGCCCCTCGGCAGCGCAGCCTGGCCCGCATCGCCGACGTCGAGACCGACTCCCTGCTGCTCGACCTCCGCGACCTGCGCAGCGCACGCGGCGACCTCGCCTCGGGTCCGCTCGCCCGGCTGATCGACTACGACACGCGCCACGACGCGCACCTCGTCGACACCCTGACGGCCTGGCTCGACCACTTCGGCGACGTCACCGCGGCCGCCGCCGCATGCTTCGTGCACGCCAACACCTTCCGCTACCGGCTCCGGCGGGTCGCCGAGGTCGGACGCCTCGACCTCGACGACGCCGACGCCCGGTTCGCCGCGATGCTCGAGATCCGCACACTGCCCGTGCGCTGACGGCGCTCGGGCAGAATGGACGGATGACCTCAGCCCCCTCCGCCGGCACGATCGATCCGGCTGCCGGCATCGCCGTCGAGATCGCCGTCCAGGACACCGCGGGAGTGCGGGTCGCTGGCGCCGTCGGGGCGACGCGGATCGAGCTCGCCCAGGCCCTCCCGCTCGGCGGACTCACGCCGTCGCCCGCGACGCTGGAGCTCGCGATCGAGACCGCTCGCGACCTCGGCGTCGAGGTGCACGTGCTCGTGCGTCCGCGTCCCGGCGGGTTCCACTACGACGCCGACGAGATCGCGGTCACCGAGCGCGACGTGCGCCGAGCTGTCGACGCGGGCGCCGACGGCGTCGTCGTCGGGGCGCTGGATGCCGCGGGCGCCCTCGACCTCGTCGCGATGGCCAGCCTGCGCGACGCCGCAGGCGCGGCATCCGTCACCCTCCACCGTGCGATCGACGTGACGGCCGACCCCGTCGCGACCCTCGCCGCGGCGCGCGCGCTCGGACTCCGTCGCGTGCTCACCTCGGGCGGCGCGTCGGCGGCGATCGACGGGATCGAGACGCTCCGCGCGATGGTCGCGGAAGCAGCAGGCGGCATCGAGGTCATGGCCGGGAGCGGAGTGGATGCCGCGAGCGCGGCCGCCCTCGCCGGAGCCGGCGTCGACGCCCTGCACTTCTCCGCCAAGCGCACCGTGCGCGAGGAGGGCGGCGTGCGCATGGGCTCGGCGGCGGACGGCGTCGGCGGCTACGAGGTCACCGACCTGGACACGGCCCGCGCGGTCGTCGCCGCGCTCGCCTCGTCACGCTGAGCAGCGGTCAGTAGGGTGGGGGCGTGACGGATACACGCGAGTTCACCGACGCCCACGGCATCGCCATCGTCTACGACGTGCACGAGGCTGTCGGCGAGGCGCGGGGCGTCGTGCAGCTGCTGCACGGCGTCGGCGAGCACGCCGGGCGATACGGGGCGCTGATCACCGCGCTCACCGAGGCCGGCTTCCACGTGTACGCCGACGACCATCGCGGACACGGTCGCACCGGCATCCGTCAGCACGAGGGGCCGGCGAAGCTCGGCCGTCTCGGCAAGGGCGGTCTGCGGGCCGCGGTCGCCGCGGTCTGGCAGCTCACCGGCATCATCGCCGACGAGCATCCCGACCTGCCGCTGGTGCTGCTGGGGCACTCGTGGGGATCGTTCCTCGCCCAGATGCTCGTGAACGACCACCCCGAGGCCTGGAACGCCGTGATCCTGTCGGGGTCGGCGCTGCGCATGCCCGGCTCGCTCAACGCGGCGCCGCTGAACGCGCGCTGGGCCGGACCGGAGGCGACGGGGCTCGAGTGGCTGAGCCGCGACCCCGAGGTATGGGCGGCGTTCCACGACGACCCGCTCACGACGGACGTGCCGCTGCTGAAACTGTTCGGCCCGATCGAGGCCGCGCGGCTCTACGGCCGACCGCGGAAGGACCTCGGCCACGACATCCCGCTGCTGCTGCTCGTCGGCCGCGACGACCCGGTCGGCGGACCCCGCAGCGTGCACCGGCTCGCCGAGGAGTACCGCACCCGGTCCGGCCTCACCGACGTCACGACCCTCGTCTACCCGGATGCACGGCACGAGATCTTCGCCGAGCTGAACCAGGCCGAGGTCCGCGCCGACGTGCTGGCCTGGCTCGACGCCCGCATCCCCGCGCGCTGAGCCCGCATCCCCGCGCGCGCCCTGCCCGCGCCGTCCCGCGCGTTCTGCGGGAGACCGCGCGTTCCGCAGGAGATCGCGCGTTCCGCAGGAGATCCCGCGCGATAGGGTCCTTCGCTGGCGGTGATCTCCTGCACAGCGTGTGCGCCGGCCCCGCGCCCTCCCCGTCGATGACCTCGCGGGATGCCGTGGGAGATGTCTCCGCGTGACCCCGCGTGACCCCGTGTGACAGCGGGTGAATCCGCGTGACGCCTCACGCGCCCGGCATCCGTTCCTCCGCATAGATTCGCGACGAGAGGGGCGTCGATCGGCGAGGAGGGAGCGCGGTGGGCTTCGAGGAGGAGTGGCGCAGCTGGCATGAGTCGCGAGAGCGGTATGCCGGTGCTGAGTACGGTCCTGCCGCGCTGGAGTCGACGAACTGGCTCATCACCGAGCCGGCTGCCGTGGAGGGGGTCCCCGGGCTGTGGGCGCTCACGGGAGACGGAGGGATCCGCGGCAGCGACCTCGGCACGGCCGGGTCGACCGTGACCCTGCACGGCCCGCAGACGCTGCGCATCGGACGCCGCGAGCTGCGCGTGTTCGACCGTCGCGGAAGCCTCGCTCTGCGGGTGTTCAACCCCCGGCGCCCCGAGCGCGAGCGCTTCAGCGGCATCGACGCGTACCCGCCACGGGAGGGCTGGCGGGTCGCGGCGCGGTTCGAGGAGACGCCGGGCGAGACCGTCGCGATCACGGCGATCGACGGTGCCACGCACGAGCAGGAGCTCGCCGGCCGGCTGCACTTCGAGCTCGACGGCATCCCGCTCACCCTGTCGGCCACACGAGCGCCGCAGGGCGGTCTCACCGCCGTCTTCGCCGACGGGACGAACGGCACCGAGACGTACCGGTTCCGGTTCCTGCCGATCGACGAGCCGGATGCCGACGGCGCGGCCCTGATCGACTTCAACCGCGCCTACCTCCCGCCGTGCGCGTTCTCCGACCAGTACGTGTGCCCGCAGCCGCCCGCCGCCAACCGCTGGTCGCTGCCGATCCGCGCGGGCGAGCGCGCCGTCGTCCTCGGGCGCTGAACCCCTGAACCGGGACAGCGGCCGACCAGCGCCTTAAGCTGGAACCGTGCACGGTGAATACAAGGTCCCAGGGGGAAAGCTCGTCGTCGTCGACCTCGAGGTGGAGGACGGCCGGATCGCCCGGTTCCGCCTCGCCGGGGACTTCTTCCTCGAGCCGGACACCGCTCTCGCCGACATCGACGCCGCCGTCACCGGACTGCCGATCGAGTCCGACGCCACGGCCATCGCCGCCGCCGTGCGCGCCGCGCTCCCGGAAGGAGCCCAACTGCTCGGCTTCACCCCCGAGGCCGTCGGCACGGCCGTGCGCCGCGCCCTCGTCACCGCCCCCGGCTGGCGCGACTTCGACTGGGAGATCGTGCACGAGAAGGCCGTGTCGCCCCGCATGAACCTGGCGCTCGACGAGGTGCTCACCTCGCGCGTCGGAGAAGGACGACGCCGCCCGACCCTGCGCATCTGGGAGTGGGACCAGTCGGCCGTCGTGATCGGCTCCTTCCAGTCGTACCGCAACGAGGTCGACCCGGAGGGCGCGGAGCGCCACGGCTTCGACGTCGTGCGCCGCATCTCCGGCGGCGGTGCCATGCTCATGGCCGCAGGGCAGATCATCACGTACTCGCTGTACGTGCCGGCATCCCTCGTGCAGGGCATGACGTTCGCCGACTCCTACGCCTTCCTCGACGACTGGGTGCTGCAGGCGCTGCGCTCGCTCGGGATCGACGCCGTCTACCAGCCGCTCAACGATATCGCCAGCTCCTCGGGCAAGATCGGCGGCGCCGCGCAGAAGCGCCTGGCCAACGGCGGGGTGCTGCACCACGCCACGCTGTCGTACGACATCGACGGACAGACCATGACCGAGGTGCTGCGCATCGGTCGCGAGAAGCTCAGCGACAAGGGCACCACCTCGGCCGCGAAGCGCGTCGACCCGCTGCGCAGCCAGACCGGACTCTCGCGGGCCGAGATCATCGAGCGCTTCACCGACACGTTCCGTACCGTGACGGGTGCGGAGGACGGCGGGATCACCGCCGACGAGTACGCCGACGCCGAGGCGCTGGTCGAGTCGAAGTTCGCGACCGACGCGTGGCTGCACCGGGTCCCGTGACCGACGGGCAGCCGCCCGCGCTCGGCGCCGTCACCGTCATCCAGGGCGACAACCTCGCCGTCGCCGCGACGCTGCCCTCGGCATCCTTCACTCTCGTCTACCTCGACCCGCCCTTCAACACGGGCCGGGCGCAGGAGCGGCAGATCGTCACCGCGCGCCGCACGGCGTCGGATGCGGAGCAGGAAGCGGATGCCGGAGATCCCGGGGATGCCGAGCCGGCGCCGCCGACCGAGGTGCGGCACGGATTCCACGGCCACCGCTACGAGCGCGTGCGCGGGATGCTGCGCACGTACGACGACCGTTTCGACGATTACGGCGCCTTCCTCATGCCGCGCCTCGAAGAGGCGTGGCGGCTGCTCGCCGACGACGGCACGCTGTACCTGCACCTCGACTACCGCGAGGCGCACTACGCCAAGGTGATGCTGGATGCCGTGTTCGGCCGCGACTGCTTCCTGAACGAGCTCATCTGGGCGTACGACTACGGCGCCAAGTCGCGGCGGCGCTGGCCGACCAAGCACGACACGATCCTCGTGTACGTGAAGAACCCGCGCGAGTACGTGTTCAACTCCGACGACGTCGACCGCGAGCCGTACATGGCCCCCGGACTCGTCACGGCCGAGAAGGCCGCCAGGGGCAAGCTGCCCACCGACGTGTGGTGGCACACGATCGTGCCGACGACCGGACGGGAGAAGACGGGGTACCCGACGCAGAAGCCCGAGGGCATCCTGCGGCGCATCGTGCGGGCGTCGAGTCGGCCGGGCGATCGGGTGCTCGACCTCTTCGCCGGAAGCGGCACGACCGGCGCCGTCGCGTCGGCCCTCGGGCGCGACGCCGTGCTCGTCGACGACAACCCCGAGGCCGTGCGCGTCATGACCGAGCGGATGCCGCACGCCGACGTCGTTCACGGCTGACGCGACCGCATCCGGCAGACTGCTGGCATGAGCGAATTCGTCGAGGTCGACACCGCTGCCGGTCGTGTGCGCGGGCGCTGGCGCCCCACCACGGGAGGGCGAGGGGCGCCGCGGTCGGCCGCGTTCCTCGGCATCCCGTTCGCCGAGCCGCCCATCGGGCCGTTGCGCTTCGCCGCCCCCGTGCCGCACGCGTCCTGGGAGGGCGTGCGCGACGCGCTGGAGTTCGGGGCCACCGCGCAGCGCGGCGACCAGGGCGACACGCTCATCCCGGAGCCCAGCGTCGAGGGCGACTCCACTCTCAACGTGAACGTCTTCACTCCCGACCCGGATGCCGCGGGGCTCCCGGTGCTCGTGTGGATCCACGGCGGCGGCTTCACCACAGGTTCCCCCGCGAGCCCCTGGTACGACGGACGCAACTTCAACCGCGACGGCGTCGTCACGGTCACGATCTCGTACCGCCTCGGCTTCGAAGGGTTCGGCTGGATCGAGGACGCCCCCTCGAACCGCGGGGTGCGCGACTGGCTGCTCGCGCTCGAGTGGGTGCAGCAGAACATCGCCGCGTTCGGCGGAGACCCCGCGCGCGTCACGATCGCCGGGCAGTCGGCGGGCGGCGGGGCCGTGCTCACCCTGCTCGGCATGGAGAGCGCGCAGCACCTGTTCCAGCGCGTGTACGCGGTGTCGGCCGCGCTGACGGATGTCGCGGCATCCCGCTCCGAGACGTTCGGCCGGGCGCTCGCCGCCTCGGCCGGCGTCGATCCCACGGTCGCGGGGCTGTCGGGTGTCGACGAGCTGCGCCTGCTGACGCTGCAGAAGCGGGCCACGCACCTGAACCCCCGCGAGATCGCGAGCCTCGTCGATCAGGGGCTGCCGCTCGGACCCGCCGTCGACGGCGACCTCATCACGCGGCCGACGCGCGAATCGCTGCGCGCCGGTGTCGGGGCCGACAAGCCGCTCGTGCTCGGCGCGACCGACGACGAGTTCACGATGGTGTTCGGCGGAGCGGTGGCGAAGGCTCTGCGCTGGGTGCCCCGGAACGTCGTGCTCGATCGGCTCGGTCTGCCGCGCGCGGTGCGGGCCGAGTACCTGGCGGCGAACGACGACATCGTGCGGCTCGGCAAGCCGCGGCTCGCCGGTCGAGTGCTCACGGACCGGATGTTCCGGGTCGGCGTGCTGCGCGTCTCGTCCGACCGCGGCGACGCTCCGACCTGGGTGTACCGGTTCTCGTGGCCGTCCGGACGCTTCGGCTTCGCGGAGCACTGCCTCGACGTGCCGTTCTTCTTCGACTGCCTCGACGGCCCGCGCATCGACAATCTCGCCGGGCCGAACCCGCCGCAGCGGCTGGCCGACGAGGTGCACGCGGCGGCCGTCTCGTTCATCGCCGGCGGCGATCCCGGCTGGCCGCGACACGAGGGGGATGCCGGGATCGTGCGCGTCTACGACAGCGAGGCCCGCGACGTCGCCGACGCCTACGCGACCGTCCGGCCGCTGCGGGCGGCTGATCCGGTCGGTCGACCCCGAGACGACCTGTTCGTTCGCGCGAACGAAGATCGACGTCGTTCCGACGAAGGGTGGTCGGCGGAGCGAACCCCGGGACAGTGAATTCGCGGGTCAGGCGACGTAGATCTTGCGCAGGGTCTCGGTGACCGTCCACTCCGTGCGCATGCCCTCGGCGAGACGCACGACCGACCCCGGTCCGACCTCGATCGCCGGCAGGGCCGGGTCGAGGAACGCGATGCGGGCGTGGCCCGACAGAACGACGAAGACCTCGTCGGCCTCGGTGTCGGATGCCGTGCCCGGCGTCATCTCCCAGACGCCGATCTCCACTCCGCGGATCTCCCCGAGGGCGACGGTCGCGGTCGTCGGAGACCCCGACGCGACATCGGATGCCGGAAGCGGCGCGTGCGCGAGCGGCAGCGCCGGGGCATCCACTCCCGTTCCCGCCGAAAGCGCGGTCACGAGTCGAATCCCATGCCGACGGCGTCCAGGGTCTTGAGGAACAGGTTGCGCTTCCCCTCGTTGTGATCGGCGCGGTCCATCGCGGCGCGTACGAGGTTGATGCCGATCGCGGCGGCGGGCTCCGGCGGGAACGGGATGGGCTTCTCGCGCACCATCGCCAGCTCCGTGCGTTCGGTCTGCTCTCCCGAGAGTTCGTCGAGCATGACGTCGGCGGCGAACCGGGCGGCGCCGACGCCGAGCCCCGTGAAGCCGGTCGCGTAGGCGACCCGGCCCCGGCGGGCGGTGCCGAAGAAGGCGCAGAACCGGCTCGACGAGTCGATGGCGCCCGCCCAGCGGTGCGTGAAGCGCAGCCCTTCGAGCTGCGGGAACGTCGTGAAGAAATGGGAGGCGAGTCTGCGGTGGCTCTCCATCCGGTCCTCGTACTCGGGGCGCACCTTGCCGCCGAAGTGGTACACGGCGTCGTAGCCGCCGAAGAGGATCCGGTTGTCGGCGGTGAGGCGGTAGTAGTGGAACTGGTTGGCGCTGTCGGCGAGGCCCTGGCGGTTCGACCAGCCGATCGACGTGAGCTGTTCGTCGCTCAGCGGTTCGGTCATCAGCACGTAGTCGTACACGGGGACGGTCATGAGCCGGTTGCGCCTGAGGAGCGACGGGAAGACGTTCGTGGCGAGCGCGACGTCGTCGGCGATGACGCGTCCGCCGTCGCGGGTGACGACGGTCATCGGTCCGGTGCCATCGCCCTCGATGCCTCGCACGAGCGAGTGCTCGAAGATCTCGACGCCGAGGTCGGCGGCGACGCGCGCGAGCTCGAGGCCGAGCTTCGCGGGATGCACGAGCGCCGTGGCATCGCGGTCCCACGCGCCCGCGAGGAAGGTCGGCGAATGCACTTCGGCCTGCACGGCCTCGCGGTCGAGGAAGCCGTCCTCCTCGCGGAGCCAGTCGACCTGGTGCGGTTCGACGGCGAGCGTGATCGCGCCGGTGCGCTCGAAGTCGGCATCCATCCCGTACCGCTCCACGGTCCGGGCGATCCCGTCGAGGTTCTCGAGGCCGAGCTCTTCGAGCCGGTCGATCTCGTGCGGCCACCGGGTCGCCCCGTTCTCGTGGCCGTGCGTGAGGCTGGCCTCGCAGAAGCCGCCGTTGCGTCCGGAGGCCGCCCACGCGATGCGCGACGCCTCGAGAAGCACGACCCGACGCTGCGGGTCGCGCTCCTTGGCGCGCACCGCGGTCCACAGTCCGGCGTACCCGCCGCCGACGATCACGAGGTCGGCGGCGATGGTCCCGGTGAGGCGCGGGTGCGCGGGGCGCTCGACGTCGTCGAGCCAGAACACGCTCAGCGCGGTGCCCTGCAGGGACGCGTCGATGACGGCATCCGAGGGGCGCTGGCGTTCGAAGACGGTGGTTCCCATGATCACTCCGGTGCGGATCGGCTGACGGACGGACGGGCGGACGGCGGGGAGGGACGCGCGGTCAGCGCGTGCCCCAGTTGTAGAGGTCTTTGTAAAGCCCGGCGTAGAGCAGGCTCTCGGTGTGGATGACGCCGGGGATGGTGCGGATGCGCGTGGCGATGAGGTCGAGCAGATCGGCATCGCTCTCGCACACGGCCTCGACGAGGATGTCGAAGGTGCCGAGGGTCACGACGACGTACGCGAGCTCGGTGATCTCGGTCAGCTGCTCCGCGACCGCGCGCGGGTCGCCGGTGACGCGGATGCCGATCATCGACATCCGGTGGAATCCGAGCTGCATCGGGTCGGTGACCGCGACGATCTGGATGATGCCGGCCTCGGTCATCCGCTGCACGCGCTGGCGGGCGGCGGCCTCGCTGAGACCGACCTCGCGGCCGATCTCGGCGTAGGGCCGGCGTCCGTCCTCCTGCAGGAGTTCGACGATGCGCTTCGAGATGTCATCGAGCATCGGTTGCTTAGAAGGGCCGCTCATGTGTCGATATTGACAGGAGGCTCGGCGATTGGCAACTGATTCCATCGTCATTCTCAGGTTGCTCTTCTGTATTCGTGACGCTCTCGCTAGCATGGCGGGCATGGCCACAGAACCCCTGCAGAACTTCATCGGCGGTCGACGCGTTCCCGTGAACGGCGCAGGGCGGATGCCGCTGATCGACCCGGCGACGGAGGAGACCTACGGCGAGCTGCCCGTATCCGACGCGACCGACGTCGACGCCGCGTACGCGGCGGCCGCCGCCGCGCTCCCGATCTGGCGCGACACGACACCGGCCGACCGGCAGCTCGCGCTGTTCCGCATCGCCGACGAGATGCAGGCCCGCGCCGAGGAGTTCGCCGACCTGGAGTCCAAGGACACCGGCAAGCCGCGGGCCAGCCTCGTCGCCGACGAGATCCTGCAGTCCATCGACCAGCTGCGGTTCTTCGCCGGCGCCGCCCGCAGCCTCGAGGGTCGCGCCGCCGCCGAGTACCTCGCCGGCCACACCTCGTTCGTGCGCCGCGAGCCCATCGGCGTGATCGGCCAGGTCACGCCGTGGAACTACCCGCTCAACATGGCGGTGTGGAAGATCGCGCCAGCGCTCGCCGCCGGCAACACCGTGGTGCTGAAGCCCGCCGAATCGACCCCGCTGACCACGCTGCTGCTCGCCGAGATCGTGGCCGTGCACACGCCCGCCGGCACTCTGAACGTCGTGCTCGGCGACCGCGACACCGGGGTGGCGCTCGTCGAGCATCCGACGCCGCAGATGGTCGCGATCACCGGGTCGGTGCGGGCGGGCATTGCAGTGGCACGCTCGGCTGCCGCCGACGTGAAGCGCGTGCACCTCGAACTCGGCGGCAAAGCGCCGGCGATCGTCTTCCCCGACGCCGACCTCGACAGGGCGGCCTCGGGCATCGTCACCGGCGCGTTCTTCAACGCCGGGCAGGACTGCACGGCCGCCACCCGCGTGCTCGTGCACTCCTCTGTGCACGACGATTTCGTCGCATCATTGGTGGAGAAGGCGAGGACGGACGCCCGCACGGGCGGTCCGCACGAGGAGGGCGTGCTCTACGGGCCGCTCAGCAGCGCCGCGCAGCTCGCGCAGGTGTCCGGCGTCGTCGACCGCCTTCCCGCGCACGCGACGATCGCCACGGGCGGACGCCGCCAGGGCGACCGCGGCTACTTCTACGAGGCGACGATCGTGACGGGTCTGCACCAGGACGACGAGGCCGTGCAGAGCGAGATCTTCGGCCCGGTGCTCACCGTGCAGGCCTTCGACACAGAGGAGGAGGCGCTCGCGATGGCCAACGACGTGCCGTACGCGCTGGCCTCCTCGGTGTGGACGAGCGACCACACGCGGGCGATGCGGTTCTCGCGCGACCTCGACTTCGGGTGCGTGTGGATCAACACCCACATCCCGTTCGTGTCGGACATGCCGCACGGCGGCTTCAAGCACTCGGGCTACGGCAAGGATCTCTCGCAGTACGGCTTCGACGACTACACCCGCCTGAAGCATGTGATGACAGCACTGGAATGACCGCTCGACCAGTGGGACGCGATGTGTCTATGCTGGGTCGCACGTCGACTCCGGGGGGATCCTCATGGCACGACCGCTCGCCGGTCCGCAGACCCTGCTGCGCACCCTCAACGGGCGCGCCATCCTCGAATCGCTCGCCCGCCGCGGACCCCTCACCCGGGCGGAGCTCATGACCGAGACGGGACTCTCGCGCACCGCGGTGACCCAGGTGCTCCGGATGCTGGAGGGCACGGATGCCGTCGCCCCGGCCGGCGTCGACCGAGAGACGCGGGGACCGGCGGCGGGCCGCGTCGCACTGCATCCGGCCCTCGGCTTCGCCGCCGCCGTGCACGTCGACACGGTCGCCGCACACATCGCGCTCGTCGATGCGACGGGCGCGGTGCGCGTCGAGAACCACGCCCCCTTCCCGCTCAAGGGCGACCGCGTCGAGCACATCGCCGAGCTGATCGACGCCTGCCTCGCGTCGGTCAACGGTCCGCTGCACGTGGCGGTCGTCGGGGTGCCGGGGATCGTGACGGCCGACGGCGGGATCCGCGACGACCAGGGGCCGGACGGCGGGGCGTTCCGCGCGGCGCTCTCGACGAGACTCGGCTGCCCCGTGCGGGTGGAGAACGACGTGAACCTCGCCGCGCTCGCCGAGCTCAGCGACGGCCGCGGCGCCGAGCTCGCGAGCTTCGCCCTGCTCCTGCTCGACGGCGGTCTCGGCGGCGGCATCGTCATCGACGGGCGGCTGCATCGGGGCTTCTCAGGCGTCGCAGGTGAGGTGATGTACCTGCCGCAGACGCCGCTGCCGATCGGCGCTCCCGTGCTCGGCGATGCCGTGGTGCGCGATCTCGCACTGACGCACAGCCGCGACCCGGACGAGACGATCGATCAGCACCTCGAGGCCGCAGCCGCGGGTGACGAGGCCGCGATCGCCATGGCCGCCGAGATGGGTCGCCGCCTCACGATCGCCGCGGGCAGCGTCGCGCTGATCCTCGACCCCGAGGCGTTCATCCTCGGCGGCACCGCAGCGCACCCCGTGCTCGTCGACGCGGTCGCCCGGGTCGCCGACGAGTTCGCCGCCCAGCTGCCGATGCGCTTCATCGTCTCGTCGTTCGGCCCCGAGGCGCCCCTCGTGGGTGCCGTGCAGGAGTCGGCCGCCGCGCTGCGCGCCACGGTCTTCTCGCGTCTCGTGCCCGCGGCCGAGAAGGCCGGGAGATGAGCTCCGACCTCGCCGACCGCCTGGGCCTCGCGCCGGGGGCGAGAGCCGTCATCCTCAACGCCGACGACTTCGGCATGTGCCATGCCGCGAACACCGCGATCATGCGGCTGCTCGGCGACGGCGCGATCGACTCGGCGACCGTGATGGTGCCGTGCGCGTGGTCGCCGGAGGCGCTGGCGTTCGCGGCATCCCGTCGTGACCTCGACGTGGGCGTGCACCTCGTGCTCACGAGCGAGTGGACGCGGTACCGCTGGCGCCCGCTCACGGGCACCGGCACGACGCTGGTCGACGCGGCGGGGTTCTTCCCGGCCGATGTGCTGGCTGTCGAGCAGCACGCCGCCGAGACCGATGTCGCCGCCGAGCTCGCGGCGCAGCTGCAGACCGCGCTGGATGCCGGGGTCGACGTCACGCATCTCGACAACCACATGGGATCGGTCTACGGACTGCTCACGGGGCGCGACTTCCTCGGTCCGGTCTTCGACCTCGCCGCGCGGCACGGGCTGCCGTTCCGGCTGCCGCGGGAGATGGCCGGGGCCGACGACGACGCGACGATGCAGGCGAAGCTCGCCGAGACGGCCGCGGCCGCCGATGCGCGGGGCGTCGAGATCGTCGACCGGCTGTGGACGCATCCGTTCGAACAGGCCCCTGGCGAGACGTACGAGCAGGTGCGCGACGGATTCATCGCCCTGCTGCGCGCCATCCCCGCGGGTGTGACGGAGATCTACCTGCATCCGATGGTCGACGACGTCGAGCTGCGATCCGCCGTCGACTTCGCGGCCGAGAAGCGCGGACACGAGCTGCGGCTGCTGTCGGACCCCGCGGTGCATCAGGCGATCGCCGAGGAGGGGCTCGTGCGGATCGGCTGGCGCGCCCTGCGCGATCTGCAGCGGAAGGGACGGGCATGACCTCACTGACGACCCGGCTGCGCGACCGGAGGCTCGACGCCGCCCCGACGAGGGCGCAGACCGTCGCGTTCGGGGCGTCGGGTTTCCCGACCCAGTTGATGACGCAGACGTTCTCGGCGTTCGTCGTCTACTTCTACGTCACGCATCTCGGCGTCCCGCCGGAGTGGGTGGCCGCCGCGATGATCGCGCACGGGGTGCTCAACGCCGTGCTGAACCCGGTGGTGGGGGCGCTCTCCGATCGCATCCGCACCCCGTGGGGGAGGCGCATCCCGTGGATCGGGCTCGGGATCGTGCCGCTCGTGGTCGCGTTCGCCCTCGTGTGGATGCCGCCGGAGCTGCCCGTTCCGGGGCTCATCGTCTGGTTCCTCGTCGTCGTCGCCGTCTACGACATCGCGTTCGTGGTCGTCGTGCTGAACATCTCGGCGCTGTTCCCCGAGATCTTCCGCACGACCGAGGAGCGCGCGCGGGGGAACGTGCCCCGGCAGATCTTCGCGATCCTGGGCATGGTGCTGGGCACGGCGGGCGCGCCCGTGCTCTACGACCGCATCGGATGGCCGGGTATGGCCGTCGTGCTGTCGACCGTGTGTCTGGCGCTGTTCGTCTGGTCGTTCGCGGGCGGCATGATCGAGCGCCGCGTTCCCGAGGCGGCCTCCGAGGCCATGCGGTGGGGCGACCAGCTGCGTTACACGTTCGCGAACCGCGCCTTCGTGCCCTACGTGCTCGGCTCGCTGTTCGTGCAGACGTCGATCGCCGTCATCCTCGCCGCGATCCCCTTCTACGTGCGGTACTCGCTGGGCGCCGCCGAGGGCGACGGGAGCCTGCTGCTCGGCGCGATCTTCGTCACGGCCATCCCGTCGATCGTGCTGTGGAGCGCTGTCGTGCGCCGCACCTCGCCGCGCACGGCCCTGCTGTGGAGCGTCGCGGTGTTCGGCGTCGCCGTGCTCGGCTACCTGCTGCCGACGAGCGTTCTCGCCGCCGCGCTGATCGGCGTCGCCGTGGGCGTCGGCGTGGGCGGCCTGCTGCAGCTGCTCGAGGTCGTGCTGTCGCAGATCATCGACGAGGATGCCGTGCGCACCGGCCACCGCCGCGAGGGGGCATACTTCGGGGTGAACGGCTTCGTCGTGCGCGGCTCGGTCGTGCTGCAGGCGGTCGTCGCGGCGGTCGTGCTCACGTCGTCGGGCTTCGACGCCTCGCTCGGCGATGCGCAGCCCGAGACGGTGGACGGCGGCATCCGGCTCATGGTCGCCGTCGTGCCGCTCGTGTTCACGGCGCTTGCGTGGGTGTGCTTCTGGCTGTATCCGATCCGCGCGCGCGACGTCTGACCCGAGCGGGTGGCACCGTCAGCTCGTGCCGCGACCCACCCCTCTCTTACCGACCCACCCCTCTCTGCCACGTGTGCACCGGGGTGGCTCGGGCCCAGAGGGGTGGGTGGGTGCGGGGCGGTCAGCTCGCCCGGCGCCGCGCCTCCCAGCCCGTGCGCACCATATCGTCGACCGAGTAGCGCATCTTCCAGTCGAGGTCGCGCGCGGCGAGCTCTCCGGTGGCGACGATGCGGTCGGGGTCGCCGGGGCGGCGGGGGCCGATCTCCGGCGTGAAGTCGATGCCGGTGACGCGGGCGACGGCATCCATGATCTGCTTCACGCTGAGGCCGTCACCGGATCCGAGGTTGTACGCCGGTTCGATCGGCTCTCCCGCGGCGAGCCGCTGGGCGGCGGCGACGTGCGCGGCGGCGATGTCTCCGACGTGCACGTAGTCGCGCACGTTCGTGCCGTCCTCCGTGTCGTAGTCGTCGCCGAAGATCTTCGGGGTGCGCCCCTCGATGAGCGCCTCGAACACGATCGGGAAGAGGTTGTGCGGGCTGACGTCGTACACCGTCGGGTCGGCCGAGCCGACGACGTTGAAGTAGCGCAGCGAGGTATGCCGCAGGGGCGCGTCCGAGTCGGCGGTCGCGATGGCCTGGTCGCGCAGCAGCCATTCGCCGATGAGCTTGGACTCGCCGTAGGGGCTCGCGGGGCGCTTCGCGGTGTCTTCGACGACGAGTGCGACGTCGGGGGTGCCGAACACGGCGGCCGATGACGAGAACACGATGTTCTGCACGCCGGTCGCCTGCATGGCCTCGAGGATCACCCGCGTGCCCTCGACGTTCTGCGCGTAGGTGTGCAGCGGGCGCTGCACCGAGACACCGGCGTACTTGTACCCGGCCACGTGGATGACGCCCTCGGCGTGGTGCTCGCGCAGCGTCTGCTCCACGAGCTCCCGGTCGAGGATCGTGCCCCGCACGAACGGGACGCCCTCCGGTGCGAACGATGCGACGCCGCTCGAGAGGTCGTCGATGATCACGGGGGAGAGCCCCGCCTCGGCGAGTGCTCGGACGACGTGGGCGCCGATGTAGCCGGCTCCGCCGGTGACGATCCAGGACATGATCCTCCTCCTGCCGCGTCGTCCGCGGCTCGACCCATCTTCTCAGGCGCTTTCGAATCGCGTGAATTGCAGTTCTCAGGGGCTGCGGACTGCCATTCGCGCTACTCGAAAGGGTCAGGCGTCGCGACCGGCACCCGCCGACGGCACGACGGTGAACACGGTCGGCTCCGCGAACCCGGATGCCGCGAACGCGGCGCGCACGGCATCCGTCACCGCCCGCTCGGCGTCGCGCTCGATCAGCGCGATCGCCGCCCCACCGAAGCCGCCGCCCGTCATGCGCGCGCCGATCGCCCCCGCCTCGACGGCCGCCTCGACGGCGGTGTCGAGCTCGGGGACCGAGATCTCGAAGTCGTCGCGCATCGACGCGTGCGAGGCGATCAGCAGGTCGCCGATCGCGCGCGGACCGTGCTCGCGGAGGGTCCGCACGGTGTCGAGCACGCGCTGGTTCTCGGTCACGATGTGACGCACGCGGCGGAAGGTCACGTCATCGAGGACCCGCTCGGCGCGGGGCAGGTCGGAGGTCGAGACGTCGCGCAGGCTGCGCACGTCGAGCAGCGCCGCGCCCCGTTCGCACGACGCCCGTCGTTCGCGGAACCCACCGGTCGAGTGGGCGTGCGAGACCCGGGTGTCGATCACGAGGATCTCGAGCCCGGCGTCGGCGAGTCCGACCGGCACCGTCACCGCGTCCAGCGAGCGGCAGTCGAGGAAGATCGCGGCGTCGGATTCGCCGAGCATCGCGGCCATCTGGTCCATGATCCCGGTCGGAGCGCCGACGGCCTCGTTCTCGGCGCGACGGCCGATGCGGGCGAGCGCGGTGCGGTCGAGCCCTGCGCCCCACAGCTCGTTCAGAGCGGATGCCGTGGCCCCCTCGATCGCGGCGGATGACGAGAGTCCGGCGCCCACCGGGACGTCGGAGGCGATCGCGATGTCGATGCCCGAGCTCTCGATGCCGGCCCGGCGCAGAGCCCATGCGACGCCGAGGGGGTAGGCGGCCCACTCCGCAACCCGCGGCGCGGAGCCGGGCGCCGTGGGGAACAGCTCGTCGAGCTCGGCGAGCGCGACCTCGACCGGCTCCTCGGTGAAGGTCGAGGCGACGCGGATGCGGTCGTCGCGGCGTCGTGCGACGGCGGCCACCGTGCGGTGCGGGATCGCGAACGGCAGGACGAAGCCCTCGTTGTAGTCGGTGTGCTCGCCGATGAGGTTGACGCGGCCCGGCGCCGACCAGACGCCCTCCGTCGCCGCGTCGGTGAGATCCGCCAGCAGCCTCGTGGCCTGCTCGTGCGCGGTGCTCATGCGGTGACCTCGCCGACGCTCTCGACCGCGTCGCGCAGTCGGGCGGCGCCCTGCTCCGGCGTGATCTCGGCGGCCCAGGCCCACATCGCCGCCTCGGAGCCCGCGAGGAACTTCAGCTTGTCGGCCGCGCGCCGCGGGCTCGTGAGCTGCAGGTGCAGCCGCACGCTGTCGCGGCCGACGTGCACGGGGGCCTGGTGCCACGCGGCGATGTACGGAGTCGGGGTGTCGTACAGTGCGTCGACGCCGCGCAGCAGCCGCAGGTACAGCGGCGCCAGCTCGTCGCGCTGCGCGGCGGTCGTGGCGGCGAAGTCGGCGACGTGCTCGTGCGGCACGAGGTGCACCTCGAGCGGCCACCGTGCGGCGAACGGCACGAACGCGGTCCAGTGCTCGCCCTGCAGCACGACGCGGTCGGACCCGCGCTCCGAATCGAGGATCCGCTGGAAGAGGTCGGGCGCGGTGCGGTCGATGGAGTCGAGCAGACGCGTGGTGCGCGGCGTCACGTAGGGGTAGGCGTAGATCTGTCCGTGCGGATGCGGCAGGGTGACGCCGATCGCCTCGCCGCGGTTCTCGAACGGGAACACCTGCTCGACTCCCGGCAGCTGCGACAGCGCCGCGGTGCGGTCGGCCCACGCCTCGATCACGGTCCGTGCACGGGTGACGGTCTGCGTGCCGAACGATCCGGTGTGCTCGGGGCTGAAGCACACGACCTCGCAGCGTCCCACCGAGGTGCGGGTGCGGCCGAGACCGAGGGCGGCCAGGTCGTCGAGGCCGCGCGGTGCGTTGTTCGCGCCGGGGGCCGTGCCGGTCGCTTCGGCGAGGGCGGGGCCGAAGGCGGGGGAGCGGTTCTCGAACACCGCGACGTCGTAGCGCGACGGGACCTCGGACGGGTTGGTCGGCGACTGCGGGGCGAGGGGGTCGGCGTCGGCGCTCGGCATCATGACGCGGTTCTGCCGGTTCGCCGCGACGGTGATCCAGTCGCCGGTGAGCACGTCGAGGCGCATGGTGGCGGTCTCGCCGCGGGGGTCGAGGGCCCTCGCATCGACCGCGCGCTCGGGTCCGAGGGTCGTGCCCGGATCGTCGAAGTAGAGCAGCTCGCGGCCGTCGGCCAGACTGGTCGTGCGCTTCACAACGCCGGCGGTCAGGGTCTCGGCAGGCAGCGCGGAGGCATCGTGCGTGTTCACGTCAACATGGTAGGTCGCGCCGCGTGATAACGTCAACATGGATCAACCGGGATGAGCACGGAGGGCGGACGATGAGCGAGCAGACCCATCCCGCCCGCCCGCATCGCGGGACATCGGGCGACCGTGTGTCGATGGCCGCCGTCGCCGCCCGCGCCGGCGTCTCCGGCCAGACGGTGTCGCGGGTCGTGAACGGCAGTCCGCGCGTCGACCCGGCGACGCGGGAGCGCGTCGAGCGGGCGATGGCCGAGCTCGGCTACCGCCCGCACCGCGCCGCCCGCGCGCTGCGAACCGGGCGCTCGCAGACCATCGGCCTCGTCGTGACCACGCTCGCGACGGTCGGCAACTCCCGCATGCTGCAGGCCACGGCCGAAGCGGCAGCCGAGCGCGGCTACGCCCTCACCCTCGTGACCGCCGCCGCGGGTGTGGCCGATGCCTTCGAGCGCCTCGCCGAGCAGGGCGTCGACGGCGCCATCGTGCTCAACGAGGCCTCGGCGCTCGTGCCCGCGGCGCAGCGCCCCCTCGGGCTGCGACTGGTCGTGGTCGACGCTCCGGCGGAATCCGGCCTCGTCGTCGTGCACAGCGACCACGCCGGGGGAGCGGCTGCCGCCACGCAGCGCCTGCTCGACCTCGGTCACCGCACGGTGCATCACCTCGCCGGCCCCGCCGAGTCGTTCGCCGCCGCCGAGCGCGAGCGCGGCTGGCGCGAGACGCTGAGCGCGGCGGATGCCGAGCAGCCCGACGTCGTGCGAGGGGACTGGTCGTCCGAGGCGGGGTATGCGGCGGGTGCGGCGCTGGCCGGGGCATCCGCCGTCTTCTGCGCCAACGACCAGATGGCGCTGGGGTTGCTGCGGGCACTCGCCGATGCGGGCCGCCGCGTGCCGGACGACGTTGCGGTGATCGGCTTCGACGACGTGCCGGATGCCGCGAACTACCGTCCTCCGCTCACGACGATCCGGCAGGACTTCGAGGCTCTCGCGCAGCGCGCGGTCGAGCTGCTCGTCGGCGAGATCGAGGGATCGCCCGTGGCTGCGGCATCCGTGGTCCCCGCCTCCCTCGTCGAACGGGCCAGCGAGCGCTGACGCGCGGGCCCTCGACCGTGCGCTGACGCGAGCGCCGCCGGATCGGCGGAGAGCGTTTTCCGCGATCTCTTGCCCCCAGCCTCGATCACATGCCATGCTGTCGGAAAGCGTTTACCCACAGCGACCGCGGTCGCGACGGCATCGACAGGACGGACCAGCATGGCACAGGCCACGACCCGCGAGATCGGGATCATCATGAACGGCGTCTCGGGGCGCATGGGCTATCGGCAGCACCTCGTGCGGTCGATCCTCGCGATCCGCGAGGAGGGCGGCATCGAGCTGCCCGACGGCTCCCGCGTCACGGTCAAGCCGCTCCTCGTCGGTCGCAGCGAGGCGAAGCTCGCCGAGCTCGCCGCGAAGCACGGCATCGACGACTACACGACCGATCTGGACGCAGTGCTGGCCGACCCGCAGTGGGAGATCTACGCCGACTTCCTCGTGACCAAGGCCCGGGCGTCGGCGCTCCGCAAGGCGATCGCCGCCGGCAAGGCGATCTACACCGAGAAGCCCACGGCCGAATCGCTCGACGAGGCCATCGAGCTCGCTCGTCTCGCCGACGAGGCCGGGGTGAAGACCGGCGTCGTGCACGACAAGCTGTACCTGCCCGGTCTGCAGAAGCTCAAGCGCCTCATCGACTCGGGGTTCTTCGGCCGCATCCTCTCGGTGCGCGGCGAGTTCGGGTACTGGGTGTTCGAGGGCGACTGGCAGCCCGCCCAGCGTCCGAGCTGGAACTACCGCACGGAAGACGGCGGCGGCATCATCGTCGACATGTTCCCGCACTGGAACTACGTGCTGGAGAACCTGTTCGGAGAGGTCACGAGCGTGTACGCGCAGGCCGCCGTGCACATCGCCGACCGCTGGGACGAGAAGGGTGAGCACTACACCGCGACCGCCGAGGACGCGGCGTACGGCATCTTCGAGATCGAGGGCGGCATCATCGCCGAGATCAACTCCAGCTGGACCGTGCGGGTGAACCGCGACGAACTCGTCGAGTTCCAGGTCGACGGCACGCACGGATCCGCCGTCGTCGGACTGTTCGGCGCGAAGATCCAGCCCCGCAACGCCACGCCCAAGCCGGTGTGGAACCCCGACCTCGAAGACGGCCACGACTACGACGCCGACTGGCAGCAGGTGCCCACCAACGACGTGTTCCTCAACGGATTCCGTCAGCAGTGGCAGGAGTACCTCGTCTCGTACGTCGAGGGCACGGCGTACCCGTTCGACCTGCTCTCCGGCGCACGCGGCGTGCAGTTCGCCGAGGCCGGCCTCACGTCCTCCGCCGAGGGGCGCAAGGTGCCGCTCGAGCCGCTGACGCTGCGATGAGCGCGCTCCGACTGCTCGCGCCGGACGGGTCGCTGTCCGACACCCCGCTGCAGGACGGCGCCGGCTACGCACGACCCACCGCTCCGCTGCGGAGCCGCGTCGCCTACGCCGCGGCCCACGTCGTGCCGAAGGTGCACGCCGACAACACGCCGGGCCGCCCGGCCGACATCGACTGGGACGCCACGCTCGCGTTCCGCCGCAACGTGTACTCGTGGGGACTCGGCGTCGCCGACGCCATGGACACCGCGCAGCGCAACATGGGTCTCGACCCCGCCGCCGTGCGCGAGCTCATCGCCCGCAGCGCCGAGGTCGCCCGCGAGGAGGGGGCGTCGGTCGTCGTCGGGGTCAACACCGACCACGTCGACGAGCAGCGCATCCCCCTCGACCGGGTGATCGACGCGTACAAGGAGCAGCTGCACTTCACCGAGGAGCAGGGGGCGGGTCCGGTGCTCATGGCGTCCCGTCATGTCGCACGCGCGGCAACGGATGCCGACGACTACCGCCGCGTGTACCGCGAGGTGCTGGCGAGCGCGACCGTTCCGGTCGTGCTGCACTGGCTCGGTCCGGCCTTCGACCCGGAGCTCGACGGCTACTTCGGTGCGAGCGACTGGCAGACGGCATCCTCCGTGCTGCTCGACATCATCGGCGAGCACCCCGACAAGGTCGCGGGGGTGAAGATGAGCCTGCTGAACGCCGAATCCGAGATCTCGGTGCGCGAGCGCCTGCCGGAGGGCGTGCGCATGTTCACGGGCGACGACTTCAACTACGTCGGCCTCATCGGCGGCCACTCGCCGTCGAGCGAGCCGCGCGAGAGGAAACGCACGCACTCCGACGCCCTGCTCGGCGCGTTCGCCGCGATCACCCCGGTCGCGTCGGCCGCGATCCAGGCGCTCGATGCCGGAGACCCGCAGCGCTACCTCGACATCCTCGGCCCGACCGAGGAGCTCAGCCGTCAGGTGTTCGCCGCTCCGACGTTCTACTACAAGACCGGCGTCGCGTTCCTCGCCTGGCTGAACGGACACCAGCCGGCGTTCCAGATGGTCGGCGGCCTGCACTCCGCGCGCAGCCTCCCGCACCTCAGCCGCATCGTCGAGCTCGCCAACGCCTCGCTCGCCCTGGAGGACCCGGAGCTCGCGCGGGAGCGCTGGCACGGGATGCTGCGCCTGAACGGCGTCGACCTCGGGAAGGCGCACGCATGACCGTCGACCCGCGCCTCAGCATCAACCAGGCGACCATCAAGCACGCCGACCTCGCGACGGCCCTGCGCGTGACGGCGGATGCCGGCATCCAGGCCATCGGCCTCTGGCGCGAGCCCGTGAACGACGTCGGCCTCGACGTCGCCGCGCGCATGCTCGCCGACTCCGGGCTGCGGTTCACGACGCACTGCCGCGGCGGGTTCTTCACGCTCCCCGATGGGCCGGAGCGGGTCGCGGCCCTCGACGACAACCGGCGCGCGATCGAGGAGACCGCGACGCTCGCGGCGGCGGGCGCCGACGGGTCGACGGCCGTGCTCGTGCTCGTCGCGGGAGGCCTGCCGGCCGATTCCCGGGACCTCCTCGGGGCCCGCGAGCGGGTGCGCGACGCCCTGGGCGCGCTGGCGCCGGATGCCGAGGCGGCCGGTGTCACGCTGGCGATCGAGCCGCTGCATCCGATGTACGCGTCCGACCGCGCGGTCGTCTCGACCCTCGGCCAGGCGCTCGACCTCGCCGCCGACTTCGCGCCGCACGTCGTCGGAGCTGCGGTCGACACGTTCCACATCTGGTGGGACCCGCAGGTGCTCGATCAGATCGCTCGCGCCGGACGCGAGGGTCGCATCGCGACGTACCAGGTGTGCGACTGGAAGACGCCGCTGCCGGCCGACGTGCTGCTGTCGCGGCACTACCCCGGTGACGGGATCATCGACTTCGGGTCGCTCACGCGCGCGGTCGTCGAGACCGGGTACGACCGCGATATCGAGGTCGAGATCTTCCACGCCGACGTGTGGGCCGACGACCCCGCGCGAGTCGTGCGGCGCACGGCGGAGGCATTCGGGTCCGCGGTGTCGCCGCACCTGCCGTGACCGGGCGGCGGAGGGGCGGGCCGGGGACTGGCATGCCGCAGGTGGGCGGTCCCGCCCGTCATCCGGGGACACGTCCGTCGAACGGGCCGGACGCCGCCGCCGCACCGACCACTAGGCTCGGGGCATGACCCTGCCGGAAAGCCCTTCCCGCGTGCGCCAGCCGCGCACACCGCGAGGCGCGGCCCCGACGCTGCACGACGTGGCGCGGGAGGCCGGGGTGTCGTTGGCCACGGCATCCCGTGTGCTGAACGGCTCGGAGCGCAAGGTCGCCGAGTCGTTCCGCGAGCGCGTCGAACAGGCGGCCGCAGCCCTCGGCTACACGGCCAACGTCTCGGCGCAGGCCACCGCGCGAGGCACGTCGCCCGTGATCGCGCTGCTCGTCGCCGACATCGCCGACCCCTACTTCGGACTCATCGCCGCCGGCGTCGCGAAGGGCGCGGACGAGCACGGCCTCGTCGTCACGATCTCGATCACCGAGCGCGACCCGGCCCGCGAGGCCCGCATCGTGCGAGCGCTGCGCGGACAGCGCCCGCAGGGGCTCATCATCGCGGCCTCGCGCACGAGCGGCGAGGACTACTCCGCGACCGAGGCCGAGCTCGACGGGTTCGGACGCTTCGGCAGCAGGGTCGTCACGTTCGGCGCCCGTGTCGGCGACAACCGCCACGTCGAGATCGACAACCGTGCGGGCGCCGAAGAGCTGGGCCTGCAGATGGGCGCCCTCGGGTACCGGTCGGCGATCGTCGTCGGCGCGGCACCGGGCGTGCTCACCTCCGACGAACGCGTCGCCGGCTTCATGAGCGGGTTCGAGCGGGCAGGCGGACGCGTCGATCGCGTGCTCCGCGGAGACTTCCGGCGCGAGTCCGGTGCCGAGGCGATGGCGGCGGCGCTGTCCGACGGCGTCGAACCGGGAACCCTGGTGTTCGGCATGAGCGACGTGATCGCGATCGGGGCCATGTCGGCGATCCGCGCCGCCGGGCGCGAGGTCGGGGCCGACATCGCGGTCTGCGGCTTCGACGACGTGCCGTCGAGCAACGACGTCACCCCCGCGCTCACGACCGTGCGCATGCCGCTCAGCGATATCGGATATCAGGCCTTCCGCGCGACGGTCGACGCCGACTGGCAGCAGACGCCGCTGCCGCTCGAGGTCATCGTGCGGGCGAGCACCCCGGGGGTGGGCGCATGACCAGGGTGGTGCTGGCTCCCGACAGTTTCAAGGGCACGATCACGGCGGCGGATGCGGCGGCGGCGCTCGCCGACGGGTGGGCGACCGTCGAACCGGATGCCGAGTTCGTGCACCGGCCCATGGCCGACGGCGGCGAGGGCACGGTGGCGGCGTTCGCGGCGGCGGTGCCCGGCGCGCAGCGCATGCCCGTCACGGTCGACGGCCCCGCGGGAGCAGCGATCGACACCGCGTGGCTGCTGCTCCCGGCCGACGCGGAGACACCCGGCGGCACCGCCGTCGTCGACCTCGCCTCGACCTCGGGGATCGAACTGCTCGACGAGCTGCGCCCCGCAGACGCCGACACGACCGGATTCGGTCAGGCGATCGCCGCGGCCCTCGACCACGGAGTCTCGCGCGTCATCGTCGGCATCGGATCGAGCGCGTCGACGGACGGGGGAACGGGGATGCTGACCGCCCTCGGGGCGCGGTTTCTCGATGCCACCGGAGCACCCGTCGCCCGGGGAGCCCGCGGACTGCTCGACCTCGCGTCCGTCGACCTCGACGGGCTGCGGACGGCACCCGAGGTGCGCGTGCTCACCGACGTGACCAATCCGCTCGTCGGCCCGCGGGGCGCGGCGGCGGTCTTCGGTCCGCAGAAGGGGCTGCTGCCTGACGACATCGAGCGGGTGGATGCCGCGCTCGCGCGCCTCGCGGACCTCCTCGGCCTCGACTCCTCGCTGCCGGGCAGTGGCGCAGCCGGCGGGACCGGTGCGGCGCTCGTCGCCTGGGGCGCCGTCCTCGCGCCCGGGGCGGCCGAGGTCGCGGACCTGGTCGGGCTCGAGTCGGCGATCCGCGGTGCCGACGCCGTCGTCACCGGGGAGGGCTCCTACGACGGGCAGTCGGGCGACGGCAAGGTCCCGTCGTTCATCGCCGGACTCGCAGCATCCGCCGGAGCGACCGCACTGCTCGCCGCCGGTCGCATCACCGACGACTCCGACACGACGCTGTTCGCGGCATCCGCCTCGCTCACCGCACTCGCCGGATCGTCGGCTGCCGCGCTCGCCGAGCCCGCGCGCTGGCTGCGCGAGGCCGGCGCACTCCTCGCCCGTTCGCGCTGAGCGGGCGGACCCTCTCCGGTCGTTCGCCGCCTTTCGTCTCGTCGCTGCGCTCCTCGCTCAACGGCCCGCGGGGGATGCCCCGGGAAGGTCGTTGAGCGAGCGGAGCCTCTCGGGTCGTTGAGCGGGCGGACCCTCTCCGGTCGTTCGCCGCCTTTCGTCTCGTCGCTGCGCTCCTCGCTCAACGGCCCGCGGGGGATGCCCCGGGAAGGTCGTTGAGCGAGCGGAGCCTCTGGGTCGTTGAGCGAGCGGAGCGAGACGAAACGCGCCGACTCAGCCTCCGAGCGCGGCGGAGACGACGGCTCGCGCCTCCTCCTGCACCTCGGCGAGGTGCTCGGGGCCGCGCAGGCTCTCCGCGTACAGCTTGTAGACGTCCTCGGTGCCCGACGGGCGGGCCGCGAACCACGCGTGCTCGGTCTGCACCTTGAGCCCGCCGATGGCGGCGCCGTTGCCTGGCGCGTGCGACAGCTTGGCCGTGATCTCCTCGCCCGCGAGGGTCGTGGCGGCGACGGCATCCGGTGCGAGCCTGCCGAGCGTCGCCTTCTGCTCCGGGGTGGCCGGGGCGTCGACCCGCTGGTACGCCGACGAGCCGAAGGCCTCTTCGAGCTCGCGGTAGCGCTCCGAGGGCGTCTTGCCCGTGACGGCGATGATCTCGGCGGCGAGCAGGCAGAGCAGGATGCCGTCCTTGTCGGTCGACCAGACGCTGCCGTCCTTGCGGAGGAACGACGCGCCGGCGGACTCCTCACCGCCGAACGCGACGGTGCCGTCGAGCAGGCCAGGGACGAACCACTTGAAGCCCACCGGCACCTCGAGCAGGCGGCGGCCGAGCGACTCAGCGACGCGGTCGATGATCATCGACGACACGAGCGTCTTGCCGACCGCGGCGTCGCGGGGCCACTCGGCGCGGTGCGAGAACAGGTAATCGATCGCGACCGCGAGGTAGTGGTTGGGGTTCATGAGCCCGGCGTCGGGGGTCACGATGCCGTGGCGATCGGCATCCGCGTCGTTGCCGGTGAGCACGTCGAAGTCGCCCTTCTTGGCGACGAGCGAGGCCATGGCCGAGGGAGACGACGGATCCATGCGGATCTTCTCGTCCCAGTCGAGCGTCATGAAGCGCCACGTCGGGTCGACCTCGGGGTTCACGACGGTGAGGTCGAGGTCGTGGACCTCCTTGATGTGCGCCCAGTAGTCGACCGACGCGCCGCCGAGGGGGTCGGCGCCGATCCGCACACCCGCGCGGCGGATCGCGTCGACGTCGATGATCGACGCGAGATCGCGCACGTACACGTCGCGGAAGTCGTAGCTCGGCAGGGCATCCCAGTCGATGTCGGCGAAGCTCTCGCGCTTCACTCCGTCGAGGCCGTTCGCGATGAGCTCGTTCGCTCGATCGGCGATCCACCCGGTCGCGTCGGTGTCTGCGGGTCCGCCGTGCGGCGGGTTGTACTTGAAGCCGCCGTCGCGCGGAGGGTTGTGCGAGGGGGTCACGACGATGCCGTCGGCGCGACCCGCGGCATCCGATGCCAGGTCGCGGTTGTAGGTGAGGATGGCGTGGCTGAGCGCGGGCGTCGGAACCCACGAGTCGCGGGCGTCGACCCGCACGTCGACGCCGTTCGCGACGAGCACCTCGATGGCGCTGCGCTCGGCCGGCAGCGACAGGGCGTGCGTGTCGCGGCCGAGGAACAGGGGGCCGGTGATGCCCTGCGCGGCCCGGTAGTCGACGATCGCCTGTGTGGTCGCGAGGATGTGGTTCTCGTTGAAGCTGTTCGACAGGGAGGAGCCGCGGTGACCGCTCGTGCCGAAGACCACCCGCTCGGCGGCGACATCGGGATTCGGCGTCCGATCGTAGTAAGCGGCGATCAGCTCGTCGACGTCGATCAGGTCAGTGTCCTCCGCGGGGAGGCCGGCACGGCTCGTCATGCAGACAGTCTGCCCTCAACTCGGCCGGAGTGCATCCCCGTTGACACGCCCGTCGACCCGGTGCGACCACGTCTCGATTTTCGAATCGCGCACCTGGTGGATTTTCCGCTTCGGAAGCAGCCATTCGCGCGATTCGAAAGCGATTCTCGACCCGGTCTGCCGCGGGCTAAGGTGAAACGCGTGACTGAACGCCGCACCTACAGCTATCTGGGCCCTGCCGGAACGTTCACGGAGGCGGCGCTCGACCAGGTCGCCGAGGCGCGGGGTCAGGACTGGCGTGCCGTGCACAACGTCGGCGAGGCGCTCGCCGACGTGCTCGAGGGTCGCAGCTACGCGGCGATGATCGCGATCGAGAACTCGATCGAGGGCGGTGTCTCCACGACGCAGGATGCCCTTGCGACGCTCCCCGGGCTCCGCATCATCGGCGAGTACCTCGTGCCGGTGAACTTCGTGCTCGTCGCGCCGCGAGGCACGACGCTGGCGGACGTGCAGGTGATCGCCGCGCATCCCGTCGCCTACGCGCAGTGCCACGGCTGGCTCGGCGCGAACGTGCCGTCGCACTCGCACGTGCCGGCGGCGAGCAACGTCGCGTCGGCCATCGGCGTGCTCGACGGATCGCTGCCCGCGCAGGCGGCGATCGCCGCGCCCGGCATCGTGAAGCACCTCGACGTCGACGTGCTCGCGGAGGGCATCGGCGACAACGCGCAGGCCGTCACCCGGTTCGTGCTCGTCACGCGGACGACCACCGCTCCCGCGCCCACCGGCGCCGACAAGACCTCGCTCATCGTCGAGCTGCCGCACGACCACCCCGGTTCGCTGCTCGAGATGCTGGAGCAGTTCTCGACCCGCGGCATCAACCTGTCGCTCATCGAGTCGCGGCCGATCGGCGACGAACTGGGACGCTACCGATTCGTCATCGACGCCGACGGGCACATCTCGCACGAGCGCATGGCCGACGCGCTGCTCGGCATCCGCCGGTTCAGTCCCCGCGTCGTGTTCCTCGGGTCGTACCCGCGCGCCGACCGCCAGATCGTGCAGTACCCCGACCGCTACGCCGACGACGTGTTCGTCGAGGCGCGGGACTGGCTGCGCGGCATCCTCTCCGGCGAGCCGGAGGCGTAGCGAGCGCTGCGGCCGTCCGTTCCCGCGTCTCGCCGCGGCTCAGTGCTCGACGAACATCGGCCAGGCGCTGCCCGGCCGCATCTTCGAGTGCAGAGCCCCCTTCGCGGAGGCGAGGCTCGGGAAGGTGCCGGCCGCGGCATCCGAACCCGCCATCACGACCGTGTATCCCTCGTCGTCGTGGCGGATGCTGCCGACCACGCCGTTCGTCCCGTAGGCCACCCAGAGTGCCAGAGTCTTGGTGCTCATCGTCGAACCCCTTCCGTTGCGGCCGACGCTACGCCCCGCAGCGGGCGAAAACCAGCCCTTGCCGGGAGTGGCAGGATGCCGTGCGCTAGCGCATCGCCGCGGCGACGAGCTCGAGCGTCTGCGCGCGACCGGCTGCGCTGTCGCGCGGCTCGGCCTCGTACGCGCCGGCGACGGGCGACAGCATGACCTCGTCGACGCCGTACGTCGACGCGAACGAGCGCACCTCGGCGGCCACCGACTCACCGGTACCGACGAACCACCGGGAACGCGCGGCCTCGACGACCTGGTCGGTCGCGGCGTCCGTCTCGGCGGCCAGCGCCTCCTCCACTGTTTCGAGGGCGACGAGCGGCTTGTTCAACCGCAGCCGCGCCATCATGCGCAGCTGCGGCAGGGCGCGAGCCTCCGCTTCTTCCTGCGTGGGCGACGCGACCGCGTTCACGGTGAGGAACGTGCGCGGTTCGGGGTGCTCCTCGCTGGGCTGGTAGCCGCTGCGGTAGAGGTCGAGCGCCCGTTCGAGGCCCTGCCCGGAGAAGTGGTTCGCGAACACGTAGGGCAGGCCCTGCGCGGCGGCGAGCTGCGCGGAGTAGTCGCTCGACCCGAGCAGCCACACCTCGGGGGCGCCGGTCGCAGCAGGAGTCGCTCGCACGGTGTACTCGCCACCCGACGTGAATCGCACGGTCGCGCCGTCGCCCGAGACGAGCGCGCCGATGTCCTGCACGTGGCGGGGGAACTGCTCGACGTCGCTGGTCGTGCCCGATCCACGGAGCAGCTGCGTGATCACGGGGTCGCTGCCCGGTGCGCGGCCGAGACCCAGATCGATACGGCCGGGGGCGATGGCCTCGAGCGCGGCGAACTGCTCCGCCACGATGAGCGGCGCGTGGTTCGGCAGCATGACTCCGCCCGATCCGAGGCGGATGGTCGAGGTGCGCGTCGCGGCGGCGGCGATCAGCACCGGGGGAGTCGTCGACGCCACGGCGGGCATGTTGTGGTGCTCGGCGAACCAGAACCGGCGGTAACCCAGCCGGTCGGCCGTCTCGGCGAGGGACAGGGAGGCCGCGATGGCCTCGGCGCTGGTCTGCCCGGTGCGCACCGGGACGAGGTCGAGAACGGAGAGAGCAGTCACCCCGACCCCAACGCCGAGCCGGGCGCGGGCATTCCCGAGCGGCAGCATGTGTGTGTGTATGTGTGTGGCAGGGACACCGCCGCCTGACACGTCGCCGCCCCTTCGCCGAACCACCCCCTCTCGCCCGAGCCACCCCCGTGCGCGCGGCACACGCGGGGGTGGCTCGGCGCATGAGGGGTGGCTCGGCGATCGTGACGGGGGATCGCGGGGCGTGACGGGGCGGCGCGGGGCGGCGCGGCGCGGCGGGGCGAGAGACGCGGCGCGGGGCGGGACGCCGCCGTCCCGCCCCGCCCCGGTCGATCAGGCGTCGATCGCCTGACGCTGCTCCGTCGACTCGACCGTGATCTTGCGCGGCTTGGCGCGCTCGCTCACCGGGATGATGACCGACAGCACGCCGCTCTCGTACGAGGCACTGATGCCGTCGAGGTCGACACCGTCGCCGAGCGTGAACTGGCGCAGGAACGATCCGGCGCCGCGCTCACGGGCCAGCCAGCGCACACCCTCGCGGGTGTCTGCGGTGCGCTGGGCGCGGATCGTGAGCTGTCCGCCGTCGAGATCGACGTCGATCGAGCCGGGATCGGCCCCCGGCAGGTCGGCGTGCAAGATGTAGCGGTCGCCGTCGCGATAGAGGTCCACCGGCATCAGCCGGGGTGCGCGAACGGAGTCCAGCACGCTCGCGGCGAAGCGATCGAGCTGGCTGAAGGGGTCGAAGGTCAGTGCCATGAGGTTCTCCTTTCGTGCGGCCCAGAGGGCGATGAGTCGATGCAGGTAATCTGCATCTTTTGCTGTAGATTTGTTATAGAACACCTGCAGCCCAGTTCGCAAGTCGATCCGAGGGAACTCTCAGAATGGCCCAGCGCGACCCCCGCACACCCCTGTACGGCATCGCCGTCGCCGCGCAGCTCGTCGATCTTCCCGAGGCCACGCTCCGGCTCTTCGAGAGCAAGGGTCTGCTGACTCCCGCCCGCAGCGACGGCGGGACCCGCCGCTACAGCGACGACGACATCGACCGCCTGCGTCGGGCGGCGGAACTGCGCGAGGACGGCCTCAACATCGTCGGCATCGCGCGCGTGCTCGCCCTGCAGGACGAGAACGTCGGATTCCGCGCCGCCCTGCGCGAGGCCGAGACCTCCGACTGAGGAGCGCACGGCCCGCCGAGTCGGCGCAGTACCTTAAGGGCATGGATGCCGAGATCTTCTACGTGCTCGTCGGTGCGGTCGTGGTGGCGGCGATCGCTCGATGGCGGGGGTGGCCTGCGCCGTTGCTGGTGACGGTCGTCGCGCTCGCGGCATCCTTCCTCCCGTTCGTGCCCGACGTCGAGATCGACGGGCACCTGCTGCTGAATCTCGTGCTGCCGCCGCTGCTGTACTCGGCTGCTCTCGACGTGTCGTTCGTGGGGTTCAAGCGCAGCCTCCCGCAGATCCGGCGTCTGGGCGTGAGCCTCGTGCTGCTGACGGCGCTCGCGGTGGGTTTCGTGGCGTGGTGGATCCTTCCGTCGCTCACCCTCCCCGGCGCGCTGCTGCTCGGTGCGATCGTCGCCCCGCCCGATGCCGTGTCCGCCGCGGCGATCGGCCGCAAGCTCGGTCTGCCTCGCCGCATCATGACGGTGCTGTCAGGTGAGAGCCTCATCAACGACGCGACCTCGCTGACGCTGTACCGGGTGTTCGCGGCGATCCTCGCTGGCGCGACACTCACGGTGTGGGACGGCATCTGGCAGTTCCTTCTCGCGGTCGGGGTCGGCGTCGCGGTGGGACTCATGTTCGGCGCGGTGCTGCACCAGCTGCGCATGCGCATCAACGATGCCGTGGTGATCGGCACGTTCGGGCTGCTCGCCCCATTCGGTGCCTACGCGATCGCCGAGCACCTGCTCGGCTCCGGCGTGCTGGCGGTCGTCGCGATGGGACTCTTCGTCGGCTACAACTCGCCGCGCACCGACTACACGACCCGGCAGCAGGAGAAGCCGCTGTGGCTGTCGGCCGACCTGCTGCTCGAGAGCTTCGTGTTCGCGTACATCGGACTGCAGTTCCCGCGGGTGCTGCGCGACCTGGGCGGCGAGGAGGTCGGCCGCATCCTGCTGCTCTCCGGAGCCGTACTGCTCGTGGTGCTCGTCGTGCGCCCGCTGTACGTGTACCCGACGAATGCGTGGGCGAACTTCCAGGACCGCCGACGGCTCGCCCGGTGGGATCGCGCGGTCGAATCGGGGGCGTTCGACGACAGGCGCCGGGAGTCGAAGCGCTGGCGCGAGTACGACCCCGAGGAGATGCGGTCGAAGATCGTGCGCGACCGCATGGCCGGGCTGCAGCTCACCTGGAAGGACAACGCCATCATCTCGTGGGCCGGCATGCGCGGCGTCGTCACCCTGGCGACCGCGCTCGCCGCGGCCGACCTCGCGACGCTCGGCACCGAGCCCTCGCACGCGATCGTCGTCGTGGCGTTCATCGTGACGGTCGGCACGCTGCTGCTGCAGGGGCTGACGCTGCCGGTGCTGATCCGCGGACTCGGCATCGCGAGCGACGTCGACGAGCAGGACGATGAGAGGGCGCTCGAGGCCGTCAAGGCGAAGAGCCGCGAGGCGGGCAAGAAGTACCTCGCCGAGAAGCGCGCCGAATGGGAGGCCACGCACGGCCACGTCGATCTGGAGATGTTCGACGCCTTCACACGCCGCATGACGCGGGTCGAGCGCGACACCGACGAGGCGCAGGAGGTGGAGGATGCCGTGCAGCGCCGCCCCTCGTTCGACGACCTCGCCGCGCTCTCGCGGGGGTGGCTGCAGGTGCGGCGGGAGATCCTGCTGGAGGAGCGCGACGCCGGCAACCTCGACGAGGAGGTCATGCGCGAGCTGCTCGCCGCGATGGATGCCGAGGAGCTGGCCCTCGACACCCGCGGCGCCACACGGCAGCAGGGTCGCGCCTGACTCAGCCCCGCCGCAGCAGGGTCGCGCCTGACCCCGCCCCGCGGCATCCTCCCCGCCCCGCGTCCCTCCCGCCCGGCCGTCCCGTCCCGCGGCATCCTCCCCGCCGAGACCCACCACGAGCGTCGAAACCCACCACGCGAGACGTCGCCCGGGGTGGGTTTCGACGCGGGTGATGGGTTTCGGCGCCAGGGACGGGGAGGGACGGGGAGGGACGGGGAGGGACCGGGCACCAGGGCGGGCGCGAGACAAGGGGCGCACGCAGAAGCGCCCCGCCCGGGAGGGGCGAGGCGCTTCGAGCAGCGGACCGCGGGTCAGCGGGCTCCGGCGGGCGCGGTGGTGGATGCCGCGGCATCCGCCTCGTCCGCGTCGTCGTCGCTGTCGTCGGCGAAGGGAAGGCCCTCGCGCGGCGCGTTGTAGAGCTCCTCGTTCAGGATGCCCTCGCGCTTGGCGACGATCGCCGGGACGAGCGCCTGCCCGGCGACGTTCACCGCGGTGCGGCCCATGTCGAGGATCGGGTCGATCGCGAGCAGCAGGCCGACGCCCTCGAGCGGCAGCCCCAGGGTCGACAGCGTGAGCGTGAGCATGACGGTCGCCCCGGTGGTGCCGGCCGTGGCGGCGGATCCGACGACCGAGACGAGCACGATCAGCAGGTACTGCACGAAGTTCAGCTCGATGCCGAAGAACTGGGCGACGAAGATCGCGGCGATGGCGGGGTAGATCGCGGCGCAGCCGTCCATCTTCGTGGTCGCGCCGAACGGCACGGCGAACGACGCGTACGAGCGGGGCACGCCGAGGTTGCGCTCGGTCACGCGCTCGGTGAGGGGCAGCGTGCCGATCGACGAGCGGCTGACGAAGCCGAGCTGCACGGCGGGCCACACGCCCGAGAAGTACTGCTTGATCGACAGGCCGTGCGTCTTCACGAGCACGGGGTAGACGACGAACAGCACGATCGCGAGGCCGATGTACACGGCGATCGCGAACCAGCCGAGTGCGGCGAGCTTCTCCCAGCCGTACTTGACGACGGCAGCGCCGATGAGGCCGAACGTGCCGATCGGGGCGATGCGGATGATCCACCACAGCACGCGCTGGATGACCTTGAGCAGCGACTCGGTGAACGCGAGGAACGGCTCGGCCTTCTTACCGGCCTTCAGCGCGGCGATGCCCACGGCGACGGCGACGACGATGACCTGCAGGATGTTGAAGTTCACGCTCGAGGTGAAGGTGCCGTCGGTGGCGCCCGGGTTCGTGCTCACGCCGATCCCGAGGAAGTTCTGCGGGATCAGACCGAGCAGGAAGTTCCACCAGGTGCCGACCGTGTACGGGTCGCTGGGCTCGAGTCCGTCGCCGGCGCGCGAGCCGGGCTGGATGACGAGGCCGAGGACGATGCCGATGGTCACCGCGATGAAGGCGGTGATCGCGAACCAGAGCAGGGTCTGTCCGGCGAGGCGGGCGGCGTTCTGCACGCGACGCAGGTTCGAGATGCTGGCGACGATCGCGGTGAAGATGAGCGGCACGACGGCGGCGCGCAGCAGCGTCACGTACGAGCTGCCGATCGTGTCGAGCGTGGCGGAGAGGCCGTTCGGCTCGGTGGCGGTCGCGCCGAGCTGGCGGGCGATGAGGCCCGCGGCGATGCCGAGGACGAGGGCGGCGAGGATCTGGAAGCCGAACGAGGTCAGCAGCTTCCGGACCGGCCCGCGAGTGTCGGGCGCTTTGGTGCGCGCAGTGGTGCTCATGGGGTGGGGAACTCCAGGATCGATGCGCGCCTGGGGTGCGCGCGAGAAACAGAACGATGCGCGCGAATGCACGCCATATCGCTCAACGCTAGGAGTGCGCTGACATTCCCCGGGCCGATATGACGAAGGATGACGGATGCCGAGCATCCGTCATCCTTCGAGGAGAACTCGCGGGGTCAGGCCGCGCACTCCTGGATGTTGTCGGTGAGGATCTTCGTGGTCAGATCCTTGTCCTCCTCGCTGGACTGCTTGTCCTCGCCGTTGGCGATGTAGTTCAGGGTCTCGTTGCTCAGGTCGGAGTCGACGAGCTTCTCGGCGAAGCACTGCGCGACGTCATCCGTCATCGCGTCGCCCATGCCCATGTCGGTGTAGACCTTCTGGATGCCGTCGGCGACGTCGTCAGCGGACGGGCGGGAGGGGCCGCCGCAGGCGGCGAGCGAGAAGGCGAGTGCCGCGACGGGCAGGGCCATGAGGAGGCGGGTGGCGGGGCGCAGGTTCCGGTCGTTGAGCTTCATGCTCATCAGAATATTGGCGCACAGCGAATTCATAGAGGGGGTTGCATGGGGAGAAATCACCACGCCATGATCTGTTCCCGCACTTCGCGCTCTGTCACCATGGCGTCATGTTCATGGTGACGACGAACGACATCCCCGGCTACCGCATCACCCAGGTGCTCGGCGAGGTCATGGGCCTCACGGTGCGCTCGACCGACTTCGGGCAGGGGTTCGCCGCGGGGTTCCGCTCCCTCGGCGGCGGCGAGATCCCCGAGTACACACAGGTCATGTACGAGGCCCGCCAGGTGGTGATGGGGCGCATGTGGACCGAGGCGCAGCAGCGCGGCGGCAACGCGATCGTCGCCATGCGGTTCGACGCGGGATCGATCGCGAACTTCACCGAGATCTGCGCCTACGGCACCGCCGTCGTCGTCGAACCCCTCACGCCGCCCGCGCCCCAGCCTCCGCAGCCGCCCGTCGCCTGAACCTCAGGCGACGGTCGCCGGATCGAACCACTTCAGCTGCGGGAAGCGCCCGAAACCGCGATCCCGGGTCGCGAGGCGGGCGCCGTTCGCGAGACAAAGCGCGGCGATGTACGCATCGGGGACGAGGTTGCCGCGGATGCCGGCATCCGTCGAAGTCAACGCATCGAGCCGCTCCCACGCCGGCGCTCCGGCAGTGAGCCACTGCGTGCGGGGACCTGCGATCAGGCTGCGGGTGAATGCCATCGCCGCCGCGATGGGCGCGGGTGACGTGGTGATGCGCGGATGGGTCACGATCCGGAAGAATCCGCTGAGGATCGTGTCGGAGACGCCGAGAGGCTCCCGCGCCAGTGTCTCGTTGAGCCATGGCGCGTAGATGTGATGCTCGTCCGCATCCGCGCGGAACGCGTAGACGAGGATGTTCACGTCGGGAACGATCACCGGCCCTGACCCTCGTCGAGCGCCTCCCACAGGGCATCGCGGTCATCGATGTCGACGAGGAAACGCGAGGTGCTCGGGTCGCCGAAGGTCGGAAGCGGCTGAGCTGCTGCGGGCGTCTCACTTCGCGCGAGACGATCTCGCAGCGCCTCCTCGATCAAGCTGGTGAGGGTTCGTCCCTCGCTCGCCGCGCGACGTTTCGCCTCCGCCGCGAGGGCCTCAGACAGGTTCAACGTGGTCCGCATGCAGACCAGCATACGCCCTACCGCAGACATCTGCCTGGACCGACTTCTCGGATCGACATTCGCACAGCACTCGAGTCTCAGGCCAGCACGAGCAGGTCTCCGACCTCGCACTGCAGCGCGTCGCAGATCGCCCGCAGCGTCGAGTAGCGGATCGCCCTGGCCCTGTCGTTCTTCAGCACCGACAGGTTCACGATGCTCACGCCCACGCGTGTGCTCAGTTCGGTCAGTGTCATGCCGCGCTCGGCCAGCAGCTCGTCGAGACGGCAGTGGATGCCGGTGAGCTCGTCGTCGTTCTCGGCCGGGCTCATACGAGGCCCCGGGTGTCGTCGGCGAGCGTCTCGTTCTCGCGCCGCAGCGCATCGCGTTCCTGCTGCACCTTCATCCCCTGCCGGAAGACGCCGGCGAGAGCGGCGAGGAGGAGCGCTCCGTAGAACGGCAGGGGCGTCACGGTGACCTGATATCCCCACGGGTACCACTCGCTGTCGGTGGGGAGCGCCTCGCGCAATCCCGCCGTGGCGGCGATGCCGCTGAGCAGGTCGGATGCGATGCCGAAGACGAGCATCGCGATGGCTCCGCCGACGAGGGCACGTGTGAGGGTCCGAGTGAATGCACGTCCGCGCAGTGTGTTGAAGCAGATGACGGCCAGCACGACGACCGGCGTCGTCTCGAAGACGAGGCCCGTGACGTGCGAGGTGGCGGCGAGCAGGCGCAGTCCGAGCGAGGCGTGGCCCACGACGAACGAGGTCAGCGACTCCGAACCGCACGTGAGCATGGTCGTCGCGGCATCGCCGTACACCGAGCAGGGGATGCCGTCGGGCCAGTCCAGGTACACGGTGGTCGCGCCGTCGAGTTCGGCCCAGTCGACGGTGAAGGCCTTCACGACGTACACGACCGCCCCCACGACGGATCCGAGCGCCCACACGCTGGTCAGGACGAGCGTGGCGTCGAGTGCGATGGTCGTGCTGCCCCGGCGGCGCCCGATCCACACCACGAGCAGGATCACGACGGCGAAGACCGCGAGAGCGATCGCGATGTTGGCGAGCGCCGGCCAGACGGTCTCCGAAGTGAAGGTGAACATCAGACGAGTCCCTCCGTGTCCTTCTGCAGGCGGTCGCCGATGGAGAAGACCGTGGTGATGAGTGCCACGACGAACGCGGCGAGGATGAACGTGAACGGCTCGACCGTGAGGACGGCGTTGTCGATGCCGTTGTCGGTGAGGCGCGCCACGGTGGCGTTCGCGAGCATGTTGTCGAAGAAGCGCACCCCCGAGAAGCCGAGGAGCCCGGTGATGCCGGCGGTCGCGACGAGCGCCGTGCGCCCCCGGCCGAAGATCCTCCCGCCGATGGTGCTGCGGGCGAGCAGGATCAGGCATGCGATCACGACGACCACGGCGATGATCTGCACGACCTGCGCGATGATGCCTGGCACGACGGCGACGAGGGGGAGCTGCGGTGCGATGATCGTGCCGCTGTCGAGGCCGACCGCGATGGTTCCGCCGGTCGACAGGGGGAGGTCGACGCTGTCGCCGCGGAATTCGACCGGCACCGGGACGTCCGTCCCGCGGGCCAGCTCGACGATCCGGATGATCGAGAACACGGTGAAGTAGATCGCGATGACGGCGCCGGCGACGCAGAATCCGACGAGGGATGCGACGTCGCCGCGACTCAGCGCGCGGTCGTTCTTCGTGGAGGACATGGTCCGCTCCTTATCGACTATCGTTGTTACCGACAATCGTTAACATATCGACTTTCGATATGCGCGTCAACAGTGGCTCCGGCATCCGCTCGTCATCCGGCGACCCGGCGATATGCCGACGGCGAACACGGGCATACTGCCTGCGCGCGGTGGTTACTCTCGATGTACAGGCGCGGAGACCGTCGAGGGATCCTCGCTTCGCCCCAGTGCGAATAAGGAGTCACAGCATGTTCGAGAGATTCACCGACCGAGCCCGTCGTGTGGTCGTCCTCGCCCAAGAAGAGGCGAAGATGCTCAACCACAACTACATCGGCACCGAGCACATCCTGCTCGGTCTCATCCACGAGGGCGAGGGCGTCGCCGCCAAGGCGCTCGAGAGTCTCGGCATCTCCCTTGACGCCGTCCGCGAGCAGGTTCAGGACATCATCGGCCAGGGTCAGCAGCAGCCGACCGGCCACATCCCGTTCACGCCGCGCGCCAAGAAGGTGCTCGAGCTCAGCCTCCGTGAGGCGCTTCAGCTCGGCCACAACTACATCGGCACCGAGCACATCCTGCTCGGTCTCATCCGCGAGGGCGAGGGCGTCGCCGCACAGGTGCTCGTCAAGCTCGGCGCGGACCTCAACAAGGTGCGCCAGCAGGTCATCCAGCTCCTGTCGGGTGCGCCCGGCCGCGAGCCGGCATCCGTCGGCGCTCAGTCCAACGACACCCCCTCGGGTGCGCAGGGCGGGTCGCAGGTGCTCGACCAGTTCGGTCGCAACCTCACCCAGGCCGCCCGCGACAACAAGCTCGACCCGGTCATCGGGCGCGAGAAGGAGATCGAGCGGGTCATGCAGATCCTCTCCCGCCGCTCCAAGAACAACCCCGTGCTGATCGGCGAGCCCGGCGTCGGCAAGACCGCCGTCGTCGAGGGCCTCGCCCAGGCGATCGTCAAGGGCGATGTCCCCGAGACGCTGAAGGACAAGCAGCTCTACTCGCTCGACCTCGGCTCGCTCATCGCCGGGTCCCGTTACCGCGGTGACTTCGAGGAGCGCCTGAAGAAGGTCACCAAGGAGATCCGCACGCGCGGCGACATCATCGTCTTCATCGACGAGATCCACACCCTCGTGGGTGCGGGTGCCGCCGAGGGCGCGATCGACGCGGCCAGCATCCTCAAGCCGCTCCTCGCGCGCGGCGAACTGCAGACCATCGGCGCCACCACGCTCGACGAGTACCGCAAGCACTTCGAGAAGGATGCCGCGCTCGAGCGCCGCTTCCAGCCCATCCAGGTGAATGAGCCGAGCCTGCCTCACGCGATCAACATCCTGAAGGGGCTGCGCGACCGCTACGAGGCGCACCACAAGGTGCAGATCACCGACGGCGCTATCGTCGCGGCGGCGAACCTCGCCGACCGCTACGTGTCTGACCGCTTCCTGCCCGACAAGGCCATCGACCTGATCGACGAGGCCGGCGCCCGCCTGCGCCTGTCGATCCTGTCGAGCCCGCCCGAGCTGCGCGAATTCGACGAGAAGATCGCCAAGGTCCGCGAGCAGAAGGAGATCGCCTCCGAGGAGCAGGACTTCGAGAAGGCCGCATCGCTGCGCGACGAGGAGAAGAGCCTCCTCGCCGAGCGCCTGCGCCTCGAGAAGCAGTGGCGTTCGGGTGACGTCGCGACCCAGGCGGTCGTCGACGAGGGCCTGATCGCCGAGGTGCTCGCCCAGGCCACCGGCATCCCCGTGTTCAAGCTGACCGAGGAGGAGTCCTCCAGGCTCGTCTTCATGGAGAAGGCGCTGCACCAGCGCGTCATCGGTCAGGAGGAGGCCATCGCGGCTCTCTCCAAGACCATCCGTCGTCAGCGCGCCGGACTCAAGGACCCGAAGCGCCCCTCCGGCTCGTTCATCTTCGCCGGCCCGACCGGTGTCGGAAAGACCGAGCTCGCCAAGGCGCTCGCGGAGTTCCTGTTCGACGACGAGGCCGCACTCATCTCGCTCGACATGAGCGAGTTCGGTGAGAAGCACACGGTCTCCCGTCTGTTCGGTGCCCCTCCCGGGTTCGTCGGCTTCGAAGAGGGCGGTCAGCTCACGGAGAAGGTGCGCCGCAAGCCGTTCAGCGTCGTGCTCTTCGATGAGATCGAGAAGGCGCACCCGGACATCTTCAACTCGCTCCTGCAGATCCTGGAAGAGGGTCGTCTGACCGACGGTCAGGGTCGCGTGATCGACTTCAAGAACACCGTCATCATCATGACCACCAACCTCGGTGCTCGTGACATCGCCGGTGGCCCTGTGGGCTTCCAGATCGAGGGCAGCAACGCCACGACCTACGAGCGGATGAAGGGCAAGGTCAACGAGGAGCTGAAGCGCAACTTCAAGCCCGAGTTCCTGAACCGTGTCGACGACATCATCGTGTTCCCGCAGCTGAACAAGGAGGAGCTCGTGCAGATCGTCGATCTGTTCACCAAGCGCCTCGGCGAGCGTCTGCTGGACCGCGACATGACGATCGAGCTCTCGCTGGCCGCCAAGGAGCGCCTCATCGAGATCGGGTTCGACCCGGCTCTCGGCGCCCGTCCGCTGCGTCGCGCGATGCAGCACGAGGTCGAGGACCGTCTGTCGGAGAAGATCCTGCACGGCGAGCTCAACCCCGGCGACCACGTCAAGGTCGATGCGAAGGACGGCGAGTTCCTGTTCGAGCACGGCCCGCGCGGCGAGAAGGTCGCGGTCGGCGTGAACACCGGCGGCGAGATCTCGGCGACGCCGGACCTCGCGATCACCGGCAACGACTGATCACCCACACACGAGGGGCGGATGCTGCGGCATCCGCCCCTCGTGCGTACCCGGGGTTTTCCCGGCGGGCGGCGGACCTTCGGTTCTAGGCTGGACGGGTGAGTGAGTACATCGTCCGGCCGGCGCGCAGCGCCGACATCCTCGGCATCCGCGACCTCCTGCAGCCGATGGTCGAGCAGCGGATCCTGCTCGGCAAGGACCTCGCGGTGCTCTACGGCGCCGTGCAGGAGTTCGTCGTCGCCGAGGCCGACGGCGAGCTCATCGCCTGCGGCGCGCTGCACGTGTTCTGGGAGGACCTGGGCGAGGTGCGCACCCTCATGGTGCGCGCCGACTGGCTGCACCACGGAGTCGGTCGCGCGATCGTCGACCGTCTCGAAGAGCAGGCTCGGGAGCTCGGACTCAGTCGCCTGTTCTGCCTCACGTTCGAGGTGGACTTCTTCGGGCGCCGTGGCTACACCCCGATCGGAGAGCAGGTCGTCGACTCCGACGTCTACTCCCAGCTGCTGCGGAGCGGTGACGCGGGTGTCGAGGAGTTCCTCGATCTCGCGCACGTGAAGCCGAACACGCTCGGCAACACGCGGATGCTCAAGCGGCTCTAGCCTCACCTCTGAGGCGGGGCGATCCATCGGATCGCGCAGGGCGATTGCCGCCTCCGAGGATCGCCATGCGACTTGATCCAAGGCGCAAGCCAGTGCCGCCGCCGATCTTTACGGGAATCGCAGTGAGATCAAAATTCCCATATTCCGGAACCCGATTTGCAATCCGCACGGTCGGGGCTATTCGACCTCGCTCCTGACGCGTACCTTGACTTCATCCCTCGGTACCGAGGGCCGGCGTCATCTCTTGCGTCGCACTGCAAGAGAAATAACGCCGAAGCTGGCGAGAATGATGAGGGTCATCCACATTATCTCCACGGCATCATCGTACGCAATCGAGGAGAAAAGATGGCCCCCAAACTCCGCGCAGCCATTTCCATCGCTGCGGTAGTCACCTTGTCGTTGACTGGTTCGCTCACGGCCGTCGTGGATGAGAGCACCGCTGAGCCGAGTATCGAGCAATTGCTCGCGGGAGCACCCGGTGCGGACCGCGTGCTCGAGAGTCACGCGCTGGTTCCCGACCTCAGCGTGTCGGTATCGCGAGACGCGAATGCTGAGAGCATCGAATTCGAGGATGCTGATGGAAACGCCATGTCGATAGGTATGCCCAGTAACGCAGAATTCACGGATGATACCTCGCAGACGCTGGGAGATGAACCCTTGGTGACGACGCAATATACCCAGCCCCGCGCAGAGTCCGATAGCGGCGGCGCGATCTCTGCGCGGGCAGTCGTCGTAATTCCAGATGAGGAGGCGCCGTCGTCCTACGACTTTGCGATCGAGGTCCCTCCCGGCGTAGCCGCGGAGCCTCGGGCGGACGGAGGTATCAATCTCGTTGCGCCCGGGCCGGAAGAGGCTCAGACGGACGATGTAGAAGTCGAGATGGTCATTGCCCAGATCGAGCCAGCCTGGGCAGTGGATGCGAACGGCGTGTCGATTCCGACCTCATACCATCTGAATGGCTCAACCCTGACGCAGTCGATCGACTTCGACGCGGTGACGGCATTTCCGGTGGTGGCGGATCCCGAAGTGAAGTGGATGGGTTATTTCATTCGCCTGACGTATTCAAAGGCTGAGACCCGGGGGATGCGCGATCAGGGAGTGATCATTGCGGGCGTTGTCGGCTTGGGGGCGGCCATCGCCGCGGCGGCCGGTCCTGCGGCTCCGGCCATCGTGGCCGCGGTGTACGCCGCCTCTGCGGCGGCGGTCGGCATCATCGCCACGACCGCATCGAACGCCGTCGGCGACGGAAGGTGCCTACAGCTCGACATTCCGTCGATGATCCCCTCGATCGTGAAGTGCAGGAAGTGATCTTCTGACGTTGGTCCCCTGAGGGGCGGCGAGACGGAACGCGTCACCTCTGAGGCGGGGCGATCCATCGGATCGTCCATGTTCTTCCCCGTTCGCACCATGGGGACGCGCTCGCGGCGCGGCTAGCTTCGTGGCAGGACCATGCGTCCTGTCGTCGATGGAGCGATGTCGGCGGCACGCTGCTGCACGGAGGACCCTCAGATGAACGACCGCCGCCCCGACGTCGGATCGACCATGGACCCGCCCACGACGGAGGCGCCGATCGATCACAGGATCGTCCTGCCCGAAGCGACGGGCACCGTGCGTCAGGCTCTCGATCGCGGCGCCGCGGTGGCGTGGAGCGAGCCGCTGCAGATCCGCACCTACGAGGCGGGTGAGCCCAGCATCCATCCCCTCTACCTCGACCAGCGGGTGTACCAGGGGTCGAGCGGCAAGGTCTATCCGATCCCGTTCACCGAGCACATCGCCGACGAGCCGGTCATGCGCGCGTGGCAGGCGATCCACCTCGAGAACGAGTACCTGCGCCTCGTCGTGCTGCCCGAGCTCGGCGGGCGCATCCACATCGGCGTCGACAAGACCACCGGCTACGACTTCTTCTACCGCAACAACGTCATCAAACCCGCGCTCGTCGGCCTCGCCGGCCCGTGGATCAGCGGCGGCGTGGAGTTCAACTGGCCCCAGCACCACAGGCCGGGCACCTACCTGCCCGTCGAGACGTCCATCGAGAGCGCCGACGACGGATCCGTCACCGTCTGGTGCCACGACCACGACCCCTTCACCCGCATGTCGGCGCAGCACGGCATCCGCCTGCGTCCGGGGAGCGCGGTGGTCGAGCTCGTCGTCCGCCTGCACAACCGCACGAGCGAACGGCAGTCGTTCCTCTGGTGGGCGAACGTCGCGGCCCGCGTGCACGACGACTACCAGTCGTTCTTCCCGGAGGACGTGCGGTACGTCGCCGACCATGCGCGGCGTGCGCTCACCGCGTTCCCGCGCGCCGACCGCCCGTACTACGGCGTCGACTACCCGGCGCTCGCCGCCGAGCACGAGGGCGCCGATCGCATCGACTTCTACCGGAACATCCCCGTGCCGACGTCGTACATGATCGTGGATTCGCAGCAGGACTTCTTCGGCGGCTACGACCACGTTGCGGGCGCCGGTTTCGTGCACTGGGCGGAACGCCGTCACGCCCCGGGCAAGAAGCAGTGGACGTGGGGCGATGCGCCGTTCGGCCACGCCTGGGACGCCCAGCTGACGGATGCCGACGGTCCGTACGTCGAGCTCATGGCCGGCGTCTACACCGACAACCAGCCGGACTTCGCCTGGCTGCTGCCCGGCGAGACGAAGGTGTTCTCGCAGTACTGGTATCCGATTCCCGCGATCGGCGCCGCGCACCAGGCGACTCCCGATGCCGCCGTGCACGTCGCGCGGGAGAGCACGGTGTCCGCGCGGTTCGCCGTGACGAGCCCGCGCGTCGGTGCAGTGCTCCGCATCCGAGACGGGGAGCGCGTCATCGCCGAGCGCACGGCCGATCTCGTGCCCGGCGAGCCGCAGACGCTGGACTCGGATGCCGCGCCCACGCCCGATCTGTCGGTCGAGCTCCTCGACGCCGACGGCCGGCTGCTCGTGCGCTGGGAGCCGTCGGACGCCCCGGACGAGGAACCGTGGGTGGCCGAGGAGCCGCCCGGCCCCGACGACATCGACAGTGTCGAGGAGCTGTACCTCACAGGGCTGCACCTCGCCCAGAACCGTCACCCCACCCGCTCGCCGCTGCCGTACTGGCGGGCCGCGCTGCGGATCGACCCCGGTGACGCCCGCACGCATCTCGCCCTCGCCGACCGCGCGTTCAGGGCAGGGCGGTTCGAGGGCGCGCTGGAGCACGCGCGTGCCGCGATCGCCCGGCTGACGCGTCGCAATGCGAACCCGACCGACACCGAGGCCTACTACCTCGCCGGGCTCGCCCTGGCCCGGCTCGGGCGCGAGGACGAGGCCCAGCGGATGTTCGGCAAGGCCGGCTGGGACGGATCCTGGGCAGCCGCCGCCGGCGTCGAGCTCGTGCGGTCGCTGCTGCGCACGGGGCGCGTGCGCGCCGCCCTGCGGGTGCTCGACCAGCTCGACGCCACGGTCGGTCACGACACCCGCCGCACCGCGCTCCGGGTGCTGGCCGTGCGCGCGCACGGCGATGCCGCCGAGGCAGGCGCGATCGCGCGGCGGGCGCTGGCCGTCGATCCGCTCGACGCGACTCTGCGCGTGCTCGCCGGGCGCGACCTCGACGACGACGCCGGACTGCTGCTCGACGTCGCCCTCGACCTGGCGCTCGCCGGTGCCGGCGATGATGCGCTGCGTTTGCTGGATGCGGCCGTCGCAGCTCCCGTGCGTCGGTCGGGCAACGTCCGCCCCGTGGCCGACTACGTCGCGGCGGCGATCCTCGACGACCGCGGCGACCGGGCCGGGGCCGCGCGTCACCGGGCCAGGGCCCGCGCGGCGGATCAGCGCTGGGCCTTCCCGTTCGGCCTCGACGCGCTGCAGGCCCTCGAGCGCGCGATCGCGGCCGACCCGTCCGACGGCGTCGCCCTCTCGCTCCTCGGCATGCTGCTTTATGCGCACGGCCGCCGACGCGACGCGGCCGCGGCGTGGAACAGGGCGATCGACAGCGGACACCGGGATGCCGTGCTGCTGCGCAACGCGGGGCTCGCCGCCTACAACGTCGAGCACGACGCCGACCGGGCGTGGGCGCTGTACGCCGAGGCGGTCGAGCTCGCGCCGCACGACGCGCGGATCCGGTACGAGCAGGACCAGCTCGCGGCGCGCCTCGGTCACGACGCGTCGCGGCGCCTCGCCGCGCTGCGTCCGGTGGAGGAGCTCGTGCTCACGCGCGACGACTTCACGATCGAGTACGCGAGGCTGCTGGTGGCCGAAGGCGATGCAGCGCGCGCCCACCGCATCCTGCTCACCCGTCCTTTCCGACCGTGGGAGGGCGGGGAGGGACAGGCGATCGCGACCTGGGATCTCACGCTCGACGCGCTCGGGATGCCGCGCACCGACCCGCCGGCGTCGCTCGGCGAGGCTCGCGCGGCCTACGTGCCGCCGGTCGCGAAGCGCGACGACGGCGTGACCGACTACTTCGCCACGAGCCTGCCCGAACTGCTGCTGTTCACGCAGGAGGGCGAGGACGAGTCGTGAGCACGCCGCTCTCGGGCGTCCAGGTCGAGCTGCGGTCGGGCCGCTACCGCGCCTCGATCGCCGGCGTCGGGGCGACGGTGCGCGTGCTGCAGTACGACGGCGTCGACCTGATCGTGCCGTTCGCGGCGGGGGAGGTGCGCCCGGCGATGCGCGGTGCGCTGCTCGCGCCGTGGCCGAACCGGATCGCCGACGGCGAGTACGCGTTCGAGGGCGACGTGCACAGGCTCGTGCAGAACGAGCCGGAGACGCGAACCGCTGCGCACGGCCTCGTCGCGTGGACCGACTTCGCGGTGGTCGACTCGGCCGTCGACCGCGCTGTGCTCTCGGCGGTCGTCGCTCCGCAGCCCGGGTATCCGTGGCGAGTGCGGATCGACGTGGAGTTCCGGCTCGGGCCGGACGGTCTCGCGCAGGAGGTCACGGCGACGAACGAGAGCGGCACCGCGGTGCCGGTCGGGCTCGGCGGGCATCCGTACCTCACCGCGGGGACTGCGGGGGCGCGCTCCATCGACGCGCTGACCTTCGAGCTGGATGCCGCGCGAGTGCTGCTCGTGACCGAGGACCGGATGCTGCCCGACCGCCTCGTCGCGCTCGGGGACGACGCGGGAGACCGCGACTTCCGCCGTCCTCGTCGCATCGGCGACGCGGTCGTGAACAACGCGTTCACCGGTCTGGCCCTCCGCGACGGACGCGCTCGCGCGCGCCTCACCGACGACGACGGACGCGGCGCCGAGGTCGAGTGGGACGCGCGGTGCCCGTGGGTGCAGGTCTACACGGCCGACCACGGCGTCGGAGCCGACCACCGGGCCGGCCTCGCGGTCGAACCCACGACCTGCCCGCCCGACGCGTTCCGCTCCGGCCAGGACCTCCTCGTCGTGCCGCCCGGCGGATCGACGGGCGCGGGGTGGGTGATCCGCAGCGTCGGGCGGTGACGCGGCATCCGCCTGCTGCCCTTGAGCTCAGCCCTTGTGCTGAGCGCGGTAGCTCGTCGGGTTCACTCCGTGCAGCCGACGGAAGTGGCGCGAGAAGTACAGCGGATCCGTGTAGCCGACCGCGGTCGCGATCTCGCGCACCGACAGCGAGGTCGTGTCGAGCAGATTGCGCGCATGGGTCATGCGCAGCGACGTGTGGAACGCCGCCGGACCGCTCCCCGTGGCCTGACGGAACAGCGCGCTCAGATGCGACGGCGACATGCCGACGAGTGCCGCGAGCTCCGCGACCTGGATGTTGCCGTCGATGCGCGACTCGAGGTACCGCATCGCCCGCTCCAGCGCGGACCCCTCGCCGGGCAGGATGCTGTCGGCCGCGATGCGGGTGAGCAGGCTCCAGGCGATGCCCGAGGCGACGAGCAGCTGCGGAGGGGACAGGCGCCTCTCGAGCACCGTGACGAGCTCGTCGAACAGGGCGACGACCCGGTCGATCGAGCGCAGCCGCGTGGTGGGGCTCTGTCGGCCGAGGGTCTGCGCGGCGAGCTCCGCGGCATCCGTCCCTCGCACGTGCAGCCACCAGATGCTCCACGGGTCGTCGTCCGACGCCTCGTACGAGTGCGGAGTGCCGGCCGAGATCGCGATCGACGTCGACGGGGTGAGCGCATGCGACTCGCCCGCGATGGTCACGGTGCCGCGCCCGGCCACGCACAGCAGCACGACGGTCTCGGCGGCACCCCGCGGCCGCACCCGTCGGTGACCGCGGGCGCGCGGGAAGTACCCGGCATCCGTGACGAGCAGGCGGCGCGTGCCCGCCGTGTTCAGCGCGCTGTCGACGAGGGGTCTCGGCAGCACGCACAGACGCTGATGCTCGAACCCCTCCATCCGGTAATGCGGGGGAGGGATGATAGGCGTCTCGTCCATGAGCTGTCCTGAGGGTCGGCGGTGACACGGGTCGCCGCAGCGACCGATACTGCCAGGCTAATGCCCCTGGACGATCACGGTACGAGAAGGTCAGTGTGAACGGCGGTGTGGTGGAGTCAGAGGAACGTCCATATGATCCGTTTGATCGTCCTCCACGCGCGCAGGTCGCGCGATGTACGTTCGATCTGTTCCGCACACCTGCCGGTCGTCCTGGCCGGTCACGCACGAAGACGAAGGAGTCTCAATGTTCGCCACCCGCAGCCGCCTCTGGGCGCGGACCGCCGCCGGCGGCGCCGCCGTCCTCGCGCTCGCAGCGCTCACCGCCTGTTCGTCCGGAATGGAGACCGCCGAGCCCGCCGCCGGCGGCGGAGGCACGTCGGACGGCCCGCTCACCATCGCCCTCATCCAGAAGCAGGGCGACCAGCAGTACTTCATCGACGAGGCGAACGGCGCGAAGGAGGCGGCCAAGGAGGACGGCGACGTCACCATCAACGTCGTCGACGTCAGCACCGACTCGAACAAGGCCATCTCCGAGGTCGAGGCCGCGATCGCCCAGGGCGTCGACGGCATCATCATCGTCGTGCCGGACACGCAGATCGGCCCCCAGGTGATCCAGCTCGCCGCCGACGCCGGCATCCCCCTCATGGCCGCCGACGACCCGATCGTCGACGCCAAGGGAGACGCCGCGCCGTTCACCGGCTTCGACGGCACCTCGATGGGCGAGAAGGTCGGCGCGGACGCCGCTCGCCTCTACCAGGAGGCCGGATGGACGGCCGCCGACACCCGCATCCTCTCCGCCTACAAGCAGGACCAGCCGAACTGCGTCGAGCGGGTCGACGGCGCTATCGACGCCTTCTCGAAGGCCGTCTCCGACGGACCGGAGGTCATCGAGGTGGGCACCGACAACTCCGCCACCGACGCGCAGGACAAGGCGGGTGCCGTCATCACCGCCAACTCCGGCGTGAAGCACTGGGTGGTCTGGGGCTGCAACGACGAGAACGAGACCGGCGTCGTGACGGCCCTGCAGAACGCCGGCGTCGCCCCCGCCGACATCGTCGGGGTCGGACTCGGCGCATACCTGACCTGCAAGGACTGGAACGCCGGACAGGAGACGGGCAACAAGTCGGCGCTCTTCATCTCGGGCGTCGAGGTCGGCAAGGCCGCCGTCACCTCCATGGTCGACCTGCTGCGCAACGGCACCGAGCTGCCACCGAAGACCGTCGCGAACACCGAGATCGTCGATGCCTCCAACTGGGAGGAGAAGGGCGTCGTCTGCACCTGACGCCCCACCCGCGGGGCGGCCGTGAGCACGGCCGCCCCGCGTTCCCGGCATCCGATCACGAGAGGACACCATGACCGATCAGGCCGTCGCGCTGCGCGCGCAGGCGATCACCAAGTCGTTCGGCCCCGTGCGCGCCCTGCGCGGCGTCGAGCTGGAGCTCCGGGCCGGCGAGGTCACGGCGCTCATGGGCGAGAACGGGGCGGGCAAGTCGACGCTCCTCAAGATCCTCGGCGGCGACTACCAGCCCGACGGCGGCGAGCTGTCGATCGGCGGAGAGGCCGTGACGTTCTCCGGCCCCGCCGACGCCCGGGACGCCGGGCTGCGCGTCATCGCCCAGGAGCCCGAGATCGTCCCCTGGGTCTCCGTCGCCGAGAACATCTACATCGGGGCGCTCGGCGCCGGCGGGTTCCGCCGCAGCCACCTCGAACGCACCGCCACCGAGGAACTCCGCCGATGGGGGTTCGACCGCGTCATCGACGCCCGCACGCTCGGCGCCGACCTCTCTCCCGCACAGCGCCAGATCGTCGAGATCATGCGCGCCGTGATCGCCCGACCGAAGGTCATCTGCTTCGACGAGCCGACCTCGTCGCTCGGCGATGAGGAGGTGACGCTGCTCTTCGCGCTCATCCGCCAACTGCAGGAGGAAGGCGTCGCGATCGGCTACGTCTCGCACCGCATGGGCGAGATCTTCCAGCTCGCCGACCGCATCACCGTGCTCCGCGACGGTGCGTACGTCGGCACGAAGACCGTCGACGAGACCGACCACGACGAGCTCGTGCGCATGATGGTCGGCCGCGACCTGACCCAGTTCTTCCACCGCGAGCCCGCCGCTCTCGGCGAGGTCGTGCTCGAGCTCGACAACGTGTCGAACGAGTTCGTGCAGGACATCTCGCTGCAGGTGAGGGTCGGAGAGGTCGTCGGCATCGCCGGTCTCGTCGGTGCCGGACGCAGCGAGCTCATGAAGACCATCGCGGGCGATCTGCCCGTCGACGGCGGCACGATCCGCGTCGACGGGAAGGCCAAGCGGTTCCGGAGCCCGCGCGACAGCATCCGCGCCGGCATCGGATTCGCCCCCGAGGAGCGCAAGGCCGAGGCGCTGCTGCTCGAACGCAGCGTGCGAGACAACGCCGCCCTCGCCGTGCTCCGATCGCTCTCCCGCTGGATCTTCGTCATGGACTCCGCCGAGACCGCGCTCGCGCAGGGCTACGTCGACTCGCTCCGCATCCGCACCCCCGGCACGGAGCAGCTCGTCGGACGCCTCTCGGGCGGCAACCAGCAGAAGGTGGTGCTCGCCAGATGGCTCGCCACGGCACCGCGGATGCTGCTGCTCGACGAGCCCACGCGCGGTATCGACGTCGGTGCCAAGGCCGAGATCTACGCGATCATCGACCGTCTCGCGCACGAGGGCGTCGCGGTGATCGTCGTCTCCAGCGAACTCCCCGAGGTGCTCGGCGTCTCGGACCGCATCTATGTCATGGCCCACGGCCGCATCACGGGAGAGCTCCCGCGCGCCCAGGCAACCGAAGAGAGCATTCTCGCGCTCGCGATGGACGAGGAGGTCGCCGCATGAGCGACAGGATCGACAACCCGGAGGTCGTGAAGACCGGTGCGGCCGCGGCGGCCACGGTCGAGAGACCCGACGCGGAGCGCCCCTCCCTGGTGCACCGGATCCTCGGCGGGGTGGGCGTGCAGAACGTGTCGCTCATCCTCGCGATCGTGCTGGTCGTCGCCGTCATCGGACTGCAGAACCCGCTGTTCTTCAGCGTCGCGAACCTCAAGGTCATCGGCACCGCGATCGCGATCATGGGTCTGCTGGCGGTGGTGCAGACCATCGTCATCATCCTGGGGGCGCTCGACATCTCGGTCGGGTCCATCGCCGGCCTCACCTCGGTGACATCGGCCATGATCTTCACCGCCGCCGGCCCCGTGCTCGGGGTGGCCGGCGCGATCGGGATCGGCGTGCTGTGCGGCCTCGTGAACGGCTGCATCATCGTGTTCGGACGGGTCAACCCCGTGATCGCGACGCTCGCGACCCTCGCGGCGTTCAAGGGCATCGCGCAGCTCATCTCCGACGGACGCGCGCAGGGGTACACCGGCGCCGACCCGTTCTTCGTCTTCCTCGCACGAGGCGCGATCGGCGGCATCCCGACCCTCATCCTCGTGCTGCTGCTCGTCGCGCTGCTCGCCCACATCGTGCTGCGATACACCTCGGTCGGCCGCAACATCTACGCGGTCGGCGGCAACAACATCGCCTCCCGCCTCGCGGGCATCGACATCAACCGGTACATCATCGGCGTCTACATGGTGACCGGTGCCGTGGCGGCGATCGCCGGCATCCTCATCACCGCCCGCACCGGATCGGGTCAGCCGATCTCCGGGTCGGAGGGGCTGGAGCTGCAGGCCATCACGGCCGCCGCGCTCGGCGGGGCAGCGCTCAAGGGCGGCAAGGGCACCATCTCGGGGACGATCCTCGCCGTCATCCTGCTGGGCGTGCTGACCAACGGCATGACCATCCTCGGGGTGAATTCGTTCTGGCAGAACGTCGCGCAGGGCGCCCTGCTCGTGATCGCCGTCGTGATCCAGCAGCTGCGGTCGGGGGAGCGCCGCATCGGAATACCGGGCTGACGCTCCGGGAGATCGACAGCTCGATCGCTTAACCTGGAGTCATGCCTCGTCAGTCCGCCGCCGTCTACCGCCGTCGGCGGCTGGTGGCCGTCGTCGGACTGATCCTGTTCCTCGCCGTGCTCGGCATCTCGGTCTGGCTGCTCGTGTCGCGGCCCTGGGCCAGCGCGGCCGAGACCGCACCCGTGCCGAGCCCGTCGGCGTCGCCGTCTCCGACGACCGATGCCGCACCCACCGACACTCCCTCCGCGGACCCCTCCGAGGAGCCGGTGGCGGAGGAGACACCCGGGGTCGTCGCGTGCGAGGCGAAGGACGTCGTGGTCTCGGCTGTGACGGATGCCGACACCTACGCGGCCGGTCAGCTGCCGAACCTGTCGATCTCGCTCACCAACAACGGCCCCACCGACTGCACGATCGACGTCGGATCCAGCACCCAGGTGTTCACCGTGTCGAGCGGCGCCGACGTGTGGTGGCGGTCGACCGACTGCCAGGAGAACCCGAGCAGCATGATCGCCACGCTCGCGGCCGGCGCGACGGTCACGAGCAAGGTCCCCGTCGTGTGGGACCGCACGCGGTCGAGTGTCGAGACCTGCGCGCAGGAGAACCGTCCGCGCGCCCCCGGCGGCGGATCGTCTTACCACGTGGCCGTGGAGATCGGCGGGTTCGCCGCCGCGGCGACCAAGCAGATCCTCCTGTACTGACCTCGGCGCAAGCCCAATCGTTGAATACCGGTGCAGTTTTCCGGTGCGTGTCCGGCGCGTGAATACCGACCCGGATTCAGCTTCGATGGTGACTGCGAGCCCTCTTTGGGATACCATTGACACGGCTCTCCAGATCTTTGCGGCGCTATGCCATCCCCAGTGGCGTCGACTCACAGCGTCCCCAGCGCTTCGACACTGCCGCCAGAGAGCCTGGGCCCTCTCGAGTACCCCAGTCCCCAATGGAGGACTCGAGAGGGCCCCATTCTGTCTCCGGGCCCGACTCGTCGGAGGCTCGTCCTGGAGTCCGCTGAATATGCTGGAGGCATGGCAGCGAAGAAGGCGAAGAACGGCAAGAACAAGCCCGCCCCCGAGGATTTCCGGTCGGATGCTCTCGCCCAGGCGCTCGAGAAGCAGGACGTCGCGGCCGTCGCCCTCGCCCTGCGGCACGGCACCACCGTCGTGCCGCTCATCTCGCCCGGAGCCCGCGACAACCCGCTCGACAGCGGCGAGGTATGGACCTACCGCGACCCGAACAGCGGCGACCTCGCGCTGCTGCTGTTCAGCGACGCGAAGAACAAGCCGGCCAACCTGCCGCCCGGCGTGGGGATCTACGGCGCCGACTGGCTGCGGAAGTTCCTCTCCGCGCACCCGATCACGACGGTGTTCCTCGACATCGCCGGACCGCACCCGATGCAGGCCTCGCCCGAGGAGATCCTCAAGGCCCTCGACGCCTGACCCGGGCAGGGACCGTTTCGTCTCGCTCGGCTGCGCCGTTCTCGGTCAACGACCCGTGGGTTCGCGCGGTGAGGGCCGTGCCGCGGGGGCGTGTCAGAAGGGCGGGATGTCGCCCTCGCGACGGCGCGAGGTGTTGCGCGCCCTGACGTCGTTGAGCGCGGCGCGCAGCGTCTTCGAACGGTCGTCGACGACCTGCTCGTAACCCAACCGTGAGGCCTCCGACCGCCGCTGTGCCGACTGCGTCACGGGCCTGATCTCGCCCGCGAGACTGAGCTCACCGACGACGGCGACGGTGCGCGGCACCGAGATCTGCTGGATCGACCCGGCCACGGCGATGGCGATAGCGAGGTCGGCGGCGGGTTCCGTGAACCGCACCCCGCCGACGGTCGACACGTACACGTCGAGCGTGCTGGTCTTGATCTGCGCGCGGCGTTCGAGGATCGCCAGCACCATCGCCACCCGCGACGAGTCGAGTCCGTTCACGACGCGTCTCGGATTCGGCGCCGTGGTGTTGACGGTCAGCGCCTGCACCTCGACCGGCAGGGCGCGGCGCCCCTCGAGGGAGATCGCGACGCACGTGCCCGGCTCGGTCTCGCCCTGCGACAGGAACAGGCCAGAGGGGTCGGGGACCTCGGCGATGCCGTCTCCGGTCATCTCGAAGCACCCGACCTCGTCTGTCGGGCCGAAACGGTTCTTGAGCGCCCGGATGAAGCGCAGCGACGTCTGGCGGTCGCCCTCGAAGTGACAGACGACGTCGACGAGGTGCTCGAGCACCCGGGGGCCGGCGACCTGCCCGTCTTTCGTGACGTGACCGACGATGATGATCGGCAGCCCGCGCTCCTTCGCGATGCGGATCAGAGTCGCGGCGACCTCGCGCACCTGGCTCGGCTGGCCGGCCGCTCCGTCGATCAGCGACGACGACACCGTCTGCACCGAGTCGACGATGACGAGCTGCGGCGCGACCTCGTCGATGTGACCGAGGATCGTCGCCAGGTCGGTCTCGCTCGCCAGGTACAGCTCGTCGTGCAGAGCGCCGGTGCGCTCCGCGCGCAGCCGCACCTGGGCCGGCGACTCCTCCGCGCTCGCATACAGGACGCGCCGCCCCGCCTGCGCGGCGCGCGCGGCGACCTCGAGCAGCAGGGTCGACTTGCCGACGCCCGGCTCACCGCTCAGCAGGATCGCCGCCCCCGGCACGATGCCGCCGCCGAGCACGCGGTCGAACTCCGACACCCCGCTCGTACGTCGGGGCGCGTCGGTCGTGGTGATCTGCGTGATGGGGCGCGCTGCCCGGTCGGCGCTCGGCGCGAGCGGCGTGACGCGGCTGAGGATGCCCGTCTGCGCGCCCTGCTCCTGCACCGTGCCCCACTGCTGGCACTCGGCGCAGCGGCCGACCCACTTCGCCGTCGTCCACCCGCATTCCGTGCAGACGTACGCGGGAGGAGCGGGTTTGCGGGCAGCCATGCAGCCAGGCTATCGCCGGTATCCGACATCCCTATCGCGGCGGGCATTATTCACGGCCGGAAGCCTCGAACGGCCCCGACCGGCGCGGGATACTGGATCCATGGCCAACGGAGCGCCCGTCTGCGGGCCGATCTCGACGTTCTCCCGGGTGCGGATCCTGCACCTGGTGCAGAGCCGTGCCGAGCGCACGATCGGCGAGCTGTGCGAGGCCACCGGACTGCATCCCAACACGGTGCGCGAGCACCTGCAGCGCCTCATCGAGGGCGGCTACGTCATCCAGGCCACCGAGCACCGCACCACCCGCGGCCGGCCGCGCACCCTCTACAGTGCGGCCACCGGCGCGGGCGACGCATCCAGCCCGATCGCCCGCGACAAGGCGAAGGCCGCGGCCCAGCGCGGCGATCTGCTGCGTCGGATGCTGCCGGCCACCGCATCCGCTCTCGGTCGCGACGCGACCTACCAGCTGGACGCCCTGATCGAACACCTGGAGGAGAGCGGCTTCGAGCCCGTCGTCGACGACGAGCAGCTCACTGTCGACCTCAGCCCCTGCCCGCATGCCGCGGGTCGTGCCGAAGACCGTCCGATGCTGTGCTCCGTGCACCTCGGCCTCATGCAGGGGGTGCTCACCGAAGCCGGTGGGCCGCTCGCCGCCGAGGCCGTGCGCACCACCGACCTCGCGGAGGACTCCGCGCGGCCGGAGGAGTGCGTCGTGCAGCTGCGTCTCACGGAGATGACCGCCGCCTAGCGCGCGTCACCTGATCCACGGTCAGCCGCCCGACGGGGGCGGCAGACCTCTCACCGGCGTACCCGCAGACAGAGAAGAAGGAGTGGTCCCATGGAATGGCTCGACCCGCTCGCACTGTCCCGATGGCAGTTCGGTCTCACGACCGTCTACCACTACCTCTTCGTGCCCCTCACGATCGGCATGGCGCTCGTCGCGGCGATCTTCCAGACGGCATGGGTGCGCACCGGGAAGGTGCAGTACCTGCACCTCACGCGGTTCTTCGGCAAGATCTTCCTCATCAACTTCGCCATGGGCGTCGTCACCGGCATCGTGCAGGAGTTCCAGTTCGGCATGAACTGGTCGGACTACTCCCGGTTCGTGGGCGACGTGTTCGGGGCCCCGCTCGCGTTCGAGGGACTGCTCGCCTTCTTCTTCGAGGCCACGTTCATCGGGCTCTGGATCTTCGGCTGGGACAAGCTCCCGCAGAAGCTGCACCTCGCCACGATCTGGTGCGTCTCGATCGGCAGCATCCTGTCGGCGTACTTCATCATCGCCGCGAACGCGTTCATGCAGAACCCGGTCGGCTACGTCTTCAACCCCGAGACGAACCGCGCCGAGCTCACCGACTTCTGGGCGCTGCTCACGAACCCCGTCGCGCTCGCCGCGTTCCCGCACACGATCTTCGGTGCGCTCATGTTCGCGGCCGGCGTCGTGATCTCGGTGTCGGCCTGGCACCTCGCCCGCGGGCAGCACTTCGACACCATGCGCATCTCGCTGAAGTTCGGCCTGTGGGCGATGATCGTCTCGACCGCCGGCGTCGTGCTCACGGGCGACCAGCTGGGCCTCGCGATGTACGCGGCGCAGCCGATGAAGATGGCCGCGGCCGAGGCGACGTTCAACACGGTCTGCGGGCCGGATGCCTCCTTCAGCCTCTTCACGCTCGGCACCCCCGACGGCAGCTCCGAGCTGTTCAGCATCCGCGTGCCGTACCTGCTGTCGCTGCTGTCGACGCACACGTTCGACGCGTGCGTGCACGGCATCAACGACCTCAACGCCGAGTACGCGACGACGTTCGCCGACACCGGCCTCACCGAGTTCGCGCCGATCCTCTGGGTCACGTACTGGGCGTTCCGCTGGATGATCGGCCTCGGCATGGCCGCCGGCCTCGTCGCCGTCGTCGGCCTGTGGCTGACGCGCAAGGGCGCCAAGAAGCCTCCGGCGCCGTGGATGTGGAAGCTCGCGATCTGGTCGTTCCCGCTCGCGCTCCTCGCCAACATCATGGGGTGGGTGTTCACCGAGATGGGTCGCCAGCCGTGGATCGTCTTCGGACTCATGACCACCCGCGACGGCGTCTCACCCGGCGTCACCGGAGTCGACGTGCTGATCTCGCTCATCGCGTTCACGGCGATCTACGCCTCGCTCGCGATCGTCGAGGTGCGCCTCATCGTCAAGGCCGCGCAGAAGGGCCCGGACACCGACGAGCAACCCCACGAGGAGACGGCCCAGCTGCCGTCGGTCGTGTACTGAGAGGAAGGAACACCATGGATCTCGCAACGCTCTGGTTCTTCATCGTCGCCTTCTTCTTCGTCGGCTACTTCGTGCTCGACGGCTTCGACTTCGGCGTCGGCATGTCGCTGCCGTTCCTCGGCAAGGACGACGTCTCACGCCGCCAGGTCATCAACACGATCGGCCCGGTGTGGGACCTCAACGAGACGTGGGTCATCGTCGCCGGCGCCGTGCTGTTCGCGTCTTTCCCGGAGTGGTACGCCACGCTGTTCAGCGGGTTCTACCTGCCGCTGCTGCTGATCCTGCTCGCGCTGATCCTGCGCGGCGTCTCGTTCGAGTACCGCCATCAGCGCGACAGCCTCGCGTGGAAGCGCGGGTTCGACCGCATGATCGTGATCGGCTCCGTCGTGCCCGCACTGCTGTGGGGCGTCGCGTTCGGCAACATCGTGCAGGGCGTCGCGCTGAACGCCGACCACATCTACGTCGGCGGGTTCTTCGCCCTGCTGAACCCCTACGCGCTGCTTGTCGGCGTCACCACGCTGCTGCTGTTCTTCCTGCACGGGGTGCTCTTCGTCGCGCTCAAGACCGATGGACCCGTGCACGAGGACGCGCATCGGCTCGCGAAGCTCGTCGCCGGACCCACCGTGCTCGCGGCCGCCGGCACCGTCGTGTGGACGGCCGTCATCGCCATGAACCGCGAGGCGCCGCTGCTGTGGCTCGTGCTCGGCGCGGGGGCGCTCGCCGCGGTCGCCCTGATCGCCGCCGTCGGGCTGTCGCTCGTGCGGCGCGACGGCTGGGCGTTCTTCGCCGGCATGGTCACGGTCATGCTCGCGGTCGTGATGCTGTTCGCGGCGCTGTTCCCGTACGTGATGCCGTCGACGATCGACCCCGCCTACAGCCTGACGATCGCGAACGCGTCGAGCACGCGATATACGCTGGAGATCATGAGCTGGACGGCGCTGATCGCGACCCCGCTCGTGCTCGCCTACCAGGCGTGGACCTACTGGGTGTTCCGCAAGCGCGTCACCCGCCGCTCGATCGAGGGGGCTCCGGCGCACGCGTGAGTGATCCGTCCGGCTGGTGCGCCTCGTCTCGCTCCGCTCGCTCGACGACCTGGTCGTGCGACGGGGATCGGGGCGACGCGTGAAACCGGTCGACATCCGGCTCGTCCGGTATGCGAGCGCCGCACGCGGGTTCCTGCTCCTGTCGGGCGTGATCGGCGTCGTGCAGACGGCGGTCACCGTCGCCTTCGCCTGGATGCTGACGGATGCCGTGACCGGCGCCCTCGCGGGACGCGACGTGACGGCATCCCTGCTGTGGCTCCTGGGTCTCGCGCTGCTGCGCGGCGCGCTGATCGCGGCGTCCGACGCGGCGGGCACGCGGGCGGCGGCGAAGACGGGGATGCAGCTGCGCGCAGCCCTCATCGCGGCGATCGGCCGACTGGGCCCCGGGTGGCTCGCGCAGCGGAACCGCACCGAGCTCGCCGTCACGGCAGGGCACGGGCTGGAAGCGCTCGACGCGTACTTCGCCCGGTACATCCCGCAGCTCGTGCTCACGGTCACCGCGACCCCGGTGATCCTCGCGGTGATGTGGTGGCAGGACTGGCCGAGCGGACTGACGGCCGCGATCACCCTGCCGCTGATCCCGCTCTTCCTCATCCTCATCGGCATCGCGACCCGCACCGTGCAGCGCCGCCAGTGGCAGACGCTGCAGCGGCTCGCGGCGCGGTTCGCCGACACCGTGCAGGGGCTCGCGACCCTGCGGCTGTTCGGCCGCGAGCGTCGCGCCGCCGCGCAGATCGAGCACACGGCCGACGAGTACCGCCGCGAGACCATGAAGGTGCTGCGGTTCTCGTTCCTGTCGGGCTTTGCGATGGAGCTGCTGTCGTCGCTCGCCGTCGCGCTCATCGCGGTGGCGGTGGGGTTCCGGCTGCTGTCGGGTGACCTGTCGCTCGAGGTCGGGCTGTTCGTGCTGCTGCTCGCCCCGGAGGCGTTCCTGCCGATCCGCCAGGTCGGCGTGCAGTTCCACGCCGCCGCGGAGGGTGTGGCCGCGACCGAGGACGTCTTCGCGGTGCTCGACGAGGCGCGGGCGCCGGCTCACCGCGTTTCGTCTCGCCCCGCTCGCGGGGCGACCGGGGGAAGGTCGGTGAGCGAGGAGCGCAGCGACGCCCCCCGGTCGGTGAGCGAGGAGCGCAGCGACGAGACGAAACGCGCCGGGAGTCTGCTCGAGGTCACCGGACTCCGCGTGCGCGACCTGCCGCCGGTCTCCTTCACCGCCACCCCCGGAACGATCACGCTCATCGAGGGCCCGAGCGGAGCCGGCAAGTCCAGTCTGCTCGCCGCGCTGCGCGGGGCCGTCGCGTTCGACGGGGCCGCCACCGTCGGCGGCATCGACATTCGCGGGCTGTCGCCCGCCGACTGGCTGGCGTGGGCGGGGCAGCGCCCGCAGCTGAGCCGCGGGACGATCGCCGCGAACGTCTCCCTCGGCGACGAGGCGCCGGACGCCGTCGCCGTCCGCCGCGCGCTGGACGCGGCCTGCGCCGACGACCTCGACCCCTCGGTGGAGCTCGGCGTGCAGGGGAGCGGACTCTCCGGAGGCCAGGCGCAGCGCGTCGCCGTCGCCCGCGCGCTGTACCGGCAGGCTCGTCGGCCCGACGCGATGCTCGCTCTCGACGAGCCGTCGAGCGCGCTCGACCCCGACACCGAGCAGCGGCTGTGGGACTCGCTGCGCGAACGCGCGGATGCCGGAGCCACCGTGCTCGTCGTCTCGCACCGCCGCTCGGCCCGCCGCATCGCCGACCGGATCGTGGAGCTGGGGGTGAGAGTGTGAGCGACAGCATCCGCTCCGTGTCGCGCGCCGACCGCATCCGCGAGGTGTTGAGGCTCGCGCAGCCGCCGTTCCTGCGCTTCCTGCCCGGGCTCGTGTGGGGGGTGCTGTCGGCCGGCGCCGCGGTGAGCCTCCTCGCGGTGAGCGGCTGGCTGATCGTCAGCGCGTCGATCGTGGACTCGCTCGTGCCCCTGTCGATCGCGGTCGTCGGCGTGCGGTTCTTCGCTGTGACGCGCGCGGTCACCCGGTATCTCGAACGCCTGAGCGGACACGACGCCGCCCTGCGGCAGCTGTCGACGACGCGCGCCGACATGGTGCGCCGGCTCACGCCCCTGTCGCCCGCGGGTCTCGGACGCACCGACCACGGACGGGTGCTGTCGGCCCTCGTCGACGACGTCGAGAACCTGCAGAACCTGCCCCTGCGGGTGGTGCAGCCGTTGGCGGTCTCGGGCGTCGTCGCGCTCGGCGCAGTCGGATTCCTGCTGTTCGTGTCGGTGCCCGCCGCGCTCACGCTCGCGGTGTGCCTCGTCGTCGCCGCGCTGGCCGCAGTCGGTCTCGGCTGGCTGTTCGGCTCGCGGGCCGAAGCCGTCGTGTCGACCCGCCGCGGCGACCTCACCGCCGCGCTCACCGACTACATCGGCGGACTCGACGTGCTGCTCGCCTACGGTGCCGAATCCCAGGCCCGCGAGCGGGTGCAGCAGGCGGATGCCGCACTGCGGCGCGCCGTCGGTCGGGCGTCGCTCGCGCAGGCCGTCGCCGCGGGAGTCGTGTCGGCCGTGGCGGGCGCGGCCTCCGTCTGGGCGCTCGCCGCCGCCGCTCCCGGTCTCGTCACCGGGGCGATCGACGGTCCGTGGCTCGCGGTCGCGGTGCTCGTGCCGATGGTGGTGTTCGAGGTGTTCGGGGCTGTGCCGATCGCCGCGGCATCCTGGCGCAGCGTGCGCGCGAGCGCCGAGCGCATCGTCGACGTGCTCCCCGACCGGATGCCGGAGCAGCTGCGTTCCGACGACGGTGCCGACACGGAGATCGACGGGACGCCCGCGCTGCGGTTGCACGCTGTGCGGGCGGAGTGGCCGGGCGGTGCGCCTGCGCTGCGCGGGGTCGACCTCGAGCTGCGACCGGGGGAGCGGGTGCTGGTGTCAGGGCCGAGCGGGGCGGGCAAGAGCTCGCTCGCCGCCGTGCTCGTGGGGTTCCTGCGCGCGGAGGGGACCTACACCGTCGGCGGCACCGACGCGTCGGCGCTGTCGGGCGAGGCACTGCGGCGGACGATCGGTCTGTGCGAGCAGAGCCCGCAGCTGTTCGACGAGGACATCCGACAGAACCTGCTGTTCGCCAGGGACACCGCCACGGACGAGGAGCTGCTCGCCGTGCTCGACCGGGTCGGCCTCGGAGAGTGGGTGCGCGACCGCGGCGGACTGGACGCGCGGGTCGGCGACCGCGGCGGCCTCGTGTCGGGCGGACAGGCTCAGCGCATCGCGCTCGCCAGGGCGCTGCTGCGCGGATTCCCCGTCCTCGTGCTCGACGAGCCGACGGCCGGCGTCGATCCGGACGCCTCGGACGCCCTGCTCGCCGATCTGCTGGGCGCGGCGGGGGAGCAGTCAGTGCTGCTCATCTCGCATGTCACCCCGCCGGCGGGCAGCGTCGATCGCGTCGTGCGCCTCGACGACGGCCGCACGGTCTGACGCCGCGGGGCTCGTGGCGCGTTTCGACTCGCTCCGCTCGCTCAGACTTCGACTCGCTCCGCTCGCTCAACGACCGGTGCCCGTCCCCGCGGGCCGTTGAGCGAGGAGCGCAGCGACGAGACGAAACGCGGTGACTGTCGTCAGACGCTGAGATCGGCGCGGGGTTCCATCACGATGCCCTGCGCTTCGAAGACGCGGCGGCGTTCCTCGATGCGGCGGTGCAGTTCCTGCTGCGCCTCATCGACGAGCTGCGGGTCGAGGTCCACGGTCGCCGGGTGCGGATCGCCGTGGTTCGCCGCGATGTACGCGTCGAGCTCCGTACCCGAGGTCCACGAGGTGATGAGCGCGAAGCGCGGGGCGACGCCCCGGTGCCACACCGCGTGCCAGAAACGCTGCGTGTCGACGATGATGCGGGATCCGGCGTGCAGCGGCATCCTGATCTCGGTCGCCGGGTCGAACCGGTCGGACCGCAGGATGAGCAGCGAGTCGGGGTCGTCGGTGAGGTTGTAGTACCCGCGGACGACCCACCCGGTGCCGTCGTCGTTGAGGCGGTTGTTGTCGTCCTGGTGCAGGTTGTAGATCGCGTCGGCGTAGGTGTTGGGCTGCAGTTCGATCACGCGGCAGCGGCCGACGCCGGCACCGGGTTCGAGGGCGCGGCGCTGCAGCGTCGGGGCGAGCGCGACCTGCGACGGCACCCACACGCCGTCCTTGTCGGTGCGGGGCGGGGTGTGGTTCCAGAAGCCGTTGCACTCGATGTCGCCCGCGTAGCTGGCGAGCGGTGCGAAGCGGGTGACGCCCGACGACCGCCAGCCGATGTACTGCAGGTCGAGCCATTCGGCGGGGTCGGCGGTCTGGTCGTGATCGTCGAGGACGACGTATCCGGTCTCGGCGAGAGCCGCCGACGTGATGAAAGCCATGGTGCGCATCCTCCCGTTTAGGCAATCCTAACTTGGATGCCGTGGCGTCGCCGGGACCCGGCGACCGGACAAAACCGCGGGGATACCCTGGGGAGATGACTCAGCCGCAGGGCGCCCTCCTCGTGGGCAGTGTGAACTACGACGATGCCGAGACGACGATCCGCACGGCGGCGGAGGTCCTCGGCACGCGGCTGCGTCGCATCCCCGACGGCGAGGTGGGCAAGCGCTTCCACTGGATCATGTTCCAGCCCGACGTGCTCGGCGAGGCGGAGGGGATCGAGCGCATCGGCGACGAACCCGTCCCGTTCCCGGCCGGGATCGATGCGCGTCCGCTGCGCATCGGCGAGGGGGTGGATGCCGCCGGCATCCGTCTTCCCGCCCTCGGCTACGCGGATGCCGCGATCGAGTCGTACGCGATCTTCACGCGTCTGCGCGGGGAGGGCGTCGTTCCGGAGGGCACCCGCTTCCAGGTCTCGCTGCCGACGCCGGTCGCGGTGGTGACCTCGTTCTTCTTCAGGGACGACCGCGCCGCGATCGCTCCCGTGTACACGGCCGCCCTGCGGCGTGAGCTCGACGGCATCCTCGCGGCGATCCCGCACGACGACCTCGCGATCCAGTGGGATGTCGCGAGCGAGATGGGCGTGATCGAGGCCGCGCCCGCCTTCGGTCGTGTCATGGACGTGTGGTGGGAGGGAGACCCGTTCCCCGGGCTCGTCGCCCAGCTCGCGGAACTCATCGACGCCGTTCCGGTAGACGTCGAGGTCGGCGTGCACCTCTGCTACGGCGACGTCGCCGAGAAGCACTTCTTCGAGCCGACGGATGCCGGGAACCTCGTGCGCTACGCGAACGCCGTGGTCGCGGCATCCGGGCGCGAGCTGACCTGGCTGCACCTGCCCGTGCCGATCGAGCGCGACGACGACGCGTACTTCGCGCCGCTCGCCGACCTCGCCTACGGCGGCGAGCTGTACCTCGGCCTCGTGCACCGCGAGGACGCCGCGGCCGGGGCCGAGAAGCGCATCGCGGTCGCGCAGCGGTACGTGCCGGAGTTCGGCGTCGCGACCGAGTGCGGCATCGGACGCGCGCCCGCGGGCACGACCGAGGGCATCCTGCGCACGCACGCGGAGGTCGCGCTGCCCTGGTGAGGCGGGGTGCGCGGGTTGGGTCGCGCCTGTTACGGGGTGAGGTGGCGCCCCCGTGCGGGAATTCCGCGAGGATTTGGAAGGATGCCGATTCGCGCCGCGGCGCGCGGTGTCGTAAGCTTGTCCGCGGTGACGTGTCCGAGCGGCCGAAGGTGCAACTCTCGAAAAGTTGTGTAGGGTAACCCCCTACCGTGGGTTCAAATCCCACCGTCACCGCCACCACGAAGGCCCCGAATCCCGTTGAAAAGACTGGGATGCGGGGCCTTTGTCCTGCTCCGATCGGGGCGTGCGGTAACGCAGCAGTAACGCGAGCCAGGGTGGGGTTCTCGCCGCAGATCCGCCCGGGTCGGCTCAATCGCTACGTATGCCGCCATCGACGACGCCGTGCCTCGGGGCAAACCCAGTAAAGACGAGGCGGCTCGACCAAGATGACGGCGAAGATCCCAAGATTTTCGGCGAGGGTCTATCAGGGGTTGTTGCGGGATGGTTACGACTGTTGAAGTTGCGGGTGAGAGTTCAGTCTGATCGCATCGCGCTAGCGGCAGCTGCGCTCGTGACGGCGGAATAGATGTGGGGAATGACGCGCGCAGCGTTTGCACTCCCCTCGCCGCGCTGACGGGATTCCGACTGTCGCATCTCCGGCCCGGCGGTTCCCGCTGGCTGAATCGGGTGTACCCCATCAGGTTCGCTCGAGCCGTGCACTTCCCCGTGATGATCTACTTCGCGCTGTTCATTCTCGTCCACGTCGTTCTCGTCCTCGCGACAGGGGCTCTGCGCAACCTCAACCACATCTACGCAGCCGACGACTCGGCGAGCTGGCTCGGCCTCGGGCTGTTCCTGGCGTCGCTCGCGGTGATGGGCGGTGGCGTTCACGCCGCTCGACCCGTGGTGATCGCGGGGATCGCGCAGCTCTTCGGCAAGGTGTCCGGTCGCTGACAGCAAGTCGACGATCTCAACGCCGAACACAAACGCCGCCAAAAGCCCGAAAACGAGTTTCTTCTTCATCGAACCCGATGTGTGGGACGTGTTGGACATCGGCATGGAGCCGCTCCGTGAACGGGGCACGCAGATGCTCCCCGAGATCCACGAGAACTTCCGCGTCCAGCTCGCGATGTCCGTACGCGGACACTGGGGGTACGGTGTCGCGCTTCCGATGCTGATGTTGCACGCGCTCATGGCCGGAAGAACCGATCGGTTGCGCAGCTGGCTGGAGATCTGCCCCCGCAAGCAGTTCACGACGCTCGACATGCATGATGGAATCGGCGTCGTGGATGTGGCGGGGCTGCTCTCCGACGAGGAGACGGCGATGCCGACGACTCCGTGCTCACGCTCCGGTGGGCGAAGGGTGATCATGAGGCGATTCTCATCGCCGACATGATGCGCCTTGTCCGGCTGAGACCCGCGTGCTTGGGTGCCGTCGACGAATAGGGCCCTGAGACCCCTGCCGTTACCGCGGAAACAGCCCGCGCAGTTCGTGCTTTCGCACTTTGCCCGAGGCGGTTCGAGGCAGTGAGCCGACGATCTCGACACGGGTGGGCAGCTTGTACCGGGCGACACGTCCTTCCAGCGTGCCGCGAATGGTGTCGAGCGTAATGTCGAAGCCATCTCGAACCGTGAGGACCGCGATCGGCACCTCGCCCCACCTCTCGTCGGGGACGCCGATCACGGCAGCTCCGGTCACCCCGTCGATGTCCGCGATGAGCGATTCGATCTCGGCGGGATAGATATTCTCCCCTCCGGAGATGATCATGTCCTTCAGTCGGTCGGAGATGTAGAGGTAGCCGTGGTCATCGACGTATCCGAGATCACCTGAGCGGAACCATCCGTCGGCGGTGAGCGAGGCGGCAGTCGCATCGGGAAGGCCGTGATAGCCCGCGAAGACATTGGGACCCGCGACCTGGATCTCGCCGACGATCCCCGTCTCGACGGCCCCGCCACTCTCGTCGACGACCCGCACGTCGGTGAAGAAGTGCGGAAGACCGACGCTGCCGAGCTTATGCGCCGTCATGTCAGGAGACAATGAGGTCGCGCCCGGTGAGGTCTCGGTCATCCCGTAACCCTGGGAGAACGACATCCCGCGCTCTTCATAGGCGGCGAGGATGCGCGAGGGCACCGCAGACCCTCCGCAGGTCAGCTTGTCGAGACTCGACAGGTCGGTCGAGCCCCATTCGGGGTGATCCACCAGGAGCTGGAACGTGGTGGGGACTCCGGACAGCATCGTCACTCGGTAGCGCTCGACCAGATCCAGCGCCGTGCCGGGATCGAAGCCCTTCTCGAGAACGAGGGTGCCGCCCTTGAGGAGAACCGGCAACGCGCCCATACCCAATGCTGCGACGTGGAACAGTGGCGAGATCATCAGCGCGACATCATCGGAGGAGACGTCGTAGTCGATGAGGTTGTTCACGGCCACCGCGGTGAGGTTCGCGTGTGTGAGCACGGCGCCTTTGGCCCGGCCTGTGGTTCCGGAGGTGTAGACGATAGCTGCGGGAGTGTCGTCGTCTGCGGCATGCAACGGCGGTATGTCTGTGGCCTGCTCGATCAGCCGCGCAAGGCCGAGGGTGCCATCGCGGCCCGAAGAGCCGGTGCGGATAACATGGGCCGGGGCTCCGGAAGCGGTGAGCAGACGCTCGAGCCGATGGGCGAACTCCGGATCGTGGATCAGGATGCGAGCGCCACTGTCGGAGAGGACATGTTCGATCTCGGGGATCGCGAGGCGAGTGTTGACGGGGACGAATACGGCGCCGATACGTACCGCCCCGAACAGCGTGATCAAGAAGTCCGGGCTGTTCTCGCCGAGATAGGCGACGCTGTCGCCCTCACGCACCCCGCGTGCAACGAGGACTTGCGAGACGCGCTCCGCCGAGTGTGCGAGCTGCGAGTATGAGAGCCGCTGCCCGTCTCCGAAAACGATCGCCGTCTTGTCGGGGTTTCGCAGACGGCGGCGAGGGAGCCAGGCACCCAATCCTTTTGTGTGCATCATTCTGTTCATCGAGGTAGGGCGCATCCTCGCGCCGGGGTGGAGCCGGCGCGAGGCGGATGCCGAGCGCCGGGGGTATTACGCGTAGAAGCGGTACAGACTCCGTGTGGCGACGGCGGGCTTGACGGCACCGTGGATCTCGATGGTGTGGTCGACGGAGAGTTGGTAGCCTCCCGGGATTTCGGTGACCTCGGCGATCACGGCGTTGCCGCGCACCTGAGCGCCGACGACGACGGGGGAGATGAAGCGGACCTTGTCAAGACCGTAGTTGACCCTGGTGGAGACGTCTTCGACGTCGAAAAGCTCGGTCCAGAACTTGATGACGAGCGACAGGGATAGGAAGCCATGGGCGATCGGCCTTCCGAAGGGGCCGTCTTTCGCGCGCTCCGGATCGGTGTGGATCCACTGGTGGTCGTCGGTGGCGTCGGCGAAGAGGTTCACGCGGTCCTGCGTGACCTCCAGCCACTCGGACCAGCCGAGATCGCAGCCGGCGAGTCCGTTGACATCGGCATAGGCGACGGTGGTGGTCATGATGTTCCTTTCGATGGTGTCAGCGTGTGAGACCGAGTAGGCGTGCGGCGTTGTCCTTGAGGATCCCTGGCATCACCTCGGGCTTGAGCGAGGTCTTCTCGGCGTCGCGCATCCAGCGTTCGGGGGTGAGGAGCGGGAAGTCCGATCCGAACAGGATGCGGGAACGGAGAAGCGAGTTGGCATGACTCACGAGGTTCTCGGGGAAGTACTTGGGGCTCCAACCGGACAGGTCGATCCAGGTGTTGGGCTTGTGGGTCGCTACAGACAGCGCCTCGTCCTGCCAGGGCACGGACGGGTGGGCCATGATGATCTGTAGGTCGGGAAAGTCCGCAGCCACCGGGTCGAGCAGCATCGGGTTCGAGAGCCCGAGACGCAGACCGCGACCGCCTGGCAGCCCGGCTCCGATGCCCGTCTGTCCGGTGTGGAAGAGGGCGACCATCCCGGCATCTTGCAGCACTTCATAGAGCGGATAGTAGGTCGAGTCACTGGGATCGAAGCCCTGGACGGTCGGGTGGAACTTGAATCCGCGGACGCCGTGTTCGTCGATCAGGCGCCGTGCGCGATCGACGGCTTCGCCGCTGAGGCGCGGGTCCACTGAGCCGAACGGGATCAGCACGTCGTTGTTGCGCGCCGCACCCCCGGCGATCTCCTCGCTCGAGAGCCCCCTGTGGCCCAGCTGTGTCGTCGCGTCGACCGTGAATACGACCGCGGCCATGCGGTGATCGCGATAGTACGCGGCCACCGAATCGAGATCGGGGCGCGGCCCCTCTGTCGAGAAGTACGCAGAGGCGGCGTCGGCGAGGTCGGTCGGAAGGGACGTGTGCCCGTGTCCATCGACTTCGATGTGCACGTGCATGTCGATGGCGGTGATCGACGTGAGGTCGATGGCCGACTCGTAGCGGGCCATGGTCATCAATCCTGGGGAACAGGACGCTGGAGTTCTGCGGGAAGCGGCGGGAACTTCTCGCCGACGTCCTGCAGCTGCTCGCCGATCAGCGTGGCGAAGTTCTCTTCCAGCGCGGCGGTCGTCCAGCCGCCTTCGCGGTACTCCGTGACCACGGGCTCGGGGTGGGACCACAACTGGATGCGGTCGCCGCCGATGCCGATCGCCTGACCGGTCACGCTGGCCGCGTCGTCCGAGGCCAGGTAGGCGATGAGTCCGCTGACGTCGTCAGCAGTGCCGAAGCCGAGGTCGTGTCGGAAGAAGTCCGGCATCGGCCGGCCTGCGGCATCCGCCTCGACGGCGGCGGCGAAGTACGGCACCGTCGCGGTCATCGCGGTGGCGGCGACGGGGATGACCGCGTTGGCGGTAATCCCCGCGCGACGGAGCTCGAGCGCCCACGTGCGCACCATCCCGACGATTCCCGCCTTCGCCGCCGCGTAGTTGGTCTGCCCGAAGTTGCCGCGCTGACCGGTCGGCGATCCGATGCAGATGATGCGGCCGGCGATCTCGTTCTCTCGCATATGGGTCACGGCGGCGCGGACGGTGGTGAAGGTGCCGCGCAGGTGAACATCGATCACGGTGTCGAAGTCGTCGTCGCTCATCTTCCACAGCACCGTGTCGCGCAGGACTCCCGCATTCGTCACCAGGATGTCGAGGCGCCCGAAGCTGGAGAGAGCGGCGTCGACAAGTGCCTGGGCGGTGTCTGCCGAACCGACAGGCGCCGCGACGGCGACGGCCTTCCCCCCCGTCGAGCGGATGTTATCGACAGCGGCGTCGGCGATGGCGGCATCGACGTCGTTGATCACGACGGAGGCTCCCTGACGTGCGAGTTCCTGCGCGTAGGCGAGGCCTAGCCCGCGGCCCGAACCAGTGACGATGGCGACTTTTCCGTTGACAGACATGGTGTCCTTTCGAATCAGGATGATCGAATCACACAATCATTGAGAAAGTCAATCAGTGTGTTCTCTCATTATTTGTTATCGTGACTTCGTGACCTCTCCGATCCCGACTGATGATGTGAGCGCGGCTGTCGACCGATTGCGAGGCAGCAGCCTCGGCGATGAGCTCAGCTTCCTGCTCGCTCGGACGAATGCCCTATCGCTCGCTGCGGGGAATGTGGCGCTCGCCGCGCACGGGCTGCGTGTGCGGTCCTACTCGGTGCTCGCGCTCGCCGCGTCCGGCGAGCGTCCGTCACAGCGCGAGCTCGCCGACTTCCTCCGGCTCGACCCCAGTCAGGTCGTGGCGCTCATCGATGACCTCCAGGAAGACGGTCTGGTCGAACGGCAGCCTGACCCACGAGATCGCCGCGCGAACGTCGTCGTCGCGACGGATGCCGGAGTGCGCCTGCACCGGATCGCCCACCGCTCGGCGCGTGCGGCGGAGGAGCGGTTGTACTCGGTGCTCGACGAGGAGACTCGGAGCCACCTGGCCGCGACCCTGCGCGAGGTAGCCTTCACGCCGCGCGACTGATGCATTTGTCCACAGAGTCTCGACAGCGTGATCCACGACAGGAGGCGGCGCTCTTGCTTTTTTAATAGCGAATGTTCTATAAAAGTCTGAACAGTCGCCCATCTGGAGGACAACCATGGCCGAACGCACGTCCCCTCGGTACCGCAAAGCATGGATGGCCGCGAGCCTCGCTGCCGGTCTGTTGTCCGTCACCGCATGCTCGACCTCGACAGGGCCTGCCGAGATCGAGGTCGAATTGACCGACCGTGCGCCGTCGGCCGCGGAGGCGGTGCCGGAGATCACGTGGAACCTCCCTGATGGTGAGCCGACGACCCTGGATCCCCGGGACTCCGCGACGTACTCGGGCGCGACGGTGGTCGCGAACCTCTGCGACCCGCTCTTGGCGATCGATGAGGACTACACGCTGCATCCGAACCTCGTCAGCTTCGAAGCCCCCGATCCCCTGACGCTCGTCTACACGATCGAAGCGGAGGCGACTTTCTGGGACGGCCAGCCCGTCACCGCAGACGACATCGTCTATAGCCTGGACCGAGCCGCAGACCCGGCGGCGACCACCTCCTTCCTGTTCGCGAGCGTCGCCGAGGTAGAGAAGACGGACGATGTCACGGTGACGGTTCGGTTTGCTCAGCCCGACGCGATGTTCAACGCGCAGATGGCGACGTTCGCGGGTGCTGTCGTCGAACGTTCCTTCGCCGAGACGGCCGGCGCATCGTTCGGGACCGCGGCGGGAGGGATCATGTGCAGCGGCCCCTACATGCTCGACGAGTGGCGCTCCGGAAGCGACATCACCATCGAGCGCAACCCCGACTACTGGAATGAAGATCTCCCGCTGCTCGTCGATCGTGCGAAGTTCACCTTCATCACCGACAGCACGGCCGCGACCCAGGCGTTGTCGACCGGCGAGATCGACGGCGCATACCGCATCGATCCCTCGGCGGTGCCGACCCTCAGCACAGCCTCGAACGGGCAGCTCTACTTCGGCCCGTCGATGGAGAGTCTGCAGCTTTACGTGGCGAGGGCGGACGGTCCGCTCGCCGACGTCGCCCTCAGGGACGCCCTGCAGAAGGCCGTCGACAGGGAGGTGCTCGCGTCCACCGTCTATTCTGGAGCAGCGGCGCCTCTATACACCACCGTGACCCCGCGTACGTGGCCGACCGCTCAACGCGAGCTCTACCAGAATGCTTATGACAAGTGGGCGGACGCGCGGGCATTCGATCCCAAGGCCGCGAAGAAGCTCGTCGCGGGCTCCGGCTATGCCGGGGAGACGCTGGTGCTGGGTGTGCCGACGGGACAGGCCACCATCTCGCGGGTGGCGCAACTGGTGCAGCAGGACGCCGAGGCTGTCGGCATCCAGATCGAGATCAAGGAGCTCCAGCCCCTCGACTACACGACCGCCGCGTATGACGCGGTCGTCCGCGAGCGCTTTGGTTTGGATCTGATGCTCGGCGAGTCTTTCAACGCGACGGCGGAGCCGCTGGAGCCGCTCGGATTCACCCTGACTGAAGGTGCACCGTACAACTACACACAGATCGCTGACCCCGAGCTCACCAGTCTCCTCGATCAGGCCCGAGCGGCTGTCGACCCCGAAGACCGCGCCCGCCTCGTGATCGAGGCGCAAGAGATCGGAGAGATGACGTCGGCCGCGATCCCGCTGCTGAGTCTCCACACCACGACGTTCCTCAACAACCGTCTCGGTGGCGCGATCACGTCATTCGCGTACATGTCGATGCCCTCTGTCGCCTACCTCGGCGGCACAGGTGACGGCAAATGAACCGGGGAGACCAGGCTCACGATGAGGAGAGGTCCGGGATGATCCTGACGAACGCGGTGATTCTCACCTCCGATGACCAGAGTCCCGCGGCCGACACCCTTGTGATCAGGGACGGCCGCTTCGACTGGGTGGGTCGCGCCTCCGATCTCCCCAGGAGTATCGATCTTCCTGTGGTGGATCTCGACGGGAGGGCGGTGATCCCCGGTCTGATCGATGCTCACTCCCACCCCGCGCTGGTCGCGATGAGTGGATGGCACGTACAGTTGCCCGAGACGCAGAGCGTGGATGAGCTCATCGACTTCATCCGCGAGTATGGGATGGCGCATCCTCAGGAGGACGAGCCGTACTTGTACTTCGAGTACTTCCCGACTGCTCTCCTCGGTGAGGGCGGTGCGACCAAGGAGCTGCTCGACCGTGCGATCTCCGATCGTCCGGTGCTTGTCCAGGACGCCGGCGATCATGCGAGCTGGGTCAACACCCGGATGCTGGAGCTCCTCGGTGTCGACGACACCACTCCCGACCCCGTGCCAGGCCTGGAACGATTCGCGAGGGATGCCCACGGACGTCCGACAGGCTACATATTCGAGAACGCGCATGTACGTTTCCTTCCGCGGATGTACGAGACCCTGGGCTGGACTCCGCCGGAGCAGCCGACCCCGGAGATCATCCGCCCGGTCTTGGACTTCCTCGGAAGCACCGGCGTCGTTGCCGTCTTCGACGCGCTCATCGAGACGCCGGAGGTCGTCGCCGCGATGCGTGAGCTGGAGAGCCGTGGCGACCTCCACCTGCACTACGAGGGAGCGGTACGGTTTCGAACTCTCGGTGATCTCCCCGAGGCGCTCGCGACGGTGTCTGCGCTCGATGACGACTCCGCGTCGAGCAGAGTGCGGGTACGCACCGTCAAGCTGTTCCTCGACGGCACGAATGAGCTCGGCAGCGGGGCCGTCCTCGACCCGCTGCTCAGCGAGGACAACGCCGGCCCGCTCGGCGCGATCCAGATGGAGCTCGACGACCTCGCGGAGTGCATGCGCCTGTGCAACGGGGCGGCCGTGGATCTTCACATCCACATGGTCGGTGACAGGGCCTTCCGCACGGCGTGCGACGCGGTGGAGCGTGCGCGCTCCCGGGCGGAGGCCGAGGGCGACAAGTGGAGCCTCCAGGTCACGTTCGCTCACTGTGAGCTTGTCGATCCGGCGGACCTTGCTCGACCCGCTGAGCTAGGGGTCATCGTCAACTGGACCAATCATTGGTCCGGCGGATACTTCGGGGAAGAAGCCGCACGCCATCTCGGTGCGCATCGCTGGGAGCGCATGTACGACTTCACCGCGATTGCCGACTCCGGAGCCCGGCTGACCTTCTCGAGCGATGTGGTGTCCGCCGCCGAACTCCACCGGGCGGCACCGTTCTTCGGCATGCAGATCGCCGCCACCCGCATAGATCCCGAAGTGCCTCTCGACCCTGAACGATTCGCCGAGAGCCGGCGTCCCGCTAGTACTGCCTCGCTGTCGATCGCGCAACTGCTGCGGGGATACACGATCGATGCCGCTGTGCAGCTGCGTATCGAGAAGGATTACGGCAGTGTGTCTCCGGGAAAACTCGCGAACCTCGTCGTGCTCAACATAGACCCGTTCGCGACCCCGGCCCACGAGCTCGCGACCGTTCAGCCGACGGCTGTCGTCTTCTCAGGCGCGGTGGTGTCGGGATCTCTGCCGTCGCCCCGGTGACTGCGCGCCCGGTCCGCCCGCCCGTCGGGAGGACTCCCCCGAAAGACCACGACAAAAGGAACCCCATGCCCGACCTGACTATGCCGTCCTTCGAGTTCGCCTTCGACATCCTCGTCGACATCGATGAGGGGTGGCACATCGGTGTCGGAGAAGACGAGAAGCTGTGGTTCACCCCCATCACGGGGGGGAGTTTCGAAGGGCCACGCCTCTCCGGCGAGGTGCTCTCGGGCGGCGGCGACTGGTCGGTGAAGCGGCAGGACACGACGCGTGTCGAGGCCCGGTATCTCATCAAGACGAGTGATGGCGTCGTGGTGGACGTCACCAACGTGGGCTACTTCCGTGCGACTCTCGAGGTCGAGGAGCTTCTCGAGGCAGGGCAGCCCGTCGAGGAAGGCTCGTACTACTTTCGTACGGCCTTCACTTTCCGAACGGATTCGCCCACGTACCGATGGTTGGCGGAGAATCAGTTCATCGGGGTGGCGAGCGATGAAGGCCAGCGGATCCGGATCCGCGTTTTCCAGCTGCTCTGACCGGGCGGGGTGTTACAGACGGAGGAGAGATCATGCCGAAGATCGTCGACCATGCGGCGCGCAGGCATGAGATCAGCGTGGCGGCGATGCGCGTGCTCGCCCGCAGCGGCCCCGACGGGCTGACGTTGCGTGCGCTGGCGCGTGAACTCAACGGCTCCATCACGCTGGTGACGCACTTCTATGCGGACAGGAAGACGCTCCTGGCCGGCATCATCGATGAGCTGTCGACGAACTACGACGATGATGTCGCATCGCTGCCTCTGACCGGCGACCGTGTCGAGGACCTGCGCGCGTACCTGCTGTGGATGGTTCCGCTGACGCCTGAGGAGATCGATATCGAGCGCTGCAGAGTCGCGCTCGTCCACTCCGCGGACAACAGCGCGATAGCGGGCTTCTTCGACTCGATGGAGGGCAGAGCCCGTTCGGCATTCCGGGCGAGGCTCGACGGTCTGATCGATGAGGATGCGATGGGGGAGGCGATCGACTTCCTTCGCATGCTCGTCAACGGAGCCGTGCTCTCCGCGGTCGAACACCCGCAGTACTGGACGGAAGAGCGTCAGCGAGCGGTGGTGGAGCGCGGCTTAGCGGCGCTCGGCCTGGTGGGTGAGCAGAGCGCGAACGGCTGACGATGATTATTTTGTGACGATCTCTATACAAACGGCGAGGTTTTTCGTAGAGTGCTTTCACCCGACCATGAGTGTGAGTACCCGAGGAGCACCGTGAGCACTATCCCAACCAGCGCAGAGCGCGCCGTGGCCCCTTGGAGCGAGATCGAGAGTCTCGTCGGACGACGGTTCGTCAGCGAATGGCTTGAGATCTCAGACGACGCCAGAATGCATTTCGAGAAGGCGTCCTACCTGGATCCGGCCGAGAGCCCGTTCGATCCTGCAGGATATCCGGAGGGCCTGGTGGAAGGATTCCACCTGCTGGCGCTCCTGGATCACCTCGTGGGCCAGGTGTCGTACGTGGAGGCGGACGCGTGGACGGGGTGGAACTACGGTCTCGATCGAGTCCGGTTCACGTCTCCGGTGACCATCTCCGACCGTGTGCGAGTCGCGGGTGAGATCACGCAGTTGCAGCCTCGAGCCGGCGGCTATCTCGTCACCTACGACTGCGTCATGGAGATCGAGGGATCCGAGCGACCGGCGATGGTCGCGACGTGGAAGGCGCTGTGGAGCGTGGACGAGGAGGACGAGGCGTGATGTCGACGATTCCGCGCTCCGACGGACTCGCCTGGATGTCCGGTGCAGACGTGGCGTCCCTCATCCGCTCGCGCAGCGTCAAGCCGTCGGAGGTGGTGGCCGCCGCGCTTCAGCAGATCGATGAGCACGAAGCGCAGACGAACGCCTTCGTCACGGTCCTCGCCGAGCAGGCAATGGATCAGGCGGCGCGTGCGGACGACGAGGTGATGCGAGCAGATCCCGCAGACCTGCCTCCGCTGTTCGGCGTGCCGCTCACCGTCAAGGACCTCTCGGCCACAGCGGGGATCAGAACGACCTTCGGCAGCACGCAGTTCGCCGAGCACGTCCCCGATGCGGATTCTCTCGCAGTGGGCCGTCTTCGAGGCGCTGGGGCTATCCTCATCGGCAAGACGACCACCCCGGAGTTCGGGATGCTCGGAGTCACCGAGAGCGCACTCACCGGAGTCACCAACAACCCTTGGCGGCTGTCGCGCACCGCCGGCGGATCCAGCGGCGGTGCAGCAGTGGCGAGTGCATCCGGCATGGGACAGCTCGCCTGGGGCTCAGACGGCGGCGGGTCGGTGCGCATCCCCGCGTCCTACTGCGGTGTGGTCGGGCTCAAAGCCTCGCTGCGTTGGATCCCGGGTGAGCATCCTTGGGACTCGGCGGTGACCGACGGTCCGCTCACCCGTACCGTCGTCGATCAGGCTCTTCTGCTGGAGGTCACGGCGGGGCATCACCCAACGGCTCCGTTCTCGACGCCGTTGCCCGTCCGCGACTTCGTCAGCGCCATGCGCGCCCTTCCCGCCGACCTAGCCGGTGTCCGCATCGCCTACGCGCAGAGCCCGTCCGGTGCGGCCCCGAGTGCTGAGGTGGCCGCCGTCGTCCGTCGGGCCATCGACGTGCTGGCGGGCGCAGGAGCCGAGGTCAACCTCATCGAGCTGCCTCTGCCGGACCCGGTGGAGTACTTCATCGATTTCTGGGGTCCCGCCTTCCTCGATCCGAACGCTCCGCTGCCGCATCCCGCCATGCGCAGCGTCAGCGAGGCGGCGCAGCGGCTCACATTGGAGAGACACCTTCACACGGCTTCCGAGACTCGAGCCGAAATCACTCGGACCTACAACCGCGTGTTCGAGGAGTTCGATCTGCTCATCACTCCCACGAGCCCGGTGGCGGCGTTCCCGCATCCAGGCGCAGCGGGGGGCAACACCGAGATAGACGGGGTGCCCGTCGCGCACCCGGCGATCGACTTTCATCGGTACACCGAACCCGCATCTCATGCCGGGATCCCCGCGATCACGGTGCCGGCGGGGTTCGATTCCGACGGGATGCCTGTCGGCATGCAGCTGCACATGCCTCAGCATCACGACGCGCGGCTTCTGCAGATGGCCGCCGTCTGGGAGACGCTGCAACCGTGGGCTCACCTGCGCCCGGAGTTCCGGCTGTGACAGCGGGGATCGATGTGGGGCCATCGACCGCGAGCGTGCGGGCGATCGGAAGGCGCGCCTCTGCGGCGACCAGAGGGCGCCAACGGCTCGTGCGCTGGCTCGTGCTCCCCGTGGCGACGATACTCGTGACGTCGTTCCTCGTCTTCTCGGCGCTGTCCCTCACGCCGGGAGACCCGATCGCTCAGATCCTCGGGGGGAAGGCGACCGACGAGGCCCGCGCGGCCATGCGAGAGCAGCTGGGCTTGGACGAGCCGCTGATCGCGCGCTACGTCGAGTGGATCGGAGGTCTGCTGCGTGGAGACCTCGGCACCTCCTACACCTACCGGGACTCTGTCGTCTCCGTGCTCGCGCCTCGCGCAGAGGTCACTCTGCAACTCGTCCTCTACGCCGCCGTCCTGATCGTGCTGCTCGGTATCGCGCTCGGTCTGATCGGCGGGCTCACCCAGCGCATCAGGCCTGCGATCGCGGGACTGATCGCCCTGTTGATCTCGATACCGAGCTATGTTGCGGCGACGGCGCTCCTCGGGCTTTTCGCAGTGAACCTGCGGTGGTTTCCGAGCTTCGGCGCGGGCGCGCCCGGCGTGGATCGGTTCTGGCATCTGACCCTCCCGGCGATCGCGCTCTCGGTGTCGTGGATCGCTTACATGGCGCAGATCTCGATGGCGTCCATCGACGATCAGCGGTCGAAGGAGCATGTCCGTACAGCGATCGGCAGGGGACTGCCGCGACATCTGGTGATCGGGAAGCATGTGCTACGCAATGCCGGGGTCCCGATCGTCACAGCGACAGGTCTCACCCTCGCCGCACTCGTCGCGGGCAGCGTGATCGTCGAGACGGCCTTCACGCTCGACGGGATCGGATCCTTGCTCGTCCGCAGCGTGGGAACAAAGGATGTCCCTGTGGTCGCGGCGGTCTCCGTCATCGTCGTTGCCGTGTACGTGATCGTCATGGCACTGGTCGATGTGATCCATGTGCTCCTGGATCCGTCGCTCCGGTCCCGAAAGGGGAGAGCATGACACTCGCCGGGATCACCTCAGCTCTGCGCATTCCTCGATGGAGCCGGACACGCCTGCGTGCCCTGGATCCGTACACGATCTTCCTCATCGTCCTCTGCGGGGCGCTTATCGTGATGGCCGTGATCGGGCCGCTGGTCGCGCCGTACGCCCCGGAATCCACTGATCTCCTCGCCGCCAACCAAGGCCCGAGCCCGGCGCACCTCCTCGGCACGGATTCGCTCGGACGAGACCTGCTCTCCCGGATTCTCTGGGGCGCGCAGATCAGCTACGCGGCGGCTTTGCTCATCGTGTGCATCAGCGTCATCATCGGCACCTTCCTCGCTCTGCTGGCTTCCTGGTACGGCGGGTTCGTGGACAGTGCGACGTCCTCGGTTCTCAACGTGTTCATCGCCATTCCCGGGATGATCGTGGCCATCATCGCGGTCACGGTTCTCGGTGCCGGATTCTGGGCGCCCGTGCTGGCCATGGCATTCGCGAGTTCGCCCTATGTGGCGCGCGTGATCAGGGGAACTGCGCTGCAGGAGCGGCACCGCCCCTACGTCGAGGCGCTCGCACTCTCTGGAGTGTCGACCGTGCGAATCAATGCGCACATTCTGCGCGGTGTCATGCCGATCGTGCTCGCTCAGGCCACTTTCGGCTTCAGCGTCGCGCTGCTCGAGTTCGGTGCGCTGTCGTTCGTCGGACTCGGAGTCCAGCCGCCGACCGCGGAATGGGGGGCCATGGTCATCGCCGGCCGCACCGAGCTCCTCGCCGGGAATCCTCAACAGACGACAGCGGCCGGAGTCATGATCGTCCTCACCGTGATCTCTTTCACCCTCCTGGGGGAACGTCTGCAGAGGATGCTGGGAGCGAGTCGATGACACGCACAGAAGACCCTCGTCCCCCGCTTCTCTCGATCCGGGGCCTGGACGTACGCAATCGGGTCGGGCGCGAGCTCATCCCGGTCCTCAGCGGAGTCGACCTCGACGTGCGCCCCGGCGAAGCCGTCGGCGTCGTAGGGGAGTCCGGCTCGGGCAAGTCGATGACGTTGCGCGCGGTGATGGGACAGCTGCCCAAGGGCTTCAGCAGCGAGGGCACCATCCAGTTCGACGGTGAGGACGTCCTCTCGATGCGACCTTCGCACCTCGCGAGGTTTCGATCTCGTCGGGTGGGGATGATCTATCAGGATCCTCGAGCGCACATCAACCCACTGTGGACCATCGGCGACTTCCTCACAGAGGCGGTCGTGGCCGATCGTCGTCTCTCCCGCCGCGAAGCGCGGGATCGCGCCGGGCGACTGCTCGAAGAGGTGGGGTTCCGCGATCCTGTGCGGCAGATGAAGCAGTACCCCGGCGAGCTCTCGGGGGGTCTGCTGCAGCGCGTGATGATCGTCGCCGCCCTGATGCCCGAACCTCAGCTCCTGCTCGCCGACGAGCCGACCACCGCGCTCGACGTCACCGTTCAGGCGGAGGTGATGTCGATCTTCGGAGATGTGATCCGGGCTCACGATGTCGGGCTCCTCTTCGTGACCCATGATCTCGATCTCGCTGCGGCCACGACCGATCGGCTGGTGGTGATGTACGCCGGGCGTATCATCGAGGCGGGGCCGGCTCGCTCGGTGACGAGCACCCCGACGCATCCCTACACCTCTGCGTTGCTGGCTGCGCGTCCTTCTCTGACGAGACGCGAGCTTCCCGCCAGCATCCCGGGAGTCCCGACGCTCGCGTCGTCAGTGCACGATCGCTGCGCCTTCGCGGATCGATGCCGCTTCGTCGAGCCCGAATGCGTCGAGAGCGAACCGCGCTTGCAGCCGGTGGGCGACGACAGCGTGTCCGCATGCGTGCGGACTCACGAGATTCGAACCCGGCTGGAGAGGACCGCACAGTGACCGCATCTCTTGTCTCACTGGAACACGTGTCGAAGGTCTTCCCCTCTCCCGGAGGTGAGTTCCGAGCCGTCGACGACGTGAGTTTCGACCTGATGGCCGGCGAGGCGGTCGGGATCGTCGGTGAGTCGGGTTCGGGGAAGTCCACCACCGCGCGAATGATCGCGGGACTCGAGCGGACCACAGCGGGGCGGATCACCTTCTGGGGTGAGCAGACGAGACCCGCCCGGACAGCGGTCGCTCGCCGCGCCCAGGCCCGTCGAGTGCAGATGGTCTTCCAGGACCCGTTCGGATCCTTGGACCCTCGCCAGAAGCTCGGAGCGTGTCTCGCGGAGATCCTCGCCATCCACGGCACACCGGCCGGTCAATCGACGAACGAGTTCGCGCGCACGCTGCTAGAGCGTGTCGGGCTGGAGGCGCACCATGCCGATTCCTATCCCCGGCATCTGTCCGGAGGGCAACGGCAGCGATTCGCCATCGCACGGGCTCTGGCGCCGCAGCCGCACCTGTTGATCCTCGACGAAGCGGTCTCGGCTCTCGACGTCAGCGTCCAGGCGCAGGTGCTCAGGCTGCTCAGTGATCTCCGCGAGGAAACCCAGCTGGCGTATTTGTTCGTTTCACACGATCTGGCGGTCGTCCGTCAGATCTGCGATCGCGTTCTGGTGATGCGGGACGGAGCGGTCGTGGAGGAGGGCGGAATCGAGCAGGTGCTGGACGATCCTCAGGCCGCCTATACCCGCAGGCTCATCGAGTCGGTGCCGGTCCCTGGTTGGACGCCGCCGCAGCGCCAGCCTCGGTGAGGGAGGTCACGGGTCCTGCGAGTGAGCGACGACTTCGCAGGCATGCGAGAGTAGTGGGAGCACGTCGTCGAGCCGGAACGGGGTGACGGAGGCCAGGAGTATGCACGCGTCCGATCCGATGATGGGCACGTGAAGGGGGAGTGCAATGGTCGTCGCGCTCCCCCTATTCTCGTTGCTGAATGGTCTTGCGGCATCCGCGAGCAGATCGTTCCCCGCAGCGCCCCCCCTGCCTGCGTCGATCGCTCGGAGAGCGACGTCGTTGTTCTCATGCACGAACCCCGGAGGGGCGGCGACATGCATTCCGGGACGCTGCGGGCTGGCACTGGCGACGGTGACCAGGATGCCGTCCGTGTCGGCGATGATCATCGCCGAGCAGTCCGTCGCATCTGCGAGCTTTTGGAGCGTATCCCGCACGAGGCTTTCGATGGGCTCTGCGACCGCTCGAGCCAGCGCCGTGATGCCGAATCCGAGATAGTAGCGCTTGCGGTCGTCTCTGCGGATGAACTGCGTACGCAGGAACGGCCGCAATAGGCGATAGAGAGCAGTGCGCTGGGTGTCGAGCCGACGCGCGAGGTCGGAAGCGGACAGCCCCTCGGGATTCGCGTAGAGCTCCCAGAGCAGAGCGATCGACCGCTCCACCGTCGTCGAGGAATCGGACGTCGTCAACTCAGAGCGCCGCTTCCCGTGGGACATCACGAAGAAACTCGGCATCGCCATAGTCGTCAGCTGAGTCCGGTGAGAGCACCATTGAAGAATAGCAACGGGTCGCCAGCTGCTGTCCCGAAGTCAGAGACCTGACCGATCACGAGGGTGTGATCACCAGCGTCGTGCTGTGCCCAATGATCGCATTCGAACCATCCGAGCGCGCCGGAGATTCGAGGCAACCGACCGGAGCGATCCCAGTCCGGCGCTCCGGAGCGGTCCTTCGAGGCGAAGGACCGCGCTGTTGCGCCGTGCGCGTCGTTGAGCACGCTGACCGAGAACGACTGCTGCAGGAGCCGCTCGTGTGACCGAGACGTCTTCTGGATCGACACGAGAAGGAGAGGGGGATCCAGCGACACGGAGGTGAAGGCGTTGACAGTGAGTCCGTGGATACCTTCCTGGTCCTCGAAGCCGACGATCGTGACGCCCGTGGCGAAACGCGAGAACGCGCCACGCAGTGCCTGTGAATCGAGCAGAGGCGCTGTAGGCAGTGTCGGCGTGCTCATCATGACCGCTTCCGGGTGGGGAGGTCGACCCGGATGTTCGCGCGATCGGCGAACTGCGGGTGGGGAGGGTAGATGGCAGACATCTCGATGTTCTCGATGAAGGGGCCGCCTTCCATGTCGCGAGTCATCCAGTAGGCACCCACGGAGGGAAGCTGATTCTGAGCGATGATGATGTGGTTCGCAGCAACCGCCATGTCGCGGAAGATGCGCGCGAGCCGGGACTTCGCTCCGACGCCGCCGACGCCGCTCTCGACGAACAGGGTGTTCACGATATCGCGACACTCGTGAACGATGAACGTGTTGATCTCCGCCATCAGCACCCGGAGCTCGTAGTCGATGAAGCGGTTGTTCTGCGCACTCTCGAATGCGCGGGAGATCACGTCGTTCTGCAGCAGCCGCGATGCGCGGATCCGCGCGTCGGAACGAGCGATCGCGATGTGCAGGTTCTCGTCGGTCGCGAAGCGAAGCTGACGGTAGGAGCCGCGTCGGGCCTTCAGATGCGTCTGCTTGATCAACTCCTCCAGCGCGGCGGTTGCGAGTCCGAGCGCATGAGCCGAGTGCGCAGCCTGGATGAACGGGCCCTTCTCGTGCGGCGTTCCATAGGTGATGCCCCAGATGCCGCGCTCGTCCACCATGTCGGCTGGCACGAAGACCTCCTGGTCGACCGAGAAGTCTCCGCTTCCCGTTCCGCGAAGACCGAGGCCATCCCACGTGTCGTGCAGGGTCACGTCCTCCCTGCGGAAGTAGGGAACCACGAACCACGGCGTCCCATCCTTCGGCGAGAGCACGACGTCGCCATTGTCGTCATGGAGAACGCAGAGGCCGAAGAGGTGTGTGGCCTCGGGGGATCCGCTGGAGAACGGCCACCGACCCGATACCCAGTACCCGCCCTCGACTGCGCGAGCCACGCCTCCCGCACGCCCTCCATTACCGGCGATGATCCAGCGTTCGTCATCGAGGATGCGCTGCATGGCCTCCTTTCCGGCCCAGGTCTGCCCGGTGTGCAGCATGCAGAGCCAGCCGGCCGAGCCGTTCACGTGGGAGAGGGCCTCGACGGCCTCAAGCCATTCGACGGGGTGCGCTTCGAGCCCACCCAGCTCCTTGGGGAGGAACGCGCGGTACATGCCGTTCTCGTAGAGCGCGTTGGTGATCTCTTCGGGCATCCTCCGCTCGTTCTCGATGATCTCTTCGGAATCGCGAACCAGAGGGAAGATCTCGGTCACGCGCTCGAGGAGGGTGGTCTCTGCAGTGCTGACGACGGTGCTCACAGCATCTCCTGTCACATAATTGATACGGTTGGCAACATCTTGTATTAATAAAGTGACGAGCGCAACAGGAACTTTTTAATCAGGGGAGCATCCACGGTGATCAGTCAATCGTTATATAAAAGTCACCACATTTAAGTCGATCTGCGCTTCAATGACGGAACCGGAGTCCGCCCCGAGGACTTCACGATGAACGTCGAGAGGAAGCACGAGACATGGATCGATCGCGCCGGGCCCAGCGTAGGGCCGCACTCGTCGCCGCCGTCAGCGTCGCCACCGTGAGCATGGTGGTCGGATGCGCCGCGACGGTGCCTGACACGACGCCGGACACCGCTGTCAAGACGGTGCTCAGATCCCCGGGAGGGGACGGAGCCGTCGACTCCATCACCTGGAACCTCGGGTCAGGAGAGCCCGGGACGCTGGACCCGCCGAACGTCCCGACCTACTCGGCGATGGCTGTCGTCACGAGCGTCTGCGACTCCCTGCTCTCAGTCGACGAGTCGGGGGCGATCGTACCCGGTCTCGCGTCTGTGACGCAGGAGTCTCCGCTTAGAGCCGTGTTCACACTCCGCACCGACGCGACATTCTGGGACGGTGCACCGCTGACGACCGAGGACGTCGCCTACAGTCTCAACCGGGCTGCTTCGCCGTCGTCCTACCTCGCGCCGACGTTCGCCAACGTCGCGGCCATCTCGGCCATCTCGGACACAGAGGTCGCGATCGACTTCAGTGCACCTGATGCCACCTTCCTGCCGACCATGGTCGGAGTCGGAGGTGTCGTCATGGAGAAGGCGTTCAGCGAGAACGCCGGAGAGGCGCTCGGCACTCCCGCGGGAGGCTTGATGTGTTCCGGTCCCTTCGAGATCTCCAAGTGGAACGTCGGTACCGACATCCGGCTCGTCAAGAACGAGAACTACTGGGACAAGGGCCGAGCGGCCAAAGCGGACGCCGTCCGTCTCACCTTCATCACCGATACGAGTGCTCTCACTCAGGCGATGGCGACTGGGGAAGTCGACGGTGGATGGGAGATTCCCGCCTCGTCCATCCCCGCCCTGCAGGCCGTCGACACGGGCTCGTTGTATTTCGGCGGTACCACGACGATCTGGTCTCTCCGTGTCGCGAGCCCTGACAGCATCCTCGCTACCAACGCAACACTGCGGCAGGCTTTTCAGCAGATGATCGACCGGGACGCGATCGCGCAGGCGGTCTTCCATGGTGCGGCCCAGCCGTGGCGCACCGCGATCAGTCCCATTTCATGGCCGGCCTCTGTGCGGGACAGCACAGAGAAGCGGACGACCGCGATCGCGGACGGTCGCGGCTACGATCCGGAGAAGGCGAAGCAGCTGGTCGAAGAGGCCGGTGTCGAGGATCAGGAGATCGAGCTGATCGTGGCGAGCGGAGACGAGACGGCTTCTCAACTCGGTCAGCTCGTTCAGGCCCAGGCGCAGGCGGCGGGCCTTAGTGTGTCGATCCGTGCACTCCAGCCGCTCGAGTACGCTCAGGCGATGTACGATCCGGCCGTGCGCGGCGACAGCGATCTGCTCCTGAGTAGCAGTGGCGACGTCGTGCAGGAGCCGCTTGCCTCGATCCGCTACTACTACCTGCCCAACGGCCTCTACAACTGGGATGGCTACGTGGACGAGCAGCTTGAGGGGCTCTTCGGTGAAGCTGTCGCCGAGCTTGACGAGGATCGCCGCACCGAGCTCACTCTTGACATCCAGGATCGCTTCGAAGAGCGCGCCGCGACAATCTCCATCGTCAATCCATACCAGGTGAACTTCGTCAGCGATCGTGTGGGCGGCGTGATCACCTCTTCGGTGTACGTCAACCTTCCTTCTCTGTCCTTCATCGGGAGCGCCGACTAGGCGCCTGTGAGTTGAGCGGTGGTCAGCCCGGAGCGGCCGGGCTGACCACCGCTCGGACTTGGGCACGGTCGCTGGACGAGCCCGCGAGTTTTTTATATAGTTAGTGCTACATAAAAGGAGTCCTCATGTCGCTCGCCGATCTCATCCCGCTGATCACATTCGTCTCCCCGAGGCGAGTCGTTGTCGTCGGCGCGTCTTCGACCCGGACCGACGCGACCGGAAATCAGGTGCTCCGCAACCTCCGTAATGGGGGGTTCAGGGGCCGGATCGATGTCCTCAGCCAGAGTGGTGGCACGATCGAGGGCATCGAGGCGCTTTCAGACGTGAGCGAGGCGGCCGGCGCCGACCTCGTCGTCGTGACCCTTCGCGCAGGCGCCGTGCTCCCCGCGTTGCGTGGCCTCGCGGCTGTCGGCGTCAAGGCGGGACTCGTGATGAGTGTGGGATTCACCCCTGATGAGATCCGGGCGATCAACGACTTCTCACGCAGCTCCGGCATGCACATCCACGGGCCGAACTGCATGGGACTGATCAACGTCCACGACCGCACGATGCTGTGGGCGGACGAGGGGATCCTCGCTGATCTTCCCGCCGGAAACGTCGCCATCGTCTCGCAGTCGGGGTCGGGGGCGATCTTCGTCGCGCGGTCGACGAGCGGCGTCGGCTTCTCCCACATCGTGTCGACCGGAAACGAAGCGGCCCTGACCACAGCCGACTACGTGCGATACCTCGCAGAGGACTCCAGAACAGGCGTCATCGCACTCATCCTGGAGTCGGTGTACGACTCCGAAGGCTTGGCGCGGGCCGTCGAAGCCGCACGGGAGGTCGGTAAGCCGGTCGTGGCGCTGAAAGTGGGCTCCTCCGAATCAGGGCGGGCGGCGACGCTCGCTCACACCGGAGCGATGCTCAGCAACCGAACGGTCATCGACGCATACATGGAGCAGATCGGCGTGCCCCTTCTGGCGGACTATGACGAGTTGGCCGCCGCAATCGATCTGCTCGCCCGCGTCGACTGGCGAGCCGTCGGAGCGGGGCGGACCGCAATCGTCACTCTCTCCGGAGGGCAGGCGGCCCTGGCAGCCGATCTGGCGGAACAGGTGGGCGCGACTTTGGCGCGCTTCTCGCCGGAGACGCAGCGGCGACTCGAGGAAGTCCTCCCGGACATGCACGCGATCAACCCGCTCGATGCGTGGGGGAGCGCGGATGCGGACGACGACACGTTCCAGCGCACCCTGCAGATCATCAGCGAGGACGAGGGCGTCGATGTCGTACTCGGTGTCATCGACGCGCAGTCGAGCCTGTCTGCGATCGAGTTGGAGTACGAAGACGACATTGTCGACGCCTTCACGCTACTGAGTGCTGAGGCCGAGGTCCCCGTGCTCCTTGCCTCCAGCTCCTCGATGACCGTGCATCCAGTGCGGGTGCCCACGACCGACGCGAGCATCCCGGTGCTCCGGGGTCTTCGCAACGCCTTGACGGCCGTCCGCGCAGCCGCTCAGGTTGCAGGGCAAGGCCCGCGCCTGCTCGACCGCCCGTCCTCGGTTCCCGGCTCTGCGATCGTTGAAGAGATCCGCGGCTCTCTCGCGCGCACATCGGGCGTGCTCGACCGGGACTCCGTGCGACGGGTTCTCGATGTCTACGGGATCAATACCGTCAGTTCGCATTCGTTCGGCGATGTGGACGAGGCGGTCGGATGGTGCGAGCGCAACGGATACCCGGTCGTGGCCAAGATCGATTCTCCCGACATCACCCATCGGTCCGATGTCGGTGGTGTGGCGCTGGGCCTGCAGGATGAGGAGCAACTGCGCGACGCGTGGGCGGCGATTCTCGGATCTGCGCATCGCCATCGTCCAGATGCCGAAATTCGCGGCATCGAGGTGCAGAGACAGATCCCTACGGGCATCGAAGCGTTCCTCGGCTTCGTCGCGGACCCTGACATCGGCGTGGCTGTAGGAATCGGCATCGGCGGAGTGCTGGTCGAGCTACTCGACGACGTGGAGTATGCGATCGCGCCCCTCTCGCCGGAGTCAGCGCGCCGCCTGCTCGACGGTACTCGACTCTCACAGCTCCTTGATGGGTTTAGGAACCTTCATCCCGTCGTCGATGTCGGATCCGTCGTCAACCTCCTCGTGAAGCTCTCGTGGATGGCAGTCGATTTGAAGGACATCCTGGTTGCGGGCGACCTCAACCCGCTGATCATCGAACCGGCCTCAGGAGCCGCGTTCGTGGTCGATGCGCTGCTGGTCGCACAGGAGCGGAGCGGAGATGGCGTTCCTGCGCTTCGACAGGTTCCTGCACTTCGGCAAGGCGCCGCGGCTGATTCCTAGAACGCTCCGCAGAAGCGGGTCGCATTGAACGAACGAGGAACTCAGATGAAGACCGCTCTCGAACATCCCGTTTCCGGCAGGCTCGTGCTGCTCGCCGGGGGCACGTCCGCTTCGGGATTCGCCTCCGCGAAGGCGCTTCTCGACCGCGGCGCACAAGTGATCATCGTTGGTCGGGATGCGGGGAAGCTGGCTCGGTGCCGAGACGAACTCCCGCAGGTGCACGTACAGCGGGCGGACCTCTCGAGCGAGGAATCGGTCGCAGAGCTACGCAAGCGAATCCTCGACACGTGGGGGCGGGTCGACGGGGTGCTCCATCTCGTCGGCGGTTGGAGTGGGGGCGGTGGTCTCGCCGGGCAGACCGACGAAGCGTACAGGTCGTTGGAGTCGAGTCTCAGTGCCCTGAGGCATGTGTCGCGAGCGTTCGACACTGATCTGAGACTGTCCTCGGCCGGTCGCACGGCGATCGTCTCTTCCGTCGTCGTCTCCCGCCCGACTGGCAGCTCTGCGAACTACGCCGCCCTCAAGTCGGCAGCGGAGACCTGGATGCTTGCTGTCGACCATGGTCTTCGAGCGCACGGGTTGAATGATCACGGCGAGGTCAGGTCGTTCGGCGCGGTGTTCCGCGTCAGATCCCTAGCCGGCATCGAAGGCATTCTGGCGGAGTCCTTCGCAGGCCTCTGGGACCGTGACGCTGCGCCTACGGAGC